>JACRTY010000012.1 GCA_014305025.1 Candidatus Nyctobacter psychrophilus | reverse complement strand
CCTCGATCCGGACAATAATCCTTCGTGGTCTTCTTACGCGAACCTCCGCAACCAAGCACTAGATGAAGTGTTTGACGGCCGGCCACCACACCGCGAGCGGTTCGAGCGGCTGCGTACAGAGGTAGATCGGGAGGTTATTGAAATCCGGTAACACGTACCGGTCGTGATAGAGCCCAACTTGGCGGATGGTGCCGAACTCCGTGCTCAATTTCTTGCGCGGAACGCCGACGGCGAGCACGACCTTCCCTGAAGCGCCGTGCGTGCCCCATAGATAGTAATTGTTGTGGCCGCTGACCGCCGGCGGCAAGCCGTACCGCGGTCCGAAGAAGTCCACGGCCGACGCTTGACCGTAATCGTGAGTGAGAATCACCGCTTCCCTGCGTTTGCGCGGCGGCAGCGCGTCGTACGCGCGCGCGAGTGTTGCCACCAGCGTCTTCCAACCGAGTTGGTCGGCGAAATGCTGCGGTACTTCACCTTCGGGATGCCGCTCCATTTTGACGCCACGGACGTCGAAAATGCGCTGATAGCGCAGGAACGTCCCGAGCGGCAGCAGCGGAAAGGCATCCGGCGCAATCGCGAGCCCCCCCGCGAAGAGCAGGCTTGCATACGCGATCGTCACGCCCCGCACGCGCGAAAACCAAGCGGTGATGGCCGGAGCGCCGGCGGCGTACAGCACCGGATAGATCGGCGCCAAATAATAGACCTTGGCGTCCAAGGCGACGTACCCGAGCGACAGGACGACGTACGTGATGCCGTACCAGCGCAACGGGACCGCAGACGCGCCGAAGAGCAGCACCGCGAGTCCGGCAAGCCACAGCGGCGCGGAGAGCGGGTCCATCATAAGGAGCTGCTGCGCATAGAAGGCGAACGGACCGCTAACGACGTTCTTGCGCGCGGCCGCATCGCGCAGAACTTGCACTTGCGGCCACTCATGCTGCCCTTGCCACGCCAGGGTCGGTGCCACCATAGCGAGCGCGATCGCCGCCGCCAGCAAAAATCCCGGACGCCGCAGCGAGCGGCGCGCCGGCGTCAGCGCGATCCCGATGATACAGGACCCGAGAAAAAAGAACATCGAGTATTTGTTGACGAGGCCCAGCCCCGCCACGATGCCCAGGCCGAGCCACAAGGGCAGACGATCTTCCTCGTCGGCTCGCACAAACAGATACGCTGTCCCGAGCCACAGCAGCGGCTCGAAGGCATTCATCGTCAACAGGTTGCCGACGGCGAGATAAAAGGGCGCCAGCCCGATCCCCAGCATCGCCAGGCCCATCGCGAACACGCCGGCCCCCAAACGCCGCGCCAACCGGCCGGTGAGGACGACCGTGAGCGCGGCCGCCAGTGCGGGTAGAAGCCTAATGGCGTACAAGGAGTCGCCGAGGATCGCAAGCACGATTTTGGCCACGACCGCGATCAGCGGCGGCTGATCGACGTAACCCCACGCCAGGTGCCGTGCGCAGCTGATGAAGTACAGCTCGTCGCGCTGATAGCCGTACTTACCGGCATTTAAGATATGAAAGACAAACGTCGCAACGCCGCACGTTGCCGTCAGTACCGTCGCGGCGTCGATACTAAAGGATTCGCTCAACGCCTTCCGAGATGGAGAAGCATGATCGACGGCTCGCAAGCCCACAAAACCCTCTTCTGTCAGACGTTCATCGATACGCATCGACCCTTCGAACCCGCGGAGCTTCCCTGGCCGCAGCTCGACGAACGCTCCATCGACCGCCTTCGTTCGATTCCCTTTTGGAGCGTCGCACTCGCAGCCGAGCGGAACGCCGGCTACATGGTGACGGCGTACGCGGCCAAAGTCGACGATCCGCTGATCAAGCGTGCGCTTGCATTGCAAGGCGTCGAGGAAACGCGCCATGCCAACCTGCTGGCCGAGATGTTGGAGCGCTACCATATCGACGTCGCTGACAAAACGGTCTCACGTTCGCCCGCGACCAAACGGAACTTCATCGATTTCGGCTACGAAGAATGCATCGATTCCTTCTTCGGCTTCGGCATCTTCGGTTTGGCGAAGCAGATTCAATTGTTCGTTCCCGAACTAACGGACATTTTCGAACTCGTGCTGCTCGAAGAGGCGCGGCACGTGACTTTTTTCGTCAATTGGGTGGCCTACGAGCGCATCCGGCACGGTCTCGGTTGGCGGCCGTTCCAAGGGGCGGCGACGGCACTTGGTTACGTGCGAGCGGTCAAGCGGATCGCGACGACGTTTGCCCCGCGCGCGGAAGACAAGAAGCGCGTACAGGGCGTCGGTTTCGGCGCGGAAGGCGCATTCTCGCTCTTCGAGGATGTTACGTGGCGGTCGTTTCTGGCGTCGTGCGTCCGCGGTCACGAACATTACATGAGCGCGATGCCGGCGTCTCTGATCAAACCGACGCTGCTGCCCAACGCCGCCCGCTTCGCGCTGGCAATCGTTCCTGCGTGGCGCAAACCGGCATCGCGGGCGACGGCCGCGTAAGGACGCGGAAGGCCTACGCGTTGCGGCGCGCGGCAATCAGCGCTACCGCGACGCCATCGCCCAGACCGCGCAGTTCTTCGGCGGCGAGCGCCAGGACGTGGGCGACTTCAGAGAGCGTGCCGAGATCGGCCAGCCGCGTCCCGTACGCGAGATGAACCTCGGGTAGAGCGCGGCCGACGTCGCCGAAAGCGGTCATCTCGTCGATGAGTGCGGCCAGCACGCGTTGCGAATGGCCGACCGTTGTCGTCGCGACGCGGGCTCGGCGCGCGATGAGGCGCACGACGCCACGCGAATCGACGACGCACGTATCCCCGTGCGCGCCTGCTGCGCGGTAGCAGACGAACGTTCCGGCGCACGCCTCCTCGGCGAGCGCGGCTCCGTTGGCGCGCAGCGCGCGCGCCGCCGCCGCCTTCTTTTCGCTGTCGTTCGCTTCGTCGGTAGTGACGAGCGCTTTACTCTCTGCCGCCGTCGCACCCGAAGCGATTGCGCGCACGAGGTTGCGGCGCGCATCGATCTCGACCGTTACCTCGACGAGGTCCGGAGCTGCACCGGCGGCGACGACCCGTTCGTGCGCCTCGCGCCGCACGCGCACGATGTCGGCCGGCGTAGGAGCGAGGATCGTGCGTTCGACGACGTCGCGCACGAGGGCGAGCGCAACGCCGAGCGGCGAGATGACCTCGGCATCACGGGCCAGCCGGTACCGATAACCGAAGCGGTCGGCGGTGAACGGCACGAGCGCGGCTGCTCCGCCGCCGCCGCCGATGAGTTCGACGTCTTCACGCGCGAGCTCGTAGTCGGCGATGAGTTCCTGGATTGCGGCGTGGAGCTTGTCGGTCGCGCGTACGAGGATCGCGTGCGCCAGTGCTTCGGCGGACACGCCGAAATGCGCACCGGCGCACGTGAACGCGCTGCGGGCTGCTTCATCATCTCCACGCGCAAAGTTGTGCGGAGGAACGTAGCCGAGGAAATTGGCCGCGCACGTGGGCGTCAGCGTAATCCGAAAGCCGCCGCCCAACTCCAACGCCAGATAGTCGTCGGGGTCGCCGGGCTGCGGGCGAACGCCGATCACCCTAGCAGTGCCGAGCTGCGCTGGATCGGCGAAACACGCGTAGCCCAGGCCCGCGATGTGCGCGGAGCGCGGCCCGACGTCTCGCAACGCCGCGAGGCCGCGTCCTTTGGGGTCGAAACGCATGATGCTTCCGCCTGCGATCGCGAGCGTGCGCACGTCGAGGGTCCTCAACATGGTGCGATGGCCGCCGACCTGCGCGGGCCGCATCTGCGGCTGACCGCGGCGAATGACGGAACAGTCCGCGCTCGTCCCGCCGACTTCGATGAAGATGCCGTCGGTGACGCTTTCATGCAGCAAGGCGCCGGCAATGCCGGCCGCCGGCCCCGAAAGCATCGTAAGGATTGGGCGGCGCGCGACTTCCGCGACGTCCATCACGCCGCCGTCACTGCGCATGATCATGAGGGGAACGCCGATACCGGCGTTCGTGACGGCGTCTGCGGTCAAGCGCGACGTCCGTTCCATGCGGGGCAGGATCGCCGCGTTGACGACGGCCGTCCGCGTTCTCGCGCGCAGCCCGTATGTCGTTGCCACCTCATGTCCCGCCGTCGCCGCACTGCCGCGTTCGCGCGCATAGGCAACCGCGCGTCGCTCGCGCGCCGGCGTATCGACGCCAAACGCTTCGCTCGCCACGATTGCCTGCGCCCCGTGAACGAGCAGCGTATCGACTGCGCGTTCAAGCGCCCGTTCGTCTCCGGCGCGCGCGAACGCAACGCTCGGCGAGAGCATCGCCGTTGGTCCCAACCGAATCGGAGGAAGGCGCAACTGCTCGCGCTCCAGCCACCCCAAGCGTCCGTACAGCCCGACGATTCCGACAGAGGCTACGTCTCCCTCCAGCAACGCATTGGTCGCCTGCGTCGTCGAATGTGCGATGAACGCGATCCGCGCGACATCGACGCCCGGGGCGGCGAGCGCACGTCGCAAAGCGGCGATGATACCTTCCGCTACGCCAGTGGCTGCGCCGTGCGTCGTCGGGACTTTCACCCGGGCCACGATCGTGCGCGTGCCGGCTTCGACGACGACGACGTCGGTGAACGTCCCCCCGACATCGATCCCGACGCGCAGCGCCGGACTCAACCCCGGAACGGTTTACCCAGCGTGACGGTCTGATTCGCTGCACCGCGAATGATATCGAAGGTGTGCGGTAGGCCATCGTAAGCGCGCGCTTGGGTTTCGAACGTACCGTATTCCCACCAATACTTGCCGTCGAGTTTTTCGATGATGTCGTTCGTGCGCAAGCCGGCGACGTAGGCCGGGCCGCCCGGGCGTACATACGCACGCATCTCACCGTCAACGGTTTTGAACAAGCTGTAATAGTACGTCGGGCCCGCACGGGGCTCGTAGGCAAGTCCGTCGCTGAACAAGCCTCGCGCTAGGCCTGGGTTATCGACCATCCACGTGCGCAGTTCGAAGAGCGCCGCGAGCGCATCGTGCCGCACGTCGTCGCTGCGCGGAACGTACCATTGATCGACCGGCCAGCCGGCGCAGTCTGCGAGTTCCAATCCGACTTCATCGGCATCCAGAACGACGCGCAACGCGGCGACGTACGTTTTGTGCGCGCAATCGGACGCCGCCGGATCGCCGCTAGCATCCACCGTGCGGAAGCCTCTCCAGCCGCGGTCGATCGTCGCCCGAAGCTGACCGATCACCGCGACCGATGCCGGATCGTGTTCGCCGTACACGCGCAGCGTGGCCGTGGCCGACGCCGGAGCGAACATTCCGGCAGCCTCCGTCACCGCCGCATTCGCAGGCGTACCGAACGTGAACGGCTGCGTACCCAGCAGTGCGCCGCCGAAAAGAGCCACGACAAACGTTGCAGCAATGGCGACCGCAGTCTGCGTGGGCAACGTAAGCTTCGTAATCTCCTCGACGCGCACACCGCTGAAGTTGGCGACCCACACGTTTTGCGTATTCGTCGGATCGCACACGTTCTGCACCTGCACGACGGCCATGATCGCGGCCACCAACGTCACGGCGGGTAGTACACCGAGCCCCGCCAGGACCGTGTAGACGGCGATGCCGACGCCGAATGGATTGAGCGGCCCGCGGTAGAGCGCGAGCGGCGAAAAGACACCAAACAACACGACATAACCCAGCCACGAACGCGGCGCGATGGCAGCGACCAGCGGCGCGAGCCCGGCCTTGACGCTGGGCAGGCCGGTCGCAACGAGCAGCATGCCGATTCCCATGAACAGCAGGACGGCGGGCGCGACGTCTTCGACGCCGCGGATCGCGCTTGCGACCAGCGTTTCGATGGCGCGCTGCGGCCGCGCCACGAGCGCTCCGAAGAGCGCGGCCAGCGCAAACGCGACGATCGGATTCATGCCGAGCGCAAAATACAAGACGATCGGTAATATGGGCGTCACGAGCGCCAGGGCCGGCGCCCGTTTGCGAGCGAGGGGTTCTTCGAGCGCGACGGCCCAGGTCGCATATCCGCGCGACGTCCGAAAGCGCACGGCGGCAAAGGCAAGCAACGCCACTGCGTCGAGTCCGGCGAGCGCGTACGCGAACGGCTGCATCTGCGCGCGTTCGACGCCGAAGGTCTTGGTGTAAAACGTCCACTGCGCGATGTTGAAGATGAACCCAAGGGCAAAGGCGAGCATGAACAGCGTCGCGGCCGTCTTGCGCGGGACGCCGATCGTCAGCATGATCGGCAGCACGATCGAGCCCACCATGATAATCGCGCCCAGGCCCGTCAGCGACGTGAACAGCGCGGCGACCGCCGCTGAAAGCGCGAGCGCAAGGAGCGCCGGGCGATCGCCTCCGAATTCAGCGGCGTACGTGACGATCGTTTCGGCGATGCCGGTCGACAACGTGACCCGCGAGAGCAGTGCCCCAAAAACGACGGTCACGATGACGGGAGCAAGTTTCGTCGTGCCGTCGACGATCGTCGTCTGCAAGCCGGCGAGACCCCCACCGGCGACCGCTACGATGGCGAGGGCCATGAGCGGCACGGCGAGCAACGCGGGCAAGGCCCGGGCGTACATCAAGGCGGCGGCGAGCGCGAAGATGCCCAGCATCGAGACGCCGGCGAGATGCTCAGCCATCGAGCCGCCGGCGCCGCACCGCGGCGGTGTGTTCGCGGTGACACCTCGGGCAGAGCGTTTCCAGGTTGTCGAGGTGATGCGCGCAACTGAGCGACCGGTGTGCCCCACGGCACGGAACGCGATGGTTCACCTCCATACGAGCCTGCTTTCGAGCACTGCGCCAGGCGCGCATCGCGCTGCGGTGCACGCTGGGCGACGCCGCCTTCGTCGGGTTCGGACGTTTGGGCCCGGTCGCGTCGCAACGCTTGCAGCGATACTTGTCACGCCGCTTTGCCGCCCTGCGCGCCAGCGTCCACCAGTGATTGGTCCAAAAGGTCGTGCCGCAGCGGTCGCTGCACCAGGTCCGCCGCCGCGGCGGCAGCGCCGCACCGCACCACGCACACCCGCCGGTGTGAGACTGCGCAAGCGGGCACGCCGCGAGCAAGGCGGCGCTTTTGGCGACGCCGGCGCTCACGGCAGCGCTTCGATTCCCAGCGCCGCATCGAACGACGGCAACGTTTTCTTGTGGGCATAGTCGCCGAACGTGACGTCGCCGAGGCGGTCGGCTCGTGCGATGGCACGGTCGGCGGCAATCCGGTACCGTTCGAGGACGCTTGCTTCGTGGCTCGGCCGATCTTCGTACTCCCACGCCGCACGAACGAGCGGCTCGAGCGCCAGCATCGTGTCGCGCTGTTCCCAAAATAGATATCGCGCGAGGTACAATCCCCGATAGACCGAGCCCAGGTGCGCCTTCGCGTTTGCAGCCGCAGCATCATAATAGGCGCGCGCTTCCTGCGGGATCTGATACTCGCGTCCCAGCGCGTCATAGCGACGCGCGGCGAGAAACATCACCGCGGCAGCGTTGGCGTGCAACGGCGGTGGGTCCGCCAGACGAAGATGTGCGATGGCGTTTTCCGCGCTGAGCCGTAACGCCGGCAGATCCATCACGCTCGGAACGTTGGCGAGGTCGGGCGCGAGCGGGTCGTCCCAAAAGAGGTAGTCGCCATATTCGCGCGGGTTGCCGTGCAGCAAGGCGTTGCAGCGCGCGAGCGACGCGAGATCGTCGGCATAACGCGCATCGCCGCTGCCGAAAAACGCAGACGGAAAGTCGCGCGCGTAGCGGGCGTGGTCGACGGAATCTTGCTCCCACGCGCTCGCGGCCGCGTACAGTATCGGGTACCACGTCGCTTCGAACAGCGTTTCACCATCGTCGTGCCAGACGGTTTGGAACAGACCGTCCACGTGCGCCGCTTTGCCTTCGGTCACGAAACGATCGATCGCCGCAAGCGCATCGTCGATGTCGGGGTAGATCTCGTTCCAATTGAGCGCTCCCGGTGCGACCATCTGCCCGAAACCGCCGCGCGCAATCCGGTCGATGTACGGCCGGTACGTCGGCTCGAGACCGTAGTGCCAATTGACGAACACCAGTTGCTTCGGCAGTGAACCGAACAATTCGGGATGACGGGCCAGTGCGTCGTCCCAAATCAACGGAGTGCCTCCGTGGTGCGTCAGCACGAAGTTCGCCGTATCGATGACGTGCCGCGCATAGACGGTGCCCTCTCCTTGCGCGGCGACCAGTTCCTTGGAACGGCCCAGGCCCAGGTCTGCCGGTTCATCGGAGCCGATGTGAAAAAACGGCGGACGCGGCACGGCGGCCAGTTCATCGGTTATGAGGTCGCGCACGTATGCTTCGCCGGCCGGATTCGCGGGCGCCAGCAGATAGCCGTGCGGCGTTTCCGCGAGCGGCGCATAGCGTTCCCACTTCAAGGTCTCGTGCATGTGCGCAAAGGTTTGCTGCTCGGGGATGAACGCGACGTGAAAGCGCGCCGCGTACACGGCGAGAACGTGCAACTGTCCTGGCGTAATGCCGTCGAGGGGCGCCGGCAATGGATGCTTGGGATCGACGAAAACGTGCTCCATGTACGGTGAGTAGCCGTTGTACTTGAAGCCGGCGATCGTGCGGATGCGCTCTTTGAAATAACGCATCGTGGGCAGCGGGCCGCGGGAAACGTCGTCGGAAAGAATGCGCCAGCGTAATGCCGGCGCGTCGACGATGTGCACGCACGGAACCTGCCAGCCATTGTGGTGCCGGACCGGGAGTTGCGCGAGGGTGGCAAGCGCATAGAACTGGCCAGCGGAGTCGTGATTTGCGATCCGAACGCCGGCTGCACCGATGTCCAGCGTGTAGTCCTGAGGACCTGCGAACGTGTCCGCGTGGTGCGCAGGCACTGTGACGGTGATAGACCCCAATTCACTGCCGATTCCGAGTGCCGACCACCGCGAATCCAAGAGTTCCATACCGCCCGGATCGAGACCAGCCTTGCGTAAAGCGCTCCACACGGCGCCGGCCGGTAACGCGCAACCCGGCACGACGGTGACGTGCCGCGGGCGCGGTATTAGGTGCACGTCCGCCATTGCCTCATCCGCTTGGGTTGAAGATATGCGCCCGAAAAGGGCTGCTGACATGAGCCCGAGGAGCGCAAGCAAGATGGCTGACCAAGCCTTCACGCGGCGCTGTTTCGGTCGTGAAACGTCTGCATCCCGGTATGCCGGCTCTTGGATGAGCGCACGCGAACGCCGGAGCTATGACGTGCGGCCGGAACTACGCGCGCATGCGCGGCAAAGCGGATTCCTTACGCGACGGGTTCAGGCGAGCGCCGCGCTTCGAACTCGCGATCGATTTCGTGGAGGATTCCAGCCATGCTCCCAGCGTCCGCGGAACGCGCACGGTCGGCCGAATCGAGCAGATTGCGATCGGATCGCACGAGCGCCGCGACGGTCGGTTCGTCGAGCGGACCATGCTCGAACTTCCGGATGAAGGCCTGATCGGTAAACATGCATTTCATCAGGACGGTTTCCAGCAGTCCCCGCGTCGTCGCATCGAGCGCTTCACCAAGAGGAGCCTGCGCTTGCGTCAAGGCGTTGCCGACATATGCGCGCACGCGCATGTCGCTGTCGTGGCGATCGGCTTCATCGGCGTATGCGCGGTACGGATCGATCCGCTCGCGCACGAAATTGAGGTCGGCGTTCATGGCGATGCGCACGACACGCTCGCCTCGCTTGGAGTTTCGTGAAGGCCCCCGGTACGGGGGATTCTCTGAGCGGGCCGCGGCCGATACCCACTTCCCAGCGCGTTCTAACATCCAGCCGCAGTCCCGATGCGTTTCCCGCACAGAACTCCGGACCTTTACGACTACGAGGCCCCCAACCCGAGGGCCGCTCCCAAGATGAGCCGAAGCCGCAATATGTGCTTGATCCCAGCCGCCTCATGGCGCGCGTCCGCGAACGAGACGTCGCGGCGTTCGAAGCGCTATACGACGGCTATCACCGGCTCGTTCACGGCATCGCTCTCAAGATGCTGCAAGATGCCATGGCGGCCGAAGATCTGACGCAAGCCGTCTTTCTGAAGCTCTGGAGTGCGCCGGAAGCCTTCGTAAGCGGCAACTTCGGAGCTTGGCTTGCGCGCGTCACGCGCAACCGTGCGCTCGATACGCTGCGCAGCCGCTCGAGTCGCAATGAAGACCAAGTGTCGGTCGACGTCGCGCTCGAAGAAGTGACCGACGACCTCGTTCTCTCGAAAATCGACGCCGAGCGGGTGCGCGTGGCGCTGACGACGTTACCGCAAGAGCAACGCGATCCGATCGAACTAGGCTTCTTCGGCGGCGTCACGCATGAAGAGATCGCTCGTCGCACCGCGACGCCGCTGGGTACCGTAAAGACGCGCATCCGAGCCGGCCTGCGCAAGTTGCGCGCGGAACTCGAGACGAGCGTGACCCGATGAACCTGCACGACGACGCGTTTCTCGACGAGATCGCCTGCCTCGCGCTCGGCGTCTTGCCCGAAGCTGAAGCGCAGACAGCCGCCCTGCACGTCGGTAGCTGCGAGTCATGCCGCGCGCTCTATGCGGAACTTCGTCCCGCCGCCGACCTGATCGGCTACGCCGCGCAAGAACCGCTAGGCTCCGACGAAGTCGGCGCGGCGCGCCGCAAGCGCCGCATCATGGCGTCGGTTCGCGCCCCGCTGCACGCTCCGCAAGCCGCCGCCGCCCGGCGCCGCGCTTACCTGCCGTGGGCTGCGACGGCTGCCGCCATTCTGATCGCGGCCGGATTCGGAATTCAGAATGCAAATCTGCGCAATGATTACGACCGCGCAGCGCGGGTTGCGCAGCAGTCGTCGGCGCAGCGCACGGACTTCGAACGCAATGTCTTGGGGCTGCTCGGGCCACACGCGAAACGGTACGCCATCCACAATGGGGTGGTCATCGCCCACGATGGGCGCCTGTACGTGGCGCTGCACCAACTGCCGCCGCCCCCCGACGGCAAAGTCTATCAGACGTGGACGCTTGCCAACGGCAAAAAGACCATGACGCCGGGCGGAACGTTCGTGCCCAACCGTGACGGCATTGCGTTCATCGAACTGGCAGTCTCGGCTTATGACGTGGCGGCAGTCGCCGTGAGCGTGGAACCCGCAGGCGGCAGCCGCGCACCAACCTCGAAACCAACTTTCGTTCGCAAGCTTACTTAAGAGATAACGTCTTGGTGAGCGAGCCGCTCGAGCGCGTCTCGACCGCAAACGAAGACGAAGCCTTGCGCTACCTCGCGCAGCGGCCTTTCGATAACGTGTATGTCTACTGGCTGCTTGCCACGCGGCAACTGCGCAACGGAGCCGACATGCTACTCTGGCGCGACGCTGGCGGGGCGGTGCGCGGGGCGTGCTCCTACGGCCTGCAGATCGTCCCGAGCGGCGACGACGTTCGAGCGCTCGACGCATTCGGCGAACGTGCCCGCTCCAGTGCGCACCAGGCGCGCATGATCGTCGGCCGCCGGCCGGACGTGGAATGTCTCTGGTCGCATGCCGCGACGGCTTTTCCCAAACCGCGGGTGGTGCGCACCAGTCAGCCGCTCTACGCAATCGGGCGTTCCCAGTTGCGCTACACGCGTGCCGACGCCGACGTCGCGCCCGCAACGCTGGCGGAACTCGATGAAATCGCGGTCAACGCGTCGGCGATGATCGCCGGCGAGATGGGCGACGATGCTCCGGTCGTGAGCAATGAGTTCCGAACGCGAACGGCGCGCATCATCCAAGCCGGTTGGCTGTGGCGCTATCGCCACCACGAGCGGCTTGCATTCATGTGCCACATCGGCGCCGTCATGCCTGCGACGGCGCAACTGCAAGGCGTCTGGACGCCTCCACGCATGCGCGGCCGCGGCTACGCCACGCGTGCGCTCGGCGCCATCTGCGATCACCTGCTCGACAACGTGCCCAATCTCTCCCTCTACGTGAACGGCTACAACACAACCGCGATGGCGCTGTACGAGCGCGTCGGCTTCGAGCGCGTCGGCGAGTTTCAAACGATTATGCTGGGCGGTTAGAAGCAATGCTCATGGCTTGCTCTGCGGGCAGGGTCTGTTGCTGTACCCGTCTTCCGTCAGCAACGACCCGGTAGGCATTCGCGTTCGGTCGCGACGCGACGACGCGCTTCAACGTCGTTCCCAGGAAGTGCAGCCCCACCCCGTCGTCGCAGGCGTATCCGTCCATCAGCTCTCCGGCGGCAACGAGCCGGTGGTACGCGGGGCGCCGTTCCGCTTCGCCGTCGTAGTGCGGGCAATTGCTGCCGGCTAAGAACCCGAGGCACTCCATGGCCTCCAACCGGCCCGCGACCGAATCGGTGACCCCGCGTTCGAACCAGCAGATGGAGCCTGCGCTCGAACCGCACAGGACGGTTCCCCGCTCCCACGCTTCGCGTACGACACGATCGAAATTCCAGTGTCGCCAGATTGCGAGCATGCTGCGCGTGTTGCCGCCGCCGACGTGAACGACATCGAAAGCAAAGAGATACTCGCGCAAATCCGGCGGCGTCCGCCGAAAGAAGCGTAGAACGTCCATTTCGACGCCGAGACGCCCATACGTCTCGCAGAATCGCGCGATGTAGGTAAGGTCGTCGCCGCTCGCCGTCGGTACGAAACAGACGCGCGGCCGTTCCTTGCCGCAGGCATCGACGATGTATCGCTCAAGCGCCGTATTGCCGGTTTCCGGGCGGAGCAGCGCGCCGCCGACTGCGATGATCTGCGGCTCGTTCACCCGTGCGCGTTGAGCGCCGAAACCGAGCGTGGCGCCGGCGGCGGAAAGGAGCCCGCCCGAACGTCGTCACCGTACGCTCGCAACGCCTCAGTCGCCGCGGTCGCGAGTTCCGCATAGCGCCGCGCGAAGGACGGTGCATCGGGATAGAGACCGAGGACGTCGTGCAGAACCAGGACCTGCCCATCGCACGATGCCCCGCTGCCGATGCCGATGGTCGGGATGGCAAGGGACTCGGTAATGTCCGCTGCACATTGCTCGTCGACCATCTCGAGAACAACGGCGTACGCGCCGGCCGCCGCAATCGCGTGCGCGTCGGCGATCAGCGCCGCGCGATCCGTTTTGCGCTTGAAACCCGAACCGATGGCAGCCGTTTGCGGCAACACCCCCAAGTGCGCGACCACCGGAATTCCGGCGTTGACGATCGCGGCAATGCGCGGCGCCATTGCGGCCCCACCCTCTAATTTCACGCTGCCCGCGCCGCTTTTCACGAGCGCGACGGCAGCGCGGACCGCATCGGCGTCGCTCGGTTCGTAGCTGCCGAAGGGCATGTCGACGATCAGGTGTGCATGCCTGGCGCCGCGCGCTACCGCACTTGCATGCCGGCACATGTCGCTCAGTTCCACGGGAACCGTTGCATCGTATCCGAGCACCACCATGCCGACCGAATCGCCGACGAGCAGAACGTCGATGCCCGCCGCCTCGGCGCAACGCGCGAACGGCGCATCATATGCCGTGACGACCGGAAACCGGCCGCCCTTACGGCTGCGAATCGCAGCGGACCCGAGACGGCGAACGACGGCCATGGTTTCGCGCTACGCCTTCCTGCGCGCCCGAACCTCGTCGAGAACGCGCGCGTTCTCGGGCACGGCGATGCCGAGCGTCCGCGCGCGTCGCACGATCTCGCCGTTGAGCGCCTCAATCTCCGTCGGCATCCCGCGCTCGAGGTCTTGCAGCATGGAGGAGCGGTTCTGCGCCGTCATGCGAACGACGCGCTTCACCTCGGCGCCGGCGCTACCAAACGGCAAACGAACGCCCTCCGCGAGGGCCACGGCTGCCGCTTCGCGCGCGAGTTGCATCGCGCGATGCTGCAGGGTGCGGTTCTCGAGCAAAGCGCCGTTGGAAACGCCGGCCAGGGCCGTGACGGGGTTGATGGCTGCATTGATCACGAGCTTTCCCCAGACGAGCGGCTCAACCGGCGACACGATCTCGCTGGCCAGGCCCCCCCGTCGCAATCCGGCAACCAGGGCCGCCAAAGCGCCGTCGTCGCCGGTTGAGTGCGCAGCCCATCCTATCCAGGTCTCACCGGATCCCGTGTGACGCGTCAGGCCGGGGCTCGCCGACGTTGCTGCTTCCGTCGTCGGAGCGAGTGCGATCGGGTGGCCCACTCCGAGCACTCGCGCGATCTGATCGCGCGCCACGATTCCGTTTTGGAGGGACACGATTGGAACATCCGGCTTCAGCACGTCCTTGAGCGGCAGCAGCGCCGATTCCGTAGCGTATGTCTTGACGGCCACGAGCACGGCGTCGACGTGCGCGAGCGCGCGGGGATCGGCCGTTGCCGGCGGCCGCGCCGTCGGTTTCGGGTCATCGAGAAGCGCCACGCCGCCGCGCGATTCGATCTCACGCGCTTGCTTTGCATCGCGCACTAAGACCCGCACGTCGAAGCCGGCGCGCGATAAGGCAACGGCGAAGAGTGTCCCGAGCGCGCCTGCGCCGATGATGCCGATCGAACGCCGCGAGGGCGGATCGTAGTCCACGTCCGGATGCTATCGGTCGCTGTTCGGCGTTACCTCGCCCGGAGGATCAGGCTCGCTTGCTCGTTATGCTCGTTTCAGCGCGGCGGAGACGATGATTTCCAGGGCGGCGCGAATGGCCGGATGGCGTTCTTTGACGATCGAGCCGATGGACAGCCGAATATCGCCGATCTCGACGAGCAGTGGGCCGGGGACTTTATTGTGAGTCAGCGCGGCAGCTTGTCGCGCGATGCGATCCAAGTGGGGTGTCGCCGTCTTTCTCATACGAGAGTTGTAGCAAATGCGCGTCCGCTCCGCGCGTGTGAAGCGGCCCATCGCTCCGCACATTTAGTCCCAGATGCGCTAGGTCCGCCGAGAGGGCCGGGACCCCGAGCCGTCGGTCTAAGCAAAAGAAGCCTCGGAAAACCGAAGACTTCTTGCGGGTCGCAGCGAGTGTCGTCAAGCGTGTCCTGCGCCTCTATCACCAGCATCGGCTGCAAGCTTGTCCATTTTAGTGCGCAAGCGCACGCGTTGACGAAGCTAACGGCGGGAACGTGTAAGGTTCTGCGGACGCTGGTGAAGGGACGGGATATAGCTGCGGGTACCCGCAGCAACGGTACGCCTGCAGCTCGGCTCCGCGATAGCGGGCGCTCGACGGAGCAAGTGAAGCTACGCCTGCGCCCCGAAAATGCGCTGCGGTTGCGCTGCGCGGCCCGCGAGCGCGCCGTGGAGGTCAGCACCTACGTCGCGGCACTCCTGGACGACCCGGGACGGTCGTCTCGGCGGTCGCCGCTTGCGCGTCCGGAACCGTCGGAGCTGCCGCTGGCGGACGTCTCGCGCCTCGCCGGCGTGCTCGGCGTGTTGCCGACGAGGTGCACCGCTCGCGCGGCGAGCTCGGTCGTGCGTTCGGGCTCCTCAAGCATTTTTTCGAGATGCCGGCGACCGCGCTCAACGCGGAACGCCACGCCTTTGCGCTGGCAGAAGCGACACGCGATGCGCGGGCCGCGATCGCCAACGTCGACGCTGCCGTCGAGAAGCTGCTGGACGAGCTCGCATCGATCCGGGCAGACCTTGCGGTGACCGCGCGGCGGCTCGCCGGCCGCTCGCCATCGAGCGCTTCGTACTGAGCGAATGATCGCCAAGCTTGCCCCCAAGCGACGCGCCGGAGGGGCTGTCGTTCGGTGCGCTACAGCGGTATGTCGAGCTGGACAAACGCGGGCGCATCCGTGACGATCTCGTTGCTTCCTGGAGCGGGCTCGTCGCATCCCATGAGACCGCAGCACTCGAAATGGAAGCGGTCGCATTGCAAGTACGCCAACGCGAAGAATCGCGCACGGCGATAGATCGACGGCAAGCTTTGCTTGCTCGACGTCGAGCGACTCGCCGGGGCGCGCTGAAAGGATGACGTGGTACACCGGATCTAGGTTTAAGCGGGCGCCCGAGTCTGAGCTTCAGGGCGACAAACGTCTCGCGGGGAAAGCCCTCACTGGGCCTTGCTTGATGCCGGGTCCAACTGTTTCCGGTCGTCTACGCGATCGCGCGGTATAACGTCGACTTGCCGCAGCGCAGAATGCGCGCGACACTGATTTGGATTCTCGCCGCGCCCAAGCATTTTCTTTGCCTCCCGAATTTGCGCCGGCGTCAGGACCGGCCGGCGACCAAGTTTTTCGCCGCGCTTCTTCGCGGCCGCAAGACCGGCGACGGTGCGCTCGCGCAGCACGTCACGTTCGAACTGCGCGACGGCCCCGAGCACGGCGTAGAGCATGCGGCCCGCTGCTGTCCCCGTGTCGATGTGATCAGTGAGCGAACGCAGCGCGACGTCGCGCTCCCGTAACATTTCGGCAATGTCGAGCAGGTCGCGCAGTGAGCGGCCAAGCCGGTCGAGCCGCCAGACGACCAGCGTGTCACCGGGGCGAAGATCCTCGATCGCGCGAGCGAGGCCGGGGCGCGATCGCGACGCGCCCGAGGCCGAGTCTTCGTGAACGGCATCGACGCCGGCGGCACGCAGCGCGTCGAGCTGCAACGCCGTTGTCTGTTCGTCCGTCGAGACGCGCGCGTAGCCCACGAGGCGCGGTTCGGCGAGCGGGGTGACCTGGGAGTCATTCGATCGAGCGGAACGCCCTCCTAGGGCTTTATTTGCGGGCGGTTTTGGTCGTTTCGTCGTCGGCACGGCCGCCGACGGCTGGTTCTCGATCGCCGACCCCGGGACGACAGCCCCGCGGTAGCGACTCACCAGAGCATCGAGCCGGCCGTCTCCGGCCGCATGTGCCGCGAGCAGCTCGTCGAGCGGAATCCCGCCGTTTCCTTTCGGGACAGATTTTCGGACACGCAAAACGGCTTCACGCTTAGGTCGCAAAATCATCCCGGAAAGGGTCGATGCTGTTGAAAAACGCTTGTTCCGTGTTGCAGTGTAAGATATAATCATCGCAACGAGCGACGCTGCGGAGGCAACGCAACGCGATGATGGGTAGTCGATTACAGACGACCGCGATGTTCCAGTATTTCTGTCTCGATGATTGGGTTCCAGCGGATCATCTGCTGCGCGCCATCGATCGTCACATCGATCTTCGACCGATCCGCGAGCAACTGCGTCCCTTGTACAGCGAGATCGGCCGGCCGTCGATCGATCCGGAAATCTTGCTGCGCATTCTGCTGATCGGATATCTTTACGGCATCACGAGCGAGCGGCGGTTGCTTGACGAAGTCGGTATGAACCTCGCGTACCGGTGGTTCACCGGTCTTGGCTTCGATCAATCGATGCCGGATCACTCGACGTTTTCCAAAAACCGGCACGGCCGCTTTCGCGACTCGTCAGTCTTCCGTGATCTCTTCGAAACCATCGTGCAGCAATGCGTCAACGTCGGACTCGTGCAAGGTGAGCGGCTTTCCGTCGATGGCACGGTCATCGCGGCGGATGCCAGCAGCAAGAGCCGCGTGTCGCGCGAACAGCTTCCTGAAGCCGCCAAAGTCTCGCGTACCCTTCGCGAGTATCTGGTCGAGGTGGAGACCGCAAATCCCACGCCATCGTCCGAAAACCAAAGCCCATCAGCGGACAGCGGCAAAATCTCGTCAAGCGATCCTGACGCGACATGGGCAACCAAGGGCGGCGTTCCCGCTCAACTCAGCTACTACGACAACTACCTCATCGACAACGAGAGTAACATCATCCTTGACGTTGAAGCGACGCCGGCGCGTTTTTCGCAGGAAGTGGCTGCGGCGCGCACGATGGTCGAGCGAGTGGAAGCAACGTTTGCTATCGAGCCGCAAAGTTTAGGCGCCGACAAAGCCTACGGCAGCGGCGAATTCCTTGCATGGTTACTGAACCGAGACATCGCGCCGCACATTCGGGTTATCGATCGGACGCGGCAAAATGCCGAATTCTTCACGCGCGACGACTTCGTCTTCGAGCCCGAGATCAACGCGTATCGCTGCCCGACCGGCAAGCTCCTGACGTACCGCGGCATCGGCCGAGCATCGAGGGTGTACACGTACAACGCTTCGCCCAAAGACTGCGCGGCGTGCCCGCTCAAATCGCTTTGCACAGCGGGTCGCGGTCGACGTCTCGTTGTGAACTTTGACGAACCGGCCCGCCAGCGTGCTAAGGAACTGGGCGGCACCGAAGCATATTGGCGATCGTGGCGGGAACGCAAGAAGGTCGAGGTGCTCTTCGCGGAGCTTAAAACTGTGATCAAGTTGCGCCGATTCCGCTTACGAAGACTCTGGAACGTCGCTGAACAGACATTGATGGCAGCTACGGCGCAAAACATTCGACGATTGATCCGCTTCTTCGCTACGCCGGCCCCTGAGCCGGCGTAGCGCAGCGGCGCAGCACTCAGCATGGCGACTCACCATCTACATTTGGCTTTTTGAAAGCTATGATTTCACAGCCAATTTCGGCTTTTTCAACTTCAGTCGTTTGTGGGACGCTACAAACCCATGAAGCCTATTTCAAGCGGCTCTGACGCCACCGCGATCTGCGAGACACGATCCAGACGGCGGCGATAACGATACCGTCAATCCCTAAGCCTTAGTAGTGAGGAGCGAAACTGCAGCCGGGCATCCACATGCATCCCGGAGCGGTGCCCTGTCCGGTGCCTTTCTCATCGTAATTACCAAACAGGAACTCCATTGACGCGCCAGCGGTGCCTCCTCCTGCGAACGTCTGAGGGGGCAAATTGTAATCACCACCGGGAGTCAGATTGTCGTTAGGACTGCACGTTTTCGTCTGTGTCCCAAGTGAAACGCAAATACGTGCGGTTACAGGGGCGGTCACTGTCACACCATCATACGTCATCGGAATGTGATACCCAGCAGTGATCGTGGAGCTACCCTTCGGAGCGCAGCTATTACATAACTGGGTAATCGTGCCAAAAGGCTTAGGGTCGCAACCGCCGCCGCCCCCACTGCTTTGATCCGCCCCCGACGCAGTCGATAAGCGTCTGAGGGCAAATGTCTTCCGGACCCTCGCTTTGGTATGAGACTACTCGAACAAGGCGTGCAGCACCAATCGGAAGCGCTTTTTGCAGTTCCGGAGTAAGAGCTTCGCCAGGTTTGACGATCGTGACACCGACGTTGTTCTGTCGAGTAACCGTTGCGCTTGGCGAAAACGACAGATTAACTCCATGAACGAGGTCAGTTACGTGGAGGCCGCGTAGATCGCGATGGAAGGTAGAATAAATCGGTACTGTCGTAAAGTTTGAGCCGTCACGAATCTGATATTGGTCGAATAGGTAGACTCGCGAACCTTTAGGCGCTCCTCGTGAGAATTGCATCAAATCATCAGCGGTCGAGCGTGCGACTTTGGCATCGATGCTTTTTTGAACGTCAGCCACCGAGTTCGCATAGGCCGATGCGCTGACAAGCCACCACGAACTCACGCAAAGACAGGCTGCGGCGAAGAAGCGTAATGGCACGGTTACGGCCCTCTTAAATACATCTAAAGCTGTGGCGCTTCCGATAGCATAGAAGGGCGGTCCTGTCAAGGTCTGTGCCCTATAGGCACCTAAGACGCGCTTTGGTCGCGGCGGATGCGGAACGAACCCCGGCGAAACCAGCCGACACGAGCACCGCAACGAGGCATAGCACGCATGCCGGTGCGCCGGGCGGCTGCCGCGGTCAGAACGGCCGTCTTAGGCGGCCTGCGTCGGCAGCGATCGCGCAAAGAGCGGCGAGAGGTCGAGGTCCAGACGGCGTGCGACGGCCGCTAGCGCCGCGATGCTTTCGGGCACGATGGAGATCAATTCGACCCGGACCACGCTTCCATCCGCAGCGCGATCGACTACCACGTCGTCGGTCCTCGTCGGAGGGCCCGCTATTGGTGACCGTGGCACGATGGAAGCGCAGGTAAGCCGGCCGGTCCGCGCTCACCTTCGTGTGCGAAGCTCGATCAGGTGCCGCATGGTTTCGGCCTCCTTTGCTGGTGCACGACGGCCTTGATTTCACCGCCGTCGATGACTCCCGGCTCTTCGCCGCCCCTCACGCCGTTCGTTGAACGGATGGATCGGCTAAGACGGCGCGGACTTGTGCATCATCTATGCCGAGCGTGGCCATCCGTTCGACGGCGTGCGGGCTGTATTCGGGGCTCGCCACGGTCGCCGACCCTTTTAGCCGATGCGAAACGGCTCTCGTCGTGGCCTTACCGCGACTAGCGTGACAGGCTTACGGCGTAAGGCTTTGCGGAGAGTTCGGCGGGAAAGTGTAGGAATCGAACCTACCAGCCGCCTTGCGACGGCCTCAGCGGTTTTGAAGACCGTGCGAGCCACCAGACTCGTACTCTCCCAACGGGGTGGTAATGCGCGGCATTGCAGGTGGCCGCACTGTCACCTTTCGCGCGAGCGGCTTCGAAGGGCCTACGCGTGGACCGGAATTTCGGTGGAGCGCGCCGCTCGTTTGGCGCGGATCGTGGCGGTGCGTGCGCAGGCGCGGCAGCGTCCGGTGCGCGAACGCGGACTTATTTCGGCACCGCAAGCGCAGCTACGAGCCGGCAGCACAGCGGTAGCGGAAACAGGCGCTGCTCGCATCGGCGCGACGGCGGGCTCAGGCGCGCGTGCAGGCGCTGGCGCATATGTCATAACGGGCGCCCGCAGGGTGAAGTCGTCGGAGACGTGCGCCATGCGGCGCAAACGGCCCAACACGGCAAACATCAGCGCGATGTTCGTGATGCCCAGGACGCTGATGATGATCAGTCCGGTGACGATCGCTTCCCGTAAGTGCTGGACGTCGGCGGGCAGACGCACCGCGCCTTGCAAAACGCCGCTCATGTCGACTGCTCCCGATGGGAGTGGCCGCGGCTGCGACGCAGACGGCGTCTGAACCACCGGTTGCACCGCGGCCGCTTGCAGCGCGGTCGTGTGCGAGCTTGCGAACGCAGCGCGCATCTTGGGGAGGAGATGATTGACGTCCGCGCAGCCTGCCGTTGCCAACAAGAACACCAAGGTGACGCGCGACACACATCGCATACCGCGCTTATCGACCGATGCTAACCAGAACTTAGGCCTCACAACGTCCCCGGAGGGCGATTAGCCGTCCGATATCGTCGCTCCCCACCGTCCCGAGCCACAAGCGTGAGCAACCCTCAAACTGTGATGGAGAACACGCGCCGAAACGGCGAACGATGCGTGCCGTCGTCACCCGCGTCACATCCGCCAGCGTTCACGTTGAGGAACAGCTCGTCGCGGCGATCGGGCGCGGCTTGTTGGTGCTCGTCGGCGTCGCGGCGGACGACGTCGGCAACGATGCCGTCGTGCTGGGCCGCAAGATCGAGGGGCTGCGCATCTTTGCCGACGAGATGGGCGCCATGAACCGGAGCGTCACTGATGTTGGCGGAGCCGTCCTGCTCGTCTCGCAGTTCACCTTGCTCGGCGATGCACGCCACGGTCGGCGCCCCTCGTTCATCGCTGCGGCGCAGCCCACAGTCGGGCGCAAACTATACGAGCGACTCGCAGCCGAACTCATAGCGGCGGGCGTGCCGCTGCAGACGGGAACATTCGGTGCATCCATGGCCGTCGCTTCGGTCAACGACGGTCCCGTAACGATTCTGCTCGACACCGGAAAGGTGTTCTGACTGCTGCAACACGGCAGGAACGTAACTTTGTCTCGCAAAGTAACGCTCCGATGGAGGTTCGCCAGGCGTTTGCCGACCTCGCGGAGGTTCGCGGCCGACTTGCGGGAGTGCAACGCTTCGACGGCTATTCCGGCAGCGCTGCGATCGGAAGCGGCGTGGTGGGCATCGTCGCCGGACTCGTTCAGGCGCTCGTCGATCCGTGGCCGCACGGCCATGCCCAACGTCAGACATACTTGCTCATATGGCTGACTTGCCTCGGCATCGCACTCGTGCTCAACTACGGCGCAATCTTCGCTTGGCGTTCGCGCAATCGCGGCGCGCAAGCCGCCGTGCAGTTTCGCACCGTCGGGATGAGCATCGTTCCGGCCCTCGCGGCCGGGGGCGTCATTACGCTCGCGCTCGTATTGCGCGGCCTCGACGAACTGCTGCCGGGAATGTGGTGCGCAACGTATGCACTGGGGCTTTTCGCCTCACGCGCCATGGTGCCGCATCAGGTCGTCGCCGTCGCCGTTGCGTTCGGGGCGATTGCAACGGCGCTCTTGCTTTTCCCCGCGATCGATCCGCTGGGATGGTGGATCATGCCGATCGCCTTCGGCGGCGGCCAGATCGCCATCGGCGCGATCGTTCGCAACGATGGTAAACCAGAGAGGATTCCATGAAGACCGCACCCTTCGCCTATGAGGGACTCGACCGCATCTTTCACGAGCGCGGGCGGCTTGCCGTCTGCAGCTGCCTCCTCGCTCATGCCGACGGCATGCGCTTCAGAGCCCTGCAGGAAGCATGCGCGCTGACCGACGGAAACCTCAACCGTCACCTCCATGCGCTCGCCGAGACGGGGGTCGTCAACCTCGAGCGCCGCGCTACGACCGGGCGGCCGGTCACGATCGTGACCATTACGGCGTCGGGGCGTGCGCGGTTCCTCGCCTATATCGACGAGCTTGAAACGGTCATTCGCAGCGTCAATGCGAGCGAACCGGCGCGGACCGCGGCGAGAAAATTCCGTTTGGCGGCGAGCTCGTGATCGAACGCGCTGCGGTCGTCGAGACCGCCGTGCCGCGGCATGTTGCCGTGATCATGGACGGCAATCGCCGTTGGGCGCGCGAGCGCGGCCTGACCTCCAAAGAAGGGCACCGCGCCGGCGGTGAAGCGTTGCATGCGACCGTGAGTGCAGCCGCTCGCGCCGGCATCGACATCCTCACCGTCTACGCGTTCTCCGAAGAAAACTGGCGGCGCGGCGAACGCGAAGTCGGCGCCCTGATGAACCTCGTTCGCTACTTCGCCATGCGAGAAGCTCGCCCGCTACAAGCGGCCAACGTTCGGGTCCGCGCGATCGGACGCATCGGCGATCTGCCGCCCATCACGAAAACCGCTCTCGACGCGCTCGTTGACGCGACCGAGTCGTGTACGGGCATGCTGCTCAATCTTGCGCTCAATTACGGTGCGCGCGGCGAACTCGGCGACGCCATGCGTGCGATTGCGCACGACGTGCGCGACGGCCGCCTCGATCCCGCGGCGATCGACGACGAGTTGCTTTCAGAATACCTCTACACCAGAGGTTTGCCCGACCCCGATCTGTTGATCCGTACCGGCGGGGAGTTGCGCGTCTCAAACTTCCTGCTGTATCAAATCGCCTACGCCGAACTCTGGTCGACTCCCGCGCATTGGCCCGATTTCGGCCCGACATTGCTCGACGAAGCGCTGAGTGACTACGCGCGCAGGCGCCGGCGCTTCGGCACGTAGCGCAATACAGTCGCGCTGAATCTGAGCCTCCTTTTACCGGCGCTCCATGGGCGCGGGTATGCTACACTATATGGCGTGAAAACGCGTCCCGACATTCGGAACCTGGCCATCATCGCGCATGTCGACCACGGCAAGACAACGCTGGTCGATGCCATGCTCAAGCAGAGCGGCGTCTTTCGCGAGGGTCAAGCGGTTTCGACGCGCATCATGGATTCCAACCCGCTCGAACGGGAACGCGGGATCACGATCTTGGCCAAAAATACGTCGGTCAAACACGGCGACATCAAGTTCAACATCGTCGACACGCCCGGGCATGCCGATTTTGGGGGCGAGGTCGAGCGCGTGCTGCAGATGGTGCAGGGCGTTCTGCTGCTGGTCGACGCGGCCGAGGGCGTGATGCCGCAGACGCGCTTCGTGCTGCGGAAGGCGCTTGAACTCGATCTGCGTGCGATTGTCGCGATCAACAAGATCGACCGGCGCGATGCGCGGCCCAGCGACGTCGTCAACGAAGTTTTCGACCTCTTCATCGAGCTCGGCGCGAGCGACGAACAAGCCGACTTTCCCGTCGTCTACACCAACGGCAAGGCCGGCATTGCGAAACGTTCACTCGATGATGCAAGCGGCGATCTGGAGCCGTTGTTCGAGACGATCGCCGAGCACGTTCCCGAAGCGCCGGCCGAAGACGGCCCGTTTCAAATGCTCGTCTCCGCGATCGATCACAATAAATACGTCGGGCGCATCGGCATCGGACGCGTCTTTCGCGGCGTTTCCCGAGCCAACGCTCCGATCGCCAAAGTGACCCGCGAAGGCGACGTGGAGATCGGTTTACGGTTAACGAAACTGTTGACGTTCGTCGGCCTCGAACGGATCGAAGTCGACGAGGCCAGTGCGGGCGATATCGTCTGCGTTTCCGGCATCGAGGGACTCAATATTGGGGACACGATCGCCGACGCCGCACATCCGGAAAGCTTGCATGCGGTGGCGGTCGACGAGCCCACCGTCTCGATGTTCTTCATGGTCAATGCCTCGCCGTTCGCAGGCCGCGAAGGCAAGTACCTCACCTCGCGCCAGATTCGCGAGCGGCTGATGCGCGAGCTGGAATCCAACGTCGCGCTGCGCGTGGCCGATACCGAGAGCGCCGACACCTTCGAAGTGCGTGGACGAGGAGAACTCCATCTCTCGATTCTGCTCGAGACGATGCGGCGCGAAGGGTACGAGCTGGCCGTCTCCAAGCCGCAGGTGATCATCAGCGAACGCGACGGCGAGCGTTATGAACCCGTCGAATACGTCGTGATCGATGTGCGCGACGAATACGCGGGCGCCGTGATTGAAGCGGTGGGCAAACGCCGCGCGCAGATGTCCAACATGCTGACGGTCGGCGAGACGCGGCGGCTCGAATACACGATGCCGACGCGCGCGATCTTCGGCTTGCGCGGCGAACTGCTGACGCTTTCGCGCGGCACGGCGGTCATGTCGCACACCTATTACGATCATCAACCGCTGGCCGGCGAGATACCGGGCCGCCAAAACGGCGCGCTTGTCGCAAGCGATACGGGAACGGTCACGGGCTACGCGCTGATGGGCCTCGAACAGCGCGGCCGCTTCTTCATCGAGCCCGGCACCGAGGTCTACGAAGGCATGGTGGTCGGCCGCGCCAACGACGACCGCGACGTCGCGCTCAATGTCGTGCGCGCGAAAAAACTGACCAACATGCGCGCTGCCGGCAGCGACGAAAACGTCAAGCTGCCGCCCGCCGAAGACTTGTCGCTCGAACGCGCGATCGAGTTCATCGAGGACGACGAACTCGTCGAAATCACGCCGAAGTCGCTGCGCATCCGCAAGCGCCTGCTGCTCGAAAACGAGCGTCTGCGCCTACGGAAACGCGAAAAAGCGTCGGCCTAAGAGCCGCTGCGCTAGCGCGAGCTAGCGAAGCGGCTGCAGATCGAGCTTCGGCAAACCCGCGAGGAAGCTCAGTTCCCCGCGGCTTTGATCGTAGTCCACGTAGACGTGCTGCCCGTCGCGCACCTCCCCCGAGAGGATGCGCCGGCCCAGCGGCGTTTCGAGTTCGCGCTGGATCGCCCGTTTGAGGGGACGCGCGCCGAACACCGGATCGTAACCGACTTTGACGAGGTGCTTACGGGCCGCCTCACTCAGCTCGAGGTCGATGCGCCGGTCTGCGAGACGCGCCCGCAGTCGCGCCAGTTGGAGATCGACGATGCGCTCGAGCTGGGCCTCGCTGAGCGACTGGAAGACGACCGTTTCGTCCACGCGGTTGAGGAACTCGGGGCGGAAATGGTGACGCAGTTCGTCGAGCACGGTGGCGCGCATGACGGCGTATTCGGCCCCGCCTTGGCCACCGTAGTCGAGGATTCGGTTGGAGCCGATGTTGGAGGTCATGATCACGATCGTGTTCTTGAAGTCGACGGTGCGGCCCTGACCGTCGGTCAGCCGGCCGTCATCGAGGATCTGCAAGAAGACGTTGAACACGTCGGGCGCAGCCTTCTCAATCTCGTCGAACAGCACGACCGAGAATGGACGGCGGCGCACGGCTTCGGTCAGTTGACCGCCTTGATCGTAGCCGACATAGCCCGGCGGCGCACCGATCAGACGTGACACGCTGTGCTTCTCGCCGTATTCCGACATGTCGATGCGCACCATCGCGCGCTCGTCGTCGAAGAGGTACGCGGCCAGGGCCCGCGCGAGTTCGGTTTTGCCGACGCCGGTCGGCCCGAGGAAGATGAACGAACCGATCGGCCGGTTCGGATCCGAGAGTCCGCTGCGCGCACGAATGACGGCTTCCGCAACCGCGCGCACCGCTTCGTCTTGGCCGATGACCCGCTCGTGCAATTCGTCCTCGAGACGCAACAGTTTTCGCATCTCGCCTTCGAGCAGTTTAGAGACCGGAATGCCGGTCCAGCGGGCGACGATGCCGGCGATGTCTTCTTCGTCGACTTCCTCCTTGAGCAGACGTTCCGCACCGTCGCCGCCGAGTTTCGCTTCTTCGGCCGACAACCGCAATTCGAGATCGGCCAGCGTGCCATAGCGCAGCGCGGCCGCGCGATTGAGATCGTATTGCCGCTCCGCCTGCTCGATTTCGGTCTTCGTCTGGTCGATCTGCTCGCGCAGCGCGCGCAGACCGTGGACCGCGGCCTTCTCGGCTTGCCAGCGCGCCGCGATGCTATCGGTCGTGGAACGCAGTTCGGCGAGTTCGTGTTCGATTTTATCTAGACGCTGCTTCGAGGCTTCGTCGCTCTCCTTGCGCAACGCCTCGCGCTCGATTTCAAGCTGCATCGTGCGCCGCGACGCCTCGTCGAGTTCCTGCGGCATGGAATCGATCTCGGTGCGCAGTTTCGCGGCCGCTTCGTCGACGAGATCGATCGCCTTGTCGGGCAAAAAGCGGTCGGCGATGTAGCGGTTCGAGAGCGTCGCCGCGGCCACCAGCGCCGAATCTTTGATGCGCACGCCATGGTGCAACTCGTAGCGTTCGCGCAGCCCGCGCAAGATCGAAATCGTGTCTTCGACGCTGGGCTGATCGACGAAGACGGGCTGGAAGCGCCGTTCGAGCGCGGCATCTTTTTCGATGTGCTGGCGATACTCATCGAGCGTCGTCGCGCCGATAAGGTGGAGTTCACCGCGCGCCAGCATGGGCTTGAGTAGATTGCCCGCATCCATGGCGCCGTCGGCTTTCCCGGCGCCGACGACGTTGTGCAGCTCATCGACGAAGAGCAGCACGGCGCCCTCCGAAGACTGCACGTCGCGCAGGACGGCTTTGAGGCGCTCTTCGAATTCGCCGCGGTATTTGGCGCCGGCAATCAGCGCGCCCATGTCGAGCGACACGATGCGCTTGTTCTTGAGCGACTCCGGCACGTCGCCGCGCACGATGCGCTGCGCCAAGCCTTCGACGATCGCCGTCTTGCCCACGCCCGGTTCGCCGATCAACACGGGATTGTTTTTCGTGCGGCGCGAGAGCACTTGAACGACGCGGCGAATCTCGTCGTCGCGCCCGATGACCGGATCGAGTTTCCCCGCTTCTGCGGCCTGGGTGAGGTCCTGACCGTACCGCTCGAGCGACTGGTACGTGCCTTCCGGGTTCTGGCTCGTCACCCGTTGGTTGCCGCGCACGTCGCGTAGCGCGCCAAGCACGCCGTCACGGCTGACCCCGGCGTCGCGCAGCAACCGTCCGGCGGTGCCCGCATTCTCGGTCAGCGCCAGCAGCAGATGTTCGACGGAGACGAATTCGTCGGTCAATTTCGTCGCCTCGTCGCCGGCCGCCACGAGCACACGGCTCGCGCCGCCCGAAAGCTGGGGCTGGACGTCCCCCGAGCCCGACAGGCGCGGTAGGCGCGCCAGCGCTTCCTCCGTCCTGGCGCGCAGCGTCGCCACATCGCTACCGGCCTTGGCAAGCAGCGCCGGCACGACCCCTTGCGGCTGAGCGAGCAGGGCGGCCAGGATGTGTTCGGGTTCGACGTTGGGATTGCGCTCGCGCAGAGCGCGCGAAAACGCGTCGCTGAGCGCTTCGCGGACGCGTTCCGTCATTCGATCGACGTTCATTTGCACTCTACAACCGTGAGTGCTAACCGGCGGGTTGCGGAGTCTGCCCTGCCGCCCTGACCGGCCGTCAGGAGTGCTTGTAGTATGACACTACTATGTCGGTGCGAACGATCGGGGCTCGCGAGGCGAACCAATCGGCGGCCAGCCGTTCTCCCGGGACGAGCTCTACGATCGCGATGAGTTGAAACGAGAGTGACGGCCGTCTTCGCCGTCGACTCAAACATCATCGTTTATGCATTGGACCGCGATGCCGGCGAGAGGCACCGCCGGGCGAGCCTCATGCTGCGGTCGACCGAAGCTACCGCGATCCGACTACCGTTGCAGGCGATCGGCGAAACGTTTGCGGTGTTGACTCGACGACGCGGTATGCCGGCATCGCCGACACGCGAATTGCTGGAAGGACTCATGAACTTCATGCCGGTGATCGCCGCCCCTGGTCGCGGTGTTGTTCGCGTCGTCGGCCATTGGCGGCCTTGGCCAGGGACAGGTCATCGGTTTCGGCCTGATGGAAATTAACAACAACGTCGAGGAGCATCGCGGCGAAGTCACCGCAACGTCGCCGCGGTCCTCGTCTGGTTCATCCGCGACGCGGCGTGATGCCGCAGGACGCGATAGTCGCCCGAACGGATCGTCACGCCGGCCGCGTCGAACCACTCGAGCAGCGGCACGGCGAATTTACGCGACGTGCCGATCAGATCGCGAAAGCCGGCCATGGTGATCCGTTTGTCGCGGCGCAGCGCCGCTTCGAGCTTCCCTTGCAGCTCGGCGATTCGCGATCTGAGATAGACCCCGTCGCCGACGCGCACGACCGCGCCGCCAAGCAGCAACGTTTCGTACGCTTGCGCGAGACCGCGGACGTTCGCGGCCTTCATCGCAGCCACCAAGGCCGTAAAGTCCAGCGGCTCCGCCGCGTCCTTGGCGAAGGCGCGGTCGAAAAACGCTGTTTGCTCCCGGCTGAGGGCCGGCACGAAATCCACGGTTGCATAGTAGCCGGCGCGGGCGGCCAGCCGCCCCTCGAACGCGGCCCAGCCGAGGATACGCAAGAGCGCCGGCTCGGCAAGACCGAGCGCGCGCGCAAGGGCGAGCGCGGTCATGCCCGCGAGCCACGGAGTTTCACGTTCGCCGGCGCGTAACTGCTCGAGGACGCGCGCCAAGACGTCGTCGGCAACGTGCGCCGCAACGTATGCCGTCGGCTTTTGAAGCCGCAGCGCCCGGCCATCTTCGACGAGTCGCCCGAGCACGTCGGCGCCCACGTCTTCCCGCACGTTGGCCGCGGCGCCGAGGGTTGCGGCGGTCCCGCCGTCCAGCCCGGCGGCGCCGAGCGCGGCGACGAGGGCCGTGACTTCGGAAGGTTCCGTGGCGCCGTCCCCTTGGGCCACAGCGATTGCCCCAATCGTGCCGCCTCCGAGCAGCGTCTTCGGCGAGAGACGCCGCACGACGAAGGCTCCGTCGGGAACGACGACCGTCGGTTCCCGCAGAAATAACGTAGCGGCCGAGTCGACCGCCGCGCGCGGCACTGTTTCGAAGACGAGCGTTCCGAGAATCTCCGCGCTGCCGATGTACGCTCGCACCGGCGTGCGGCGCCGCAAGAGCGACAGGGCCGTCGGCAGCGGACGAAAGCGTACGTCGAGATTGGCACGCATCTCGATCTGCGGACTGGCAAGCACCGCTCCGCGCGCGATCTCGCTGCGTTCGATGCCCGGCAGATTGAGGGCAACGCGTGAACCGCCGCCGACCGCGTCGCGCTTTTCGCCGAAGACCTGAAGGCCGCGCACGCGGACGTTGCGGCCGGCCGGTGCGAGGGCGAGCGTGTCGCCCAGTCCGATGCTGCCCTGCATCAGCGTTCCGGTCACGATCGTCCCATGGCCCGCGAGGGCAAAGACGCGATCGATCGGCAAATACGCCGGCGCCGCGGGCGCGCGAGGCGGCAGCGCGGCTAATTCGTCATGAATGAGCGATCGCAGAGGCTCGAGCCCCTGGCCCGTGACGCTGGAAACGCAGGCGAGCGGCGCATCGGCCGCGATCGTCCCCGCGACGTTGTCGCGCACTAGTTCTGCGGCGAAGGCCAGCTCGTCGGGGCCGACGAGGTCGCACTTCGTGAGCACGATGATCGTGCGCGTAACGTTAAGGTACTGAAGTATTGCGAGGTGCTCGGCGGTTTGCGGTTGGGGGCCTTCGTTTGCGGCGACGACGAGCAGCAGCAGTTCCATGCCGGCCGCGCCCGCCAGCATGTTGTGCAGGAAGCGCTCGTGGCCGGGAACGTCCACGACCCCCGCTTCGACGCCGTCGGGAAAGCGCAAGTGCGCAAAGCCGAGGTCGAGCGTCATGCCGCGCAGACGCTCTTCGATCCAGCGGTCCGGATCGGTTCCGGTCAGCGCGCGAACGAGCGTCGACTTGCCGTGGTCGACGTGACCGGCCGTTCCGAGGACGTGCATGCGGTACGGTTTTTCTACCTTCGCAAAGCCGTCAGAACATCGGCAACATCGTTATCGGACTCCGGAGGGATCGTGCGCAGGTCGATGAGTACGGCGCCGTCGGCGATGCGCGTCACCAAACGGGGTCGCCCTGCGCGCAAGCGTGCCGCGTCGTGCTCGGCAGCATGGTCGGGGCCGCGCACGGAAAGGCCGTATGAGGCAAGACCGGCCTGCGGCAAGGTCCCGCCGCCGGCGTACGATTGCAACGCGACCGCGCGCACGTTGAGCGCCGCGCACTCAACGCGTTGCACGAGGCGTTGCGCACGGTCGCGCAGTTCGTCGAGCGGCGTCGCGAGCATGCGGTAGAATGGAATCTCGCGCCAGCCGCCGGGGCGCACGTATAAGCGCAAGGTGGCGGCCAGCGCCGCGAGCGTCGCTTTGTCGACGCGCAAGGCGCGCAGCAGCGGGTTGGCGCGCAGCCGCGCAACGGCACTCGCGGCGCCCACGATGATGCCCGCCTGCGGCCCTCCGAGCAACTTGTCGCCGGAAAAGGCCACGAGGTCGATGCCGTCGGCGACGGCTTCGAGCACGGTGCGTTCGTGCGGCAACCCAAACTGCGTCACGTCGATCAGTGCGCCGCTGCCCAGGTCCTCGGCGGTCGCAATCCCGGCGCGATGTCCAAGCCGCGCCAGTTCCGCTGCCGGCGCCTCTGCGGTGAAGCCTTCGATCCGATAATTCGACGTGTGGCTGCGCAAGAGCAGAGCCGTATCTTGCGTCAGGGCCCGTTCAAAATCGCGCAGATAGGTCTTGTTCGTCGTGCCGACCTCGACCAAGGAGGCGCCGCTGCGCGCGAGCACGTCGGGCAGACGAAAGCCACCTCCAATTTCGACGAGCTCACCGCGTGAGACGATGACCTCGCGCCCCTTCGCAAACGTATCGAGGATCAAGAGAATGGCAGCCGCACAGTTGTTGACGACCAGTGCATCCCGAGCGCCGGTCGTGGCGCACAATAGCGACGTCACGCGCGCGTACCGCGAGCCGCGTGCGCCCGCGCCGAGATCGAATTCGAGGTTTGAGTACCCGCTGTCGAGCGTCACCACCGCGTCCAACGCTGCCGCGGCCAGCGGCGCGCGGCCGAGGTTCGTGTGCAGCAAGATGCCCGTGCCGTTGAGGACGGCAACGAGGCCCTCGTGCTCTTCGCGCGCAAGGCGGGCATCGACGCGTTCCAGCAACGCGTCGAACGGCGGAACGTTTTGGCGTTCTCGCGTTACGGTCGCCCGGACATCACGCAAAACCGAATCGACCGCCGCTTTCACGACGGTCGTCCCCACACGTTCCCCCCACGCCGAGATTTCGGGCTCCGCCAGAAAGCGACTCATTGCGGGAATCGCTGCACGGGTCGATCCCGGCCCCACCGGATCGGCATGGCCGTCCCGCCCGCCCAACGGCTAGGCGGCGGCCAGATGTTTCTGCAGCATCGACGTGATGTTCGCTTCGGGGACGAAACCGACCACCCGATCGACGGCTTGCCCACCCTTGAAGAGGATGAGACAGGGAATCCCCGAGACGTGATATTCCCCCGAGATGCTCGGATTCTCGTCGGTATTGAGCTTCATGAACTTGACGCGACCCGCGTGTGCTGCCGCAACCTTTTCGACCACGGGCGCCAGCATGCGGCACGGCCCGCACCACGGCGCCCAAAAATCGACCAACACCGGCTGATCGCTCGAAAGCACGTCGCGCTGGAAATTCGCTTGGGAAACGTCGGGGAGTGCACTCATTGCAGAAATCTTACCTCCGCTGGTGTGACCGCGCCGCGCCGTCCACGGTTGCAACGCCCCAGCGAGACAACCTTCACCGAGTCCCACGTCTAGACGATGGTTTTCAGCACGACGGAATCGATCTTTTCCGTCGCACCACCAGCCCTTCGGCGCACCACTCGTTATGTTCGCGATTCCGAACATCGGCACGTGAAGCGCCGTAGCGATGTGAGCCACGGCGGTAAGAGAAACACAATCAACAACCGCTGCATGAAGCCACGGACGTCGGGATTCATGCGCCGCTCTTGACGTTCATGACCGTGCGCACGGCCGCAGCGCCGAGTAACGCCGATATCACCAAAAATGCGGTGCCGACTAACGGGCGGAGGCGCTCCGTCAACGGCAACGCGGGCAAAGACGGCGACACCGGCGAAAACGTTTCGCCGAACGTTGCCGGCGTCGCCGCCCAGCGCTTATGGGCGAGTTGGTCGGCCAGTCGTAATGCGCCGCCGCAACGTCGGAATTCCCCCACTGCAGCGCATATGACCGCTCGCGCGGAGCGGCGAACACGATGACGTGCGTAACGCCCTGTAGCGCCGGCCGGATGCCGGCGAGCGGAGTGTGCTCGCGGTTATCCAGCGTGACTCGCCAGAACCGCGCTCGCGACCCGTTGAGCGCGACCTCGAGGCTCGGCCGGCCACGCGCGTAACGAAAGATCGTTCCGTCGCCGGCGCCGTACCACGCGCGTCCGTCGGCACTGCTTTCGACGCCGACCGGACGTTGAAAATATCCATGCGCAACGCCGGCATCGAATATCCAGCGCTGCTTATGCGGCGGAGCGTCTTCCGCGAGGCGCGCACGTACCGCCAGGTCCTGCAGCGTCGGCGCCGGCGCGTCCGGGTACGCCGCACCCAGGGCGTGCCGATGACCTTGAAGCTGCAGAGTGAGGATGCCGACGTAAACCGCCACGTCTGCGCAGATCAGCACCATGCGAGCCTGCGAGGGATGCGGGTCGCGTCGCGCCGCGAGAAAGAACGCAAGCGCCCCTCGATCGGTGTGCCCGGCGACGAGTAACAACGGCGTCAGCGCGGCGCCGATGAGCCCGAGCGCCGCCACGCGCTCGGAGCGGTGAACGTACGCCATCGCGACGAGCGACGCCGGCACCGCCAGCATCGCGACGAAGGCGACGGGGTGACCGATCAGTTGCAGCGGCCCGAAGGGGCCCCCGCTTTACGTTATCGCCGGTGGCTCGCCCGTGATATCTTCGATCGCCTTGGTCTGCGCGCCGAGGTTCGTGATCGCGATCACCTCGTCGCCGGGCTCGAGCCGCTGCAAGCGCACGCCTTTGGTCGAACGGCCCGCTCTGCGAATGTCGGCCACGCGGATGCGAATCACTTGATTGCCCGACGTGATCAGTAAGATCTCGTCGCTTGGGTTCACGAGAATCTGATCGACGACCGACCCGATGTCTTTCTCTTTTGCGAATGCCTTGACGCCCTTGCCGCCGCGCGAGGTGTGGCGGTAGTCGTCGATCGGCGTGCGTTTGCCGTAGGCTTGCGACGTGACGATGAGGACTTCACGTCGGTCGGGTTCTTCGACGTCCATCGCCACGACCGAATCCCCCGGCGCGAGCGTGATCGCGCGCACGCCGCGCGCATTGCGGCCCATCGAACGCACGTCTTTTTCGGAGAAGTGCACCGCCATGCCGTCCTTGGTGCCGAGGATGATGTTGTCCGAACCGTCGGAAATGTCGACCGCGAGCAGTTCGTCGTTGTCGTCGAGCCCGACCGCGTTGAGACCGCTGCGGCGGATGTTCGCGAACTCTCGAACCGAGGTCTTCTTGATGACGCCGCGGCGCGTGACCATCACCAAATATTCGTCGTCCTCGAAGGCGCGGATCGGCAAGACGGCGGTCACCAATTCACCCGGCGGCAAGGTCAGCAGGTTGACGAGCGCCGTGCCGCGCGATTGGCGCGTCGAATCGGGGATCTCGTACGCGCGCAGCCGGTACGCGCGGCCTTTGTTGGTGAAGAACAGCACGTGCTCGTGCGTCGATGCCATGAAGAAGTTTTGGACCACGTCTTCACGTTTGAGGTTCGCGATGCCGACGACGCCGCGACCGCCGCGATTCTGCGCTCGAAACGTATCGACTGAGACGCGCTTGATGTAACCGCCGACGGTCGAGGTGACGACGACGGGCGTATCGGGGATGACGTCCATCATGTCGAATTCGTCTTCGAGCGGCACGATCTGCGTGCGCCGTGCGTCACCGAAGCGTTTCCGAACGTCTTCGCTGTCGGCGCGCACGAGTGCAGCTACGCGGCGCGGGCTTGCCAGAATGTCTTCGAGTTCGGCGATCGTCTTGAGCAAAGCGGTATATTCGTCTTCGATCTTCTGCCGCTCGAGGCTCGTCAACGTACGCAGGCGCATGTCGAGGATCGCATTGGCCTGCGCCGCTGAGAGTTCGAAGCGGCCGATCAACGCTTCGCGCGCGGCTTCGGTCGAAGCGCTCTCGCGGATGATGCGGATGACCTCGTCGATGTTGTCGAGGGCGATCCGGAAGCCTTCGAGGATGTGCGCACGTTCGCGCGCCTTGTTCAGGTCGTGTTCCGTCCTACGACGGATCACGACCTTGCGGTGGCTGACGAAGGCTTGCAGAATCTCGCGCAATCCGAGCACGCGGGGTTCCAGCGGCTGCGAAGCACCGGTCGCCCGCGCTTCGACTCCTCCCTGGACCGGCACGAGCGCGAGCATGTTGAAGCCGAAACTCGACTGCAGCGGCGTATGCTTGTACAGCTGATTGAGCACGACGTTGGGCGTGGCGCCGCGCGCTAGTTCGACGACGATGCGAATGCCGTGCCGGTCCGATTCATTTTGCAGTGCCGTGATGCCGGGGATCGTTTTTGCTTCGAAGCCTTCCTTGATCGCCACGACGATGCGTTCGGTCGTCACCTGGAACGGAACTTGGGTGATGACGATGCTGAAGCGTCCCCGCTTATCCTCGACGATCTCGGCCTGACCCCGCATGGCGACCGTGCCGCGTCCGGTGCGGTAGGCATTGCGAATGACCTCGCGCCCGAGCAAGGTGCCGCCGGTCGGAAAATCCGGTCCTTGCACGATCTCCGCGAGCGCCTCATCGAGCGCGGAAGCGTCGTCGTCTTCGTGATCGACGAGATATGAGATGGCGGCGCAGATCTCGCCGACGTTGTGCGGCGGAATGTTGGTCGCCATGCCGACGGCGATGCCGGCCGAACCGTTGACCAACAATTGCGGCAAGCGCGAGGGCAACACGACGGGTTCCGTGCCTTGATTGTCGAAATTGGGAACGAAGTCGACGGTGTCTTTGTCGATGTCGGTCAGCATCTCGAGGGCGACGCGCGCGAGCCGCGCTTCGGTGTAGCGGTATGCCGCGGGCGGATCGCCGTCGATCGAACCGAAATTTCCATGACCGTCGACGAGCGGATAGCGCAACGTGAAGTCTTGCGCCATGCGCACCAGCGCGTCGTAGACCGATTGATCGCCGTGTGGATGGAAGCTTTTAAGGACTTCACCGATGACGCCGGCGCACTTCCGATGCTGCTTGTCGGGCGTCAAGTTCATCTCGCGCATCGCGTAGAGGATGCGGCGCTGCACCGGCTTGAGACCGTCGCGCACGTCGGGCAGAGCGCGCGAGGCGATGACCGACATCGCGTACGAGAGGTAGCTCTCGCGCATTTCGTCTTCGACGTTGACTTGAGAAATCCGGTCTCTATTCAGCATGTAATCCTATGGTGTGCTTTAGCTCGACGACCATTGCGTCCAAACCGGCGCACCGCGTGCCGGTTTAAGACAGGACACGGTTGGTTGCGCGCCGGCCCGGTTCGAGAACACTTCGCCGCGGCTCGCCGGCAACGTAAAGCGCGCTTGCCGAGCCGCGCGTGTGCAAAACGGCGACCGCAAGACGCGCGGGTATAAACCTCAACGTCATGTTCGTTACGGTCGCCGGCATTTCTTCCCCGCCCGGTTCTTCGGATGCGGTCCGGCACCGTCGGGTTCGTACGTCCAAGCGTGCAGATCCGTAACCTGTGGCCGCGCAACCGTACCGAGTTCGAAACGATTGCGCGGACGTTGGCAAGTCGACTTCAAGCAGGTGACGTCGTGGCGCTTTCCGGAGCGCTCGGTGCCGGCAAGACGACCTTCATTGCCGCCGCGGTCCGGGAACTGCAACGTTCCGAGGTAACGTCGAGTCCCACGTTTCTCTTTTGGCAGCGCTATCCCGGGCCGCCCGCGATCGAGCACCTCGACTTCTATCGCATCGAGTCGCCCCAGGACGCGACCGAACTCGGGCTCCATGAAGCTTTCGAGAGCGGAAATATCGTCTTTGTCGAATGGCCTGAGCGCCTTCCGGTATTGCTGCCGCCGACGATCATTCGGGTGGAAATCGAGGGCAGCGGCGACGAGCCGCGCACCGTGACGATCGAGACACCGTGAGTCTCTGGCTCGGCATTGACGGCGCCCTCGGGACGTTCTCAGCTGCGCTCGCCGGGTCAGGCCCGGCCGGGACGAGGCGAACCGAATCGAGTAGCGGTAACGATGCGCTCGAAGCGGGGCTCGGCGTCGTGGATCGGGTGCTGGACGGAACCACCCTTCGCGAGCTCGCGGGCATCGCGGTCGTGACCGGCCCCGGCTCGTTCACCGGCTTGCGCATTGCCCTTTCGTACGCCAAGAGCCTGGCCTTTGCCGCGCGCCTGCCGCTGGTCGGCGTCAGTTCGTACGATGCCTACGAACCGCCGGATGCTCCGGCACCATGTGCGGTCTTCGTCCACGGCCGTGCGGGCATCAGCTGCGTGCGCCTGCGGCTAGCCGGCGGCACGTGGACCGCGTGCGGCACCTACGCGGTGGTCGCAACCGGGCTTGCGGAACGCCTTCCGCGCGGTGACTTGCGTGCCTTCGGCGCCGCGCAGGGCGTCGCTTCGGCCCTTGGCGAACGCGGCATCGTCGTGCGTCCCGCTCCACCCTTCGCAGAGACCCCGGCGCTCGCCGCGGCCCTTCGTGCGCTCGCCGGCGCACCGCGCACGGAGCCCCACGCGGTTGACGCCGATTATGGTGAGGCACACTATGCCGAGCGTGCCTCGGGCCGGCTCGAAATAGGCAATCAGACGGCGTGAAAGTCGACCTCGACCCTCGCGCTGCCGATCATCCTCGCCGCCCTTTGACGATCGCTCCGATGACGCCGAACGACATTCGCAGCGTGATGCGAATCGAAGCGCTTTCCTTTGCGACGTCGTGGCCCCCGAGCGCGCTCGCGAGCGAACTGAGCGACAACAAACTGGCCCACTACTTCGTGGGTCGAATCGATGACGCGCTGCCCGACGAGATGGTCGTCTACGGCGGGATTTGGGTGATCCTCGAAGATTCGCACGTTACGACGATCGCCGTACACCCCGACCGGCGCGGGCAACGCTACGGTGAAGAAATGCTCGTCCACTTGTTGCACCAAGCGATCGAACGGGGCGCGTCGTGGATCACGCTCGAAGCGCGCGAATCCAACGTCATCGCGCAAAGCCTCTATCGCAAGTACGGCTTCACGATCGTGTCGACGCGCCGCGCCTACTATAGCGACAACGGCGAGAATGCCGTGGTGATGTGGGCCGGCAACCTGCGCGGCGACTTGTACCGCTCGCGGCTCGCGCACCTCGAAGCCCAGCTTCTGCAACGTTCGGTGAACCACCCCGATTGAGCGCAGCGCTCGACCTCATTGCGTTGATGCACCGCGTGCGAGCAGACCTCGCTCAGGACCACCGTTTCGCGCACTGCCTTCGCGTTTCGCGACTGGCAAGCCGTCTCGCGCACCGCCATGGTGCCGATGCGCACGCCGCCCGGCTCGCCGGACTGCTGCATGACCTCGCGCGCCTGTACGACGGGCCACGATTGCTCCGCGAGTGCGCCGAGCGCGGTCTGGCGATCGGTCCGTTCGAACGCGGCAACCCCATCGTCTTGCACGCGCCGCTCGGCGCTGCGCTCGCCCGCGAGCGCTTCGGCGTCGCCGACCACGCCGTGCTCTCCGCCATCGCTAAGCATACCGTCGCCGCACCCAACATGTCGCGGCTCGATCAGATCCTTTATCTCGCCGACGGCCTCGAGCCCGGGCGCGACTTCGCGGGGCGCGCAGCGCTCGAAGCGCTGGCCTTCGATGACCTCGGCGCGGCGATGGACGCGACCTTGCGCGCTTCGCTCGCCTATCTGCGCGCCCGGAATCTGAAAGCGGCGCCGGCGACGCTCGCCGCTTTGCAATCGTTCAAACGCCGTGAAAGGAGACCGCTACCTGCCTGAATTGACCGATGTCGTGCGCGCGGCCGCGCTCGACAAGAAAGCCGAAGACCTTGCGATCCTGCCGCTTGAGGGCCGCACGATCGTGGCCGATGCGTTCGTCATCGCGACCGGACGCTCGAAAATCCAAACGCGTTCCATCGCCGACGGCATTACCCAAGCCGTTCGCCAGGCCGGCTTCGCCGTCGCGCGAACGGAAGGCTACGCTGACGGAGGGTGGATTCTCATCGACCTCGGCACCGTCGTCGCCCACGTCTTCACGCCCGACCAGCGCGCCTTCTACAACCTGGAACGGCTGTGGGGCGCGACCGACACCGCTACGGCGCGCACGTCGTGAAACATCGCACCAGGCGCCGGAGGCTCCTTTTCGAGACGCTCAAGAAGGCCGGCATCTGGGTGTTTCTGGTCATCTTCGTGGCGAGCGTCGTCGGCGTCGCCCTCGTCACCATCCAACGATGAGCCGTTTCGGAAACTTCGCTCGCGCAGACGGGTACTAGGGAACGTGATGACGTTGTCGATGCCGTTGCGACCGTTGCGGTACCGGGCGGCCTTTGGCGTCCCGTTCACCGCCCTTGTCGCGCTTCTCTCGCTGGCGGTGTTCGCCGCGGCCCCGGCCGCTGCGCGCTCGAATTTCGTGCAGGACGGGGCACAGTTGTTCAGCGCTGGGACGGTCTCGTCGCTGGACAATACGATTGCCGATTTCAACGCGCAGACGGGCAAGGAAATCGTCGTCGTCACCGTTCCGTCGCTCGACGGCCAGACGCCGGAAGCGGCGGCTGAAAAGACGTTCGCGCAGCAGCAAGTCAACGGCGTGCTGATTTTCCTGGCCAAGGCGGAAAAGGTTCAGGGAATCGTGCCGGACCGCGCCGCAGCGGCGTTCTTTCCTCCGGGCGCGATTGCGAGCATCCGGCAAGCCATGCGCGGCTACTTTCGTTCCGGTGATTTCGACGCGGGAATCACGACGGGCGTCAATCTGGTCTTGGCGCAGTATCGCAGCCACGCGCGGACGACCGGCGGAGCTGCGGTGCAGCACCGTTACGCTCCGGCAACCCATCAATCTGTTGGAGGCGGCATGTCGCTCTTCTGGCTCATCCTCATCCTGATCGCGGGCTTCCTGATCATCCGGGCCGTCTTTCGCGCCATGGCGGGACCGCGCAGGATGCCGCCCGGGTACGGCGGTCCTGGCCCCGGGGGACCAGGATATGGTCCCGGCTACGGGCCGGGCTACGGCGGCGGCGGCTTCGGCTACGGAGGCGGCGGCGGCGGATTCTTCAGCGGCCTGCTCGGGGGGCTCGGCGGCGCGTTCCTCGGCAACGAACTCTTCGGGCGGCAGAATACGAATTACGTGGACAGCAGCAACGCCGGCATGGTGCCCGGCGGTGACGTGGGCGGCCAATCCGACGCCGGTTGGCAGAGTGATGCGGGCCAAGCCGACATGGGCAACGCGTCGTTCGGCGATTACGGCTCGTCGGGCGGTGGGTTCGGCGGAGGCGGCGACTTCGGCGGCGGTGGCGACTTCGGCGGCGGCGGAGGAGGCGACTCCGGGGGCGGCTGGTAAAAGCCGTCCCTCTTCGCGCGACATCGTCCGCGTAACCCGTGGGCTCAGCGTAAACTGATCGCAGGGCTAAGCGCGTCGAGCTTGGATTGGGTCATTCCGCTCACGTCGAGGAGTTCGTCGACCGAGGCGAAGGGGCCGTTGAGTTCGCGGAAGGCGACGATTCGTGCGGCGAGCGCGGGCCCGATGCCCGGCAGCGTTTGGAGGCGCGTGGCGTCGGCCGCGTTCAACGGTACGGGCCCGGCTAACGAGCTCGAAGCGTCGGCGTTGCCCACGGCGCTTTGCTGCGTCGAGCCGTGGGGGCGATGCTTTCGATGATGCGTTCGATGCCGCCGCCTGCGTAACGGCGGGTCCGGCGTCGTCGCCGCGGCCATCGCGTCTTGCGCGGCGGCGCTACCTTTCGCGGGCACGATGATTTCGTTGCCGTCTTCGAGTGGTGCAGCCAGATTGACCGCCACGAGATCAGCCGCACGCGTCGGACCGCCGGCGGCGTGCACGGCGTCCGCATCGCGGCCCGCCGCCGGCAGCGCGTAGATGCCGGGACGCAGTACTTCGCCCGCAACATACACGACTGCGCGTGTGCTTGCGGTCGCCGATGTCGGACGTCCTTGCCGTGGTGCTCCGGCGTTACGGCCGGCCACGAACTGATCCGCCGAAGTAGGGCCAACGCGAAGCGCCGTTCCTACGGGGTATCCCACGTGCTTGGACGCATCGTAACCCGCCTCAGCGACTGCCGGCGACGGTGGTGCAGACAGCGTCACGTGCGGCCCTGAGGCCCAGACCGGCCAGCCCCGCGCCACCGCCGCGCCTCCGGCGGCAGCGATAATCGTCAGAATGAGCGGCTTGCGAAGTTCCACACCGCTCTTTCACGCGGAAAACGGCGCCGGCAAGTGCTTCTCACACGCATTTGCCGGGCGTGAATCGTCCACGGAGGTGGAAGTCCGGAGCAGGCCGGCAAACTCACGGCGCGATGGTCGATGAACGCTCCGCCAAGACGTATGATTTTCATGCGGCCGAACGGCGTTGGCAGGCTACGTGGGAACGCGAGGCGCTCTATCGGGCCGCCGACGATGCTCCGCGCGACAAATACTACGTGCTGGAAATGCTGCCGTATCCGTCGGGCGATCTGCACGTCGGACACGCGAAAAACTACACGCTCGGCGACGCCGTCGCGCGCATGAAACGGATGCACGGCTACAATGTCGTGCACCCCATGGGTTTTGATGCCTTCGGCTTACCCGCCGAAAACGCGGCCATCGCACGCGGCGTCGATCCCGGCGTTTGGACGCGCGACAACATCGCCAATATGAAACGTCAGCTGCGCTTGATGGGGACGAGCTACGACTGGTCGCGCGAGATCGTGACCTGCGAGCCGGCGTATTATCGCTGGAACCAGTGGTTGTTTCTGCGCATGTACGAAGACGGGCTCGCGTACAAGCGTGAGGCGCCCGTCAACTGGTGCCCGTACGACCGCACCGTGCTGGCCAACGAGCAGGTCGAAAGCGGCCGGTGCTGGCGCTGCGGAGCGCTCGTCGAGCGGCGGCTCCTCTCGCAGTGGTTCCTGAAAATCACCGCTTACGTTGACAGGCTGTTGGCCGGAATCGATGCGTTGACGGCGTGGCCGGACACGATCCGCGCGATGCAGCGAAACTGGATCGGCCGCAGCGACGGCGTGACGGTACGCTTCTCGGTCGAGGGACTGCAGGCCACGATCGCGGTGTACACGACGCGCGTCGACACGCTGTTCGGCGTCACGTTCCTGGCGCTTGCGCCCGAGCATCCGCTCGTCGCCGAGTTGGTGCAGCAACATCCGGCGCACCGCGCGGCGGTGGAAGCCTTCGCCGAGACGGTCAAGAATCAATCGGAACTCGAGCGCACGAGCCTCTTGCCGAAGAGTGGAACGTTCACCGGCGGCTACGCCCGCAATCCGCTCTCGGGCGAACGCATACCGATTTGGGTGACCAATTACGTGCTCGCCGACTACGGAACGGGAGCGGTCATGGGCGTTCCCGGTCACGACGAACGTGACTTCAGCTTCGCTCAGGTGCACGGCTTGCCGATCGTGCGCGTGATCGACGATCCGCACGCCGCGAGCCCGCAACCGCCGGTAAGCGCGTATACCGACGACGGCCGCCTGATCGCGAGCGGTGATTTCAGCGAAATGAATTCGGCGCGCGCGCGCACGGCCATCGCGCAGCGCCTTGGCGACCTCGGTCACGGCGAAACGACCGTCAACTACCGCATTCGCGACTGGCTCATTTCCCGGCAACGCTACTGGGGCACGCCGATTCCGATCGTCTACTGCGAGCATGACGGCGAGGTGCCCCTGCCCGACGACGCGCTGCCCGTGCTGCTGCCGCCGCAGTCGACGCTTGCCGGGGAGGGTTCGCCGCTCGCGCGCGATGCGGCGTTCATGCACGCGACGTGCCCGCGCTGCGGCGGACCGGCGCGGCGCGAAAGCGACACGATGGACACGTTCTTCGAATCCTCGTGGTACTACCTGCGCTACCTCGATCCGCACGATGACCGCCTGCCGTTTGCCACGGCACGGGTCGATCCGTGGCTCAACGTCGATCAGTACATCGGCGGTGCCGAGCACGCCGTGCTACACTTACTCTACGCGCGCTTTTTCTACAAATATTTTCACGACAAGGGCTGGGTACACGGCCCGGACGAGCCTTTCGCGCAGCTCTTCAATCAGGGCATGGTGCTGCGCAGCGGCGAGAAGATGTCCAAGAGCCGCGGCAATGTCGTCGGCATCGATGAAACCGCCGACCACAACGGCGTCGACGCGATGCGTCTTTTTCTACTCAAAGCCACGCCGCCCGAAGACGCGATGGAGTGGACCGACGAAGGCATCGCCGGCCGGGTGCGCTTCCTCGACCGGGTATGGCGGGCGTGCGAACCGTTTCTTACCGTCGCCAAAGAGGCGCCGCTCGCCGTGTTACCCGAACGCCGCGGTGCGGCGCAACACGAGGTCGTGCGCGCGGTTGCCGCCGCGCTGCGCTCCGGAGCCGAAGAGACGACCACGGCGCGCTTTCACTACAACACGACGCTCGCGCGGCTGGACGAACTCGTCAATGCGCTGACGAAACTGGCGCAGCTTCCCGAAGCCGCAAGCGATCCGGCGCTGCGCTACGCCGTGCGCATCATACCGCTGTTGCTCGCGCCGTTCGCACCGCATATCGCCGAAGAATTGTGGCATGGCATGGGTTTCCAACGATCGGTCCACCTGGAACGCTGGCCCGACTTCGATCCCGCAGCACTGGCGGTTGAGTCGATCGAGTTGGTCGTGCAGGTCAACGGAAAAGTGCGCGGGCGGCTTGCCGTCGCGCCCGGCATCGCAGAGGATGACGCGTTTGCGCTGGCGATCGCCGACCCTAACGTCACCGCGCACCTGGCTGGAAAGCCGGTTCGTAAACGGGTCTATGTTCCGGACAAGCTCATCAATTTCGTAACTGCTTGACGAGCAAGTTTTTGATCTTGAAACTTAAAAACGGCTCTTCAGGACTTCGAGTTGGCCGGGTAGAGATCGATCATCGTTGCGGTAACCCCGCGCACGATATTTGATCATCTGGATCCTCAGTGAGAATGCGCGCTTGGATAGCGGGAACTAAGGATTTTGTCTTGGCGAGCCCTTCGTCAATACCAATAAAAACGATAGGAGCATCGAGCCGACCGATGCCTATAAAGCGCTCGAAATGCGATTCCAGTCGACGTGGCTTGCATTCCTCATGCGAACAGCGGCCAGCTCTTGCGCGGCGATAGCAACGAGATCGGTGAGATCATTACGAGTCACGGCGTCCCAGATGATGAATGCATCCACCTTGCCGTACCGGTGTCGAATGACGTTACTAATCGCACGAATTTGTTGCCATGGCACATTGGGATGGCGCTTCACGATCTGCGGGTCGCACTCCAGGAGGCGCGCCGTCGCTTCCGACATGCATTGAATGTCGTAGCGTGCCGCCTTCTCGCGGATGGCATCTCGCCGGAAGTCTGCCAATGTTATTTCGGCAAGCATCGAGCGCACGGAGTTCCCGTACAGAAACAATTTATGCAAGGGAAGCGGCAGAGTTGCTGACCTCGCCCAGCGGCAACACGAAGGCAACCACTTCAACGAACCGGTCGCTTACAGACCAAGCCGCCGCCGGGCTTTCCGTGCTGTCGGAGATTGCGTTCACGGCGCGGTGCATAATCGAGCCGCGCTGCCGCGCGACGCGACCTTTTAGTTTTAGTGCGCCGCCCAGCCGCCGTCGATCGATATCGGGGCTCCGGTGATCGAGCGCGCGGCGTCGGAGCAGAGGTAGGCGCAGAGCTGCGCGACCTCTTGCGGGTCGATGAACGTTTTACTCGGCATGGCGTCCAGAAACGCGCGTTCGAGAGCCTCGTCTTCGCCGATGTCGCCGCCGTACGTGCGAACCAGGTACGGCGCTTGCGCGCGCACGAGGTCCGTCATGACGGCGCCGGGGCAGACCGCGTTGACGGTGATGCCGTGGTCGGCACCTTCGAGAGCCGCGGCGCGCGTGAAACCGACGACGGCGTGCTTGGCGGCGACATACGCCGGCTTATATGGCGAGGCGACGATGCCGTGGACGCTTGCCATGTTGACGATTCGCCCGCGATTGCGCGCAACCATGTGCGGCCACGCGGCCTTGGTCGCATAGAAAACGCCGTCGAGGTTGACGGCGATAACGTCGTCCCAGGCAGTGTCGGGGAATTCCGGAAGCGGTGCGACATGTTGGATGCCCGCGTTATTGATCAGGTGGTCGAGCGAACCGAAGTCTTCCGCTACCGCATCGCACATCTGCTTGACCAATTCCGCCTTACGCACGTCGACGGCATAGCCGCGCGCCGTCACACCGGTTTCCGCCTCGATGCCGGCCGCCGCGTGGCTCGCCTCGTCGCCATCGAGATCGAAGAGCGCAACCGCCGAGCCCGCTCGCGCAAGTTCAAGCGCCGTCGCGGCACCGATACCGTGGGCAGCGCCCGTAACGATGCTGACCCGTCCGGTAAGGTCGATGAAATCCGCCGGCACCGCTACGCGCCGCGTCTACCCGACAAGGAGCCTGCACGCGAAGGCTCCTTGTCGCGAAAAAACTCGTAGGTTCGGCGCATGCCTTCGAGCAGGTCGACCTGCGGTTGCCAGTCGAGTTCGAGGTTGGCGAGCGACGGGTCGAACTGGGCGTCGCGCACGTCGCCGGGGCGCCGCGGCAACCGCTCGATCGGCGCTTCGAAGCCGGTGACGTCCACGAGCGCGCGATAGATGGCGTTGACGCTTGTCTTCGACCCCGTGCCGATGCAGTACGCGCCCGCACTGCCGCGCTCGAGCGCGCACACATTCGCGCGCACGACGTCACCGACATAAATGTAATCGCGCGTCTGTTCGCCGTCCCAGAAAATTTTGACGCCTTCGTGCGCGAGAAACCGTCCGATGAAGATCGAGACGACGCCGGCTTCGCCGTTTGGATCCTGGCGGGGACCATACACGTTGCCGTACCGCAGCGCCGTGAAATCCAGTCCATGCTCGTTGCGGTAAAACCGCAAGTAGTGCTCGGCGACCATCTTGGTGATCGCGTACGGCGATTCTGGCCGCTGCGGCGTCGCCTCGCTGATCGGCAGTTCCTCCGGTTCGCCGAACGTCGCCCCACTCGACGCGAAGATCACTTTCTTAGCACCTGCTCGCACGCTGTTTTCTAAGACGTTGAGCAGTCCGAGTACGTTGATCTGGGCGTCGAAGACGGGATCGCGGGAGCTGATCGCGACGCTGTGCTGGGCCGCGTGATGGCTGACGAGGTCGGGCCGGAAGTCGGCGAACAGGCGCCCAAGGGCGTCATCGCGGATGTCGGCTTCGACGAACGTCGCGCGCGCGTTGACGTTCTCCCGCCGGCCGCCGCCGTGCTCCCATAAGTTGTCGATGACGGCGACCTCGTGCCCCGCGGCGACGTAGGCGTCGACGACGTGTGACCCGATGAAGCCGGCGCCGCCGGTGACGATGATGCGCATGAAACTCCCTTGCCGCGAGCGGCCGCCGTCGCGATTATCGGCACGTGGGGCGCGCGCACCTCGTTCTGCCGGCATTGGCATTCCTGGCCGGGATCGAGGCCGGGCGGCACGGCTGCGGCGGTGCAATGCTTGTCCTTGCGCTCATCGCGGGGGTGGCCATCGCACTCGGTGCCATCCCACGTGGCGTCCGCACATACGCTGCCGCTGCCGTCGCTGCCCTGGCTCTGGGGGCGCTCGATGCGCGCTCTGGGGCACATCCTGCGCAGACGGCCGGTGACCCGCATACGACGCGGATGTCGGCCCTGCTCGTCGCCGTCGGCGCGCCCAGCGAGGACCGCTACGAAGCAACCCTGCGCTTTGACGACGGCACGTTCGGAACCACATCACTTCCGCAGCCGGCCGATCCGATCGGCACGCGCCTGTTGCTGCGCGGTAAGCGCGAACCATTCGACGAGACGCGTAATCCCGGTGAGCCGTCGTCGCGCGAACTCGAAGCTGAACGCGGCGTCGCGTGGCACGTCGCGCGCGCGCATGTCCTCGCCCGCGGACCCACCGACGTCCGGGATGCGACGCTATGGATGCCGCGGCTGCGTGATTGGGCATCGCGCCGGCTGCACGCTGAACTCGGCGAGCCCGATGCGACGATACTCGCGGGGGCGTTATGGGGCGAACGCGGTCAACTTGCACCCGAACTACGCGCGGAATTCCAAGACACGGGCACGGTGCACGTTTTAGTGACGGCGGGCTTGCATCTCGGCGTCGTTGCCGTGCTCGCCCTGGCTCTGTTGCGCGCCTGCGGCATCGGACGCGTACCGGGCTCGCTGACGACGATCGGCGTCGTCTGGGCGTATGCCGTCTTCAGCGGGGCGCATCTGCCCTCAGTGCGCGCGGCGACGATGCTTTCGTTCGCGCTGCTGGCGCGCGCCGCCGGACGGCAGCCGTATTCCTGGAATGCCCTGGCGCTGGCCTCCATCGTCCTGGGCGCCCTGCGCCCATCGTCCGTAGAATCGGTCTCCTTCGCGCTGTCGTTTTCGTGCGTCGCCGCGATCTTCGCGTTCGCGAAACCGTTCGCCGCCGCGATCGCAACGTGCGGCGCACCCGAACTCATCGCTGAACTGGGCGGCGTCGCGTGCGCGGCACAGTTGGGGACGTGGCCGCTGACGGCAAGCGCGTTTCTCGTGATCGCACCGTACGCGCCGCTGGCCAATGCACTCGTCGTCCCGGTCGTGGGCGCCGCGATGCTTTGCGGCTTCGCTGAACTGGCTGCAGCGCCGCTACCGCTCCTCGCGCACCTTTTCGCAAACATCGAACGGACGCTGCTGGACTGGATCGTCGGCGTCGTGCACTTCGTCGGTGGTCTGCCCGGCGCGCACGTCATCGCGACGCCACCGCCGTGGTGGACCCTCGCCGTCTACGATGCGAGCCTCATCGTCGCTACACTTGCGCTCGCTCGCCGTCGCTTTATACTTGCTGCGGCGGCAATCGCCGGCGCGTCCGCACTCTGCTTGTGGCCGCCGCGCGCCGTCAACCACGATCTCGTGATAACGGCAATCGACGTCGGCCAAGCCGATGCGCTGCTGATTCGCACGCCTTCGGGGCATGCGTTTCTCGTCGATGCCGGCGGCCGGCTCGAACGCGGCCCGCAGCTGGCGGGGACCTCGAGCGCCGAAGATGTCGGAACGCGAGTGGTCGTGCCGTTTCTGGTGCGCGCCGGCATCCATCGTCTGAACGCCATCGTTCTGTCGCATCCACATGGAGACCATGCTGGGGGAATCGCCCCGGTGTTACGCGCGCTCGGCGGCGATGCATTTGCCGATAGCGGGCAAACGTACCCCGGCAGCGCCTATCACGATGCGCTCGACGTAGCGGCCAAGACCCATGTACGCATGCTCGAACCGCGCGGTGGCGACGTGTGGCGCACCGACGACGGCGTGACCTTCCGCTTCTACGGTCCGACGTATCCGTACATCGTCGGCTCGCGCAACGACATCAACAACAACTCGCTCGTCTTCCGCCTCGAGTATCGTAGGTTTCGGATGCTTTTCACCGGCGATGCCGGTGCGGAAACCGAGGAACGGCTCCTCCAGCGCGGCGACCTGCACGCCGATGTTCTGAAAATCGGGCACCACGGTAGCGCGTACGGCACCACGCCGGCTTTCGTGCGCGCCGTAGCTCCCCGTGTGGGCATCATATCCGTCGGGCGCGACAATCTTTTCGGACATCCGTCGCCTGCGACACTCACAACGCTCGACGAAAAGGCGGTACGCGTGTACCGAACCGACCGGGACGGCGCGATCACGATCGACAGCGACGGCTTCGCCTTTCACGTCAGCCGGTGGCTGCATGAAAGCGACCATCAATAAGCCTGCAACACGCGAGATCGCCCGGCGCTTAGAACTCGGACGAACGCAGTCCCAGACGTTCAGGGCGCCCGAACTCTGTCCGAGCGCCCTGAGGGACTAACGGGGGGTGACGCCTCGTGCGTCGGATCCTTACTTTCCTTTGCCGGAGCCCGCCATCTCACGGAACTTCGGCTTGGCGCTGCCGTTGCCGGCATCGAGCACCACCTTGCCGTTGCGCGCGCCGTTCGTGCGCCCGTTGCCCGCGGTGCCGCTCGTCTGCGCACTACCATCGCCGCGCGTGCCCGGCGCAGGCTGACCCTCGAGCGGCGGCAGCTTCTTGGCGGCTTCGAGGTCGACGCCGACGCCCTCGGCGACCAGACGCCCGTAATCCTCGTCGGCGTGCCAGAAGTGCCACACCATCCGTTCCGCGATGTGCTTGTCGCACTTCTTGAGGCTGCCGACCAAATTTGCGATCAAGTCGTTGCGGTGCCGCTCGTCGTATGAACGAAACAACTCACCCGCCTGCTTGTAATCGTCTTCCGTACGCGAGATGCGTTTGCGCTCGAGATTACCTTCGACCCACGGCGTGTATTCGGTTTTCTGCGGCGCTTCTTTGAGGCCGCCGAGCGTACTGGGCTCGTAGTTGACGTGCGGGTTTTCGCCGGCGTTGTCCACGACGTAGGTCATCTGCCCGTCGCGCTGATTGGTGCGCACGTCGTTCTTGCCGCGATTGACCGGAAGCTGCAGGTAGTTCGGGCCGACGCGGTAGCGCTGCGTATCCGAGTACGAGAGCGTACGGCCAACCAGCATCTTGTCGTCGCTGAAATCGACGCCGTCGACGAGGACGCCCGTGCCGAACGCCGACTGCTCGGTTTCGGCGAACACGCTCTTGGGATTTTCGTCAAGCACCATACGACCGGCCGGAAGCATCGGGAACAGATCCTCGGGCCAGGTCTTCGTGTCGTCGAGCGGATCGAAATCGAGTTCGTCATGCGGGCCGTCCGGCATGAGCTGGACCTGGAACTCCCACTCGGGGTAATCGCCCTTCTCGATCGAGTCGTAGAGGTCGCGCGTCGCATGACTGAAGTCGGTCGCCTGGATGGCGCTGGCCTCACCTTGCGTCAGCGAGCGGACGCCTTGTTTGGGAATCCAGTGGAACTTGCAGAGCACCGCCTCGCCCGCATCGTTGACGAGCTTGTAGGTGTTGACACCCGCGCCTTCTTGTTCGCGGTAGTTCGCCGGGATGCCGCGCGGACCGAACAGGAAGGTGATCATGTGGATCGACTCGGGGTGCAAGCTAATGAAGTCGAACTGCCGGTTCGGCGTCTGCTGGTTGGTCACGGGGTCGGGCTTGAACGCGTGGATGAAGTCGGGGAACTTGATGGCATCGCGGATGAAGAAGACCTTGAGGTTGTTGCCGACGATGTCCCAGTTGCCGTCTTCGGTGTAGAATTTGACCGCGAAACCGCGCGGGTCGCGCAACGTCTCGGGCGAGTCCTTGCTGTGGATGACCGTTGAGAAGCGCACGAAGACGGGCGTCTTCTTGCCGGTTTCGGTCAGCACTTTGGCGCGCGTGTATTTCGTCGCCGGCTCCTCGCCGATCGTGCCGTAGGGCTCGAAGTAGCCCTTGGCCGCAGCGCCGCGCGCATGGACGACGCGCTCGGGAATACGCTCGCGGTCGAAGTGCGTGATCTTTTCGATAAATTGGTAGTTTTCGAGGGTCGCCGGTCCGCGCTCGCCGACCGTGCGGGTCGACTGATTATCGCGGACGGGATGGCCTTGACGGGTGGTGAGAATGTGCTCGTCGCTCATGGAGCCTTTCTTTCTAGCCTCTCGTCGCCGGGCGACAGGAAGGGACTCTAATCATTTGCACATGGACGCGATCATCCTGGGAGAGCCGCGTCCCTGCATTCTTCCCGTTTGTCCGCACCGCAACGTCACAGCCAAGAAATCTTAAAGCGACGCCCGTTCTTGAACGGACGCCGCTTCACTCACCATTTATAGCATAACGCTTGTGTTTTACCCGTAAGGGACGGCGTCAAGACTGCACAGCCCGCAGCCTTTCTTACGGGTGCATCCCCACGTGCCCGCCTTCGCCGCCAAAGAGCGTGCGGAGCAGAATCTCGCCCGGGTCTTGCGCAACGTGTTCCCGCGATTCCCACCCACCGCGCTCGCCCGCATGCCGCGACTGCATCGCGGCGCGCTGATCGGGCGACATTGAGGCCTCGAAGCGCGCCCGTTGCGCGGCCATCATGCCGCGCGCGTTGTTTTTCAGCGTCGTATGGATGTTGAGAATCGACTGTTTCTCGGACGGCGTGAGCGCGGCATCGATCTGCGCGGCGGCAGCTTGCCGGTTCGGCGTCACGGCGACCGCGAGCTGGCTGACGACGTTACCGACGAACGCGCGGTGTTGCGGCGTCAGCGCGGCCAGCATCTGGGCACGAGCCTGCTGGTGCATTTGAGCGAACTGCTGATGCATCTGCTCCATGGTCGAACGCTGCTCGGCGCTGGGTGCGCCCATCGGTCCGGGCGGCGGCGCAGACTGCGCCAGGGCTGCGGTCGGCACGAGCGCCGCCGCGAAGGCAAGGGAAGCGAAACGTCTGTTCATGCCCGCAGCATACCGGCGTCCCCTTAGGAAAGCCTGAGACGCGCGACTTTCTAATCCGCCTTTCCGAAGCGCGACCGGCGGCGCGCCGGATTGCGCTGCCGCGTTCGGGCCGATAAAGAACGCCACCCCGGACGCCGATGATTTAGGCGATACGCTTTCCTAACGCCGGCGCACGCTCGGTCGAACGCTTACGACGCTCGGCTCGGTCTCGCGTCGGCATGCTCGCCGCACCGATCGAGGGCCGTCTTGAATAGTCGCCGCATCACCATGATCATCGCCGTCGTCGTCGCCGTGGCGGCAGGGCTATTGACGGTACGGTACTTGACCGCCGTCGATCGCTCGACGCAGCCGGCCGTCGTCGAGACCAAGCCCGTCTTGATCGCGAGCGTCGACATTCCGGCGCGCGCCAAGATCGCGCCCGAGATGCTAACCAAGGTTACCCGCCCCGTTACCCAAGTGGAGCCCGGAGCGCTGAGCGACCCGCATGCCGCCGAAGGCGACCTCGCGCTCGTCTCGATCCGGGAGGGCTCGACGATCACCGACTCCGAGGTCGGCCAGCCCGCCGCCATCGGCATCACCGGGAAGCTCAAGCCGGGCATGCGGGCCGTTTCGATCCCGATGGACCTGGTCAAGTCGGTTTCGGGACTGGTCCAACCCGGCGATCGGGTCGATGTCATGGCTTCCGTCAACAAGAGCAGCAAGAACCTGCCGACGCGGACGATCATCCGCGGAGCGCTTGTCTTGGCGGTCAATTCGACCCTTGAGCCGGGAGCCCAACCCAGCCCGGCGCCGGGGCAGCCGACGACGAGCGGCAGCGCCCCCGACGTCGTCACCCTGGCGGTGACGCCTGACCAAGCCGACCTCCTGACCTTCGCCGACCTCAACACGACGTTACGCTTGGCTTTGCGCTCGCCGACCGAGCCCATTCGCAGTTATGGGGCCGAATCGCTGGTTCTACCGACCGATGCTCCCGCAGCGCCGCCGCCGGCCCCGCCGCCGGCGAACGTGGCGCCGCCGCCAAACCCCGTCCCCCCGCCCGCGGTACGCGTTCCCGCGCCGGCTGTCAAGCCGACCGGCATCATCGTGATCGAAGGCGACCAGGTGGTCGGAGGCGTCCGCTGAGCAGTTCCGCTCTTCTCCTCGTCGGTTCCAAGGGCGGCTGCGGCACGACGACGCTCGCCGTCGAGTTGGCCCGCGCGACGGCCCGTCTCGGACATGGAGCGGCCGTCGTCGACGCCGATCTCAGCGGCCGCCGCAGCGTCGGGGAACTGAGCGACGGCATTCGGGCCCTCAACGTGAATCGAAGCAATTCGATCTACGCGGTGGCTCGCGTCGGAAACATCGAAGTCGTCGAGCTGGTCGACAAGTACGAAGACGCCTTCGCGCTGCGCCGCAGCGATCTGGCCGAACTGGCCGGCCGTCTGGTTTCAGAAGGCGGCGGCCTCGTGTTTATTGACGCGCCGCGACCCGCGGGAGACGTGATCCGGCCACTCGTGAAAATCGCGTCGCGCGCCATGATCGTAATGGAACCCGATATGCTGGGAACCTCCGCAACGCGCGTGACCATTCGCGATCTGGCGGCGCTGGGGATTCCCGCCAGAGCGATGTGGCTTGTCGTCAACGCACGGCAGGGAAAAGCGGCGATCGCAGCGCGCGAACTGGAGAAGATTTTCGGCATTCCCGTCGTCGCCGAAGTACCCAATCAACGCGACCGCCGCGCCTACGACAAAGCGATCGAAGCGCTCGCGCGTAAGGCCTTTGAAGCGCCGGCTGAAGCACCGTTCACGAACCTCACGCGCGCGTTGTCCGCTAGCGCGAGCGACGTTGCGCCGGATTCCGATGAATCGTCGGCCAGCGATGCTGCCACCGTTATGGTCTATGACGACGATGCACTCGCGCGCCAAACACAAACGGAACGCCGCACGAAGATTCGTCAAGAGATCAATGCGGCGATGGTCTCGCGCGTCGACCTCGTCGCCGCCAGTCGCGGCCACAGCGACGGTGAAAAAATCTCGAAGCTGCGCGACACGATCGACGCGATACTGGTCGAACTCCTCGAAGGCCGCACCGACATCGGCGAACTGACGCTTGCCGAACGCGCGCAGATCAAGCAGGAGATCATCGACGAGCAGCTCGGCCTCGGGCCGCTCGAAGATCTGATGCGCGATCCGGCCGTCTCCGAAATCATGGTCAACGGCCCCAAGCGCATCTACGTCGAGCGTGCGGGTAAGTTGACGCTTTCGAACCGGACCTTCAACGACGATCGTCACGTTCGTCTGGTGATCGAACGCATCGTCGCGCCGCTAGGGCGGCGCATCGACGAATCGTCGCCGATGGTCGACGCGCGGCTGCCCGACGGCTCCCGCGTCAACGCGATCATCGAGCCGCTCTCGCTCAAGGGCTCGACCTTGACGATCCGGCGCTTCGGTACCAAACGACTGGGCATCGACGACCTCGTGCGCTTCGGCTCCATCCCGCAAGACGCCGTCGGGTTGCTCAAAGCCACCGTCGAGGGGCGCCTCAACGTCGTCGTCAGCGGCGGTACCGGCACGGGAAAGACGACGTTCCTCAACATCCTCTCCAACTTCATCCCCGAAGGCGAGCGCATCGTCACGATCGAGGACGCCGCCGAACTGCAGCTCAATCAGGATCACGTCGTCAGCCTCGAAGCGCGCGCCGCCAACATCGAGGGCAAAGGCGCCGTTGCGATTCGCGATCTGGTCAAGAACTCACTGCGCATGCGCCCCGACCGCATCGTCGTCGGCGAGTGCCGCGGCGGCGAAGCGCTCGACATGCTGCAGGCGATGAATACGGGCCACGACGGCTCGTTGACGACGTTGCACGCCAACACGCCGCGCGACGCGCTTTCCCGCCTCGAGACGCTGGTCTTGATGGCGGGTTTCGAACTGCCCGTCAAGGCCATCCGCGAGCAGATCGCCAGCGCCGTCGACGTGATCGTGCAGATCGAACGCATGCGCGACGGCTCGCGCAAGGTGGTCAGCGTCACCGAAGTCGTCGGCATGGAGGGCGACATCGTGACGATCCAAGAGATCGTGCGCTATCAAGCCCGGGGTCTCAACGACGAAGGGAAGATCGTCGGCGACTTTCAGTACACGGGCGTCCAGCCGCACTACATGCCGCGGTTCGAAGAGAACGGCGTTCATTTCGACGTGCGTGAACTGGCCAAACTGCAGCAGGTCGCCGCCGCGTGGTAGGCGTCTTCCCATATGCGATCGGCGTGAGCGTGTGCAGCATGATTGCGCTCATCGTGTACTCGACGGAATTCGACCTGCGCGTTTTTGCGAGCAAGTACGCCGATGTTTTCCGCAAGGACATCGACCGCGCCGACATGTCGATTGCGGCCGCCGACTTCATGCTCGGAGCGCTCGGCGCGGGAGCCGTGCTGTGGCTGGTCGTCGTCTTGCGGCTGCACCAGACCGTGCTCATTTCGCTGCTCACGTTTCCGGTGTGCGAAGCGGTGGCGCTGCTCGGCGGGGTGATGTACCTGCGCTTCCGCGGGAAGATGCGGCTCAAGAAGTTCGGCGATCAGCTGGAGATGGTGTTGCGGACGATCGCCGGCGCCGTCCGCGTCGGCGTCGGCTTGCGCCAAGCCTTCGTCATCGTCATCGAAGAGTTGCCCAACCCATCGAAAAAAGAATTCCGGCGCGTGGTCGGACGCACCAACATCGGCATTCCCTTGGTCGACGCCCTCGACGAGACGGCCAAGACGATTCCCGGCAACGAGATGAAGATGTTCGTGAAAGTCGTCAAGGTCCAGCAGCAGACGGGCGGCGACCTGGCGTCGGTGTTGGAAACGCTCGCCTCGACCATCCGCGACCGCCGGCGCGTCATCCGCAAGATGAACTCGCTCACCGCGCAGGGCCGCTTCGGCGCATTCATCATCGGCGGTTTGCCCGTCGGCATCGGCGCCTTCGTCATCGGGACCCAACCGGAGATGGGGCAGGCGATGTTGCACACGGTCCCCGGCTGGTGCATGCTCGGGCTCGCGGGCTTCCTTGAGCTCGCGGCCATCATCGCCCTCGCCAAGATCCTGCAGTTGGACGTGTAGGCATGCTGTTCGGCGTCAATTTCATCGTCATTGCGATCGGCGCGGCGTTCGCGCTCTCGATCGGAACGCTCGTCTACTCCCTCGTCCCGGTCAAGAGTGACATTGCCAAACGGCTCGAACGCGTCGAAGCCCTGTCGTGGGACGGCAGCGGCAGCCGCACCGAAGTCTTCGCCAAGATTTTCAATCGCGAGCAACGCGGGCGCTTACGGCAGAAACTCGACGAAGCCGGATGGTACACGGTCACGCCGGCGAAAATGGGGCTACGGCAACTGTCGTTCGGCCTACTCGCCTGTACGGTCTGCGTGTTCTACGTGACGGCCAACGGCTTCGGGGCTAAGTGGTATTTCGGCGTCGCCGTCATCACGGCACTGGCTGCATACTTGCCGCAATCGCGCCTGGCGGGCGCGGTCAAAAAACGGAAAATTGCGATCCAAAAAGCGCTGCCCGATTTTTTGGACATGCTCGCGTCGACGGTTTCTGCGGGTCTCGCCTTCAATGCAGCCTTGGCGTACGCGCAAGAAGTTGCGACGGGGCCGCTCGGTGAGGAAATCAAAGCCTCGCTTTCGGAAGTGCGGCTGGGGCGCTCGCGCGCCGATTCGCTGCGTTCGATGGCCAACCGCGTGCGGCAAGAACAGCTGTCTTCCGTCGTGACCGCGGTCGTGCAGGCCGAACGCCTCGGCTCCAACATGGCGCTGGTGCTGCGCGAACTGTCCGAAGAGGTCCGTAACCGGCGCATGACCCGCGCCGAAGAACTTGCGAACCTGATGCCCACCAAGATGGTGCTGCCGATGGCGCTCTTCATGCTGCCGGCGCTGTTCGTGATGATCTTCGGCGGCGTCGTGGCCGAGTTCATGTCCAAACCGCCAGGCCATTGATCGAACCGTTCTGGGTCCTGGCGCTTTGCTGGATCGTCTTTGCGGGCCAAGCGTATCTGATCGTGCGTCTCGCCGAGCGCTACGTCCGGCCGCGCAGCAACGACGCTGCACCGCTCGCGCCGACCGACGACCGGGTGCTCGGAGCGCTCGCCGCCGCAACGGGACTCGTCGGCGTCTGGCACTTCGCCCAAGGTGCGCCGCTGCTCGGGCTCGTGCTGCTGGCCATCGTTTGTACGACGCTCGATTTCGCGTGCTGCTCGGATCTGCGCTTGCGCAAGGTCCCGGCTCTCGTCGCCGTCCCCGCGATGTTGCTCATCGGCGGCGTCGACGTCGCGACGGGAAACTGGTCGGCCTTGGTTGCCGGCGTCGCCATCATGCTGCCGTTCGCGCTCGCGGCCGCCAGTTCCAAGGGTAAGTCGGCCGGCTACGGCGACGCCGCACTGGTCGGCTTGGGCGGCTTCGCACTGGGTCTCGAACTCGGCATCCTCGCCATCGCCGTGGCCTGTTTCGCCGCCGCCGGCGTCGGCTTCGCGCGCCGCCGCCGCGGCGACTCACTGCCGTTCGCGCCGTATCTGGCGGTCGCGGTGCAAGGCGCACTGTTCATCCCGACGATCCACTAGCGGCAACGCTCTCGCGTCGTCGAAGGCCAAGCCGGAAGCGCAACAGCTCAGAACGACAAAAAATCTCGCGCTCGGCATCGCCTAAGCGGCACGAACGCGAGACTCGGTGGACCGAAGAACGCTACGGCTTCGGGTCCAGATCGTCGGCCTTCGTGCGGGCTGCCGGATTCTGCTCCATCGCGTCGATCTTGGCAATCGTGGGCGCGGCATCCCCTTCACCGGATGCTTCGACGATGAAGCGCGACGCGTACCAATGGTCGGGCGCAATGGACACGACCGTCGCAAACGCGCCCGAGGAATCGGAGAAGGCCGTGGCGCGGTCGAGGATCACGATCGGAACGCTGGCAGACAGCGCAGCCCGCAGTACGACCTCAATGCGTGAACCGGGCGTCGCGGTGCCGGTCACCGTGATGGTCGGAGCATCAGGAATCTGCGAGAGATGCAGTTCCGAGACGTGTCCTTGGTCAACTGGGCCACGCTGGACGACGAGCCGCGCAGACGGCGCTGGAAAGGGCTGGCCCAGTCCCCGTATTTCACTCATGAACGAACGTGACACATACACGTCGTTCTGCCGATATTCAGGTACCATACCGAAAACGGGCTCGCGCCGTTCGTTAGCCGAGAAGAACGGATCGCCGGGCCGAACGACGACGACGATGCCCGGCCTCGCGAGCGACACGGCATTCTCAAACGGCAGGTATGAATAGTGAAAGCCGAGTTGCCGAGCGACTCGTGTGAGCGATAGCGCATCGTCGGCGGATGCCCTGGCGGAGCTTGCCAAAACGGATAGCGTCGCAAGCGATGTGATCGCGGCGCTGCGGGTGAGTCGGTTCATCGTGCCTTTTTGCTGTTGCGGCCTCATGCGCGTCACAGTTCCTTCCGATAACTCGTGTAATGTCTAAGTATTCGATCGGGCACGCCCCGAATATTAGGAACGCAACCGCTCGCGTGGCGACGAGCCTTCTCGCCGCGGTTCTCGTGACGGCGGAGCTTCCCACCGCTGCCGGCGCCGTGCAGGGCCGGCTGCTTTCGACGGCAGCCGGCCACTCCATCATCGTGCGCGGGCACAATATCGGTCGGGTGGCCGTGGGTGATGCGCACATCGCGGGCGTCGTGCCGCTCGATAAGACGCAAATCGTCGTCAACGCCAAGAACCCGGGGGAAACGACCATCTTCGTCTGGGACGGCGGCGTGCGCGAATCGTACGAGTTGACCGTTACCGACAACGGTCTCGACCAATTGGTGCAGGCGTTGCGCACGGCGATCGACCTGCCTGACGTCCGAGTGGCGACCTTCGGCGGGCTGACGGTGATCGTCAGCGGGAAAGTCGCCGATATTACCGACTTCGACCACGTCGAATCCGTCCTCAAACGTTTCAACGGCATCAAGTTCAGGACGAGCGACAACAAGACGTCCGAAGACGAAAAGATACCGTTCATCAACGCGGTCACCGTCGACAAGCCGCTGGGCGATTTACAGGATCAGATCGCGTCGGTTCCGGATGCAAAGAATCTGCGCGTCGATCTCGATGCCGATGGAAACGTGGTCGTAAGCGGCCGCGTGCGCGATCGCCAGCAAGAGCAGGACGTGGTCGACAAAGTCAACGGGCTCGCCGGCGCGTACCTTAAAACGGACGGGAAGGTTATCGATCGTCTGGCGATGGACGCGACGAGCCAAGTCGACGTTAAAGTCGACGTGCTGGAAGTTGATAAGACCGCGCAATCGCAACTGGGATTGCGGTTGCAATCGGCACAACCCGGCGGCATCAGCGGGAATGGCACTGCCATTCCTCCGTACGCCGTGGCTCCAGCGGCCTCGTTCGTCGCGGTTGATTCACCGGTAAACCCCGGCGTACCGGGAAAGCCGTTCAACATCGGCACCTTCACGCGCATCAGCCTGCTCGCACCGACTCTGGACCTGTTGATCTCTGAAGGCCACGCACGCCGGCTTTCGTCGCCGAATCTGATGACAAAGCCGGGCAAAGAGGCGACGTTCCTGGTCGGCGGCGAGATTCCAATTCCGGTCTCCAACGGCCTGGGCACGATCTCGATCGATTACAAGGAGTACGGCGTGAAGCTCAAGGTGACGCCGACGATCACGGCTGACGGAAGCGTCGACGACGACATCACGCCCGAAGTGTCCGACCTCGATTTCGCCGACGCCATCAACGTCAACGGCTTCGTGGTCCCGGCGCTCAAGACGAGCCGCATTCAAACTGACGTGACGACGCAGGACGGGGAAAGCATCGTGATGGGCGGTCTGCTCCGGCGTATCGAGCAGAAGAACGTGCTCAAGATTCCGTTGCTCGGCGATATCCCGATACTCGGCCAGCTGTTCCGTTCGACGGCATATCAGCGCACAGACACCGATGTTGTCTTCGTCCTGACCCCGACGATCGTCACCAGCCGCCGTGCGGTGCCGAATACGGCGTCCTCTTACCGTCCGATGCGACGGCGTACGGCGGCGTACGCCCCCCAGCAGCCACAGGCAGGGCCGACCCAACCCTCCGCGCCGGGGGTCGCAGCGCCTCCACCATCAGGCGCGACACCTCCGCGGACGAGCGGTCATTAAGTTCTAAAGCGGAGGCCCCTTCGCAACCGATACACGTCTGGTGCAGACACCGCTGGCGGACGCGGCACAAGCGGCCGTTTCCGCGTCTCGAGATCCGGAGCTCTTGCGCCTTTCGAATCGACGCGAACGGCTTGGACTCGGCGCGTTCGGCGCCTTCATCGTCTTGTATCTCGTCTCGTTCATCTTTCTGGTCATTAACGGGTACGCTGACGCCGCCGCCAAAACGCTGCGCTACGCGATCACGTTTGGCACGCTGTCGGCGGTCACGTATGTTCTGACGATGCCCGCCACAAAAGGCTATGGCTCAGGGCCGCAACCCTCGGCGATGCAGAGGCCGCTGAAGCCTGCGCATTTCATCGGGCTGGCCGTCTGTTTCGTCGCCATCGTTGCCACCGGCTGGCTGCAAACACGCTTCGACCCCGGCATCTCGGGCGCGCAGTTGGTATCACTACAGTCGCTCGTGCACTTCGGCGTTACCGCGTTCGGCATCGAGGTCGTGCTCGTTTTTGCAACGTTGCACGCGCTCGGCGTTCCTTCACGCGTACTCGGCTTGGGGCGCTGGGCCAAGGGATCGAAACGCGTCGCCGTCGCCTGGATCGGACTTGCACTCGTCTATGTCATGATCGACGCCGTGACCGGTAAGACCCGCATTGCAAACACGCTCGGACTGGTTGCGCGCAACGTTTTCCAAAACGGCTTCAGCGAGGAGTTTTTGTTTCGCGGGGCATTGCTCAGCCGGCTCCGCGTCTTCGTGCGTCTCGAGTGGGCGCTCCTCGCTCAAGCGTTCGCATTCGGCGCGTGGCACTACGGAACCGACGTCCGCAGCGCGGGCGGTAATCTGCTGGTCGCCATCGCGTTCATGATTACCGTGCAAAGCGTCTTCGGATATGCGCTCGGGTTTCTGGCCGTACGGACGCGCTCGATCGCGGGCTCGTCGGCCTTTCACGCCCTCGCCGACGCGACGTCTATCATCTGATGGCACCATCGCTTCGGCATCTCGCGGCGACGCTGTTGTTTCTGGGCATCGTCGCCGCCTTAGCACCGGTCAGCCGCCCCAGCGGATATTTCCGCGACTTCAACGCGTTCTATTGCGCGGGCGATGCGGTCGCGACGCATCATGATCCGTACCGCGCCGAACCGCTCGGATCGTGCGAGCGACGTCCGAAACCCGCCGGGTTCCAAGCCGGCGCCGAACACCTGAGCCTGCCGGCACCGCTTCCGCCGTATACGCTTGCGCTCTTCGTACCCCTGTCGTATCTGCCGTATGCCGTCGCGGCCAGCGTCTGGTCGCTCGTGCTACTCCTTGCACTCGGCATCACGGTCGAAACGATGCATCGCGTCACCGCCATTCCGCGCGCGACGCTGTTTGCCGTATTCGCGCCGATCGAGGGCTATAGCGCCGTGTATCTCGGTGAAATGGCGCCTCTTGCGGTTGCGGCCATCGCCCTTGCCACGCTGTTCGTCGAACGCGGCTCGCACAAGGGAGCCGCCATCGCCGTTTGCGCCGCGCTGATTCAGCCGCATGTCGGTCTGGCCGCCGTGCTCGCTTTGTTCCTGTGCTCCAAGCGCGCGCGTCCGGTCCTATGCGGCATCGGCGCCTTCCTCGGAGTTGCGTCGATTGCGCTCGTCGGAATGCGCACGACGTTCGAATATCTGCACGATGTCCTGCCGGCTCACGCGCTGTCGGAGGTGCATAGCACGCGCCAGCTCAGCCTGACGGCGCTGCTTCACTCGCTCGGGGTAGGCGATCACCTGGCGCTGGCGCTCGGCAGCACGTCGTACGTCGCTATGCTTCTGCTGGGACTGACGTTGGCGCGTGCGCTCGCGCTGCGTAACCGTCGCGACGGCTTGATCGTCGCGTTGCCGGCGGCGCTCGTCCTCGCCGGCGGCGCCTTCATTCACGTCATCCAAATGCCGACTGCTCTGCCGGCCGCGCTTTTGCTGTTCACGCGCACGCGCGGTCCGATGCGTAACGCAGTTGGTGCCGCAATCGCGCTCCTGGCGATCCCCTGGGATCAGTTTCCGATCTTGGGCCTGATCTTCGTGCCGATCGCGGCGACCGTCGCCTTCATGCTGACGCGACATCTCTTGGAAGGATCCATCCGAACGGCGACGGTGGCCGCCGTTGCTGCCGCCGGAGCGGCGCTGGCTTTCGATGTAGCGCTACTCGGCGCGACGCCGTTTACGAGCGTCGCCTTACCGCCCGTTCATCCGCACGATCTTGCGGAGGTCAATTGGGGCATCAATATCCGCCTTTTGGGCGGAGTGAACCGTCAACTCTTCGATGTCGCGCGGTTCCCGACGTGGTTGGCCATCGCAGCAATCGCGGCCATGCTGATCCGCTTCGCGAGCGGCCCTCTGCGGCGCAGGGAAACCACATCGGAAGCCTTCCGCTTCGCATCCCCTGAACTCGCGGGTCGGTAACCGTTTTCGGCAACGACGAGCCCACGGTCGTGCTATACTACCTTGGAAATGGAGCAACGGCGCAGCTCGAAGTCGCCTTCGACACTGTACGATGCCGACTTCGCGCTGTGGGTGAAGAGTCAGACCGATGCGCTGCGCGATCGTCGGTGGCAAGACGTGGACGTTGAACACCTCATTGAGGAGATCGACGATTTGGCGAGTAGGGACCGCCGCGAACTCGCTTCACGGATCAGCACTCTAATGGTGCACCTCCTCAAGGTTGAGTTTCAACCAGCCCGCGATGCGTCGCGATCCTGGTGGTCGACCATCGATGAGCAAGCCGAAGAAATTCGAGAGTTGCTCTCGGACATGCCCTCGCTCCAGCGCGAAGTTCGAAAGATCGTCGAGGCTCGATATCCAGTAGCGCGCAGGCGCGCGCTGCAAGAAACTGGGCTAGAGGCACAAGACATTCCCGAAGCAATCCCCGCTCGCGTCCAACGAAACGTGCAGGCCGCTGTTGAGAACCGCGATTTCGAGTTGAATCGTCCCAAGGATTTGAGCCCCGGGAACGGAGACGGAAACGAGCGATCCCCAGGTTTAGACCGCGAGTGAGAGGTTACCGAGTAGGGCGATCAGCGTGAAGGCGGCGACGTAAGGCGCGAAGCGCACCGTCGAGGCGGGGCGGCGTTTCCAGGCGGCGACGCCGACGGTCGCGAGGCTGGCGCCGAAGAGGACGAAGAAGGCCGGCATCAAGCCGAGCGTTGCGCCGGCCAGCGCGCAGAAGAGCGCGTCGGGTACCGACGACGACCGAGGAAAGAGGGCGGCGGAGATGCCGAACGGGATGGCGGCGACGATCCCGGAGACCAGCGCCATCCACGCGGAGTCCAAGGTCGCCGATAGCCCAACGACGACGAGCGGAACCAACACGGCGTAGAACGAGGCCGGACGCCCCACCGCCCCTGCATAGACGGCGGCGGAGAGTGAGGCCATAACGGCGGCCGCCACGACGATCCGGTCGACCGGTAACGCGCGGCTCGCCGCAAACGCGCCGGCAGCTCCACACACAATCGTCAGTCCCATCCGCACGGCGGCCTGCGCAAGCGGTTGCGGGCCCGGTCTCTTCTCGCCGCTACCGAACAGCGTTCCGGCGAATCCGGCGGCGGCGAAGAAGAGACCGGCGATGAGGATCCCCGTGGACGCCGTCACGAACCGGCGCCGGGCGGCGGCGAGGCAGACGGGTTGGGCGTCGGGGTCGGCTTGGCGGTCGGCGTCGGCGTCGGCTTCGGGGTCGCGGTCGGACAATCGTCGTCGCACGGCGTGGGCGTCGGCTTGGGGGTCGGCTTGGGCGTCGGAGCCGGCGTCGCCGTGGGCTTCACTGTCGGCGTCGGAACCGGCGTGGGTGTATGGACCGGGCTAGCCGTGGGAATCGGCGTCGGGGTGGGCTGCGGAGTTTGCGTCGGCTTCGGCGTCGGCGTCGGCGTCGCCGTTGGTTGCGGTGTCGGCGGCGGCGTTGCCGTCGGCAGCGGGTTGATCGGCGCGAACGATTTACAAACCGTCGGCGCGACGAAGACGGGCGTCGGCTGGACCGACTGCGGAAACGGCGTGCTGACCGTGTCGGATGACGTCGTCGAGTCTTCCGCGCCTTCGAGCGACGCTTTGATTGTGTCGCCGACGGGCGTGCAGGCTGCTAGTGAACCAGAATCAGGCGAGCGGATGAAGTTTTCCGCAGCCGCGCCGGTTTCGTAGGTGCTTCCGCCCAGCACGTTGGCACTGAGATAGCCACCGGCCGGCGCTTGCGCGGTCAGACCGATGAACGAGTTCTCCAGCAACATGTTCTGCGATTTGCCGGTGACGAGCGAAATCGACCCAGAACACGTCGGCACGATCGATCCGGTGATCGGTTGCCAAAATGAAGCGCGTCCGACCGTGAGACTGCTGTTGGCCGACGAGGTTACGCCGGCGCAGGTGTTGGGATTGTTCGACGGGCTGCCGTCGATCGTCGAATACAGGGAGTACAAGGAGTACGAAAGGTACGGCTGCTGCAACGAACTCACCACGCCGCCGTAGCGGATGCCAAGCTGCACCCGTTCGGAAAGCGCGCCCTCCTTGGCCGCCAGCATGACGCCGAACAGTCCGAGCAGGAAGAGGGGCATGAACAATGCCGTTTCGAACAGCGCTTGCCCGCGGGCGTGCGAACGGCGCATCAGCATACGGTTGAGGGGCTCACGGGGCCGGCAAAGGGCGTAATCGGAATCGCGTTCCACCAACCGAAACGGGCGCTCAATTCGTCGGTGACGATGGGAGCGTAGAAAACACCGTAACCCGGATACGCTTGCGTGGGATTGCCGCCGTAGTCGACGTTGTACCAGTCGTAGGCGCCAGCGCTTCCCGTGTCCTTGCCGGACGACTGCGTGTAGGGTTCGGCCGCCTGGAACGGGACGCCCCCGGCAGCGCCTCCCCCTCGCGCCGGATCGATCAGCGAACCGGGCACGAACCAATCTTGCTCGATCTGAACGTCCGTCGCGGCGGCACGGCCTATCGCATAGCTCGACTGCAGATGAAACGGACCGAAATTCGGGATGATCGGCGGAACGATCGCGCACGTGATGATGTCGACCTGGACGGGTGCGAAGAGGTCGCGGTTCTCGGTATCGTTGCCGTACTGCGTCGACGCGTGGCCGAGCCCGGGAACCAGAATGTCCTGCGCATCTTCGGCCACCGAGGACAGACCGGTGCGCCGCGCGGCACCCTGCATCGTATATTTGAAAGCGCAATCGCCGCCGTCGGCGTGAAGCGTCTTAGACGTCGTGGCGGTCCCGTTACAGTCGGTCTTCAGGTTCGTGAGCAGCGCGTTCGCGTCGTTCAGCCAGTTGCCGTAGGTTGAGAGGGCCGTCACGTCGTTCAGATACGTAATATCTTGCGTATATCGGTTGAAGGAACGCATGAAGTTGTCGTGCAGGTCGATATAGGTGCGGTTGCACGTGCCGGGCAGGTTGAAATGGTTATAAAAGTTGTCGGTTAAGTACGGCACGCGTGGCGGCTGAAAGTTATACGCTACGTCGATTTCGCTGTTTGCCAGCGTGGGCGAGGAGAAGTTCTGGGTCGTCGCGCTGCAGCCGCCGCTGTAGTTGATCGACAGCAGCATGCCGTCGAGAACCCGCCGCATGCGGTATTCCTCGATGTTCGAAGCATAGAGCATTTCGTTCATCAAGTTCCAGCGCTCCGCTTGAATTGCGACGACCGCTTGAGCGGCCGAATCAGCGGCGTTTTGCGCGCGGATCTGATAGCGCACGGCATTCGCGTAGTTGAGCGCAAGGAAGGTGAGCACCAGGGTCGTGATCGTGCCCATCGCCCACATCGGTAAGACTTGACCGCGCTCGCGTTTCAAGGGCAGTTGTTGTCCGGATTGAGGGGATAGGTGCCGGGCTGACTGTGGCCGCCCGCGCCGTAACCTTGCTGAACGTGCTCGTCCCAAGCGTACACTTGCCGAATCCAGCCGTCCACTTTCGATCCCGCAGCATTTGCGTTGCCGTTGTTATCGTTCTCGAACTCGTACCACTGTGAGAAGTCGGTCGTCGTCCCTTGCTCCACCGCACCGACGACCGATTTGATATAGGTACTGTAGATCGTGAGCAGGTCCGGATTATTGTTGAAAAACGTCGCCAGATTGGAATAGACGCGTTGATGGCAAGCGGCTTCGTGGAAGGTCGCTTCATCGACGCCGGCGCTGCCGCTGATGCCGGGCTTGCTCCGCTGCCAATTCCCCGGCTGATTGTCGCCGGTGACTCCGGCGTCGAGATACTCGGCGACGCCTAAGGCAATGAAGTCGGTACCGGGATGCGTCGAGTCGCTCGTGCACGTCGTCCAAGGTTGCGGATCTTCGCAGTGTTGGATGTAGTTGAAGCCGACGTAGTACGGCGGCGTATTTTCGCCGCTCTGAAAATAGTTGACTTGGAAGTTGTTCGGGCCCGAGCCGCCGCAGGTGAGGTCGGTTTGGTTGCTGACGTTGTAGTGGGCGCCGCACTCTTGCCATTGCGGTTCCGTGTCGGTGCCCGCAACGCCGACGTGCTGGCCGAACATGCTGAAGATCTGGTGCGGCTTGACCTGAGATTGAATCAGCGTCGGCTGAAGCATCGAGACGCCGCCGGTTCGATTGTACTGCGACTGGCTTTGCTGGTTTGCCGTTCCGTTGTACTGGTAATCCACCGGGATGCTGGCGCTTGGCGCCGGCAGCGGCGTGGTGGAGATGTCCGCCGGCGCGACCTGCGGGAACGCGCCCACCGTCACGTTCTCGGCGGTCGTGTTGGACTGGAGCCCGACCGAATGCAAATGCGCGTCCACGAAGGAGGCAGCATCCGAAGTAATTTGCAAGAATCCGAGCAGCCCCACTTGGACGCTGAACAACAGCAGCGTCAGCACCATGCCGGCCACGAGCGTCGTTTCCACGAGCACGGCGCCGCGCTCGCGATGATGCGGACCAACGCTTCTCACGGCGGTGACGCGGCCGTGTTGGTGAAGCCGTTCGTATCGGTCGTCACTGCGGTCGTGGCGGAAGCGGAGACCTGTTCGAAGCCTACCATGCACGCGATCGAGAGCACGGCGAGAACGATCGCGTACTCGGTGAGAGCGGTTCCAGAATCGTCAGCGATGAACGCCAGAGCGGCTCGTCGCATAGATGCGGTGGGCAAGGGTGACGGCTTTCTTCCAACGGGTAACTCAACGCGTCTCATAGATCGGCGGCGAGAGGGAACTGCTTTACTTGTACATCATCACAACGCCGAGCGCACCATGCGTAGCGGTGACGGGAGTCACAGTCGGGGTACCCGGGCCGCAAACTTTACGCGGCGTTCACACGCCGCGGCGCCAAAGGCGCAAAAGCATCGATCGGGACGCGGGCGCCGAACGGTGAGGCGATGCCCGACGACGACCGGCGGCTCGTGTATTCCACCGACGGCACGCTCCCGTTGCCGCCGGCGCGCCGCGCGAAGCGGCCGGCCGCATCACCGGCGCCGCCGGCCGACGGCATCGTGCGCGTGGGCTGTGAACGGCGCCGTGCGGGGTCGGTGACGCTCGTCTACGGTCTAGCGGCAGGCGAAACGGCGGCGATCGCGGCCGAGCTGCGGCGGCGTTGCGCGACCGGCGGCACCGCCAAGGACGGAGTGGTTACGCTCCAGGGCGATCACCGGGACGCGATCCTGGCGTATTTCGCCGCCCGCAAGCGGCAAGCCAAACGGATGGGCGGCTAACGATCAGCCACAAGGCAGCGTTGCGCAAACATCATGCTGGCGTCCATCCTTACCATGCTTCTCATCGCTCCCGCAGCGCAGCCGAGCACCGCTCCGTCGCCGGCCGTGACGATGTCCGCAGCGCCGGAAGCTCAAACTCCGTCGCCGCAGGGCGAACGCGTGCCGGGCCGCATGCCGGCGGTCACCGCCACGATGCCCCCGATCCCGGCCGGCGCGGCGGTGATCCGCAACTCGGGCTCGACCAACACGACGGGCTACATCATCGTGATCTCACCCGACGGCAACGCAATCATCCGGCAGAACGATGAAAACACGAACGCCGTCTTGGCCCGTCCGCAAACGCAGTGGCTGTTCGCTAAACTGCGTCAGTTCGCGCCGCTGGGTGCGCTGCCACAGGGGCACTGCATGCGCAGCGTCTCATTTGGCTCCTCGACGACGATCTCGTATGGAGGCGCAACCACCCCCGACCTGAGCTGCGCCGTCTCGCCCGAGGAGCGTGAACTCGCCCGCACGGTCGGCGTCATCGTGCGGCAACTTCACGTCTCCACTTTTCCGCGGCATCGCTTGCGCATTCTGTAGAGTGCTTCGCTGACGCTACGGCGCGAAATCGTTGGCGGGGTGTGGGCTCGGTCACAGGACGGCCGATACTACAGGCGATGGTAGAACGCACCGATCTCGTTCCGCTGCTCGGGAGCACGCTGGGAGCGACCCCGCCCGCGGCGACGCTCCCCTCCCCAGGCGGTTCAGTCCTCACGCTCCCGTCGGGCGACGTAGCGGCGCGGTTGCGTCACCTCGGCGCGACGCGCCGCCGCGCGACCTACGAACTGCTGATCGTCAACGGCTCCTCGGAAACGGTCGCCGCGTACACGCGCGCGGTGTCGCACGCCGCCGGCGCTCCGGGCGCCGCACAGGTGTGGCAGGGCGCGCTCGTGCCGGCGTTTTCCTCCGTCACGGTTTGCGTCGACGTTGCACGGACGCGACATGGCGAAACGGCACCCGTCGTCGCGGAATTGCGTGCGGCCGGAACGCGCCTAATCATCGGCGCGCCGCCCGCCGGCGATGCGCAAACGCAACGCGGGAAGCCGCTACCGGGGATGCTTGCGTTCGCCACAGTCGTTATCGCGACACTGGGTCTCGGCATCGTGCACGGTAAAAGCGTTGGCGACGCGAGTCCGGCGAAACCGTTCGCCGGCCACCGCCCCGCGAAGGTCATCGCAGCGCACCGGCATCACGCATCGCCGCCGCGCCAGCTCGCCGCGACCCAACCGGGCGTACCGCCGCTCCAGGTCGCCGGTCTGCAGGTGCCGGCCAGCGTGCGCAGCGGCGAATCGGTTTCCATCGATTACACGACCGCTGGAACCGACGGCACGGTCGCCCTCGTCGACGAGTCGGGGCGAACCGTCGCGCGGACCGCGCTCGATCCCCGCGGCGTCTCGGTTCTCGTCGCGCCCAACGTCGTCACGGCCCAAGACTTCGACGTCGTCATCGCGGCTCGCCGCGACGGGCAGCGCGCCCAGGCGGTCGCCCCCCTCTTCGTGCGCCCGGCCGAGCCCAGGCCGAAACCGCAAGCTCGCGCTTCGGCCCCTCCCGCGCCGGGGACGAGTGCAGCCGCCGGAGTCGCAACGCAAAACGGTTCGGTCGATGCCGACGCCGTCACCGTGCCGATCGGCGTGGCGGCTGTGCAGAGCGTCGGCCGTCCGATCGTCGTGCGGGTGCTCGCTCATCCGCGCGCCTTGCACCTGAGCCTCTTTGCCGCCGGCGGAACGCCGCTCGCCGAACGCGACGTACCAAAGGACGCCGCAAATGTCGTTTTTCCCGCGCTCACGAAGGCGCGCGAGCTCTCATTGATTACGACCTACGATCAAGGCTCCGGCGAAGAATCGACGATCACGCCGATTTCGATACGTTAGAAATCGGGTCGCGCACCGCGTGGTGCGGCCTGAATCGACGAAGCGTTCCGAGCACCGCGTAACCACAGGCGAAAGGCGTGGTCGCGGTACACCGAGTGCCACCCGTGGGTCTGGACCAAGGCTTGATCGAGCGGAGCATCGACGGCGACCAGAACGGCGTCGACGGCGTGGGCATCGAGTTCGGCGTGCCAGCGCGCGTGCAGCCCGGCGATCGTGACGAAGTCCGACCATACGGCGTTCGGATACGGATCGGCGCGGCCGTCCAGGAATACGCTGATGCGCGGCGCGCCGACGGCTTGACCACACCATGCGAAGTCGGCGCACAGCAAGCGATGCCGTCCCGGGATCGCTCGCAGGGCGACGAGCGCGCGCGTTCCCAAAGCATCCGCGGCAGGGTCGCGCGTGCGGACCAGCGCCAAGGCGACGATTACGGCCAGCATTGCCGCGAAACCCGGTAACGCAAAGGTTTCGAAATACCGGGCGCGGCGGTCACGCGGCGGTTCGGTGCGTCCAAACCAGGCAACGTTGCGCGTCAACGCGCAGGCGGCAAGCGGTGCGGCGACGATGCCGAAGAGCGCGATGTTGCGCGCCGCGCCGAAGAGCAGGAAGGCGAACGGGGCGAGAACGCACACGTCGCGCCAGCGGTGCCGCTCCGATCGCGCCAAAAACGTGAGCGCGATCAACAGTAGTGGTAGCGCGCCGAAGGCGAACGTCGGATCCCATAGCGACGTGGGTTGCCATTCGGTGATGTACCGCTTAAAGTCGCTCGTCACGAGCCCGAACGCGTACAGCGGGAGCTTGAGGCCGAAGGGATTGCAACAAACGGCGAGCGCGCAACCGGCGGCGACGACGAACGCGCGCCGCACGCCGGCGTTCCATCTTTTCTCGTCGAGCCACGTGCCGCACGCGGCCGCAGCGGCGGCGAGCGGTGCAAGCAGGGCACTCGCGTGAACGTTCGACCACACACCGGCCACCACAATTGCGCCGTACGCCCACGTTCCGTCACCATCGAGCAGCAGCAGAAAAAGCGCCGCAAGCGGCCACGCGACGACCTGCACGCGCACGCCGAACGATGCGAACAGCGCGATGCCGGCGAGTGCCGTACACAGCGCGATCGCTCGCGCCGACGCGCCGCGGCGCTCCGCGTCGCGGGCGGCAACGAGCAAAGCCGCCACTGCGGCAGCTGCGCAAAAGCCGGCAAAGAGCCACCATCCCGCGCCGGAACGCCCGAGCGCCGCGGCGATCGAGAACAACCACTCCTGCGCGATCCAGGGATGAAACGGTGCGGTAAACGTGTCGCTGCCGAGATTCTGCGGAATGCGATGCGAGCGTAGGATTTGCGAACCGAGGCGACGCTGCCACGCGAGGTCACCGTCTCCCGCCGGATACGCGATCGCGGTCGCGAAAAATCGCGCCGCGAATATCCCGATCACGAGCCAGGCATACTTCATTGGTGAACGTTCCGGCGCGCGAACAGCATCGCGTCACCGCGGACGGCGAGGACACGCCAGCGCGGCGTCAAGCGAAGCAGCGAGGCGAGCGTCGAGTCGCGCCCCGTGAGGATCGCGTCGATGCGATACCGGTCCGCGACGGTGCGCCAGCCGGGACGACCTTTGGCCAGGGCAAGTTGCGCGTCCCGAACGGACCGCGGCGCCCGTTCGACGCGGTCGTCGATCAGGACGCGACCGCCGGCTGCGACCGCAAACGCGCACGAGCGGGGTTGCGCACAGAAGATGCGATGCACGGCGGGTGCGCGTACCGCGCGCACCGCGAGCGCCGCGGCGTCGCCGTCTGCGCTCGTGCGCCGAGCCGCCACGTTCGTGCCCAGAGCCGCAAGCAGTACCAGGACGAGCGTAACCTGCGGCGGGGCGAGCGCACGCACCCGAAAAGCTGCCGCCGCCAGCAGCGGTGCTACGACCACGCCCAGCACCGGCAGCTCCGCTCCGTTCGCCAGCCCGAGATACAGCGCCAAGAGCGACGGCAGCGCGCCTTCCCAGCGAAGCGAGCGCAACCCGAGCGCGAGGCTGAGGATAAGCACGAGCATAAACCCGTAGTTGTAACCGATCGGCGCGCTGATTCCCGGCGCTACGCGGACCACATCGCCGAGGGTGCCGCCGATACGCAGCGCTGCAAAAGCGAGCGCAGGATAGTGCACGCCGGCGGGCGTCGCCAGGGTTGCGCCGCAGGCCCCGAGCGCAGCGAGCCAGCGTGCACGACGGTGCTCGCGGCTCGCGCGATCGAACGTCACGCCCAGCGCGACGGTCACCGCAAACATGCCGCCCAGGAGGCCGCTCGCCGAGAGGTTGCACCACAGGGCGGTGAGCGCGGTTACGGCCAGCGCGCGCCGCAGCGTCGGCCGCTCGAGCAACACGAGCAACGCCGCCACGAACAACGGCGCGGCAAGCGGCCCGGCGGCATGCAGCGCATCGCTGCTGCACAACGCCACGAGTGCGGCGGCTCCGATTCCCAGCGTTCCGTCCGACAGGCGACGTGCGCGCATTTCGACGAGCGCGAGCATCGTGACGACTACCGCAACGGTTGCGAGCGACAGTTCGAGCGGCGTTGTTGCGGCCGCCGTCAGGAAAAGCGCTCCGAGCCATCCGAGACCGCCGTCGAGCGAACCGGCAGCCGCCGTCTGGGGTCCGAACGTGATTGTGAGCGCATGGTGGACGACGATCGCATGCGCGGCGAAAGCAGCCGTCGCGACGTTCGCGGTATCGGTGCCGGCACGCGCCACCGCAAGAGCAACCGCCGCATACAACAAAAAGCGAACCGCACTCCTTGCCGACATTGCGTACGGTGCTAAGGCGCCGCGCCGTGCGACCGCAGCGGCGGAAAGCGTCATTCCAAAGCGAGCCGGTCGCCGAGGCGCACGGGGCGCTCGTCGCCCGCGGCGCCGAGCTCGACGACGTTTTTCGCGCCGCGGCACGAGACCGATAAGCGCCCGGGCGAAACGGCGGGTACGATCTTCATGACGCAGCCGTCGCGGTCGAGAAAGTAGAGGTCGATCGTCGCCCGCATGCCCAGCGTGTGCACGGCCGAACAACCGCCGATCCACACGCCTTCATCGGCCGCAACGCGCGCGCGCGCCAACAGCCCAATGCCGCGCGCGAGCGGATCGGCAGCGCGTCTCACGCGCGACGCAAGGACGTCGCCGCTCGTGCGATTGTGAAGAACGAACGCTTTTGCCATGCTTCAGAATCCCGGAACGGTGAGCGCGACCGCAATCGAGGCGACGAGATACGGAGCGAACGCGATGGGCGCGCGGCACCTGCCGCGCAGCGCCGCGACACCGGCAGCCAGCAGGCATGCAACCGCGAACGCCAAGAGCGACGTCTGCCAGCCGAGCACCGCTGCGCCCAGAGCAACGAGTTTCACGTCGCCCCAACCCATGCCGCGACCGCGTGAAGCGAATGCGGCGAAGGCGAATGGTACGCCGACGATTGCCGCCGACAAGAGCGGCGCAGCGTTGTGGCTAGACGCGGCGGCGGCGAGCACGATGGCCAGCGGCGCTAAGGTGAAGACGTCGGGCAAGATCCCGCAGCGCACGTCGCTGTACCAGCAGGCCGCGAGCGCAGCAGTCAGCACCGCATACAGCGCGAGCGACGTTCCCGGAACGCCTCGCGCAGGGAGCGCAAATCCGATCGCTGCGGCGGCGGCAATCAGGGCGGTGATCGGAGGGCGTCCGGGACGCGGACCATCGTCGAACGGCACGATCGTGCGGCACACGCGCGCGCTCGCCCATACGGCAACGGCTGCGACGGCGGCGTAGGCCAGTGCGTCGAGCGAGCTCGCGCCCCATGCCGTCGCCCTCAAAGCGCGAGCTTCAGGAACGGTGCTGCGGTGTGCGAAAGGGCAACGGCGAGCGCGCCGGCCGCGATCGCGACGGCATACGGCAACTTCGTCGTCCGCGCCGGCGGGACGGACCGGGTGCCTTTATAGAGCAGCGGCCGCACGACGAGCGCGACCGACGTGAGGACCGTGCGCAAGCGTCCGCTGCCCGCGGCATACACGAGGGCAAAGACTCCGCCGCCGAGTGCCGTGTAGAGCAGGAACGACAGCGAGTCCGGAAAGCCCAACATCGCGGCGCTCGCGGCCAACAGTTTCACGTCGCCGCCCCCCAGCCAATGCATCGAAAACGCCACGAAGCCGAGCAGCGTGACGCCGAGCAAGGTCGCAACGGCAACGATCAGGGCGGTGGGACCGGCTAGGCCGGCGACTACGAGCGCGGCGAGCGCGAGTGCGGCGGTCAAGACGTTGGGAATACGTCGCGCGCGCAGATCGGTGATGACCGCTACGGCACACGCCGCAAGGACGGCACAGACGGCGGGCGACACGGAGACGGAATGTACGAACATGGCGCCTCTTTTTTAAGAAAAAGAAACGCCCCCCGAGGTGCACCGGCACGTCGGGAGGCGTGGGAACGGAACCTAGTTGGAGAGCGCGTTGGCTGCGTTGTTGAGGGTGTTGTTGGCCTTCTTGCCCAGGAACGTGAGAGCGGTGATCGCGACGATCGAGACGAGCGCGATGATCAGCGCGTACTCGACGAGGCCCTGCCCGTCATCGTCGCGCAACATGTTGGTAAAGGACTTGAGCACGGATTTCCCTTTCAGTAAGGTGGCGGAGGAGTGGATCGAGTGTGAGGTACGACCCCCGGATCGACGCAAATCGCGGGCGATTGTAAGCGCCGAACTCGGGAACGAGCCGTGCCTCACAGCGGAATGCCGGTGAGGTCAAACCCGGCCCACTGACGTTGTCGTCAGCGCAGGCGACCGACATTAGCGGCGAGGCCGAACTTCGGGCGTCTTTGCCGAGTCTTAACGCGCTCAAGCGCAAATCGGCCGCGGCCGAACAGTGGAGGACCATGCGCCTCGCCCGCTGCGGTACTGCCTTCCTTTTCTGCGCAATGCTGGCCGCGACAAGCACCGCGGCGCGCGCGGACACGACCACGACCGTCAGCACGGTCGGCGGCGTCACGGTCATCATGAGCGGCGTCACACTTGCCCCGCGCCCGCCTCACGCGACGCGGCATGAAAAACGTCCGAGAACGCGCGCCGTCGTAAACCGGTCGCCGAGTGAAGGCGCCTTTATGCCCGCCGCCTTACCGGGCGCCGATCGCCTGCTGCGCACCGCGCTCTCGTTCATCGGACGGCCATACGTTTGGGGCGGCTCATCGCCGAGCGGGTTCGACTGCTCCGGCTTCACGGCGTACGTGTACGGTCGGCTCGGCATTGCGATCCCGCGCACCGCCGACGTGCAGTTCGCCGCGGGAAGGGCCGTGCAGGGCGATCCGCTGCCCGGCGATCTCGTCTTCTTCCAAACCTATGACTGGGGCGCGTCGCACGTCGGGGTTTATCTCGGCGGTGGCCGCTTCGTCAACGCAATCGGTGCCGACGTTCACGTCACGACGTTCGCCTCCGAATACTTCCGCAGCCGGTATCTCGGCGCGCGCCGCTTCTTACCCGATGCGTAGGATTCAGCAGCCTGAATCCTACGCATCATAATTAGGGCGCATCGTTAGGCCGACGGCTCCCTAAACTCGAAGTTTTTTCCCGCGCGCCAGCGAAACCCATCGGCGATGGGCTTGACGTTCGTGCCGACGCCGATCGGGAATCTGGGCGACATCACCGTGCGTGCCCTTGAGGCGCTGCGCAGCTGCGATCTACTGGTCGCAGAAGACACACGGGTCGCGCGCCGGCTCTTGGGTGCACTGGAGCTTCCGCCAAAGACGATCTGGAGTTATCGCGAGCAGAACGCCAATTCGGTTACCGGTGCGATCCTCGAACGCGCCGCCGACCAAAGCGTCGCCGTGACCTCGGACGCGGGCATGCCGGCGATTTCGGATCCCGGGCGAGCGCTGGTTACGGCCGCGCGGGCGGCCGGCATCGCCGTCGAGGTGCTGCCGGGAGCCAGCGCCGTGATGGCGGCCGCGGTGCTCTCGGGCTTCGAGATACCACCGCTCGTCTTCGCGGGGTTCGTTCCTCGCGGACAAAACGAACTCGAGCGAGCGCTCAAAGCAGCCCTCGCACGCGACGGCGCGACGGTATTTTTCGAATCGCCGCATCGCATCGTCGCGACCCTCGAGGCCTTACGCGCGCTTGCGGCCGACGCGCGCGTTTTCGTCGGGCGCGAGCTGACAAAACTGCACGAACAGCACCTCGTCGGTAGCCCGGCTGCGGTGCTCGACGGCTTGGAGCGACCGGTGCGTGGCGAGATTGCGCTGGTCATCGCGGCGCACGTGCGTCCCAAAGACGGCACGCGCGCGGTGTACGCGACGTCGCCGACGGCGCAGTCCGGCGACGTAACGCTCGACCGCACGATCGACGCGGCGCTGGCCGACGGTACGCCGATCGCCCAAATCGCAAAAACGCTGGTGCGCGAAGGCTACGGCGAACGCCACGCGCTCTACGACCGCATCGTCCGCCGCCACAAGGCCAGCCGCTCGCCGGGCACGTCGTTGCCCGCGTAGACTACGGCCGGGACGGCAAACGTTTACCACAGGCGACGAGAGACGTTGCCAACGGTAATGCTTTACGCGCGATAGCGCAAAAAGCCGACAGCGTGATGATGAGTGCAAGTCCAAGGGTCAGCATGGTCGGGGCGAAGGTCTGCGACGTCAGGTCAGCGGCCAGCGGCAGCGAAATCAAGAACGGCACGGCGGCGCCGCTGCACAACGCGTACGGCAAACCCCACCCCAAGTACCACGGCACCGGCGTTACCGCTAGGGCGGAGAAGCTCCAGGAAGCGCCGCCGCAGAAGCGTCGGAGCAGCAACGCTCCTGCAAGGGCGACGAGCGCAACGGCGGCGGCTGCGACATGCGCTGCAAGTGCGGCGCCGTCCGCCGCCGCGTAGACGCGCGAAGCGCCGCCCATTACGGAAAGGAAATTTGCTCCCACACAAGCGGCGTACCATCCGGCTGCGATCACGATCGCGAAACCCATCAGGCCGATGCGTTCGCTGCAGCGCGGCCTGGACCGAAAGGCGACTGCGCCCAGCGCCAAAAAGGGCAGTTTGATGCAGCCGGCCGCGGTGACAAGTAACGCCGCTACGATCGGCACGCGCGCGGCAGCGAGCGCCGCGAGAACGAGCAATAAACCCAACCCGTCATTGTGTGCATCCATGACGTATTGGGCGATGAGCGCCGGGTTGAGCGCGAACGCGGCGATCGCGGCGCGCGGAACCCGCAGGACGAACAGCACGATCACGCAACCGGCAAAGGCAGCCGCGCCGAGACAGCGCAAACTGAAAAGCTGCGCTCCAAGCGAATGGAGCGGCAGCAGCAGAAACTTCGCGATCGCGCTCCAGAGCGGCCCGTAGGGACTGGCGATAACGGGCAGACCCCACAGCACATTGATGACGGCATGCTCGCCGGAAAAAGGCTGTGCAGCCGGGTGATACGGTGAACCGGCCGCCACCGCGGTGCCCACGTACGCATAGAAGTCGGCGCTCGTCGCGACCGGCGCCCAGAGCGCGAGGATAACGGTTACGACCGAGGCGGCGGCCACGACCGGCGCATCGCAACGCTTGCGGCGTACGGACATCGCAGCTGCGAGGACGGCGAGCAGCGCCGACTGTATGACAGCAAGCAGCCCCGCCACAACGTCGCCGACAACCGACTGCGTGCCGTCGGCAACGATCGCGATCGGATAGGAGACGTAGCCCGAACCGACGTGGCGGCCCGTCGCCGCGTACGTCCGATCGATGCCGATCTGCGCAATGAACGTCACGATCAGCGCCGCAGCCGGCAGCCAGATCCAAAGCGGTGAACGGAAACCCCAGCGACGCAGAACGGCGTCGCCCGAACCCTCGCCGCGGTTCACGTACCACGCGACGGCCACGGCCGCCGCGATCAGATACGATAGATACATGGACGCCTTGCCCACGTGCGCGCAATGAACAACAGGGCGATCAGAGCGCTCCAGGTCGGAAGCTTCCAGAGAAGCTGCTCCAGCGGCGTTCGGAAGTCGGCGCGCGCCGCATTGGCGTCGATGAACGCCGTATACGAACGCTCAATCGGCTCGTCGGCGCGCGGGAGGGGCAGCGCGATAGTCGCGCTCGGCGCCGTCTTGTGAGCGAAGCGGTCGGCAACGAATGCCGACTCGGCGATCGATTGCCACGGAACCGCCAACGCGACGATGGCCACTACTGCCACGACGTACGCGCCCGCGCAGTAGAAGGCGCCAAAGTCGACCGGGTCCGTCAGGAAATCGTCACGCGCATCGTGGTGTTTCGTCGCTAGCACGATGAACAAGACCCCGCGGCGAGCAAGGTCGCTAGGATGCCGTACGTTCGCGTCCGCGTGCTGCTCGAACCCATCGCTCATCAGCCGCCGGCGAACCGCGAGCGCAGCGCTGTCGAGCGAGACACCCGGAGGCCGGAACGGCGATATCCGAGCCAACAGATGGTGACGATGCCGAACCATGTCGGGACTTTGAGAGCGACGGCTTCAAGCGCCGTCCGGCCGTCGACCGCACTGCGGTAGCGCGCCCAAATGTCCCACGACGATTGCGCGAGCGCCTTGGGATCGAACGAAGCGCGCAGCGCCGGAAGCGGATCGGCGACATGATGGTGCGGAATCACGCCGGCCAGCGGCAGCTCTTCGTACAGCGCTTGCCACGGGACCGCGAGCGCGAGGAGCGCTGCAAGTAAGACGGCCTTGCTTCGAACGGCCCCGTACAACGCAAGACCGAGCGGCAGGGCCGCGGCGAATTGGTGAATGTGAACGTACGCGCCGCCGCATAAGACGAACGCAGGGGGCGCAAGCGCGATATAGGCCGGATCGCCGCAGGACCGCGCCAAGTGCTTCGCCACGACGATCCCGAAGGCAAACATTACGAAAAAACCCAGCGTGCCGGCGATCAACGCTCCGTCGAGCGGCGCACCGAGGGCGTGGATCAACGCCGTGGCACTGTACTGCGCGGTGAAGTTACCGCCTTCGATCCGCCCCTGCGCGGGGAGAACTTGCGTCACATATTCGATGAGCCGGGAAGGACGCGGCGTAAGCGACACCGTCGCCAACACGACGCCGATGGCGGCAACGCTTTTCCGCGTCGGCGGCGCCCACAGCATGAGCGACACGCAGACCGGCACGCCGAGATGGGGTTCGAGCAGCGTGACGCAGCCGAACGCTGCCGCCGCCGCGTAACGCTGCTTGCGCAGGGCCAGCGCCGTCGCGGCGAGCCCCAGCACGACGAGCGGAACGAGTTGTCCAATGACGAGAGAGGCAATTCCGTCGGCACAAAAAAGCGCGGCGGCCACCGCAATGAGCGGCAACGTTGTAAGCTGCCTAACGACGACGACCGTGAGGCCGAGCACGAGCAGCAGCGTCACGAACCACAACCGCTCCGCTACTCCGAACGGGAACAGCGCGAGCGCAGCAAAGGCCCACAGCACGTACGGTGGAAACGGGGCCGGAACGACCAAGTACGGTTCCATCCGAATGCCGATGTCGCGATATGCGGCGGCTTCGCACGCTCGCAGGGGACCTTCCCGATAGGGATCGAGCCCACTGCCCAAGACCTGCCCGCCGCAATAAAAGGCGTTGAAGTCTATCGGATGCGAGAGCAGCGGAGCCGCCGGCGCGGCGGCCCTCCACAGAAGCGTTCCGAGCAGCACCGCGATCACCGGAATCGGCGCAAGCGACGCGACTCGGCTCCAGCGGCTCACGTCATACTATCGGTGAGCCGGCGCCGGCCCTGAAGCAGCAATCCGGCCGTGCAGAGTCCGCGCACTCCAGGACGACTTTCCGTCCGCGCCAAACAGCGGCCCCATGTCGGAGCGGGCCTTTTACGTGACCACGCCGATCTATTACATCAGCGGCAACCCGCATCTCGGCCACGCGTACACGTCGATTGCCGCCGACGTCCTCGCGCGGTATCACCGCACGCAAGGCGACGCCTTCTTTCTCACCGGCACCGACGAGCACGGCGGCAAGGTGGCGGCGGCGGCCGCAGCGGCGGGCCTGCACCCTGCCGCCTGGACCGACACGCTCGTCCCGAAGTGGCAAGCGCTGCTGGCGCGCTACGACGTGCAATACGACGACTTCATCCGCACGACCGAACCCCGCCACGTCGAAGCCTGCGTCGAAGTGTTCGAACGCCTCAAAGCCTCCGGCGACGTCTATCTCGGAACGTACGAGGGCTGGTATTGCACCAATGACGAGACGTTTTGGCTGGAATCCAAACTGCTCGACGGACGCTGCCCGAACCCCGAATGCCGTCGGCAAGTCCAGTGGCTCTCCGAAGACGATTGGTTCTTCGCGCTTTCGAAATACCGCGATCGTTTACTAGCGTACTATCGCGATCATCCGCGGTGGGTGCGACCCGAGCGCGCCTACAACGAGATGATGGCCACGCTCGAAGGTGGCCTCGACGATCTGTGCATCTCGCGGTTGGGCCTGGAATGGGGCGTCCCGCTGCCGGGCGGCGGCGTGATGTACGTGTGGCTCGACGCGCTGCTCAATTACATCACCGCGCTCGACTACACGCGCGGCGGCGTGCGCTTCGAACGCTACTGGCCGGCGAACGTTCAGTTGATCGGTAAGGAAATCGCGCGCTTCCATACGATCATCTGGCCCGCCGTGTTGTGGGCCCTCGGTCTGCCGGCACCGGAACTCGTGTTCGCGCACGGGTGGATGACCTTCGAGGGCGAGAAGATGTCCAAGAGCCTGGGCAACGTCGTAGATCCCTTCGCTGCCGCCCAGCGCTTCGGGGCCGACACATTGCGCTATTTCCTCTTGCGCGAAGCGCCCTTTGGCAGCGACTTCTCGTTCAGCGAAGAGAAAATGCGGGTGCGGCGCAACGGCGACCTCGGTAACGATCTCGGCAATCTCGTGAAACGCTCGCTCGCGATGCTGGTGCGCTATCGCGACGGCGTCGTGCCGGCGTCTTCGGAGCAATCCTTCGGGGCACGTTTCGACGGACTCGGCGCGCGCGTGGCCACAGCACTGGATGCGCTTGATTTTCGGGCAGCGCTCGAAACGATTTGGGAGCTCGTCGCCGCGCTCAATCGCACGATCGACGAACGCAAACCATGGGAGCTGTTCAAACGCGGCGACGGCGAAACGCTCGATGCGGCGCTCTACGACCTGTGTGAAGGCTTACGCTGGCTCGCTCATCTGCTCACGCCCTTCATGCCCGGAACGGCAACGATGATTTGGCAGCAACTCGGCTTGGGCGGTACCGCGCGCGGTCCATGGCGCGACGAACTCGTGTGGGGGCGCCTCGCGTCGGGCACGCGCACGAACCCCTCCGACGCCCCCCTCTTTCCGCGCATGGACGCGGTCGTTTCCGCGACGGCTTAAATGGAATAGCCGTACTTTCTCAAGTACAAGATGACGTCGGGGTCGAGCTTTTGGGTCGGGTCGGCGTGCCAGCCCG
>JACRTY010000034.1 GCA_014305025.1 Candidatus Nyctobacter psychrophilus | reverse complement strand
GGCATCACTTAGCGAAAGCCGATTTGCTGTCCAAAAACGCGAGACCACCTCTGGCGTTCGAAACGACGACCAACGGCTTCCTCAACGAGTTGACCACTACACGGGGCACTTGCCGTTTTTCGGCGAGGTCGCAGCTTCGCAACCTTTCAAGGTTCACTTCTACCCTTGGTTTTTCGAGCCGGACCGCCAAATGGGACTGCACGCTTCGCTGAGGGCCTATCCACTATCTGGTTTTACGTTGAGCTTCCGTGGGTGTTGCCAGAAACCAACCCCTACGCCACATTATAGTGAGAGGCGACACCCCGCCGTCAAAACGGAACACTACTCAAAGCCTGACGCGGAGATGTGGCGCCTTCCTGAAGCTTGCGTGGAAGGCGCGACGGCGTGATACCATTGTGTGAGATGTCCCTGCACGAGATCACTCTGCCGGAGACGGAGCCCGAAACGGAATGGGTCCGCGGCCGTGCGCTTCAAAAAATGAGTCCCACGTATTCGCATGCGATTCTACAAGCGATGATCGCGCGCGCGCTGCTCGAGTGGCTCGAGCGCGAACCGCGCGGACGCATTGGTACCGAATGGCGTTTTCGCGTCACGCCCGCAGGGGAGGCGACGCGCCCGCTCGTCCCCGATGTCGCGTACCTATCCTTCGAGGTTGTGAGCGCTGACGCTCCTCGCGAGGAGGTTGACGTACCGCTCGCTGCGCCGACCGTCGCGTTCGAGATCCTCTCGCCTGACGACCGGCGTTCCGACGTAGACGATAAGATTCGTACGTATCTTGCCGCCGGCAGCAACGCGGTCGTGGTTCTCGATCCCGAGCGCAAGGAGATTGAAGTTTTCGAACCGGGAGCCGATGCCGTCCTACGAAGAGGCGATCAGCTGAAGCATGAAGCGCTACCGGGGTTCACCCTCGACGTGGGCGCCTTGTTCGGGCGCGCCGGTCTATGAACGGTTAGCGGAAGGTTCTGATATCGGTCCGGGGACCGAGGCCGGCGCGTCGAAGCGCTACCGTCGATGAGATTCTACGGCGCTTTTCTTATTATGGCGACGCTGAGCTTTTTGGCGCCGGCCCAGGCTGCCGCGGACGGCGCTTCCTTCGGGTTATCGCTTGCGCCGCTGCTGGGCAGGCACGTCGAAAGCGGACTACGTACGGCGTTGCCGGCGGTGCCGATCCCGATTCTGCACGTTCGCGGACGCGCCGGTCCGGCGGAGATTTACGCCGAGGGACTGCCGGGATCACCACGCATCGATGAAAGCAACGGTCCGGAGCGGCTTTCCACGCACATCGCGTTTTTCGACGCGGTCGTCCGCGGTTATGTGGCCCGCGACCGGCTGAGTGTTGGTATCGGCGAATTGGTCTACAATCAAGCGACGCGCTACAACGTCGACGAAGGTTCGCTCCTACGGCCGCGCATCGTCAGCGCGATCAATTCATCACGGGTTGTCGGCCTGCGCTACGAACTTGGACTGGGCCTCCTTCGTCATTCGAACGCCGTCCGGTTGCTCGTCGATCTTGAGCCGGAAATGCACGGCACCATCAATTTCGGTTCACCGTTTGCCCTCGACCGCACCACGGCCGTCGGCGAGTCCGGGTCGCAAGTCGAGGTGCAAGTGCGGGCCAGCGCCGTTCGTGGTCCGCTCGAATTCGGCTACGGCTTGCGTTACATCAACTACGCGACGAAGTTCGATTCCGGCGGCGCGCTCGCCGACCGCAACACGGGTTTTCTGCCGTACATAACGGCCGCCTATCACATCGGCCGCTGAACTCGCGCACCGGCGGCTGATATCTTCGGCGATTAGGCGCTTGCGGCCAGCGGGGACAGGCCCGCCGCGTTGAAGAGATCGGCGAGGTGGTCTTCGCCGCCGAGAAGGGTCGCGAGCGCCTGCAACCGCTGCAGCGCACTTGCCTCCTCACGACGCATGGCCGGGACTTCGTCCCGCTCGCCCAGCGGAATCGCCGTCAGCATGGAATCGTCGAGCCGAGCCAGCGCCCATTCGTGCGCGTCGAGGAGCATCACGTAGAACGCCTCTTCGGCGGTCGTCTCGCGCCAGTCGCGGGCGTCGCTGACAACCGGGAAGGTGATGCGGTTGCCGCCCGCTTCGGCGATCAGCTCGAAGGCGCGCGGCGATTTGCTGAGCGTTACTCCCAAACGCTGGGCCGCGGCGGCCACGGCTGTCGCGCGGGCAATAAAAGTCGTGCGTTCGGACGAGTCCACCGTTCCTCCGGTTGGGCGCTGCAGCGCCGTTCCGAAGGTTCATCGGCAGCTTCAGACGCCGGCTTGAGAACCGGCGAACCTTACCGTCGGGGCGGGGGCGGTCTCATCCCGGCGCCCCGACGCATATTCCACTTTGTGCGCGAGCGTTTGGAGCACGCTCGGCCAAACGTAGCGTGCCGCCGTCGCGTGGCCGGCGCGGCGCATGCGCTCGCGCAGGGCCTGATCGCCGTACGCATCGCGCAAATACTGAGCCAGTTCGCGGCCGTCATCGGTATCGCACACGATCGCGTTGACGAAGGGCTCGGCGTACTCTTCTCCCGTGGCCCCGCACACGGCGATGCCGCCCGCGGCCATGACTTCGAGTCCGACCAGTCCAAAGGGCTCCTTACCACTGTTGGCCAGCACCGCGTCGCAGGCGGCGTAGAGCGCAAAGAGCGTGGCGTCCGGGAGAAACGCGTCGAGATGGATGATGTCCGCCTCACTCGCGGCAATGGCGTCCGCCACCCCGACGGGATCGTCACCGTCCGCTTCGACCCGCGCCACGCGCAATTCGCGTTCGCGCGCCCGCGCAAATACCTCATCGCCGTACGGCTCTTTGCCGCCGCGCGCAATCAGCTGCGGCGCCAGGCCCCAGGCGCGCAGCTCGGCGACGGCGTCGATCGCCTGCAACCAATTTTTGTCGGGATCGAAGCGGCCGACTTTGATCAGCGCCGGACGGCCACGAATCGCTCCCCGGAAGACCTCGACGAGTTCGCGCGGGGGCCCCTGCAACAACGCCTCGGGGATGCCGTTGGGGACGACGAGCGACGGCACACCGTAGGCCGCCAGTTCGAACTTCATATACTTGCTGACCGTGACGATCGTCGCCGCGCGGCCGAGCACCGGCCAGTCGATCCGCTCGAAACCATACGTGTTGTTGGCGTTCCAGAGGATCGTCGCGGCCGACCGCAGGTTTCTGGCCCGCAGCAGCGCGTCGAGCGCAATCGCCGCGCGCACCGTTTGCCATTCCTCCGCGATTGCGAGCACGCGCTGACCCCGGGCGGCTGCAGGCGCGATGATGGACTCTGCAACGAAACGCGGCACGCTGCCGGAGTAATCGTGAACCTTTTCGAATTCGCCGTCGTACACGTCGCGCGGATGATACGTCGAGATCCATTGGCACCAGCGTCGTAAGGTTACGTTCGGCGCGAAGGCTTCGACCGGCGGCAGCGAAGGGTCGCCGACGAAAAACAGCGTCGTATCGATGTTGGCCTCGCCGAGCGCGCGCGCAAACGACGTCTCGCGCGTTCCCAAGCCGCCCACCGCCGCGTAGCGGTCCGGGCCTTCGAATGAGAAGAGCGCGGCGACGGAGTGACCGGCGAGCATATCTGGTTAGATAACGCCGATTTCCGCGAGCACGGCGGCGATGTTATCGTAGTCGCGCTCGGGCAGGTCCTTGAGGCGATCGACGAGCGTGGCCGACGCGCCGTTCATTTGCGCCATTTCGACGATATCATCGCGGCTCGCAGGGAAGTCCACGCCGCGCAACGCTTCCGGCAGTTGCGCGAGAAACGTCTGGGGCATCCGGCCTTCAAACATACCACCACCTTCTGACCCAAACGGCGCGCTCCAAACCCGGTGTCCCCAAGCCGGGGTTAGCCCTTTTTGAGCTGCCGCAGAACGTATTGAAGGATGCCGCCGTGGCGGAAATAGTCCGCTTCGTCCGGCGTATCGATCCGCACCAGCGCCTCAAAAGTTCGCGCTCGATCGGCCTCGTTGCCGAACCGAGCGGTCACGCGTAAGGTACTGCGCGGCACGACGCGCGCCGGCAGGCCTAGGATATCGAAGGTCTCTTCGCCGGTCAGGCCCAGCGACTCACGGTCGTCCCCGGGCACAAACTCGAGGGGCAGGATGCCCATGCCGATGAGGTTGCTGCGGTGGATGCGTTCGAACGATTCCGCCAGGACGGCGCGCACGCCGAGCAACATCGGACCCTTGGCCGCCCAGTCGCGCGACGAACCGGACCCATACTCTTTGCCGCCGATCACGATGACCGGCGTATCGTCACGCTTATAGCGCATGGCCGCGCCGAAGATCGACATCAACGTATTGTCGGGCAGATAGCGCGTCACGCCGCCCTCCACGCCCGGCACGAGCGCATTGCGCAAGCGCACGTTCGCAAAGGTTCCGCGCACCATCACTTCGTGGTTGCCGCGCCGCGCGCCGTAGGAGTTGAAGTCGGCCGGTTCGACGCCGCGTTCGAGGAGATAGGCGGCGGCGGGGCTATTCTTGGCGATCGCCCCGGCCGGCGAAATGTGATCGGTCGTCACGCTGTCGCCGAGCACCGCAAGCACGCGCGCTCCACGGATATCGCGCGGCGGTTCCGGTTCGACGGGCATGCCCTCGAAGTACGGCGGTTTCTTGACGTATTCACTCTGCGGATCCCAGGCATACCGTTCGCTGCTCGCGACCTCGAGCGACCGCCAGTTGTCGTCGCCGCTGAAGACGTCAGCGTACCGCGCGCGAAACGCCGCTTCACTGACGCAGGCCGCGATCGTTGCGTCGACCTCCGCACTCGTCGGCCACAAGTCACGCAGCATCACGGGCTCACCGCCCCGATCCAGACCCAGCGGCTCATTGACGAGATCGACGTCCATCCGCCCCGCCAACGCGTACGCGACGACCAGAGGCGGCGAGGCGAGGTAGTTCGCCCGCACTTGCGGATGAATGCGCCCTTCGAAGTTCCGGTTTCCCGATAGCACCGCGGCCACGATCATATCGTGCTCGGCGACTTGCTGCGAAACGTCTTCGGGCAACGGACCGCTGTTGCCGATGCACGTGGTGCAACCGTAGCCGACCAGGTTGAAACCCAGGGCATCGAGATACGGTACGAGTCCCGCTTTGATCAGATAATCGGTCACGACTTTTGAGCCTGGAGCCAGGCTCGTCTTCACCCACGGCTTACGCGTCAGGCCGCGTTCGAAGGCCTTCTTGGCGACGAGGCCGGCTCCGATCATCACGGCGGGATTGGAAGTATTCGTGCACGAGGTGATCGCGGCGATGACGACGGCGCCGTCGGAGAGATCGGTGTCGGGACGAGCTGCGACCGCGGTGCCGCCGCCGCCCTCGCCTTCGAGTGCCGCCACCGCCTCGTCGCCCGAAGACTGCTCGTGTCCCGTGCGCGTGCGCGCGTGATGCCACTGGTTCAGCAGTGAAGCGAAACTCTTTTTCACGTCGGCGAGCGGCACGCGGTCTTGCGGACGGCGTGGACCGGCGAGGTTCGGAACGACGGTCGCGAGGTCGAGTTCCAGAACGTCGGTGAAATGCGGGTCGAGCGAATCATCGCTGCGGAATAAACCCTGCGCGCGCGCGTACGCTTCCACGAGCGCGATGTGCTCGGGCCGGCGTCCGGTCAACTCCAGATACGTCAGCGTTTGCCGGTCGATCGGGAAGATGGCGACGGTCGAGCCGTATTCGGGAGACATGTTGCCGATCGTCACCCGATCCGCCACGCTCAAGTTGGAGAGACCCGCACCGAAGAACTCGATGAATTTTCCGACGACGCCTTTCTTGCGCAACATCTCCGTGATCGTGAGCACGAGATCGGTCGACGTGACGCCTTCGGAAAGTTTACCGTCGATGCGGACGCCGATGACCTGGGGGACGAGCATCGTGACGGGCTGACCGAGCATCGCCGCCTCTGCTTCGATCCCGCCGACGCCCCAGGCAAGAACGCCCAGTCCGTTGGCCATCGTCGTGTGCGAGTCGGTACCCACGACGGTATCCGGGTACGCCAGCGGCGTGCCGCCATCGTCGGCCCCCACGCCAGCACCGCCGGCGCCAAAGACGACGCGCGAAAGAAACTCGATGTTGACTTGATGCACGATTCCCGTATCGGGCGGAACCGCGCGAAAGTTGTCGAGCGCCACCTGACCCCATTTGAGAAACGCATACCGCTCGCGATTGCGCTCGAACTCGAGTTTCGCGTTTTCGGCAAACGACGTTTCGGTGCCGAAGCGATCCACCTGCACCGAATGATCGATGACCAGTTCGACCGGCTGCAGCGGATTGATCCGCTTGGGATCGCCGCCGATGTGAACCATCGCATCGCGCATCGCGGCCAGATCGACGACGCACGGCACGCCGGTGAAATCCTGCAACAGCACGCGGGCGGGGCGGTACGCGATTTCGTGCTGCACGCCGGCGCCGGCCGACCAGCGCGCGAGCGCAGCGATATGGTCCTTCGTCACGCTGCGGCCGTCTTCGCAGCGAACGAGATTTTCGAGCAGAATCTTCAAACTGAACGGTAGGCGCCCGACACCATCGAATCCGGCTCGCTCGAGCGCGCCGAGAGCGAAGATGCTATACGAGCGCTCTCCCACCCTAAGCGCCGTGCGTGCGCCGAAACTATCCGCGTGATCCGCCATGATGGCCGAGCGGTTCGCTACGGCGTTAGCGCGCCCCCGGTCGGTGGCACGTTCCCACAAACGCGCGCAACGCGTGGTGTTCCGCGGCTTGTGCCCCGTATCGTCAGGGCGATGTCGCCCGAGAGCAGCGCAAAGAGCGGCTGGGCGATCAGTCGTTCGCGCCAGTGGTCCACGTCGAGAATGCGAGCGACGTCGGTCGCCGTCGTGGGCGATTCGCGCGCAACGCGTTCGAGCGCGCTACGGGTCACGAGCAGGGCGGGCGGCAGATCGTTCTCGCTTGCGATTGCATTGACGAGCACGGCGAGACAAGCGACGATCGCTTCCCGCTCGGAGCCGGCCGGCCGCGCGGGTTTGGGCGGCAACTGGGCATCGTCGAGCGCCAAACCGTCTTGGACGGCCTCGACGATGCGGTCGCCGAACGCCTTGCGTGCACCGGCGTCGAGCCTGCGCAGCTGCGCGAGATCCTGGCGCTCTTTGGGACGCAAGGCCACGATTGCGGCCATCACGTCATCGGGAATGATGAACTTGAGCGGCACGTTACGCTCGCGGGCCAGCTCATCGCGCAGGAGGGCGAGTTCACGCAAAACGCCGAGCTCGCGGCGGTTCATGCGCATGGCACCGGGGATGCGCAGGTAGAGCCGCTCCGGGTCAGTCTGATAACGCTCGAGATCGACGAGCGCCTGCGCTTCGGCTTCGAACCACTCGTAGCGCCCCGCGTCGCGCAGCCGTGCGCTCAACCGATCTTGGAGCGTGAACAGATGGCGCACGTCATCGACGAGGTATTCAACCTGCCCCGGTGTCAGCGGGCGCGTGGCCCAATCGCTTACCGTATGCGACTTACGCAGGCGAATGCCGACGACGTCGTGCACCAGATCACTAAGCGAAATTGCCATACCGTAGCCGCAGAACGCCGCGGCTAGCTGCGTATCGAAGGCCGCCGCAGGAAGCCGTCCGAAGCGGTCGGCGACGATCTTCAGATCGCTCTGTAAGGCGTGCCCGACGACCGTCTTGCGTGACAGCGCCGCGGCGAGCGGCTGCAAATCTAAAACCCGTAACGCATCGATGAGGGCCACGTCGTCCCCAACGACGAGTTGCACGACCATCAAGCGTGCCGCATACGAGCGCTCGTTGTGGAATTCCGTGTCCAGCGCGATTCGCTCGACGCCATCGATCCGTTCGCACAACGCCGACAGGGCGGTCGCGTCTTCGATGAGCGTGACGTTCACGAACCGGCGTGCTTACGGTGCGCATGGTGAAAGAGATCGTGAAGATTTCCCGGCATGTGCACGTGCATGTGGATGTGAACGTGCGGCGCATGCGCTTCATAATAGTCGTGCACCGTCGCGGCCACGCGATCGCCGAAGATGGCAAGCAGCGTGCAGACCGGCACGGCGACGGCACACATGGTCCAGACGTGAACGAAGATCGGAACGCGCAGCGCCGCCGCGATCTGGGTAGCAAGCGTCCCGCCAAATCCCGGAATGACGCGGACGGTCAACAGAAACGGCGGCGAGCCCACACGAAAGCGTCTAACCCACGACGGCAGGCGCTCCATATTTTTGTCGAGTTCCAAGAGATGCGACGTGCGTCGTGCCAGCGCATAACTGCCGAAGGCAGCGAACACGAGACCAATCGCGTTGACGATCGATCCTTTGACCGGACCGAAAATTACGCCGTTCATGACGGCAAGCGCGTCGGTCACCGAAAACGGCGCAGCAGCGACGATCGTGAAGAGGAGGATGGCAAGCGGATAGGCGAGCAGTCCGATCGAGGATAGAAACCCCTCGGCCGCCGTCTTGTATTTGATGACGAGCGCCGCGGCCGCAAACGATACGAGAAAGACTCCAGCAGCCTCGAGGCGGCGCCAACGAGCTTCCGTCAACGAAGAACGCTCACCGCCGAACCCTACGGGAGCGGTCGTAGCCGGTCCCGCTGAAACTATTTAAGAGGCTTGATTTGGCGCGTGGCCAGGAGCCTAGCGGCGAAGCCGAATCCACGTGAGCCGCGTAGCGACGACGCCCGCGCGGCACATCAAGCCTCTTAATGGACGGTGATGACGTTGGCGTTGAGCGAGCCGTCCGCCTGTGCAACACCGCTCACGTCGACGTGCTGGCCGACGGTGAGCGTTGCTCCGCGGGGATCGATGATCGTGCCTTGATGAAGGTGGATGCTGCGATAGGAGCCGGCATTGGTCTGGACTTGAAGTTCGAAGCGCTTGAAATACGTAACGCGTCCCGACGTCGTGTTGCCGATATTTGAGATCGCCCGGTTCACGACGCCGGTGAGCAGATCGATTGCAGCGCGCGTGTACGGGTCGACGTGGGTCGTTGGCGGCAAGCTCGGCAAATTGACGGGGGTCGGTGACGGAACCGGCGTCGCCACGGCAGTCGGCGTTGCGCTCATAAGCGGCGTGGGACCGGGCGAAGGAGGTGCCTGCTGCGCGAAGACGCCCGGCGCGGTCACCAAGAACAGGGCCGCCGCTGCGGAGGCGACGAAACGCGCGCTCATACGTGCACAACGCCGCCGCGGCATCCGAAGTTCCCCGGCCCGCTGCAACGGTCATGCTCGTGCGCGATGAAGCGCAGGGACTCGCCGTCTACCTGACGCGTCGCAGCAGCAGCAGCCGTTTCATGCCCGGTGCGTACGTCTTCCCCGGCGGAGCGGTCGAGGCCGGCGACCGCGACCCGGCGACGCTCCCGCTCGTGCATGGAACCGCGGGCAATGCGCCGGCACCGGTCGTCGTCGCCGCGCTGCGCGAACTCCTGGAAGAGGCCGGCATTCTCTACATCGTGCGCGATGACCGCGCCCGCACGGCGCTTGACGAGCGGATCGTACATTATTTGCGTGGGCGCTTAGTGGCGAAGATTCCATTCGCGACCTTGCTCGCCGAGCACGGCTTTATTCTCGATGCGACGCAGCTCGTTCACTACTCGCACTGGATCACGCCACCGACGCAGCGCATCCGCTTCGACACGCATTTCTTTCTCGCACGCGCGCCGGCCGACCAGCGCCCCTCCCCCGACGCGGTCGAAGTTCACGATGGAACGTGGCTGTCGCCGAACGATGCGTTGCGCCGCGCGGACCGCGGCGAGTTGAGCATCATCTTCCCTACACGCAAGCATCTGGAACGTCTGACGCACTTCGACGCCGTCGAACCCTTGCTCGCGCACGCGCGGCGACGCCACATCGTGCCGACGCGTCCGTTCGAAACTCCCGCGGGCGAGATCGGCTTAGCCGAGGGGAGTGACGCATGGTGAGCGACCGCATCGTGCGCATTACCGCCGATAACCCGTCACCGATGACGCTCGAAGGAACGAACTCGTATCTCGTTTTCGGCCGCGGGGGGGCCCTGGTCATCGATCCCGGCCCCGCCGATGAGCGACATCTCGCCGCGCTGGTCGCCTGCGCGCAATCGCGCGGCGTCCCGCTCCGCGGCATCGCCGTTACGCACGGGCATCCCGACCACGCACCGGGCGCGGCGCCGCTGCACGCGCGGACCGGAGCGCCCGTCTACGCGCACGCCAATGCCCGGTTCCCGCACGATGTCTCACTGGCGGACGGCGACGCGCTCCCGTCGACCGACGTTGGGCTCGTCGCGCTCGATGCGCCCGGACATGCCGACGATCATCTCGTCTTCTGGTCCGCCGATGACGGCGTTTTGTTTACGGGTGACGTCGTGGTGGGGCGAGGCACGGTCGTCATCGCACCGCCACGCGGCGACATGCGGGCGTACCTGGCAACCCTGCGCCGGCTGCACGACGATTTCGGCGGAGCGCGAGCGATTTTCGGCGGACACGGCGAACCCGTCGGACAGCCGCGCGAGAAGCTCGAGGAGTACATTGCCCATCGACTCGAGCGCGAACGGCAACTGCTCGCGGCTCTGGCTTTGCGTGAACAGACGATCCCCCAGTTGGTCGCATCCGTATACTGCGACGTGTCCCGCACTCTGTGGCCCGCAGCCGCTCGCCAGGTCCTGGCGTATCTGCTTGCGCTCGAACGCGAGCACAAGGTGCGCGCCCGCACCCTCGAACGCCGGCTTACCTCCGAGGAACGCGCCATTCTCGATCCCGACCTCTCCGCGCTGGTGGACCCGCAAAGCGCAGCGGTCGCCCGCGCCGAATTGGGTTACGATCACCGCGTCGAGCGAATCGAACTCTACGGCAGGATGTAAGGCGATGCTCGATCACCTCGAACGCGAATTGAAGCTGGATGCGGCCGCCGATTTTTCGCTCACGTGCCTGGCGGAAACTCTCGGACCGTATACCGTCGGACCGGCGCGAGTCCAGCGTTTGCATACGTACTATTACGACACGCCCGACCGGCGCTTGTCGCGCTGGGGTTGCAGCCTTCGTTTTCGCGTCGGTGAAGGTTGGACGCTGAAGCTTTCGGTTTCGGACGGCGCCGCCGCCCTACGCCGCAGTGAACATGGTTTTTTGGGGGAACTCGAAACCGTGCCCGCCACGGCGCTCGACCTCGCGACGCCGTTTCTACGGGGCGCAGCCGTGGCGCGCGTCGCCGAACTGCGGACGATGCGGACCAGCCGCGACGCGCGCAACGCGGACGGTGACGCAGTCGCCGAGATCACCGAGGACGATGTCCGCATCCTAACCGGCAGTCAGGTTCGCGACCGCTTTCGCCAGGTCGAAATAGAACTGGGCGACGCGGCGCACGACGACGCGCTCGACGAACTCGCCGCCCTGCTACGCGAGCGCGGTGCCGGGCCACCGAAATCAATCCCCAAAGACGTACGGGCTGTGGACGGCGATCCGCGCGACGTGGAGCTTGCTCCGCCGAAAGTGGGGCGGCACGCGACCATGCTGGACGTGACGAGAGCATCGCTTTCACGCGCCGTCGAACGCATCGTTCGCAGCGACGCCGCAATTCGGCTCGCCCACGATGCCGAAGCGGTGCACAAAGCACGAACGTCAGTCCGTCGTTTGCGCTCCAATCTGCGCACCTTCGAGCCGGTCTTCGACTCCGCTTACGCGCGCGGGCTCGGCGAGCGCCTGCGCTGGCTCGGCGACGCGCTCGGCGAAGCCCGCGACGCGGACGTGTTGCTGGCGCGCGTCGGGCGCGATGCGCGCGCACTTTCCCCGGACGATGCAAAGTGGACGTCGGAGGCAACGGCGGCGTTGCGGCTGGCACGGGAGACGGCATACGTACGCCTCGTGCATGCGATGCGGCAACCCCGCTACGTTGAATTGCTTGACGATCTCGTTGTCGCCGCAATGCGACCGCAGCAGGGAGCCGCCGCCCTCGCTTGCGCTCGCGACATCGGGCCGCCGCTGCTCGACGGTGCGTGGCGCGGCGTGCGCAAGCGCGTCCGCAAGCGCAGCCGGCCGCCGACCGATACGGACCTGCACGGCATTCGCATCAAAGCGAAATACGTTCGTTATGCCGCCGAAGCGTTGGCGCCCGTACTCGGTCGCTGCGCGACCCGCCTCGCCAAGGCGGCAGAGCGGTTACAGACCGTTCTCGGTGATCAGCACGATGCAACGATTGCCGCGAATCGCCTGTCGGAGCCGGCCGAGGGAGGACGCAGCGTTTTCGTCGCCGGCGAACTCGCCCAACGCGAACGCGACGCCGCCGAAGCAGGACGTTCTGCCTGGCGCGAGGCTTGGCGCGACGCCAAGCGCCGCCATGCGGCTATCGCGGCGCGGTGACGATTGCCTCGGTTACTTGCGGGTCGACCGGCAGCGATGGATCATCGTAACCTTTCATAATTTCCGACGGGGAGGTCGTCTCCGGCGCATGTTTGAGCACGTGATTCATGCCGTCTACGATGACGAGGCGCGCGCTCGGGTCGGCCTTCTTGAGCGCGTCGGCATCGGCCATGGTAATTTGCACGTCTGCGGTTCCCTGCACGATCGTCACAGGTATGCGCACTCCTGCGATCTCCGTGGCGGGATCGTACTTGAACCACGATATGAGGTACGGTTGAACCGAATCTCGGAAGAGTGCTTGCATGTACGCAGGCGCGGACGCGGGTAACGGCATGGTATGCCCATCTTGCAACCGTGCGATGATGCGCTCCGCAAGCGCGTACTGCTCCGGAGGCAAGTTCGCTTTCAGTTGTTCGCGCAGCACGACCGCTGCCGGACGGCCAGCGCCCTCCAGACTGACGAACGCATCGGCGGGCGCTTTCTGGACTGCGACCATTCCGATCAGCGAACCCTCGCTGTGGCCTGCCACGATCACGTGAGGAAACCGTTTGTCGTCGTGCAGCAAGCCGATCCACGCAGCGGCGTCTTCAATGTACGTATCGAAGCGCAGTCGACTTTCCGACGTGCCGGCCGAAGCGCTCGCGCCGATCCCGCGCTTGTCGTAGCGAACGCTGGCGACCCCTTTTCCCGCAAGTGCGGCCGCCAATAATTTGTAGGCGTCATTCTTGCCCGGCAGCGCAGTGCTGTTCCCATCACGGTCGGTGGGGCCCGAACCCGCGATGATCAAAACCACCGCTTTGGGCTGCGGGATGCTGGGCAACAGGAGCGTTCCAACGATCGCGCCCGTTTGCGTCTGCAACGTAATATCGGATTGCGCTTCGGCCGCCAATGTCGTGTCGCGGAAGCCCGCCATCGTTATCGCACCGCCGGTAACACATAGGAACGCTTGACGATTCATCTTTCTTGCAGTCATTCGGCGTTGCGCCGCCTTGGACCGTTACGCGATCGCCAGCTCCACTTTACCGAACTGTTTGCCCTCGAGAACCCGCTGCGCCGCCTCTGCCGCCTGCGCCATCGGGTAGACGCGGTCGATCACGGGTCGCAAACCGCTTTCGAACAGCGCGAGCATCGCGGCGAAGTCTTCCGGGCTCCCCATCGACGTGCCGAGCACGTCGAGATGCTTCCAAAAGATCGCGAAGGGCCGAATGGTCGCGTCGCCGCGCGTGCCGCCATAGGTAACGACGCGCGCTCCGGGACGTGCAATGTCGAGACACCGCGCGAGCGTCTCGCCGCCCGTCGCGTCGACGATGAGCGTCGGGCCGCCGCCGGAGGCTTTGCGCGCCGTCTTGTGCCACTCTACATCGGCGTTATAGTCGATTGCGACATCGGCGCCGAGGGCCTTGGCGCGCTCGATTTTTGCCGCGCTTCCCGACGTGACGATCGTCCGCGCGCCGACGTGCTTGGCGTACAACAGCACGAACGTCTGCACGCCGCCCGCGACGCCGGAAATGAACACGACATCGTCTTTGGTGATGCGACCGCGGGTAAAGACCGCACGATACGCCGTCAACCCCGCAAGTCCGATGGCCGCCGCTTCATCCCACGATAGCGCCGCCGGTTTGGAATAAACATTACGTGCCGGGACAGCGACGTATTCGGCAAACGTGCCGTTCGCCGGCATACCGAGGATGCTTCCGCTCACCGCCGGAACGCGTTCGCCCGGCTGCCAACCGAGATCGGGATCGATCACGACCGGCGTCCCGACGGGCGGACCCGCGACATCGTCCCCCAGGGCCGCGACCGTGCCCGCGCCGTCGCTTCCGAGCGTTCTGGGCAAGACGATACCGGGATACAGGTTTTGCGTGATGTAGACGTCGCGCCGGTTGAGCGCCGCGCGTTCGATCCGGACGACGATTTCGCCCGCCCCCGGCTGCGGCGCAGCGACGTCCTCGACGTGCAGCAAGTGCGGACCACCCAGTTCGTTCAGACGCACGGCTTTCATGCCTGCCCGATACCCACGCCGGCCACGCTCTGCGTGCGTCGCCTTCCGCCCATCAGCCCGTCTTACGACCCGTTAGCTCAGCGCGAACGCTAGCAGCTTGCGGAAAAACTCCCGGCGCCATCTCGGGCCCGACTGTTCCGCCGAAAGCTTCGTCGCTCTTCGGTCACGAAGCTACGGCTTCGCTCCCTCATCGCTCCTCGTTTCGACGAAACATTCGGGCCCGATCTGGACACCGCGAGTTTTTCCGCAAGCTGCTAGTCCACCGCCAACCACGGCACGCTTGACAATGCGGTAATCGTCTGACAATATGTTAGACATGAAGACGGCTTCAGTCCGCGACGTGCAGCATCATTTTGCCGACGTCATCGCCGCAGTACGTGCCGGCGAAGACGTGCTCGTCACATATCGGAATAAGCCTGTGGCTCGCATCGTCCCGGCGGATGAGGATGTGGCCGCTCCATTGCCCGATTTCATGGCCCGTCTCGAGCGCCGCTTTCCGGCCGGCGCGGTGGCCGAAAGCGACGTGCTCGAACGCGACCGTGACGCTTGGCGGTGACGGTGTATTGCGACACCAGTGCCTTACTCAAGCTGTACGTACTGGAGGCGGAGAGCCGAACTGTCGCCCGGTACATCCGCGAAGCGAACGCTCGTGTTCGTGTGACCTTGCTGCACGAACTCGAAGTATCGAGCGCTCTGAATCAGCGCGTTTTCCGCGGAGAACTGAAGCCTGCCCAGTGCGATAAAGCGCTCGCCGATTTTGAGGCGGATATCGCCGCGCGGGCACTGCGCCGCTTTTCGGCGCCCTGGACGGCACTTTTCCAGGAGGCCGCGCAGCTTTGCCGTCAGCACGGGGCTCGCACCGGTACGCGCTCGATTGATGCGCTACACGTCGCTGTCGCCAGAGCTTGTGATGCAGAGGTCTTGATTACGTTCGATGTGCGGCAGCGCGCACTTGCTAAGGCAATAAAGCTCAAGACATGGCCGGCTTGAGCGTGCAAGCCGTGGGCGGCCGACACCGTGCGCCTGGCCACGCGCCTCAACCACGTGCTGACATGTTATTCGGACGTCGCTTGGCCACATCGGCGATGCTCTTTGTGTTTGGCGTACAACAGCACGAACGTCTGCACGCCGCCCGCGACGCCGGAAATGAAAACCACGTCGTCTTTGGTGATGCGGCCGCGCGTAAAGATCGCGCGATACGCCGTCAACCCCGCCAGTCCGATGGCCGCTGCTTCATCCCACGATAGCGCTCCGGGTTTGGAATAGACGTTCTGCGCCGGAACGGCGACGTACTCGGCAAACGTGCCGTCCGCCGGCATGCCGAGGATGCTTCCGCTCACCTTGGGAACTGGTTCCCCCGCCTGCCAACCGAGCTCCGGATCGATCACGACGGGCGTCCCAACCTTGGACCCAAGACGCCCTCGCCCAGAACCGCGACCGTCCCGGCGCCGTCGCTTCCGAGCGTTCGGGGCAACACGATGCCGGGATATAGGTTCTGCGTAGTGTAGACATCGCGCCGGTTGAGCGCGGCGCGTTCGATCCGAACGACGATTTCGCCAGGACCGGGACGCGGCGCCTGGATGTCCTCGACGTGCAGCAGGTGCGGACCGCCCAGCTCGTTCAGACGCACGGCTCTCATGCGCGGCGTCCTACCAAGGCCATGATGGCAAGGTCGTGGGGGCGATTGGTTCGATGTCGTCTTGGCGTCCGCCGATTTGATCCGCGAATAGGACTCGCGCCGACGACCCGTGGCGCAGGAACGTTCCGACGATCGTGTCGCCGGCGACGCGCGGCAGCATGACGCGCCAACTTCCGAAGGCGTTGCACAGCGAGCGGAGGGGATCGTCCTCGATCGTCGTCCCGAGGTTGAACTCGTTGTCGCTCCAATCGCGTCGCGGCGTGCCGAATGGTTGGAGCTGTCTGCGCAAGTCGGCCGCCAGGCGCCCGAGGGCATCACCTTTGCGTCGCTGGTCGAGATACCCGAGTGATTGCAACGTGGCGAATAAGGCTCGGTTGGAGTCCTGCGCGCAGTTGTTGGCGCCGCCGACGTAGGTGCCGCCGGTGCCGTCGCCCGTGCGATAGCGCGCCGTCATCGCCTCTAACTGAGTGCGAAGCGCGCACAACGCGGAGCGAGGCGACGCTCCGTCGTCGGAGCGTCGCCGACAGAACGCCTCGCTGATCAGCAAGGTATCGCAGACCGGGCGCAGTCCGGCCCAGCCGAACTGCCTGTCCCCCATGTAGCGCGACCAGTGCAGAGCGCCGGGGATCAGTCCATCGGTATTGTTCGTGTAGACCTGATGATAGACGATGGTAAAGCTCAGTTCGTCGCCGAGTGGCTCGCGGAACACTTCGGCGATTCCGTAGGCGAAATGTCCGAAATAGATCCGCGCACGCGCCGCCGCCTCGCGCGCGCGGCCGCCGATCCCACCGTAGATGTGAACCAGCAGCGCCTCATCGCCCTCTTTCCAATCGGCGCGCGGGGCGCCGTCCCCGTGGCCGTCGTTCGCGAGTTGCGTCGAGTCGATCGTCCCTTTGCGGCGCACGACGTCGTGCCACGCCGCTCGCACGTAGCGGCGCGCCGTTTTTGCGCCATGAAGCGTGCGCGCCGGCAGCGCGCGCAGCAATGCGCGCGGCGCCAGCGACACGACGACGAACGTGCCCTCAGCATCGGGTGCACCGTAGACGTACCACCCGTCTGCGTTGGGCTCGGCGTCTTCCAACGCCACCGGACTCCAGGGAGGCCGGCCGCCCGAATCAGCAACGACCCGCGGAACGCGCACCGTCTCGATCGGTCCACTGAAATCATGCGTCTCGCGGTTGAAGTGCGTGACGCGGTAGCGGTCGTCCGCCACCGGTTCGTCGAATCGAACGAGGCCATAGTATCGCCCGCTGATTTGCACGGGCTGCCGTGCGATGCGCGCCACCACGCCGCCGGCCTCCACGTCGATCTCCACGCCGCCGATGAGCATCACGATGATGTCGTCGAACGGATGCGAGCCCGCGAGCGACTCCAGCGGGTCGACCAGCTTCCAGTGGTTCAGGCGTGTCGGATGGACGTAGCCGCTGTAGCGGCTGGTGTACTGCGCCTTGGGGCTGAAATGCACGTCGCGCGTCACCGCGCGAACCATCGCTTGGAGCACGGGATCGTCGCTCCAGCGCAGCTTCACCGTCGTTCCGATCAGGTTACGGTGCGCAGCGTCCGCGTGATGCACCTCGAACCACGCGCCGCGCACGTCCTCACGCTCCTCGGGGCGCGGCAAGATGAGACGGCCCATCCATTCGCCGATCGGCACGTAGCGCGTAGGATCTACACCTGCCGAAATCGGATAGTAATCGGGCCTGTTCCACGGCGCTTGCACGTAGCGTTCGTAGTTGCTGATCTTTACGGGCGGCCCGTTCGTAACCGCGGTGATCCGGCCGTTCAAAATGTCCGCTACGCAGTCGAGCGTTTGACGCAAGAACGTGCGGCCGTCGGAAAGCCGCGCGTTCGGATCGAATATCCCTCCCGGTACCTGGTGGCCGACGGGTCCGAGCGCGATGAAGCTGATGCGTCCCAAGCGCAGCGCGCGATTCCAATTCGAAAGCACGGCAATCTTCCAGCGCGTCGGAAACATGATGGGCCCGAGCCGCTGCACTCCGTCCTTCGAGCCGGCGTGATGATAGAGCTGTTCCAGGCGGCTGAGCTTGCACGCTCCGCTGATGACGCCCCCGAGCGAAATGACGTCGATGGGTGCATCGATGGCCCGCTTGAGCACGGGTGCCGAGGCCGCTGCCATCTGTCCGCCGCCGCTGTACCCGATCAGCGTTACTGGGACCCCGCACTTCGGCCGGTAACCGTTCTGAACCAGCACGTTGTAAAGGATCTGCGCGATGCCGAAATTGTACATCGGCCCGTAGCGTTGGTCGGCCGACACGGCGACGACCAATACGTTGCGCACGTTGATGACCATTCCGAGGAGGCTTCTGGTGTTACGCAGCCGCACTTTGGCGATGAACCGCCACAAGGCCGAGAAGAGCGGGTCATCGTCGAGCGGGCGGTTCAGCACCGAATATGACATGACGCCTCGGATCAAGCGCATATTCTTGGGGAGCTCGCGGCCGAGCGTATCGAGGAACGTCTCGGTTTCAGGCGTATACTGGGCGCTCGACTGCGCGATGCCGTCGAGGTAGACGACATAGCGCTCTACGTCATCGCCCGCGCTGCGGCCATCGGTCGGCTCCGGCCCGGCGCGAGTGGTATCCAGTTCTCCGCCGTACCAACCGGCCCACCAGCCGAGCGTCTCCAGCGGTGCGAGCAAGGCTGCCACAACCAGCGCCACGACCCCAACCCACAATAGAGCGAAGGGAATCCGGACGAGCGCCGGCACGTGCTCGAACGAGCCGAAGAGCGAGTGCCGTAACGGCGCAAGCGCCAGCGCGACGATCAATCCAAGCACGAGCACGATGGCCGCGCCGAGAACGCTGCCCCACGGCAGCCTGCCTCGCTCACGCTGCGGCCGCACCATGACAGAACCGACGCCCGAAGCCGCATTGGAACCGTTCGTCGCCGTGAAGCGGCCGGTATCGAACTGCACCTCATAGTCGCGCAAGTCGACTCCGGCAGCGCTCTTCAAAAGGCGTGCTCCGAACGATGCGATGGGTCTTCCCAGCGTGTGCTGCGTCGTCACCAGCACGAGCCAGCCCAAGCCGACATACAACGGTGCCCGCGCTTCGGAGATGCCCGAAACGGCCGCGAAGCCGACGATCAGCGCCAACAGATGCCAGACGCGCAGCAGCAAGAGCAGCGGCGAGCCGAGGTACGGCAGTCCGGTAAGGAACGCAAACCAGAGCGGCACGTAGCTCAGCGCAAAAGCGAGTGCCATCCGTCCAATGGGCACGTGTGTCCGATGAGTTAGCGCGGTGATCGCCCACGTACTCAAAACCAGAAACACGAAACCAAACGCGGACAACAGCGACTGGATCGCAATCGTAAAGACGAACCGAACCGGCTTCACCCGATTCGCAAACAGCACGACGCTTTGTCCAACCGCCTCCGAGAACCCGGCGATGAGCACGATGACCAGCGCCGTCGAAACCGAGTTCTCGGCGCCAAGCTCGTGAACGAACGCACCCGGCTGCAGACGCAAAACGCCGCCAAGCGTCGTCAAGGCATTGGGCGCGACCGTTACCATCGCGAAGCGCTTCTAGGTCGCCGTGCCGCCCCCGTCCTTCAATCGGTCCGGCCCTTGCAGTCTGCCCAGTGCCCGCAAGATGTTTCAATCGATCCGGATCGAGGTCGGTGCCCTCAACCGACATCATCGCGTCGTCGTCGTTCGGGCCCAACCACACGAAGATGGCCCCTCTGAGTGGGACGCGTCAGCTTCGTCACGAATGCGACGCTGCGGCCCTGACCCTATTCAGGAGGCCTCTTCCGTGAAGTCTACCTTCGTCCGCTGGGCCTTTCCAGTGTGCGCTCCGGGCTCCGGTGCCATACCGTCGATCGGTGCATTCGCCCGTGCATCAGCGTGAAGTCGTCATCCGGCTGAACTCACCCTCGGAGTTGTTCGAGTCCGGAGCGAGCGACATGTTTTCAGAGGACGGACGGCTTGTCACCGGCATCGATGAACTCGTCCAGGAAGTTAGTGCCTGCCCGGGCGCGAGTCTGCATGCCACATTTCTGCTCCCGACCAATCAGGTCAAGCCGGACACCCAGATGTGTTTCCGTCAATCGATCGACCGATACTGCCGCCTTCGTCAACGACAAAACGAGACGGAACGCAGGACCGAATGGCGTGACGTCCTCGGATCCTTTAAGGTGGGCCTCGTCCTCTTCATCTTGGGATTTGTACTATCGTTCTATTTCAACCAAGGCACCTTGCCGCCGCTGTTGAAGCTGCTGTTCGGCGATGGCGTGTCCCTCGTCATTGCGTGGGTTGGGCTGTGGTATCCACTCGACGAGTTCGTGCATTACCGCCGCCGGCTGATAAGAGATCAGAAAGTGTTCGCCGCCATTCCCAAGATCGGCATATCCGTGCGCGGCGCGGATTCGCGGCCGACCGCTGTGGACCGCACGAGCAGCACGACGGCACGTTGACGTAACCGTGTCTTTGCATCCCACTGCGATCGAGCCGCTAGTCGCGCTTGGAGTCGTGGTCGCCACGGCCTTCACCGATGCCGTGTACGTCATGTTTACTGCGGCGGTCTCCGGACGGCGGCGGCTTGCGGCGGCTACGTGGAGCGGCATCTGGTATTTGCTCTCGTCGTTCGCGGTCATCTCGTACACGCGCAATTGGGAATACGTGTTCTTCGCCGCGCTCGGTTCGTGGATTGGCGCGTACGCCTCCATGACGCTACTCGAGCACGTCCCGGCGCGCCGCCGCAGTGCCACAGCACCGCCGACCCATTCCGAGAGTGCTTCCAACGAGGTCCACTGATGACGAACGACTCTTATGGGCGACGATGAGCGGCCCGGCGCGTCCCTTCGTGGTGCGCGTGTGGTCAGAAGACAGAAGCCTTCGCGACGTGCTGGTTTCGTTGAACTGCGTTTGACACGGCTGCGCTACGCTCGACGGTTCCGTGACCAAGCGATGATAAAGAACTTCGGAATTCGCCGGTCCATCCGGCGGCTTCTTCGGGCCGCGCAGAGAACGTCTGTGACATGCCAGATTTCACATCGCTGGGCGCGGCGCTCGACCTGCGCGGCATCGTGCGCGCGAGCCGATTTTCGGTCGGGACGGGGCTTCGAGCGCGGGGCGTACCGGCAATCTCGATGGGCGTAGCCACGATCGTCTTGGCGGCCTCAGCGGGGCGAGCGCTGGAGCGACTGGCGACGGTTCTTCCCGACACGGCGCGCGAAGCGCGCGAATCGTGGCTCGTCCTGCGCGGCGTCCGCCTGCCCGAGCTTCCGCCATAGTCATAGCCCACGCCCGTCGCTTCGGCGGGGGCGCGGGCGGCTCGGCGCGAACGGCGGCCGGCGATGATTCGCAATGATGCGATGACTGCGCTGATCCACCGCGCGCTACCCGATGCCCACGTGGAAATCCAAGACCTGACCGGCACCATGGATCACTTCAACGTGTTGGTACGCTCGGGGTCGTTCGTGGGTGTCTCACTGATGGACCGACACCGCATGGTCGAAGCAGCGGTTGCCGAGGCGCGCGCCGATGGCCGCATCCACGCCATGTCCATTCGCACTGAAACTTTGGAGTAACGATGTCGACCGATAACCTTCGTCAAGAGATCGAGCAGGAGCTTGCCGCCAACAAAATCCTCGTGTACGGCAAGGGCACCAAAGACGTGCCGCGCTGCGGTTTTACGTTAGAGACGATTGCGTTCTTCAATCGTATGGGCTACCCGTTTGCGGTCGTCGACGTGCTCGAGGACATGCCCAAGCGTGAGGCGCTTTCGCAGATGACCAACTGGCCGACCTTACCGAAGGTCTTCATCGGCGGGAAGTTTTACGGTGACACCGATATTCTGGGGCCCATGGCGGAGAACGGCGAACTACGGACGCTGCTGAGCCAGACGTTTCCCGATCACGCGGAACCGGCGCCGGTCATCAACCTCCGCTGAGCGCCTACTGGCTCTTCAAGAGCGAGACCGAATCGTACGGTTTCGACCGTCTGGAACGCGAACGCCGCACCGAATGGAGCGGCGTTCGCAATTTTGTGGCGCGCAACCACATGCAGGCGATGCGCGTCGGCGATCTTGGCTTCTTCTATCACAGTAGCACGAAAGTTCCGGGCATCGCGGGCATCGTTCGCGTCGTGCGCGAGGCGTATCCCGATTTTACCGCCCGGGATCCGCAGAGTCCCTATTACGATCGGCGCGCGACCGCAGAAAAGCCGATGTGGGAGATGGTCGACGTGGCCTACGAGGCCGCATTGCCGCGCTTCGTTTCGCTCGCGGAACTGCGCTCCAATCCGGCGCTGGCGCCGACGATGGTGTTGTTGCGCAGAGGCTCACGCTTGTCGGTCCAACCCGTGCATCCGCGCGAATGGGAAATCGTTTTACGGATGGCCGCGCGTGAACCGCCGCTCGCCGGCGAGCAACGGCGCTGAACGTGGCGCCGTTCGAGCCCCGCGATGCCGGCTGGCAAAGGCGCGTGCGGGACATCTTCGCCCGCCAGGGCGCCCTCGCGTTGCTCGGAGCCAAGATCACGGAACTGGAACCCGGCCGCTGCGTCGCGGTCGCGCCGTTCCGGCCGGAGCTCGGACAGCAGCATGGCTACTTCCACGCGGGCGTGACGAGCACGCTCGCCGACGCGACCGGCGGTTGCGCGGCCGCAACGCTGTTCGGTGCGGACGGAGACGTCTTAGCCGTCGAGTTCAAGATCAATTTACTGGCGCCGGCTCACGGCGAAACGCTGGTTGCCGACGCGCGCGTCGTGCGCAGCGGTCGCACGCTGACCGTCTGCAGCATCGAGATATTCGTCGATCGCGACGGCAAGCGGTCGCCCTGCGCACTCATGCAGCAAACGCTGATCCGGGTCGCATCGTCCGCCTCCTGACCCACGCCGGCGCTCGTGGGGGCATTCGTTAGGAGAGGGCTTGCGCCGCTTCGAGCAGCATCGTCTGCGCACAGTGGCGGGCTTCGCCATTGTGAGGAAGCCTGCGCACGTAGGTTCCGTCGGAGCGCAGCCAGCGCGTTTTACAGTTGTCCTCGGCGTAGACGTTGAGAATGTCGGCAACAATGTCGTCACGCAACGCCGCGTCGAGCACGGGCACGATCGTTTCGACGCGGCGGTCGAGGTTACGCCCCATCCAGTCGGCGCTACCGATGAAGATCTCACGGCGTCCGCCGTTGGCAAAACAGAAGATGCGTGAGTGCTCCAGGAAGCGGCCCACGATGCTGCGTACGCGGATCGTCTCGCTGACGCCGGGCACGCCCGGGCGCAGTTCGCACATGCCGCGCACGAAGAGGTCGATCGGCACGCCCGCCTGGGAAGCGCGATACAGGGCGCGCACGATGCCGCCGTCGCTGACCGCGTTGAGCTTCGCCACGATGCCGCTTGGGCGGCCGGCTACGGCGTGTTCGGTTTCGCGCTCGATCAATTCGAGAAAACCGGAGCGCAGGGACGTCGGCGCGACCAGCAATTCTTCGTAGCGCGTCGCCTTCGAGAATCCGGTCAGCCGGTTGAAGAGGTGCGTGACATCGCGACCCAGATCCGGGCGGCAGGTGAACAGCGACACGTCGGTGTAGATGCGCGCCGTCTTGTCGTTGTAGTTGCCGGTGCCGAAGTGCATGTAGCGCCGGATGCCGTCGGGTTCATCCCGCACCACGAGCGTCACTTTAGCGTGCACCTTGAGACCGGGGAATCCGTAGACGACGTGCGCCCCGACGCGTTCGAGGTTACGCGCCCACTGAATGTTGTTCTCTTCGTCGAAGCGTGCCTTGAGTTCGATCAGGGCGGCAACTTGTTTGCCGCCCTCCGCCGCTTCGATCAGCGCCGCGATGATCGGCGAGTTTCCGGAGGTGCGGTACAGCGTCTGTTTGATCGCGAGCACGCTTGGGTCACTGGCGGCGGCCTGCACGAATTGGACGACCGGATCGAACGAGTCGAACGGGTGGTGCAGCAACAGATCGCCTTCGCGAATCGCTGCGAAGATGTCGGGTTCGCCGACGAGGCGCTTAGGAATCGCGGGCGTGAAGGGCGGATCGTGCAAATCGGGCCGGTCGAGATTGGCGATCGTCAAGAAATCCGACCAGCCCATCAGGCCGTCGATTTCATACAAGTCGACGTCGTCGAGCGACAGCGCTTCGAGCAACATGCCGCGTAAGTGGAGGGGCATCGAGGCTTCGACTTCAAGCCGGACCGGCTCCCCGAAGCGGCGCCGTTGTAACTCCGATTCGATCGCGCGCAACAGATCGTCGGCCTCATCTTCCTGCAGATCGAGGTCGGCGTCGCGGGTGACGCGGAAACAGTACGAAGCGCGCACGTCCATGCCCGGAAAGAGGGCGCCCAGATTGTGCGCGATCACGTCTTCCAAGGTGACGTACTGGTATTGTCCCTCGGGCGCGGGCAGCGGCACGAAGCGCGGGAGGCTCGGTGGAACTTTGACCCGCGCAAAGTGCATGCGCGGTCCGTCGTCGGTCATCTCATACATCTCGACGCCGAGCGACAGCGACAGGTTGGAGATATACGGAAACGGGTGGCCCTGATCGACGGCCAGCGGCGTGAGAACCGGAAAGACCCGCGCCTCGAACATGCGCTCGAGTTCGGCACGTTGCGTGACGGTTAGTTCTTCGTAGCGCCGAATGGCGATGCCCTCGCGCTCCAGCGCCGGAAAAAGCCGATCGCACAAGAGGGCGCGAAACCGTTCCAGTGAGCCGCGCAGCCGTTCGGAGATCGCGGCGAGTTGCTCGGCAGGCAGCCGTCCATCGTTGGCGCGCTTGTGCACTTCGGCGGCGATCTGCTGCTTGAGCGCCGCCACCCGAATCATGAAATACTCGTCGAGATTGGTGCCGTAGATGGCCGTGAATTTGAGGCGCTCCAGCAGCGGATTGCTGCCGTCGATCGCCTCTTCGAGGACACGGTCGTTGAACTCCAGCCACGAAAGCTCGCGACTGAAGTAGAGCGACGGGTCGTCCAGCACCGGCGTTGCGGGCAGTACGGGTGCTTCGCGCTCGCCGGCAACGGCCGGCTGGGGCTGCACGATCATCTCAAGGGTCTTCGGCAGTGCGGCTGGGAAGTCCACCGCGAGCTCCATGAGCGACCTGCTGCTGCACGTGCGTGACCACCTGATTCTCTCGGGCGCGGCGCTGGCGTGCGCGCTCGTGCTCGGCATACCGCTGGGCAGTGCGATTGCGCGCACGGCCGCGCTGCGCGACGTGTCGCTTGCCGGCGTCAATGTCGCCCGCGTCATCCCGAGCCTGGCGGTACTGGCGCTGGCTCAGCCGTTCTTGGGAATCGGTTTCCGGCCGTCGCTCGTCGCGCTGGTCTTTCTCGCCATCCCGCCGATCGTCATCAACACCGACGTCGCGCTGCGCAACGTCTCCGCCGCGCTGATCGACGCAGCGCACGGCCTCGGCATGACCGAACGGCAGGTTCGCGCGCGCGTCGCATGGCCGCTGGCCTTGCCGGTGGTCTTCGGCGGAGTACGCACTGCCGCGGTCGAGGTGATTGCCAGCGCCACGCTGGCGGCGTTCATCGGCGGCGGCGGCTTGGGCGAATATATCCTCAACGGACTAGCCGGCGGCGACTACGGTCAACTCTTCGAAGGCGCGATCGCCGTCGCCGTACTGGCGCTGGTGGTGCAAGGCTTATTGACGGTCGTCGAGCGGCGGATCGCCGTTCGTACGGGCGCGCGCAGCGGATGAGCGCGTTCGGCGCCGTGCCGAAGCGTAATGACGTTCTGGCGATGCTCGCGTCGTTCGCCGTTCTGCCCTCGTGCGCGCACCACGCCGGTCGGTCTCTCTCGATTGGGGCGAAGAACTTCACCGAAGAACTCGTGCTCGGCGAACTCTACGCGCAAACGCTCGAAGCGCGCGGCTTCCGGGTTACGCGCAAGTTCGACTTGGGCGGCACGCAGGTCGCGATGGAGGCACTGCGGCGCGGCGACATCGACCTGTACCCCGAATATACCGGGACGGCGCTGCTTAGCGTTCTGCACCGGCCGCCCATTGCCGATGCCGCGACGTTGTACGCAGCGGTGAAGCGGGCATACAAGGAGCAATACGGGTTGACGTGGCTTACGCCCGCACCGTTCAACGATACGCAAGCACTCGCGACGACGCGCGCCGTCTCCCAGCAGTACGGCGTGCGAACGCTTACGCAAACGGCAAGGGCGGCACCGCAATTGCGCTTGGGGGCCATTCCGGAGTTCACCACACGGCCCGACGGCCTGCCCGGCTTGCAGAAAGCGTACGGCGGCTTTCGCTTCAAAGACATCAAATTGTTCGATATCGGCCTGAAATACACGGCGCTCGAATCAGGACAAGTCGATATCGTAGTGGCCTTTGGAACCGACGGTCAGATCGAATACGATCGCCTCGTGTTGCTGGCCGACGACAAGCACTTTTGGCCGTCGTACCAGGTTGCGCCGGTCGTGCGCGACGACACGCTGGCCGCAATGCCGTCACTGGCCGCGCACTTGAACGCGCTTGCGCCGTTCTTGACCGACGCCGTCATGCGCCGGCTCAACGGTCAAGTCGATCGGGAAAAGATGGATCCCGCCGACGCCGCACATGCTTTTCTGCGCGAGCATCGCCTCGCCTGATGATGAACGCTCCGGGACTGGACGGTTGAGCGAACACCGCGACGGCCCGCGCCGCGGCGCGTCGATCGACGCCCGAGACGTCGCCGTACGGTATGCCGAGAGCGATCGAAACGCCGTCGACGACATGAGCCTCGGGGTGGAGGCCGGCGAATTTATCGTTTTGCTCGGGCCCTCGGGCTGCGGTAAAAGCACGTTCTTGCGCACCATCAACCGGCTCGTCATACCCGCCGCGGGCACGATCGCCGTCGATGGGCGTAACGTCGGAGACGTAACGCCCGAAGAGCTGCGCCGCGGCATCGGCTACGTCATACAAGCGGTCGGGCTGTTTCCGCACCTGACGGTCGCGCAGAACATCGCGGTCGTGCCGCGGCTGTTGCATTGGGATCGCGCGCGCATCGCCGCCCGCGTGGACGAGTTGCTTGGGCTTACGCAACTCGAGCCCGAGCGGTATCGCGGACGTTACCCGCGCGAACTCTCCGGCGGCGAAGCGCAGCGCGTCGGCGTCGCGCGCGCGCTCGCGGCCGAACCGCGCGTGCTCTTGATGGATGAGCCCTTCGGGGCCGTCGACGCCATCGTCCGCCTCGCGCTCCAAGATGAAACGCTGCGCATCCATCGGGCGCTCGGGACGACGATCATCTTCGTCACCCACGACGTCGATGAAGCGTTGCGGCTGGCGGACCGCATCGTCGTCATGCGCGAGGGTAAGATCGAGCAGACCGGCGCCCCGCTACGCATCCTTGCGCATCCCGCGACCCCGTACGTCGAAAAACTGCTCGACGCCAAGGACGCCGTGCGGCGACTCCAGCTTCTCCGCGCGCGCGATGCAATTCAGACCCGCGTCGAACGATCTACGACGCTTGAAGCGACCGAGAACACCATGTCTGCGCCCATCGACGCCGACGCGAGCTTGCGCGATGCGCTTTCGCTCCTCTTACAGGGTGCGTCGGCCGTGGCCGTCAGCGAGGATGGCCGAACGCTCGGCACGCTGACGTTCGAGGACGTGCGCACGGCCATTGCCGCGCAAGCGCAATGACGTACCTCTTCACCCATAGCAGTACGGTCGCGGGCCACCTCGTCGAACATCTCTATCTCGTACTGACGTCACTTGGGATCGCAGCAGCGCTTGCCCTTCCGCTAGGAGTCTTCATCGCCCGCTCGCGGCGCTTGGGGGCCGTCGTGCTGCAAGCGCTCAACGTTTCGTACACGATCCCCAGCCTCGCGCTCTTCGCGGTGCTCGTGCCCGTCTTCGGCATCGGCAGCACGACCGCGATCCTGGCGCTCGTCATCTACGCGCAGATGCTGCTCGTGCGCAACGTCGTGCTCGGCTTGCGCGGCGTTCCCGTTCCGCTGGTCGAGGCCGCTCGGGGTCTGGGCATGACGCCGTGGCAGCGCTTCTGGCGCGTCGAATTCCCACAAGCGTTGCCCGTGATGCTCGGCGGCGTGCGCCTTGCGACCGTCGCCCTAATCGCGCTCGCGACGCTCGGCGCTTGGGTCAATGCGGGCGGTCTGGGCGTCCTCATCCTCTACGGCCTGCAACACGACGCCCCCGACCGGACGATCGCCGGCAGCGTCGTCGCCGCGGCGCTCGCCATCGTCGCCGATCGTCTACTTCGGCTGGCCGAACGGCGCCTCACATAGATGCCCTTGGCGGCAACTCAGTGTGTTGGACTGGTGACGACGTCCGAGTACCGGATGTCCTTAACGAGCGACGCGCCGACGTAGCGTTCAAATTCGACCGGCAGATGGGTGCGCTGCGAAAGCAACACCACTTCGCGCGTTACGCCGTCATCGGCGCTTGGGTCCGTGACCGCCAGGCCCACCTCGCTCGTCGCAACGCCGCGGACCTCGGGGCCCGCCATTTGCGTTATCGTTCCCTTGGTGCGCCGCAGGTGGTCGCGCAGCCAGCCGAACGACGCCATCGCAACGGTGTCGCCCCGCAGCGACGTGACGCGGTGATCGTGAAGCGACATATGCACTTTAATGGCGCCCAGAATCCCCGGTGGCGATCCGGTAACGTCGTCGCCGCCCGACCAGCTCACCTTACCGCCGCGACCGGGTCCGGCCGTGATGGCAATCGTCGCGTTAGCCGGCTTAGCGAAGGTGTACGCGTACGTCCGGTCTTGAACGTCGTTGCCTTCGGTTTCGTGCATGGTCAACGTGGCGCTATACGAACCGATCCCTGACCACGCCGCGGTAAACTCATTGAGCGCCGAGGAGGGCGATGGCGCGGCGTTTGCGCTCGTCGTTGCGAGCAAGAGCGTGGCGAAAAACATACCACCGCGGCATTCGCTGGAGAGGCAGCGGCACCGCTTGCCATATTCGATGAACGCTATTTCGGGCATAAAGCAGGTGTGCGAGACCTTACTGCGCGCGGCTTGGCATGCCCGGCAAAGCTAATATCGGTCGCGACCGCGGTCCCCGACAATCAAATCGATCAGCGTCTCGCCGAGGAACATTCGCGCGCCCTGTTTAGTCGCAAAATGCGCGACTACGAACGGGTCGCGGGCGTTTTCGCGTCAACGGGCGTGGAGCGGCGTTACTCGGTTTCCGCCTTGCCGTGGTTTGCCCAGTCGCATGGCTGGGAGGAGCGTACGGCGGCGTATGTCGACGGTGCGACGCATCTCTTCAAGAGTGTCGCAAAGCGGGCCCTCGACGCAGCGGGTCTACCGCCAACTGCGGTCGATGCCGTCGTCACCGTGTCCTCCACCGGCGTGACCACGCCAAGTTTGGAAGCGCGCGTGCTGCCGAAGATGGGATTTCGTGCAGACGTGGAGCGCACTCCGGTCTTCGGCCTGGGCTGCGCAGGTGGCGTGACCGGACTCGCGATCGCCTCGCGACTCGCGGCGGCGCGGCCCGGAACGACGGTTCTTCTCGTTGCAGTCGAACTATGCACGCTGGCGTTTCGTTTGGATCGAGCGACGAAAGCCGACGTTATCGCAACGTCGCTCTTCGGCGACGGCGCTGCGGCAGCGATCGTGTCGAGCGATCCGTCGATTGCGTCGATAGCGGCCTTCGCCGGTGCAACCGAACACTTATGGCCGGGCACGTTAGACATCATGGGCTGGGCGATCGACGACGTGGGACTCGGGGTTCTTCTCTCGCGTTCCTTGCCGGCGTTCGTCGAACGCCGCTACCGTGAAAGCTTCCAGGGGGCGACGGGCCGCCTCGAAGTCGACCCCAAGCGAATCGGACGCGTGCTTTGCCACCCCGGCGGGACACGCGTGATCGAGGCGATTGAGGCCGCGCTAGGCCTAGCGGCGGGTGCCCTCGATCATGAGCGCGGCGTGATGCGCGATTTCGGCAACATGTCGTCGCCGACGGTGCTCTTCGTTCTGGAACGGGCGATAGCAGCGGGTCTATGCAAGAACACGATGCTTGCAGCGCTTGGCCCCGGCTTTACGGCGAGCTTCGTCGCACTCGAGCGCGCCGCGTGAAGGGCGCGGTGTTGCTGGCATTCATCTCGCTGCAGCGGGCCGTCGAGCTTGCAATCGCGTCCCGAAACACCCGCGCGCTGCGTCGGCGCGGCGCGTATGAAGTCGCCGCTGGTCACTATCCCGCGATGGTGGCTTTGCACGCAAGCTGGCTGGCCATGCTTTGGGTGCGCGGACGACATCGCTGTGTTTTGCCGCTTTTTTTGGGCTTGTTCTTCGGTCTACAGCTCGGTCGCGTGTGGGTCTTAGCGACGCTCCGCGAGCGTTGGACGACGCGCATCATGCTTCTACCGGCCGCGCCGCCAGTCGTAACAGGACCATACCGCTTCGTCCGCCACCCCAATTACGTCATCGTGGCATTGGAGTTGCCGTGCGTTGCATTGGCATTGGGCTTAAGGCGGCTCGCACTGATCTTCGGAGGCGCGAATCTTGCTATGCTCGGATGGCGAATGCGCTGCGAAAATCGCGCCTTCGCAGACGCTGAGCGCACTCCACGCGATGACCTCCTGTAACGTTCCAGCGTTATAAAGCTGCCCCGCGATTGCAGCCGGCGGCGATGAGAGTCGCGAACAAGCGACGGCTGATGTCGTCGTTGAGATCTTCGGGATGCCATTGGACGGCAAGGAAATACGGGTGTTCGACTGTTGCTTCGAGCGCTTCGACGATACCGTCGGATGTTCGGGCGGCGATGGTCAAGCCGCCGCCGCGGTTGCGAACGGCCTGATGATGACGTGAGTTTGTTTGAAAGGCCAACGCGCCGGTCACCCGACTGAGCGCACTGTCGGGTTCGACGGTTACTTCGTGCCGGCCATCAAGGTGGTCGAGCGCCGCGCGCTCGCCCAGCACGTCCCCGATGTCTTCGATCAGCGTGCCGCCGAACGCGACGTTGGCAATCTGCATGCCGCGGCAGATGCATAAGGTCGGGATGCCGCGTTCGAGCGCCGCCCGCAGCAATGCGATTTCAAATTCGTCTCGGTCGGCACGGTACGTACCCTTCGCCGACCGCGAATGGTCCGGCCGACCACCATAGCGCGCGGGGTCGACGTCGACGCCGCCGGTAACGACGATGCCGCCGAGGGTCGCCAGCAGTTCGTCGAGATTCGCAACATCGTTGACGAGCAACACCGGTTCGCCGCCCGCGCTCTCCACCGCGCGTGCATACGGCGCGACCTTCGGATTGAGAACATCGTCACGGATGTAGGGCTGCGAAGACGTGATTCCGATGTGCACCTACGTCACTTCGATCACCAGCTATTCGATCACCAGCAGCCACACTGCGAAGCGCTGGTCGTCGTCGCTCCAGCGGCGAGCCACGCGGAAGCCGCTGTCGGCGGCAAGCCGTGCGATGTCGTCGTCATCGAACTTGTACGAAGACTCGGTGTGAATCGATTCCGCGGTGAACAGCCGTACGTCGAGGCGCAGCGCGTCGATGGGAACCGTCATCCCGCGTTGTGCGATCAAGCGCGATTCGATGCGGCCGCGCACCGCCTCGTAACGCGCGACGTGCGCGAACGCATCGAGATCGAAATGACCGTCGAGTTCCCGGTTGATGCGGCCCAGGACGTTCTTGTCGAAAGCGGCCGTGACGCCGGTCGGATCGTTGTAGGCGAGTTCCAGCGTCGCGGCATCCTTCTTGAGATCGGCTCCGAGCAGCAGGCCGTCACCGGGCTTGAATGCAGCGGACATCGCCCGCAGCAGCGCGCAGGCTTCGCGCGGCTCGTAGTTGCCCACGTTCGATCCAAGAAAAAGCGCGAGCACGCGTTTTGACGTACTCAAGCGCGCCGAGGCCAGCACCTCGACGTAGTCGCTCGCGTACGCGGCGACATCGAGCCGGTCGTATTCGCCGACGAGCGCCGTCGCGCAAGCGACAAGGGCGCTGGGCGAAATGTCGATCGGATGATACGTCACGCGGGCTTGCACGTCGAGCGCCGCACCGATCAAGGTGCGGCTCTTACGCGCACTGCCGCTGCCGAACTCGACGATCTCGATCGGTCCGTCGAGCGCGCCGATCATTGCGGGAGCGTAGCGTTGGAGAATGGCGGCTTCGGCGCGCGTCAGGTAATATTCGGGCAGCAGCGTGATGGCCTCGAACAGCGCCGAACCCAATTCATCGTAGAAGTATTTCGGCGGGAGCGTTTTTCGCGGCGCCGTCAAACCCGAACGCACGTCGTCGGCGAAACTCGCGGTCACAGCCGGCTCCGGCGCCCGATAGAGCGCAAAACGCTCGCCGACCGGCGTCAGTTCGTTGCGGTGGGGCACGATCATTGCGACCTCGCGTTTCCTCAGAAGCCAACCATGCAGACCCAAGATGTGACGATATCGGTTGCCGGCGGAGCGATGCCGGGCTTTGTTGCGCGCCCCGACGGCGCCGAACCTCGTCCGGCGGTCATCGGTCACGCATTTTTCCGCGAAAGTTCGGCTGCGCTCAATGGGCACGAAGTCGGCGACGCCTGGGCGAAAGTCCGACTCTTCCTTTCGCGTACGCTCGGGACCTGAAGGGTCAGACCCGCCGCAGTGTTTCGCGCTTGAGGACGATGAGTGCGCGCGCGACCTTCGATCTGCGAAGCTGCTCCAAACGGCGCTGCAACCGCCCTCCCAGCGCCTCAAGCTCTGCTTCACCGAGCGCACGGCACTCCGGAAACATGATGCGCTCTTCCTCGCCGGCGTGCTCTTCCACGCCAGCGCGCAGTGCGCGGAATTCTTCGTCGAAGCGTTCGCTCTCGATTGGCGTGCGTAGAACCACGGCCACCTGATCGTCGAGTTGGCGATGTTCGGCAAATGAGATATCGACGAGCCGGCTCACGGCGCGCGCCGCGGGATAGAAGAGCTGCTCCTCGATCTTGGTGTGAATGTTCAACTCGTCGATCAGTTCGTCGAGCAGCCGCCGCCGTTCGCCGTCGGAGCCCGGCATCGACGCGATGCGCGTCAAGAGCGAGCGTAACACGCCGTGGTGCTCGATCAGAACGTCGTCGGCTTTCAACGCTGTCTGGCCGTCGTTCGTGGGACGGCTTCGTGCTCGGGTGCGAGCAGGCGCACCTCGATCCGTCCGTCGCGCACGCAGGTTTCAAAACGGGTCAGGCGCGACGTCGCAGGACCCTTCACCGTCGAACCCGTGCTCAGCTCGAAGCGTGCTCCGTGCCACGGGCAAACGATGCCCCCATCCGACAACCAACCGTCCGACAAGGGCGCTCCCAAATGCGGGCAATGTTCGCCGTATGCATACAGCCGGCCGCCGCTGCGCACGAGAATCACGTCGGCATCACCGGCCCGTACGTGCTGCGGCCGTTCGTCGACCAGTTCGCTTTCGAAGAGAACGGGCACGAACTCGCGCGGTTCGAGCGGATGCTCTGTCCGGTCCACGCCGATGCGTTCCCGGAAGACGAGATTGCCGCCTAAAAACGCGCTGCCCAGTGCGAGCGCGTAACCGAGACCCGAGGCGAGGCGGCTGGGGCCGTCGCGCTGCGTGCGCCGCCGCGACCACGACCATACACTCAGCCCGAGGGCCGTCAGGTTGAGCATGCCGTGGACGAGACCGGTTCTGCGAGCGTCGTCGTGGGTGTACTGCCAATCGGTGAGGCCGGTGAGGGCGGCGCCGGCGCCACCCACGATGCCGACGCCGAGCGCCATCTGGGCCGCAGGGGCGAAGTGGGCATGCTCGCGCGAGCGCACGTCGAGGCAGTCGAACGCGAAGGCCATCGTCCAGGCCCCGAGCGGCACGTCGGTCAGCATCGGGTGCAGCGGATGTCCGAGCCACGTCCCATGGAGCACGTTGCGCACGCGATCGCGGCGGCCGCCCAGCAAATTCCAACCGACCGCCATCGCGTGTTCGAGTTTGTAGCCCCACGGATTGAGCCACTCTTGGCGCGCGATGACTTCGACCACGCGCTCGCCGGCCTCTCGCATACGCTGCTCGGGCGTCACCGCCACCCTTTTCCCCAGACCGGGTCGGCGAAACGGCGGAACTTTTTACTGGCCGCGCGGCGACGCGTCGCTGAGAACGCGCGCCCACCGATCGTAAATGTCAGCGACGTACTCGCGCGTCTCGGCATACGGCGGGACGCCGTGGTAGTAGGCGACGCTTCCCGGACCGGCGTTGTACGCGGCGAGCGCGACGGCATACGGATCGGGATAGCCGCCGGTGTACGCGGTCACGTAGCGAGCGAGCAACGCGGCCGAGCCGCGCATCGCGTCGCGCCAGTCGAAGGGGTCGACGCCCTCGGCCGCAGCGGTGTCGAGCGTAAACTGAGCGATGCCGATTGCGCCGGCCGCCGAAACCGCATCCGGGGCGAAAGCCGACTCTTGCAGTAACGTCGCACAGAAAAATCCGTAGTCTAGCCCCTGCCGGCGCGCATCGGCAACCGCTTGAGCCGCGAGCACCAACGCGTCGAAAGGCTGGAGCCGATGGTTGGCGCGCACGATCGAGTGAACCGCGGCGAGCGTTGGAGCGGCAGGAAGCGGGGTATCGTATAAGAGCCGTAGGCCGCGCAGTTCCGAAGCTCCGAGAGACGGATGCCACGTCAGCGCTCGTTCCTGGAGCAGCGTGAGGTCGGGCGGGGCTAAGAAGAAAAAGCCCGATTCTGGCGGAGGCAAGGACGGAAGGGTGCAACGCGTGAGCAGGAGTCCTGCCACAATGGGCAGGGAGCGGCGGACGGTCGACCCAAAGGCATGTTTGGCAGCGTTGGAGTTCAAGGTGATCTGTAATCGTATGAGGGCCACGGCGTCGTGATGTTCTTCGTTTCGCTCGTCATCGTGCTGGTCGTAGGCGATCTAGCGTCCACGTTCTTGTACCACGTGCCGCAGCATCTCTGGTTCAAGCTGCACCTGCGCACCCATCACGACCGCAGCCGCTCGTACTGGGATCACGCGGTCCTCTCCAAGGATCCGGCCGTCATGCTCGACGGCTTCCTCGGAGCGGTGCCGTATCTGATCATCGCCGGGCCGCTGTGCCTGCTTGGGACATGGTCGGCGGTCGGAGCGGTGTTGGGTCTGGTACTGGGACAGCTTCACGTGTGGTGGCGCCACACGACCGACCTCGGTTGGGTCAGCCCACCGTGGCTCGTGCGCCTCTGTCGCGCCCTGGCGATCGTCTTGCCCGAAGACCACGACGGCCACCACCGCAACCCCGACGTCGAGTTCGGCGACATCTTCCGCTTCTACGATGCCCCCGCCCGGGCGTTCATGAAGTCGGTGCGGTCCATTCAGCGCCGTCGCCGCACGGCACTGCGGAGGCTCGAGCGCATTCGTGCGCTCCGCTTGATGCGCACGACGCAGCGCGCATGAGCGGGGCTCGATGACCAAGCGGGTCCTTCTCCTCATCTCCGACACGGGTGGCGGACACCGCAGCGCCGCGAACGCGATCGTTGCCGCGCTCGATCAAACGAGGGTCGGCCCCCACGGCGAGCCGCTCCGCTTCGCGCATCGCATTGAAGACGTCGCCTCCCACTGCAGCTTCCCCCTCTCCAAACTGGGGCCCGCATACAGCGCGGCGCTGCGCTTTGCGCCGCCGATCTACGGCGCGCTCTACCACGTGACCAACGGAAAGCGCCGCTTCCGTAACGTCGTGCGTTTTTGCGAGCCGCTCTATCGTCAACGCTTGTGCGCCTTGTTCCGCAGTTATAAGCCCGACATCATCGTTTCCGTGCATCCCTTGCTCAACCACGCCGCGTTGCGCGCACGCTCCGATGCCGGCATGTTGGACGTTCCCGTATTGACCGTCGTGACGGACCTCGGGCGCGTGCACGAGGGCTGGCTCGTTCCCGAAGTCGACGCGGTCGTCGTCCCGGCGCGCGAAGTCTATCAGCGCGCGCGCGAGCGGGGCATCGCCAAAGAGCGAATCTATCATCTCGGCCATCCCGTCCATCCCAAATTTGAAGACGTTTCCGAGACCAAGCAACAGTTGCGCGCGGCCCTTGGATTGCCGGCCGATAAGACGATCGCGCTGCTGATGGCGGGTGGCGAAGGGGGCGGGAAACTTCTCCCGACGACGCTCGCGCTCGCCAAATCGAAGATGCCGCTGCACTTGGTGGTCATCACCGGACGCAATGCGGCGTTGCGCACGAAGCTCGACGAACTCGCGCCGACGCTTCTTACGCCGCTAACGGTCCTCGGATACTGCGATAACGTGGCCGAGCTGATGCGGGCCGCCGACTTGCTCGTCACCAAAGCCGGCCCGGGCACGATCGCTGAGGCGAGCCTCGCCGAAGTTCCCGTGGTCGTGTACGACTTCATCCCCGGTCAGGAGCGCGGCAACCTCGACTACGTGCGCACCAACGGTATCGGCGTCGTCGCGCTGACCACCGCCGACGTCGTTCGCTCAGTGCGCCGCATCGTCACGAACCTCGAACGCCTACAATCGATGCGGGACCGCCAAGCCTCGGTCGCGCCCCGGGGCAGTTCGCGCCGCATTGCCGAGTTGATCGCGAACATCGCCTGCGGCGAGTTCTCCGATGCGCTGCCGTTGACGCCGCTGGTGGCCGGGCTGTAGCGGATAGTCGCCGGAATCACCTTTCGCGCGGCCCGACGACGCCGCTGAGCATGGAATCGCGGCTGCGGCCCGATCGGAGCACGCAGTGTGCGGCCTCGACCTGCGATACGGATACGAAAAGGCTCGGCTACGATTCTTGAGGCTCCTGCGCGAGTAAGCCGCCGCGGCGCGCCATCGTTGCCGCTCCGATCGCGCCGGCGTCGTTGCCCAGGGCGGCCGTTACGATCTGCGTGCGGCCGCGCCGGACCATCGTCGTCAATTCATCGACGCGCGGGCGGACGGCGTCGAGCATGAAAGCCCCGGCGCTCGCCACGCCGCCGCCGAGCGCGATCACTTCAGGATTCACGAACGCTATGACGTTGGCTAGGCCCCGCGAGAGGTCTTCGACGTAGCGCGTCCACGCTGCCAGCGCATGGGGATCGCCGGCTTCCGCGGCGCGGCGAATCGCTTTTGAGCTTAACTTTCCCGGCTTGCCGCTGACCAGTTCGCTGCGGGGAAACGACGCGCCGACGGCCAGCGCGTGGCGGATCAAGCCGGTCCCCGATGCCTGCGCTTCGAAGCAGCCGATTTTTCCGCAGTTGCAATAAAAGCCGTCGCCGCCGCGGACCTGGTGGTGACCGATCTCGCCCGCTCCCGCTCCGCTGCCGATCAGCAGCTTGCCCTCGGCGACGATGCCGCCACCGATGCCCGTGCCCAACGTCAACAGCACGAAGTTTGGTTTATTACGGCCCGTGCCGTACGTGTGTTCACCCAAGGTCGCGCAACGTGCATCGTTGGCGATCAAAACCGGCTGCGTGAAACGCTCGCGCAGGCGCTCTCCGAGCGGCGCGTCGCGCCATCCGAAATTGGGCGAGTAGATGATCGTGCCGGTCTCCAGATCGATGTTTCCGGGTGAGCCCAGTCCGATGGCCGAAACGAATTTTTCCTTCGTGCGGCCCAGGACGTCGTCGATGACCGCAGCAATCGTCGCGACGGCGGCATCGAAACCATGGTCGACGACATCGCGTTCGGAACGGTCGGAGATCGTGCCGTCGTCCTCGATCAGCGTGGCGAGAACGTGAGAGCCACCGAGGTCGACGCCGATCGTCTTCATGCGCCCACCTTGCCCGGTTCCGCGGGACTCCCTGCCGCTGCGTTCCAACGGGAGGCTGGCCGCCGGTGCGTCGAACGCGCGCCGCATGACGACTCTCTTGCCGCGCGATCTCATCGACGAAGTGATCGCGACCCGGCGCGATCTGCACGCGCAGCCTGAACTGGGCTTCGAAGAAGTGCGCACCGCCGGCATCGTCGCAACGAGGCTACGCTCGTACGGGTTCGAGGTCCACGAAGGCATCGGGGTCACGGGCGTCGTCGGCGTCGCGCGCAGCGAACGGGCCGGTAAGACGATCATGCTGCGCGCCGATATGGATGCCTTACCGTTACCCGAAGAGAACCAACATGCGTATGCGTCCCGGGTGCCCGGGAAGATGCACGCGTGCGGTCACGACGGTCACGTTGCGATGCTGTTGGGTGCGGCCCGGCTTGTGGCGGAGCGCCGCAAGGAGCTCGCCGGCACGGTCGTGTTTTGCTTTCAGCCCGCCGAGGAAGGCCGCGGCGGAGCGAAGGCCATGGTCGAAGCCGGGATGCTCGAGCGGTTCGGCATCGAACGCGCATACGGGTTGCACTTGTTTTCCCAGTTACCGGCCGGAGTGCTCGGCTTTCGTGAAGGGCCCTTCTACGCCTCGAGCGATTCGATCGAGATACGCATCGAGGGCCACGGAGGACACGGAGCCGCGCCGCACCTTTCGGTGGATCCGATCCTGGTTGCCGCCGAGTTCATCACGAGCGTGCAGAAGGTCGTCAGCCGTCAGGTCGATCCGGTGGAGCCGGCGGTCGTTACGATCGGCGCGGTTCACGGCGGAACGACGCACAACGTGATCCCGTCGTCCGTGTCGTTGCTCGGTACCGTGCGCGCCTTCGATCACGGCGTGCGCGCGAAGATGGCGGAGCGGATCGAGCGCGTGCTGCGCGGCGTGTGCGACGCCTCGGGCGCCACCTATACGTTCGACTATCTGTGGCGCTACCCGGTTACGTCAAACGATGCGACGCAAACCCAATACGTTCGCATGCTCGCCGAACGGACGCTCGGCGAAACGCGAGTCGCCACCGCCGAGCGGCACATGGGGGCTGAAGATTTCTCGTTTTTCGCCGAGCGCGTGCCGGCGTGTTACTTCATGCTCGGTTCGAGCAGCGACGCGCGCACGAGCTACCCGCACCATCATGGAAAGTTCGACATCGACGAAGCTGCGCTGGCCACCGGCGTCGAGATCATGACGGCGCTGGCGCTGGACGCGCCTTCGCACGCTCCGTGAACGCGAACAGGCGCGCCCGAAAGAGCGATCTTTAGCGCGGGTTCGCGACCGTATTGCGCGGGTTGTTGTAGTCCGAGTAGAGCAGCGTTAGCTCCTCGGCTTTGCAGCGCGTGACGCGATACGTCGTCTTGTCGTAGTTGCACACCTCTTGCGTGCCGTTCTTGAACGTGTAGGCGAAGGTGCCGACTTTTTTGCCGTCCTGGATCTGTTCGGGCTGCGCCACGAATGGCGCGCCGGGGTTGCTCTTCGCGTTGCGTAACAGCCCGGCGATATCGACGTCGAGATTGTTCGTCGCGGTGCCCGACTTCTGCCATTTGCCCGCGGAATACGTCCAGTAGTTCTGTCCGATCAGAATCGTCTTGATCGGCTTGCCTTGGAACATCGTCGTCATCTGGTATTTGTCCGGTTTGACGAAAACGCCGAGCGAACGGACCGAACCGAGCACCGTGAGCTTGTAGGAATGCACCCGGTCGAATGCGGAGACGATCTTGGTGCGCAGCCCGTTCCCGGAAGCCGCTCCGGCGGACGCTGGCAGAACGCAGGCCGCGGCGATGGCGACGGCGGCAAGGCGGCGGTACAGCAACATGGCATTCCTTTGTAATGGCGGTGAAGACGGTGGGCGTACATCGCTGTCAACGTACGATTCGCCCGCAACGTCGCGGGGCCCGCGCGGATCCGGCGCGAACTGTTGTACCATGCACGAGACGATCGATCTGATCTCGCACGCCGCGCTGCGCGAACTCCGCGCCTTCACGTCCCGCACCCGGCAGCCGACGCACCTCGAACTGATGGATGTCGAGCCGATCCGCTCGGTTGCGAACATCGAGATCACCGAAGAGCACATCACGCTTACCTACAATCAGAAGACGACGCACCGCTACAACGCGAACGAAGTCACCCAAAAGGAGTGGTCGTACAAGTACAACGACGACCCTGAATTCGTGCGGGCCATCGGCGCTGTGATCGACCTCGCGCGCAAGCACGTGCGCGACATGCCCGATAACGTCGCCTGCCCGCCCGGCTGCGCCGAATGCTGCAGCGGATACGAGCCGTTCGTCAACCGGGAAGACGTGCAACGGATCGCCGCTCACCTGGGCATCTCGTATGAGGACGCCCTACGGTCATACGTCGTGCAGCGTGAGTCGGCCGACGGGTACGCCATCGGTTATCTCAAGAAGGTGACGGACGACATCGCCAGCCGCTGCGTGTTCCTCAAGGGCGCCACGTCGGGCCGTCACTATTGCGGTATCTATGAAGCACGGCCGCACGATTGCGCCGCGTTCACGCCCATCGGGTGCGAAGACGTCGACCGCAGCCTGCGTCACGATCGGTCGTTCGTGCCCGGACTACCGTTCCGCCCGCGACATCCCGAGCAGCCCCGGGGGAAGCGGCGCCGTTGAGCAGGGGTCGCCTTGCCGCTCTGCAGGCGTGCTCGTTCGCCCTCCGGAAGCGGGCCGCATGAACGTCCATCGCCTTGCCATATCCTGCGCCGCCGTGGCGCTGCTCGCGACCCCCGTGCTCGCGCAGGACGCGATGAAACCGGCGGCCCCCTTGCAGAGCTACCAATTCTCGGCCGAGAACGGTTCGGGTGAAACGGGGACGGTCTCGCTGGCCCCCGCCGGCAAGGGTTCGACGACCGTGACGATTGCCATGACGGGTGCCCCGGCCGGCGCTCAGCCGGCCCACATTCACACCGGCACGTGCGCCAAACTCGGCTCCGTCGCATACCCGTTGACCAACGTGGTCGACGGCAAATCGACCTCGACCGTCAAGGCTTCGCTGGCCGATTTGACGGCCGGGAACTACGCGGTCAACGTTCACAAATCGCTTAGCGATCTCGAAACGTACGTTGCCTGCGCGAACTTGGCGAAGCCCGTAACGCCAGCGTCGAGCCCCGTTCCAAAGTAGTTCGCTGAAAATCTCAGGCAGCGAGAAACCGGTCGTCCTCGTCGAGTTCGCGGCGTAAGCGCTGTTTCGCGCGGGAAAGATACGTCTTGACCGTACCGATCGGAATCGCCAGCACCAGCCCGATCTCGCGATAGCGCAGTCCGGACAGATAATACAATTCCAGCACGCTGCGGTAGTGCGCCGGCAGCGCTTCAAGCGCGGCGTGAACGCGCGCCGCCTCATCGTTGCGCAGGACCAAATCTTCGGGGCCGGGGTCCGGAGGACGCTCGGGTTCGGGTTGCGCGAGCGCCGCGCGCTGGCGGCGGCGTAGGGCGTCGAGCGACGCATTGCGGGCGATGACGAACAGCCAGCGTGCAAACGGTCGTTCGGGGCGAAAGTCGTCTAGGCGACGATACGCCCGCAGGAACGCATCTTGCGCGACGTCTTTGGCTTCGTCGCGGTCACGGGTCAAGCGATAGGCCAAGCGGACCACGGGCGCGCGATACCGGTCGACGAGCATGCCGAAGGCTTCGCTCGAACCATCGCGGGCGGCGTCGACGAGGACGCTATCGAGCGGTTCAGACCCCCCGGCGCAGGTGTCCACCGGGCAAGCGTTCGCTGCCATCGCTTCCGTCGCCCTCCATCACGACCGCTCGAAACTTGAACTGTTCAAGCATTTCGTTTGTATCATCAACGTTTGGGGCAGTCAAGAGCTTGCCCAACGGAAAGTCGACCGGTAAAATGTTGCTGTGATTGCACCCGATCGCCCCGACGTTGACACGCGCGCCTGCGGTGCGGAAGCGTGGGAGTTGTTTTACGAAGTCATGAAGGCGAGCAAGCCCTACATGGAAATGGTTGCCGCCGACTTCGAGTTGTCGCCGCAACAAATGTGGGCGCTCAAGCAACTCGATAACCAACGGCCGTCACCGATGAGCGCGTTGGCCGGACTGCTCGGCTGCGACGCGTCCAACGTGACCGCGCTCGTCGATAAACTCGAGTCGCGCGGTCTGGTCGAACGCCGCGGCGCCGAACACGACCGCCGCATCAAGGTGCTGGTCATGACCAGCGCCGGAATCACCCTGCGCGACCGCATCACCGAGCGAATCAAACAGCCGCCGCCCGCGATTGCGAATCTTTCCTCGGCCGATCAAGAATCGCTGTGCGCCATTTTCCGGCGTGCTCTGGCAGTGGGAGAGGCCTTACGTCGATCCCAAGGTCAAGTCTCAGCCGACCCGGTGCGGGTGAACGCTGCCAAAGCGCGCAGCGCTCCATGAGGCGAAGCCGCAGCGTACGCGCACGCTGTGTGTCATCAGTCGCTCACGATGCGTGAAAGAACGCGGGCCCGCAATGCTGCAAGGGCGGCGTAGTCGCCGTTCCAGTCGTCGACGTTGAAGGCGAAGGTCACGGCACCGTGCCGCTGCGTTGCGAGGTAGCCGGCGAGGCCGCGCACGTGCGACATGCTGCCCGTCTTTGCGAACGCGCGACCCGCGGCGGGCGTTCCGGCGATCCCCTCGATCGTGCCCCGCGCGCCGCCGACCGGCAATGAGTTGAGGACCAACTGACGGTTCGGGCCGTTCCAATCGTGTTGTAGAATCGCGACGAGGTCGCGCGGGGTGATGCGGTCGTACTGCGACAGGCCGCTGCCGTCGGCGAGCGTCGTCGTTTGGGGATCAACGCCGATCGACCCAAGCCACGCTCGTTCGTACGCGAGGCCCTTGTCCGTGGTGCCGGGTTTCCCGGCCGCCGCGAAGCCGAGCTGACGCAGCAGCATCTCGCCGACGAAATTATCACTGGGAATCCAGAAACGCGGTCCCAGGAACATGCCGAGCGGATCGGACTCATGGCTCCAGATCGGTTGCGGCTGCAGGCCGGGAACCGGCGTCCATCGGACCGCGTCGTCGATACCGCCGGTCACCACCGTTACCGTACCCGGCACGATGCCGGCATCGTGCAGAGTCAGGGAAAAGGCTCGCTCTGCGTAAACGACTGGATCATACGCTGCACCGTCGATCGATTGCGGGTTTGATCCGAGCGGAATCGTGCCGGTGACTGCAAGACAACCGCCCGGTAAAATGCCGACATCGATGGTTGAGGCAGCCGAAGTTCGTCCCGTCGTTGCCAGCGGTACCACGGCGATCGCGGTGGCGCGTTCCGCAAGGCAGCCTTCATAGAACATTCCGACGTTGACTGCCGGTCCGGCGGCGACGTATGCGCGGCCACCCACCGCGGATCCGGGGGAGACGGTGAGGTGGACGAGGTTTTCCTCGAGAGCCACCGCTGAGATGTGCGGAGCATAGTCCTGCCCAAAGTCGTCCCACACCCAACCCGCCGGATACGGCGCCGTATCGAAATGCGAATCGTCGATAAGGACTCCGCGAACTCTCATGATGCCGCGGGCGGCCGCGCGGGCGGCCGCATCGCGGAGGTCGGCCATCGTCAGAAACGGATCGCCGCCGGCCACGAGCACGATGGAATCCAAGGCATCGCTCGAGCGCGCGCTCATGGAGCGGCTCACATCGACCTCGGTGCGAAAACGGAAGGCAGGTCCAAGACGTTCGAGGGCGGCGCTACCGACGAGCAGCTTCAACGTGCTGGCGGGTTGGAATTCGTCGTCGGCGTTGCGCGCGTAAAGCACGGCACCGCTACGCGTGTCGAGCGCAAGAACAGCGACGTGCGCGCCGCGAATTGCCGGTGCGTCGGCGAGGTCAGCATCGAGATCGCCCGACAATTTCGCGACGCCGGCGGCGGTCCACGGGTCGCCTCCAACCGTCGGGGTTACGATTGCGGCAGGCTGCGCATGTGCAACGTTGACTGCGCCCGCGCTGAAAAACGCCGCCAGAAGTGCGGTTCGGCTCAGGGCAGTCCTGAGGGCGGCAATGGGGCGACCCTTGGTATCGAGCCCGCTCACATACGGGCGATGCGCTCGGCCATCCGCGTAGCAACGAAGGCCGCGACGTCGCTCGGTACCGTGCCGCGCCCGAACCCGGCGTCGTAGCCGAGTTCGGTCGCTAACAGGTTGGTCATCCGAGGACCCCCGGCGATCAGGATCACGTCGTCGCGGATACCTTCTGCTTCCAGCAGTTCGGCGAGCGCCGTGAAGTTGGTGACGTCGCTGCCCTTCTGCGTGACCACCTGCGAGGCGAGTAGCGCGTCGATGCGATTGTCCTTCGCAAAGTCGACGAGCGCTTCCACCGAAATCTGGCTGCCCAGATTGAACGTCACGAACTCCTTGTAGCGCTCTAGCCCATAATCGCCCTTATAACCCTTCATGTTGAGAATCGCGTCGATACCCACCGTGTGCGCGTCCGTGCCGATGCACGCTCCCGCGATGCGGATATTGCGGCCCACGCGCTCGCGCACGAACGCGTCGATCTCGTCGAGCGACATCGCATGCGCCTTGGCGGACGGCGCCACGATGGAATCGGCGTCGACCGCTACCGGCGTGCTCGCGTACACGACGAAAAACGAAAACCCATGCGCGATTCGCCGCCCTTCCGCCACCGCGACGTCGGAGAATCCCATCTTGGCGACGAGCTGCCGGGCCGCTTCATCCGCTGCCTCGCTCCACTCCAGCGGCAGCGTAAAGGACAGCTGCACTTTACCATCGTCCTTCGTGTCGCCGTAGGGTTTGACGTACGTGCTCATCGTTTAGCGGCTATGGCGCTGCCGACGCAAGGGGCATGAGCGCTTCTTCGAACGGGTTCCAATAATCCGGCGCGCGTTCGAAGACGCCCTCGAAGCCGCGGCCGCCTTCGGGCGTGCGCGAGACGTCGGCGAAGGTCTTGGCTTCGATCGATGCCATCAGACCGCGCTCGGCGACGCGTTCGAGCAGCGCGTGCGCATCGCGCAGCACGGCAGCGGCGCGGCGTTCGACGATGCCGTCTTCTTTGAAACTGATCTCGTCGCCGAAATGGCGCGCCGTCGACATCACGTAGCGCGCGTTTTCCAGCGCCAGGGCGCGGTCGCCCAAAAACGGCGTATGGATCCCTTCGGTCATCATGCCGCAGAGGTGAATCGTTTGCTTCGTCATGACCGACGTAAGGTTGAACATCGCGTCGATCAGATGGCCTTTGAAGACGTCGCCGGTCATGTGCTTGGTCGGCGGCATGTACTTGAGCGGCGCAGCGGGGAAGCACTGGCGCGCAAGCTGCGCCTGAGCGACCGCGAACAAGAAGCCGTTTTCGAGCGACGGATCGATCTCGTAGGCATCACCGAGGCCGATCTGCTCATCGGGCATGCCGGCACCATGCGCAAAGGCTTCGTTGATGAACTGCGATGCGAGCACGGCCGAGGCTTGTTCGACCGCGTCGGCGGTCGTCAGATAGTTGTCCTCGCCCGTGTTGATGATGATGCCGGATCGGGTGTTGAGCATCCGCGAGAAATGCTGGTCGATGAAGGTGCGCTGCATGTTGATGTCGCGAAACAGAATGCCGTACATCGAATCGTTGAGCAGCATGTCGAGCCGCTCGAGCGCAGCCATCGTCGCAATCTCGGGCATGCACAATCCGCTGGCGTAGTTGGTCAGCATCACGTAGCGCCCGAGGCGCTCGGAGACGGCATCGAGCGCCTCGCGCATGATGCGAAAATTTTCTTGGGTCGCATAGGTGCCGCCGAACCCTTCGGTCGTTGCGCCGTACGGCACGAAGTCGAGCAGCGATTGGCCGGTCGAGCGAATGACCGCGATGATCTGCGCCCCCGCTTCGGCGGCTGCGATGGCGGCGGTGCGATCCTCATAGATGTTGCCGCTGGCCACGATCACGTACAGCAGCGGAGGGGGCGACTGGGGCAGGCGCCCGAGCAACGCCGCTCGTTCTTGGCGGCGCGCGTCGATGCGCGCGAGGGCGCGGGCGACATAGTTCTCGAGCGCCGCGCGCGCCGCCGTCTCCGGTACGCCGTCCGCCAGCGCGACATCGAGGCTGCCGTCGCCGACGGCACCCGCGACGTCGTCGGGCGTGCGTCCCGTCTCGGCGACGAGCGCTCCGAGCGGCCGAACGACGCCCGACCCCAGCCGCTCGCACCCGAAACGCTCGACGACGAGGTTCGGAAGCGGAACGTCGCCATGGCCCACGCCGTCGACGCCGAGCAGACGTAGCGCGGCGCGCTCGACCGACACGGTGCCGTGGGCCGCAATGAAGTCCTCGATCGGATTGGCGATCTCGCGCGCGAGCCGGCGCATATCGGCGACGAGCGCGCAGTCGATGCGAAGTTCCATGCTGAGCGGCTGTTCTTTCGCCTCCCCCCGCGGCGCCCATCTTACGAGGCCGAGGAGCCTGTCGGACTCCTGTGGCGGGGTATGTGAAGCGCAAACGCAATCCGATAAGAAAGGAAGCCGGACGGCGCGCAGCCGCAGAGCCCGGGAGCAGAAGATTCATGTTGATGACCCGCTCGCGCTCAAAACTCCCGATGACGGTCGCCGTCGCGGGCCTGTTGCTCGTTGCCGGGCTGGCGCTGATCATCTACGGCGTCGTTTCGAGGCGGCCGGCGTCACTTGGGACCCAGACACAAGCGACGCCGGCCACCGCCCCGACCGCAGCGGCCACGGCCGCGCCGACCACCGTCGCCACGACCGCTCCGACAACGGCCGCCACCGCTGCTCCGACCGCCCCGGCAGCACGGATTCCCGTCGCTGTGTCGGCCGACGACTTCCATTTCCGCGGAAAGTGGCAAGTCGTCAGCGGGATGAACGACGGCCGCTACGCCGGGATGAGCGCCCGCAGCCTGATACCGGGCGCCCGCCTCATCGTCCGGTTCGTCGGCCACGGCATTCGGCTCTACGGCGTCAACGGTCCGGGTGGCGGGGCCGGAAGCGTGGCCATCGACGGCGTGATGGTCGATCCCGACGTCAGCTTCCGAGCCCGTTTGAAGCGTCCCCATACGCTCGTCTTTGCCAGCGGCCCGCTACCGCAGGGGCCTCATCGGCTTAGCGTCACCGTCAACGCCCCGGCGCCCGACCGGCGTCGCGGGTACGTGAACGTCGAGTCCGCCGCCTATGATCCCTAACGCCTTCGACATATTGAAACCTGACGGCCGGGTGCAAGTACAGCACGCGTAAGAAGAGAGGCGAGGAGGGTGACGATCGTAGAGCAGGACGACGACGAGTTGGTCCGGCTCGTCCTCGGCGGCAATCACGAACGCTTTGCCGTCCTGGTTGACCGTTACAAGAAAGGCATTACAAACTTCATCGGTGCGAGCGTCCGCGGTCCGGCCGACGTCGCAGACCTTTCTCAGGAAACGTTCTTGCGCGCCTACGCCCACCTGGGCACCTTCAATCCGAGCCTCGGCAAGTTTTCGACGTGGCTCTACCATATCGCGCGCAACGTCGTGCGCACGTACTTGGCGAAGTCGCAGCGCCGTGCCCCGACGCAGGAACTCGGCGAAGACCGAACGCTCGAGGACGCCTTGCCCGACACGTCGCCCGAGGCCGACCCGTCGCTCGGCATTTTGCGTGCGGAAGCGGAGAGTGACGTGCGCGCGGCGCTTGCCGAGCTGCCGGACCGCACGCGCACCGTGCTGTCGTTACGCTATTACGATGACATGGAATATCAAGCGATCGCCCAGACGATGGGCCTGTCGCTCGGTAACGTGAAGACGCTCATCCATCGTGGGAAGCTTGCGCTTGCGGAACGGCTGCGGGAACGTCAGCGCACCGCAGCCCAAGCGCTCCATCCGCCTTCCCCAGATCAGCCGAAAAAGCGCTCTTCCTTGGGACTCCACGATGCGCTGTTCGTATTTTAAGCCTCGCCTCGACGCATACGTCGACGGCGACCTCGAGCCGCGAGAACGCGCGCTCATCGCCGTGCACGTCGGCTCCTGTCCGGAGTGTGCCGGACTGCTCGAAGAGTTGCGCGTGATCGATGCGCTGCTGCTGGGCCCGCGGCGGCTCGAGCCCGCCGCAAACTTCACCTATAAAGTAATGGCCGACGTGCGGGCGCTGCCGCAACCGCACGTGCACCGCATTCCAACCTTGCCGGTCCTCGTGACGTACATCGTCTTTGCCTGGGCCACGATCGGAGCGTTCTTGTGGTGGGGCGGCTCAACGGCGCGCGCGATGCTCGCCATGCTCGGCGCCTCGGCACGACAGTTCGGCTTCGCAGCCGGAGTGCTGACGACGTCCGCCGGCCACCTCTTCGGCGCCCAGACGCCGGAAGTCACGCGTGCGATGGGCGCAATCCTGGGTGGCGACGTCTTGCTCGCCGGCGCCGTGGCCGGACTCTATGCGCTGCGGCGCGCGCGCCGTAACGCCCAGCGTGCGAGCGAACCGAGCTGATGCGCCGGGTACTCGTGGCCTTGGCGGCATTCATCGGGCTAGCGGCGGCTACAGGTTCCTTCGCCTCTGCGCACACCTACGATCACGGCAAGACCGTGTGGTTCAGTAATCTCGACATCGGCGACGGGGACGAAGTGCGCGGCAACCTCGACGTCATTTTCGGTAGCGTCACGTGCAGCGACGGCGCCGAGGTCGACGGCGACGTGCACACGTTCTTCGCTTCCTTCAATCAACTCGACGGATGCCAAGTGGACGGCCGCGTCGTCAATGCGGCGGGGGACGCTTTCGTGCCATGGGTCGGGCCGCTCTCGAACGACGATCTGTTCGCGCAGAATCACAGCTTCCTTAAGAAGCTGGCGTGGGATGTCGTCGTGCTGTTCGCCTTTCTGCTCTTTCCGATGCGGGTACGCGTCGCGCTCGATCGCGTCGAGCAACATCCCGGAATGTCGGGACTCGTCGGCGCCCTGGCGGCGATCGCGATCGTTCCGGTCGGCGTCTTCCTGGCGTTTTCGATTCTCGGCATTCCGCTGATCCCGCTCGAAGCTGCGCTCGTCTTCGCGGCGCTGTGCATCGGCAATGCGGCCGTCGCACTGCTGATCGGGCGGCGACTCTACGAGTTGCTGCTTCCGCACAAGACGCCGACGCCGCTCGGAGCGCTCGGGCTCGGCCTCATCGTGGTGACCGCCGCCGAGACGTTGCCGACCGTCGGGTGGGCGGTGATCGCCCTCGTCCTGTTGGTGGGGCTCGGCTCGGCGATTCTCGCCTTCGTGCGCGAGTCGAACTTTGGCCCGCCGCGCGGTCCGGGCAGCGGACCACCCGTCAGTTCGACGGCCGCGTAAACGCTCGGACCGCGTCGCTGATCGGCCGGTTAGGAGCCGTCGGCCCGGTCGGCGAAGGTCCGATCGCCGCGTTGCTTCACATGCGTCGCTCACATCGTAACGTAATGAAACGGGAGGTTCTATGGGTCTGGTCGTCACGGGTCTCTCGCCGAAGGGCGATGTGACCGCGCTCAAAGCCGCACTCCACGATGCCGGCCTCTCGGCCGACGATCTGCAGGTCATCAATTCCGACGATTCGTCCCTGGATTTTCGCCGCACGACGATCGACAGCGACATGTTCAGCGGCGGATCGAGCACGGGCACGGGCGTCCCCGGACTCACCAACGTGCACCAATCGCGCGGCTTTTTTCGAAGCGAGTCGTTGACCGACCGGCTGGGCGACCTCGACATCCCGGAATCGGAACTCGACAATTACGCCGAAGCGATCGAGCGGGGCCGCTCGGTCGTCGCCTACTTCGCCAACGCCGCGTCGGTCGACCGCGTCGAAGCGGCGTTTCGCAGCGCGAATCTGCTCAACGTCCGACGGTATTGAGCGGATGATCGAGCGGTAGCGGGCCGCAGCGCGCACAGTCCAGCGCATCGTCGTCCAGCCGCGCACCGCACGCGCAGGTCCAGCCGATGCGTCGCGCGGGAGTGCCGACGACCAGCGCATACGCGGGTACGTCGGCGGTCACGACGGCACCGGCTCCGATCATCGCCCAGTGCCCGATGCGCAGGCCCGGTAAGATCGTCGCGTTCGCGCCGATCGCCGCGCCGTCGCCGACGGTCGTTTCGCCGACATCCCAGTCGCCGTCACCCAGCGGCGTGAAGGAAACGTCCGTCGCCCGCGGGCGCCGATCGTTGGTGAATACCGCATGCGGACCGACGAATACGCCGCGCCCGAGGGTGACGCCGTGGTACACGCAGGCATAATTCTGCAGCTTCGAATCATCGCCGACGATCACGTCGAAGTCGACGAAGGCGCCTTTGCCGACGATGCAACGTGCGCCGATGCGCGCCCCGCGGCGCACCTGCGCTTGGTGCCAAATGCGCGTTCCCGGCCCAAGTTGTGCGCCGTCTTCGATCGACGCCGTCTCGTGCACGAACGGCGCGGAGGCGACATCTGCCGGCACGTTAAACGGCTGCGACGTGCATCGAGGGCGGTGTGCGCGTGATCGCCGCCGTGGCCTCTTCGGCGATTCGCAGCGAAGCAAGAGCAAGCCCCGGGTCGGGCAGCGGCTCGAACCCCCGCAGACCGTTGACGAACACTTCCAGCTCGCAGGCCAGCGGTTCACGCTTGGCCACCGGCAACGAGATCAACGTGCCTTCTTTGTACTGGCGCACGAGTTCGTCGTAGTTGCCCGTCGGTTCGAAGCGCTGACCGGGGGCGAACCATGCTTCCTGCGTGATGTAATCGACGCGGCAATAGCCGTTGGTTCCGGTGATCGAGAGTTCACGAATCTTCACCGGCGTCACCCAATTGGCTTCGATCGAAACGACGCAGCCCGCCGCGTCGAGCAGCAACGTCGCAAAGTCGAGCCGATCGTCGAGCACCGCCATCCCGCCCTGCGCGCACAGCAGGTTGAGCCGCGCACCGGTAATGAAGGCGACCATGTCGATGTCGTGCACGCCGATGTCGATCAGCACGCTCGCATCGCGAATGCGGGGCGGCAAAATGCCGACGCGGCGGGCCGACATGCTGATCAGTTTGCCGAGATTCCCCCCGGCGACGAAATCGCGCGTCGCCGTCATCGCCGGATTGTAGCGTTCGATGTAGCCTACCATCAGCGGTACGCCGGCACGCCGACACCGCCCGAGCAACCGTTTGGCGGCTTTCATCGTGTGGGCCAGCGGCTTTTCGACCAGCAGCGCGACGCCGGCGTCGATGAAGTCGTTGGCGACATCCTCGTGGGCGCTGGTGGGCACGGAAATAACCGCGGCGTCGAGGCCGGCGGCGAGCAGTTCGCGTGATGAAGGAAAGGTGCGGTAGCCCGCGGCCTGCGCCCCAGCGGCTGCCAGCGGCGATGTCTCAGCGACGCCGACCAGTTCGGTGTCGCGCCTGGCTTCGAGGTTGCGGGCGTGATGGCGACCGATCGAGCCGAACCCGACGACCCCGATCCGCAGCGGCGGCGACACGTCTACGTTTCCGCAGCGCCCACGGCAGCGCGCACGCTCCGGACAGTCCACTCTAATTGCGCGCGGTCGAGGTGAGGGCCGATGGGCAGCGCGAGGATCTGCCCGGCGATCCGCTCGGCGACCGGAAAGTCACCGGGGCCGTAGCCGTACGCCGCGAACAGTGGATGCAAATGGAGCGGCTTCGGATAGTAGACGCCGCTGGCCACGCCGCGCTCCGCCAATGCCGCCCGAACGGCATCGCGATCGGCGCCATTGCCGGTGCGCCCCGGATCGATGAGGAGCGAATACTGGTGATACGCATGCTCGACGCCGGTCGGGACGAACGGCACGGCGACGCCCTCGAGATCACCGAGGGCAGCGTCGTAAAACGCGGCGTTGGCACGCCGCGCGGCAGTCAGCGTCTCCAGGCGCGCCAGTTGCACGCGCCCGATCGCCGCGGTGATATCGGTCATGCGGTAATTGTAACCCAGCGACAGGTACTCGTATTGCGCGCCCTGGCCGTGGTGACGAAAACGGCGCGCGCGCACGGCCGTCGCGGCGTCGTCCGTAACGAGCATACCGCCCTCGCCCGTCATGATATTTTTGGTCGCGTAGAACGAAAACGAGCCCGCAGCGCCGAGCGAACCGGCCATCCGCCCGTTACGGCTAGCGCCGATCGCCTGACATGCGTCCTCGAGGACCCGGACGCCGCGGGCGTCCAGCGCCGCTACTCCGTTTGGTTCGAAAGGGAGGCCGAACAAGTCCACCAAGACGGCGGCTCGCGTACGGCCGCCGCAGGCGGCGGCTGCCGCCGCCGGATCGAGGTTGTATGTCCGAGGCTCGATGTCGACGAAGCGCGGAACGGCGCGCTGCATCACGATCGGCGTCGCCGAAGCAGCGAACGTGAACGGAGTGACGAGGACCTCGTCGCCGTCACCGACGCCGAAGGCGTCGAGCGCGGCGTGATTGGCCGCCGTGCCGGAGTTGACTGCAACGGCATGGCCCACGCCCACGCTGTCGGCGAATTCGCGTTCGAAGGCGGCGACCTGGGGGCCGCCCGCGAGCTGGCCGGAACGCAGCACGGCCGTCGCTGCGGCAATTTCCGCCTCGGTAACCTGCGGCGCCACGAGCGGCACAACAACGGGTGTCTGAATCATCGAACCGCGGCTCCTCCCGGGGCCTGCTCCCTTTTTCGGCGCGCCGCCGCGCGAAATGCACCGATTCAACGCAGGACGGCAGGCCCTCGTTTCGGGGGAGTGCGGGCCGGCATCGCCGGCGACCGCCGATGAAAATCGTCTCCATCGTCGGCGCCCGGCCCGAATTCGTGCAGGTCGCGGTCCTCTCGCGAGTCCTGCGACGCCGTCATACGGAACTGCTCGTCCATACCGGGCAACATTACGATGAGCGCATGTCGGAGCGGTTCTTCACCGACCTCGGCATCCCGGAACCCGACGTCAACCTCGGCGTAGCCGCGGCCAGTCCAAGCGCGCAGACGGGCGAGATGCTGGGCGGCTTGGCCGACGCATTGCGGCGCGCGCGGCCGGATCTCGTCATCGTGCGAGGCGATACGAACAGCACGCTTGCGGGGTCGCTCGCCGCCAAGCAGTTGCTCCTTCCGCTGGCGCACGTCGAAGGCGGCATGCGCTCGTACGACCGCACGATGCCCGAAGAGATCAATCGCATCGTGAGCGATCACATTGCCGACATTGCGCTGGTCACCGATGATGCCGCGCGCCGGCGGCTTGCCGGCGAAGGGATTACGACGAACGTGCACGTGTGCGGCGACGTGATGTACGACGTATTCCTGCAAGTGCGCGTTCGTGCCCGCGCGCAACGGGAGCCGCGCTTACGGGCGTTGCAGCAGCAGCCTTACGATCTGCTGACGGTGCACCGTGCGGAAAATACCGACGATCCCGCGCGGCTGCGCGCGATCATGGCCGCCTTCACGGACGCGCCGCGCCGCATCATTTTTCCCGTGCACCCGCGCACGGCCGCACGCTTGGCGGAGTTCGGCATCCGGTTGCCTGCGGCCGTCGTCGCGCTCGAGCCGCTGGGCTATCTCGACATCGTGGCCTTGGAGTGCGCTGCGCGCACGATTTTCACGGACTCGGGCGGCGTGCAACGCGAAGCCTACTTCGCTGCAGTCCCCTGCTTCACGCTGCGAGAGGCGACCGAATGGACGAACACGGTGGAAGCGCGCTGGAACCGTCTGGTCGGCAGCGATACCGCCGCCATTCGCGCCGCCCTGCACGCCGCACCCATGCGGCCCGCCGAGCATCCCCCACTCTTCGGAGAAGGCGACGCCGCCGAACGCATCGTCGCCGCACTCGAATCACCGGCCACGCAGCGGATCATCGAGGAAGCCGCAACCACGCGCCGCGCACGCGGCCGTTAGTGCGCCTACGCCGCGTCGGCGGAGCTTTGAACGACCGGAAACCGTAAGCGCGCGTTAACTCTGAACAGCGCCGCGAGCAACGCAAAGGCGTTGACGACGATCAGCACGCTGATGACGTCGGAGAGCGTGCGGTGGTGAAGCGCGATGCCGACGATTTCGCCGGCGGCCACGATGGCGAGCGGCGCGATGAAGTCGAAGCGGTGAATGCCCATCTTGTACGTTACGACGACGTTGAGCATCGCGAGCAATACCATGGCGACGCCGTACGGAAGCACGTATGGAGCAGCGGCCGCAAACGAGGCGCCGGCGAGCGTCGTCACGATCGCACCGGGGACCAGCGCATACACGCACAGCCCGGCGGCCGAGATCGCGATGACGACGGCAGCCGCCTGCATCAGCACGGGCAGCGGCGAGCGTCCGGCCAGCGCCAAGCGCGCCGCTTTGGGGAGCACGATCGTCGGCACGAAGGCGACGAAGAAAAGCAGAATCTTGCCGGAGAGTGCAAGCGCGCCATAGAGCCCGGCGGTGGTCGGATCGGCATAGTGTTTGACGATCAGCACGTCGACGTAACTAATGATGCCGAGCAACCCCGTGGCGGCGGCGACGTTTGCGGTCGTCGCCACCAGCCGGCGCAGATCCAAGTCGAGCGCAATCCTCCGCGACGACCGGAAGCGCCACAGCAGGACGACCGTCGTGACTCCAAGCGCCAGTGCGGTGCCCCCGAGCCAGCCGCCGAAGGCCCCCGCCACGCCGAAACCAAGGTAGACCAGCGCAATGCCGGCCGCTGCCTTGATCGCGCTTTCGCACAGCGCGAGCCACGAGAATGTTACGAAATCTTCGATGCCCTGGAAAACGGCGCGCATCGGCGCACCGGCAATCGTGAGTCCGATGATGCCGACAGTCAGCGCCACCGCGCGCAGATCGGTCACGTGCAGAAAATCCGCGATCGGGCGCAGCGCGAGCAGTCCGGCGCCCAGACACGTCATCGATGCGGCGGCGCAGAACGCCGCCAAGCGATGCACGAATGCGCCGAGCCGCGGCGCGCCGTCGGGCTGCGCATGAAGTTCCGCGGCATATTTCACGACTACCGTTGTCAAAATGGCGGCCAGCGTGAGCGCGATCATGTAGCCCGCATTGAGCGCCGACAGCACGCCGTAGGCAACGACCCCGATGCGGCGGCTGATCGCGAAGTGAAACGCATAGCCCAGTATGTTGATGAGCAGCGATGCGCTGAAAACGACCGCTGAATGGCGCAGAAACTCGCTGCGCATCACGCCGCGCGCGCGCCCGAAGCGATCAAGCAATGGGCGCCTCGCGGTTCTCGAGCGGGCTCGGCACGCCCGTCTCGAACTTCTGCAAGATCAGCCGAACGGCGATCGCCAATTCCTCGACCCCCAGCAGCCGCGCGGCTCCGACGAAGACGAGCGCGCCGATGAGCAGTTGCCCGGCCAGATACCACGCCCGCGCGCCGAACGTTGGAGCAACGTGCGTGTTGAGCGACGCAATCCAGGCGAGCGCCAGCGCCATCGCCGCCGAACAGACGATGATGCGCGCTGCCGAGGACGCAATCGTTTTCCAGTTCAGTCCCCGAAGCAGACGCCAGACAAGCGCGAACAGCAAGAACGCCTGGGCCCATTGGCTCACCGAATTCGCGAGCAGCAAGCCGCGCGCACCGAGCGGTCCGAGCCACCATAGCGAAAGCACGACGTTGAGCACGACCGTGAACACCGAGATGACGACCGTCAAACGCGTCTCTTTGCAGGCGAAGCAACAGCGCGTAAGCACGATGCAGGCCGCAACGCCGACCAGGCCGATCGCGATGAACGGCAGGAGGCCGGCGCAAAGGTCCGTCGTGCTCTGGGTAAACCGACCACGCTCGAAGAGCGCGGCGATCATCGGGTGCGCGAGTACGATCAGTGCGAACACGGCGGGAATCGTGATGAAATTGACCAGGCGCAGTCCCATGACGACGCTGCGCTCGATGCCGGGCCGGTTGGAGCTTGCGAATTGCGAGGCTAGCAGCGGAAAGATGACCGTCGCGATCGCCGCTGCGAAGATTTGCTGCGGAAAACCGACGAGTTTGGTAACGTAGTTCATGCCTGCGATGTAGCCCGGCGTCAACGTGGAAGCGAAGTGCCGATCAAAAAAAATCGCCATCTGACCGGCGGCCGAACCGACCACGATCGGCCCGAGCATCAGCCAAATCTTCCCGAGCCCCGGGTGGTGCAGGTCGACGACCGGCCGGTACATGCGGTACGCGAGAATCGCCGGCATCTGCACCACCAGTTGCGCCACCAGACCCAGCGCCGTTCCCAAGACAAGCGAGTAGATCCACAGTTTGGGAGTGAGCCACAGGACGACTGCGATCGTCACGACGTTGACGGCGATGCCTTGCAGCGCTGCAGCCGAGAACCGATGGCGCGCGTTGAGCATGGCGCTCGCGACCCCGGCCAAACTCGTCGCGACGACCGTCGGCATCAGCCAGCGCGTCATCGTGATAGTGCGCTGCAGCTGTTCGGACGGAAATCCGTGCGCGATGACGGGCACGTACGCCGGCGCAAGCCACCAGCCCAGCGCCGCCAGCGCCGCTAAGCCGAGCGCGAGAAGATTGAAGAGCGTGCTGCCTAACCGCCAGGCACCATCCTCGTCCCCGCGCGCCACATACTCGCTGAAGACCGGCACGAGCGCGCTCACGAGCGCACCGTTGAAGACGCCGAAGAGAATCGTCGGTATCGTCGCAGCCGCGAGGAACGCATCCATCTCGACATGCGCCCCGAAGTAGCGCGCGTTGACGACCTCGCGCCCGAAGCCGAGCACGCTGGAGACCAAGGTGGCGGCCATCACCACCAAGGTCGAACGAGCCAGGGCGCCGTGGGAAACGGCTGGGGCGGGAAGCACGCGCAGGCGTCCACGCGCGCCGGTGGCCGTCGCGCCGCTCCGCTTAATGTGCGCCCTCACGGCGCAAGACCGCGGGGACCGTGCGGATCAAAATCGCAAGATCGCCGAGCGGAGACCAGCCATCGATGTACTGGTTATCCAAACGCATCCACTCTTCGAACGACACGTCCGAGCGGCCGGAAATCTGCCACAGGCAGGTGATACCCGGGCGCACTCGCAAGCGGCGCAGCGCGAACGCGTCGTAGTGGCGGACCTCCGATTCCAGCGGCGGACGGGGGCCGACGAGCGACATCTCCCCGCGCAGAACGTTGAGCAGGTTGGGCAGTTCGTCGATGCTGGAGCGACGCAGGAGCTTGCCGAGCGGGTGCAGGCGTGGATCGTTGTGGATCTTCAGCACGGGGCCGTCGACATCGTTGTAGACGTGCATCTCGTCGTGAACCAGGTGCGCACCGTCGACCATCGTGCGCAATTTGAAAAGTCGGAACGCCTTACCGTCTTTGCCCAAGCGCTCTTGCAAAAAGAACGGTGATCCTGGTGAGACGCACACGATTCCAAGCGCGGCAAACGCGATGACCGGCGAGGCTGCGACCAGCGCAAGGGTGCCGACGACCAGATCGATGGCGCGCTTGGCGAAATACCAGGTGCGCGGAACCGGCCGTGCTCCGACGGCCACACCATCATCGGCAGTCCTCGCCGGCAGAAGTAATGACGCTTCGAGCGGCGGCGTCACGCTGCACGCGCGGAGAACGAATCGCCGTCCATTGCACCCTCGTTATCGGCGCATCGCGATCCGGACGTGACGCGGCAGAGGCCGGGCGGTAGCTCGCCGCCGTAGGGGGGAAAGCCACCGCAGTAGGTCGGAAACGAAACGTCCGTGTGGATTCCGCGCCCCTGCGCGATGCCGACCGGCTCCCAATGACAAGAAACCGTACCCCGTTCTTTCGACATCACGGCGTCGACGCCACGTCGCTCGGTGAGTGCACGCAATCCGCTCGGCTCGAACTGCGAAAGCGCCATATCGACGCGCCGTCCCATACCGAGTGGCGCTTCGTAGTTGACCCTATGATGCCTGCGCTTGCCCTGCGTCTCATCGTTTTCTCATTGAGCGCGGGGTGGTGCGTTTTCGGTGCGGCGGCGACGCCCGCTCGCGCAGCGCAACCGTTTCCTGCGGAACCGGCTGCCCCCGTAACGGCGGCGCCGCAGCCGTCGCCCGTCATCACGCAACCGCCTGCCGTTCCGGCAGTCACGCCAACGCCGCCGTCGGCGCCGACCGCGCCGACCGCGCCGAGCCCGAGTCCCTCCCCGTCGACTGGGCGGCGGCTTGCTGCTTTTCGCGTCACGGCACGCAACATCGCATTCTACAGCAACCGCTTCATCATCGGGGCCGACGGCGATGTGGTGGTCACGCTCGGCGACGGCACGAGGATCCGCGGCAACACGTTTTTCGAAGACTTGCGGCTGAACCGCTTCGTGATCGCGGGGAACGTCACGGTGAGGACTCCAAACGCGGGGAGTCGCGCCGTTCCGGGGGCAGCGTTCGCCCAATACTTCGATTTCGACCGCGCGTACTTTGTTCCGATCACCCGTGCTCCCGACCGCTGGACCTTCGTCGCCGGCGACTACGCGCACCCGGTGCTCGGGCGCGAGATGCCGGGTGACACGTTTTTCCTACCTGACTTGAGCGGCGAGCGCGTCTTTCTGTACGCCAAACGCGTGGTCGTCGATCCGCGCGAAAGCGCGCGCTTTACGCCTGCCGACATCAATTTCGGATTGACCTTCGTTGCGTTCCCGAGCTATTTTCTGGACTTCTCTGCGAATCCGAACTACGCCCAGAACGCGCTGCCCGGCGCATACGCCGACGGTCCGCTCGATTTCGCCGGCGGCCGCCATGCTCTGGCTACCGCTCACATTCGGTACGATTCGCAAAACAAAGTCTTCCCCGCGTACGAGCAGCACCAGATCAGCGAGAACAGCTATTTCGTCGCCTCGCTGAGCCCGTTGACCCGCCCGTTCAAAGTCTATAACTTCGTGGGCTTCGATCGTCTTTCGCCCGGCTTGCAGATGCAGTTGTTTCTCCAGGAATCGGCCTTCCAGCACGACTTCAGGCAGCCGCTGGCAGCCAGCGGCTATGGGCAGCTGCAAGTGACCGGCAGCCTCCCTCATTCCTATTTGCAGTTGCGTATCGACCAATACTACAGCAGCTTACTTGATGAGCCGGAGCCCTATATCTCACGCTCCGGTCACGTCCTGCGCTTCTACGGCGATCCCTCCCACAATTGGATTCCCGACCATCCGATCGATGAGCAGCTCTCGTGGGTCGGTTTCCGTGAGCCGCTGGGGCGACTTCCGTTTTTCTATCAGTTGCGCTCCTCGCTCGGCTACGTCCACAACCGCGACACGCCGCTGCAGTCGCTCGGAGGCGTTGCGTATCATAGCGAGTACTCCAAGGGCGTGGGCATCGACGTGACGTCCCAGTCGCTGCCGCTCGTGCGCGACCCGCGCCACCGCGACCTGTACCTGACGGCGTTCTTCGACAAGCAGCGGCTGTACTTTTCCGCGCCGCATCACACTGACACGACGACCGAAAGCGTGACGTTGACCAAATTGATCGATCCGCAGAAACTCGCCCTGCTCGCGTCATACACCAACTCGAACATCGGTGACTTTTACGGCAAACAACAACGCATTGCGTACGGCAACGGCGCTCCGGCCGTCAATCCGTTCACCGGCCAAGCGTATCCCGGTTACACGGCTTTTCGCGGCTTCGCTACGACGCGTTCCTTCGTGCAGCAACTCGTGTACACGCCGAACCCGGTCTTCAATCTCAATGTCTCCATGCGCGAAAACGTCGACTTTCCGGCACCGATTCCCGGGCCACCGCAAGTCGTGGGCGACGTGGTCGGCTTCAACAATTTCGGCGTAACCCCGTACCAAGCGACGTTCGAGCTGCGTTACCGCGTCAACCATCTCATCGTGCTCGACGTCTCGCGTTCGTACTTCTTCAACTTCGGCGGGTACGAACGCTGGCAGCCGCAATTTACGTTTCAACTCGAGAAATGAGCGCTACGCCACGTCGTTTCGCCTTCACCCTGCTGGCGCTGAGCGCCATCGCGCTCGCCGCCGTCAATGCGCTGGGTACCGCATCGCCCGCCGTCGCGCTGCCGATCCCGTCCGACTTGCCCAGCGGACAAACTCCGCCGCCGTTGACCGCGACTGCGACGCCGTCGCCCTCCGGCCAGGTCGTCCAATGGAGCGGTCAGATCCTCGACGACCGCGGCGGTTTCGTCTTCTTCACGACCGGCGACGGCTTTCGCCTTGCTCCGGCCGTCAAGATCGACGATGCGAAGAGCGGCGGCGCGACGACCTTGGCCCCGGTCACTCGCGTCTACGCGCGGGCCGGCTTCGACACGGGTAACGGCGCCGTCGTCGAACTCGCGCTTTCGAAATCGCCGCTTCCTAATGCCGCAAGCTACGCGGACATCAAAAAATATGCCGTTGCGTTATCGCCGCCCAAGCCGAATCCCGATCTGCTGGCCCGCGGCGAAGGTTTCAGCGGGCGGGTGGTCTTGGTGACGTTCACGGTGGAAGTTCCGCCGCGCACGCCGTTCAACGATCCCGTGTATTTGGCGACCGACGTCAGCGGCTGGAGCGCGACGGCGATCCGCATGGATCGCGTCGACGCGTTGCATTACCGGGTTTCACAAAACTACGCGTCCGGAACCACGTTCCTGTATCGCTATACCCGCGGTTCGTGGCGCTCGTCGGAACGCAACCAAGCGGGCCAAGAGCCGCGCCCCCATAAACTCGTCGTGCCGAACGTCGACGTGGAACCGGTCCGCGACACCGTCTACGCCTGGGGCGATCAAGACGAACTCGCGCCCGACTTGGGTCAAACGATTCCGACGCCGTTCAATCCCATACCCTTCGTTACGCCGCCACACTAACACGCGCTCACGATCTTGTGGGCGACGGCAGCCGCGCCGAAGCCGTTGTCGATGTTCACGACGCTGATGCCGGGGGCGCAGGCGTTGAGCATCGCCAACAGCGCGGCCAGCCCGTCGAAGGCCGCGCCGTAGCCGACGCTGGTCGGAACGGCGATCACCGGCGGCTTGACCAGACCCGCGATGACGCTCGGCAAGGCGCCTTCCATGCCGGCCGCCACGATGACGACGCGGCAGGCATCGAGCGCCGGTGTTACGCTCAACGTGCGGTGCACGCCGGCCACGCCGACGTCGTAGCGTTCGACGACGTCGTGTCCCAACGCGTCGAGCGTACAGGCCGCTTCGCGTGCGACCGGCAGGTCGCTCGTACCGGCGCAGGCGACCGCGATGGTGATTCCGCTGCGCGGGCGCGCGCCGCAGCGCAAGACGCGACCGACCTCGTCGTACGACGCCTCGGGGAGCTCCGCTGCCAGCGCAACGCCGTCGTGCTGCGCAACGCGGGTCGCGAGCGCGAACCCCGCGAGCGCGTAAAATTCGCGCATGATTGCAGCGACCTGCGCGCGCGTTTTGCCCGCGCCGTATACGACCTCCGGCAATGCGGTCCGTTCCGCGCGCGCATGGTCCAGTCGCACGGTAACCGCCGCATCAGCCGTTGTACCCCTCGCGTCGGCCGGCATCGGCGTCACTGAAACGGGATGCCGATGACCGTCGTCGCCCTGGCACCTGCTGCGTTGCGGGCCACGACGCTCAGGTCGTAGGTGCGGTGAAAGAAGAACGGCACGCCCTTGGGGACGGTAAACGCCAGTGCGAACGAGCCCGGGGCACGGCGCTGCAAGGCGAACGAATACGCCAGGACATGGGCCGATACGTCGACGACGTCGGGCGACGTGCGAACGCTCCAGCGCACGACGTCGCCTTCGTGCACGACCTTCGGCGCAGTTGCAATGGTGATAATGTGCGGCCCGGACGCCCCCGGCGACGAAAGGCGCTGCGGGAGCCCCCCGCTTGGCGCCGGCGCCACCGTTATGCCTGCCGGCACGGTCAGTGTCGCGTGTGGAGTGACGCCGGGAATGCCGCCGCGCTGCAGACCTGCGGGCGTGCTAACGACGGAGGCGGGCGTTGCGCTCGGTAGGGCGTTCCGCGCAGATTCCCTGCTCGTCCGATGAGCGCAACCGGCAAGCAGCAGCAGCGCGAGCGTCGCGGCAAGAGCTGGTCCCCGCATGGTGGAAGCGCGACCCGATGCCGTATGAGCCGATCGATCTCGCGCGTTTGCAGGTGACGTCGCTCGAGGCGCGCCCGTCCAAAGTGAGCGCGGACGATCGGGGACGCACGGTCGCTGCTGAAGCCTCATTCCGAACCTGGTTCGACGCACTGCCGAACATCCTCGCCGGGGCCGCATTACGCGAACTCGTCGCGCGCACGGCGCGCGCGATCGAGCGAGGCCGTCCCGTGCTCGTCGGCTTGGGTGGGCACGTCATTAAGGTTGGCCTGGGCGGCATGGTGTGCGACCTGCTGCGCGACGGCTACGCGACGGCAGTGGCGTGCAACGGCGCCGTCATCGTGCACGACGCGGAACTGGCGCTGATCGGTAAAACATCCGAAGATGTCGATATGGCCCTGCAGGATGGGACCTTCGGCATGTCGGCCCAGACCGCGTCGTTCGTCCTGGGCGCAATCGCCCGCGAGCCGGGGCAGGGTCTGGGACGGGCCGTCGGCGATGCGCTGCTCGCGGCCAACCCGCCCGGCGAACGCGACTCGGTGCTCGCGACCTGTGCCCGCCACGAACTGGCGGCCTGCGTGACGGTCGCGATCGGTACGGACATCGTGCACGCGCACCCGCAAGCCGACGGTGCAGCGCTCGGTCGCGGAGCGCTGGTCGATTTCCGCCTGCTGTGTTCGGTCGTCTCCGATCTGCTCGACGGCGGCGTCTACTTGAACTTCGGCTCCGCCGTGCTGCTGCCCGAAGCGTTTCTCAAAGCCGTCAGCGTCGCCCGAAATCTCGGCGCACGGGGCGATTTCACGACCGCCGACTTCGACTTCGTACGACAGTACCGTCCCCAGACCAACGTGGTGCGCCGGCCGCATTTGGGCACCGGCGGCAAAGGATTCGCGTTTACCGGACACCACGAGTTGTTGTTTCCCCTGTTTTGGCAGGCGGTCCGCACGGAAGTCGCAGCGTGAGCCTCATCAGCATCGTCATCCCGCTCTACAACGAAGAGGGCAACGTCCCCGAACTCCTGCGCCGCCTGGAGACGGTGATGGAAGCGGTGACGCAGTCCGGTGACGACTACGAGATCGTCGCGGTCAACGATGGTTCGCAGGATCGTACGCTCGGGCTCCTCCGCGCTGAGCGCGTCGGCCGTCCGCGCTTGGTCATCGTCGACCTGTCCCGCAACTTCGGTCACCAGATCGCCGCCACGGCGGGGCTCGACGCCGCCCGCGGCGATGCGGTCGTGCTGATGGACGGCGATCTGCAAGACCCGCCGGAGTTGATCGAAGCATTTCTCGCCAAGTGGCGCGAGGGCTACGACGTCGTCTACGCAACGCGCAAGTCGCGTAAGGGCGAAAGCCCGTTCAAGCTGTTGACGGCGCGCATTTTTTATCGGACCATCCGGCGCTTGACCAACGTCTCGATTCCCGTCGACACCGGCGACTTTCGTTTGATGAGCCGTCGCGTCGTCGACGCCCTCGCGCAGACCCGCGAGAAGCACCGCTTCTTGCGGGGTCTCGTCAGTTGGGTCGGCTACAATCAGATTGGCATCGAGTACGAACGCGATGCGCGAACGTTCGGGAAAACGAAGTACCCGTTCTCGAAGATGCTTAGGTTTGCGATCGACGGGATCACGTCGTTTTCGGAGATTCCGCTGCGGTTCGCTACCTATCTCGGTTTCATGATCAGCGCATTTGCCTTCTTGTACGTCGTCGTCATTCTCGTTTTGAAGATCCTCGGTCTCAACGAACCAGGCTACACGTCGATGATGGTCGCGATTTTGTTCTTGGGCGGCGTGCAATTGATCACGATCGGAATCGCGGGCGAATACCTCGGCCGCATCTACGATCAAGTAAAATCCCGGCCGCTCTACCTGCTCTCCAGCGTCGAACGCTCGGCCGGCCCGGCCGAACACGGTACGCTTCCGCGGGCCGAAAGGGACATCGAAACCGCGCTGGCGTCGACTCGCCGCCCGACGTTGTAAGGATCTGGCTTTCTCGAGCGTCCGCCGCGTCGGCGCATTGTCGCTGGTCGCCATCGCGTTCGCCTGCGGTGCGATCGTCGCGCGCGTGCTGTTGCGGTACGCTCCTTCCCGGACGCTGCTCGATCGCGCCCAGCCGCTGGTGGTCGTTACGGCCTGGGGTTCGTTCGGCGCAGGCTGCTTTTGGACGCTTGCGGCAACGCTCGCTTTGGCGACGCTGATACTTCTCGCCGCGGGGTTCGCGATCGCGCCGCAGGTCGCAGACCGGGACCGGCTGGGCCCCGAGATTGCCGCCGCCGCGGCGCTAGCAATCGCGGCGTCCTATGCGTGGCCGTTCGTTTTCTCGAGCGACGTTTACGCGTACGCGGCCTATGGCGCAATGCTGCTGCACGGCCACGACCCGTACGCGGTCGTCGCGCCGCACGTTCACGGCGCGATTATCGACGCGGCACGTTGGCAATGGAGCGGAAGGTACCCGGTCTGCGTCTATGGACCGGGCTTCGTCGGGGTGGCCGCGGCGGCGGTAGCGGCCACTTCCGGGGCGACCGTCGCCACAACGCTGTGGGCGCTGCGCATCCTGGCAGCGGTCGCGTTCCTGTGCAGCATCCTCGCCGTCGATGCCGGATTGCAATCGACGACGCCGAGACGCCGCTTTCTTGCGCTCGCCGCCTATGGACTCAATCCCGTCGCGCTTTGGACCGTCGCCGAGGGCCATAACGATGCCTTCGTCCTGCTCCTGGGGAGCGCGGCGTTCGCGCTGGCGTGGCGGCGCGCAGCCTTTGCCGGCGCCTTGACCGTGGGATTGTCCGCCACGCTGAAGGCGACGGGAGCGCTGTATGCGATTGCCGCACTCATCGACGCGTTACGCTTTGCCGGCGGCGGACGGCGGGTGCGAATCGTTACCGCGTGCGCCTTGGGGCTAACGTGCGCCGCCGTCGTGACCGTTCCGTCAATGTCGAGGGCGTTCGAGACCGTGGGACGGACCGGACGCTATGTGCCGACCGCTTCACTGCAAAGCCTGATCGGGATCGCGCCCGCAATGGCGCTGGCGGTCGCCGCGGCCGCGTGGGGAAGCGCCCGATTGGCGCGCCGGGACCGCGAGGGCTATGCCTGGCTTGGCATTGCGCTGTGGCTGGCCGTTGCCAACGTGTACCCGTGGTACGTGCTGTGGGTGCTGCCTGCAATCGTAGCCGCTGCAGTCCCTCCATGCGCCCAACGTCGAGAGCTGCCGTGGGCTCCCATCGCCTTGTGGGCCGCGACGATTTCTGCCGTCGTTCGTTACCTTCCCGATGCTTCCGGCGCCCTCCCGGCGAGCGCCAACCGATGGGCCGCCGCCGCCGCAGTTGTGCCGCTATTGGGAGCCCTCGGCTCCGTGCTTCCACCGTCAACCAAGAAAGCGACCCCCTCATCGTGATTGCCCTCACGCTTCCCCTCATGCTGGCCCTGGCTCTTGGACCGGCGCCGCCGCCTGGGCCCAGTTCGACGCCTCAGGCGGCCTCGGCGTCGCCCGCTGCCTCCGGATCGCCGGTTCCCTCGGCATCGCCCGCGCCCTCACCGTTTCCCAGCGCGCCGGCATTCCCAAGCCCGCAACCGATGCATTGCGCGAACCTTATGCCGCATGCCGGCGTCGAACGCTCGCCGCTGCCGCTGGCGACCGTGGGACCCGCGACCGCCGCTTACGCGTACCGTTTCATTCCCGGACAACCGTCGCATCCCGAGCAGGATCAACCGCAGATATTCGCCGTCTACCTCAACGCGAAGGCGCTTCACTCCGAGGGTCCAATCGACATCCGCGTCGTCACCAGCGGCAACGTGGTGAAAGTGACCAGCAGCAGCAACGGTCGCGCGGGCACCGTTGCGGAGATCAGCCCCGGCGACTTTCAAGCGCATAGTAAACTCCCGAAGCTTCCGCGCATCGTCACGGGCATCACGACGACGCTCGACTTCACGGCCGTCTCGGCGACCGGCAAGAAGGTCACAGTCGGCGTTCCGATTCAACTGCAGTGAAGCGGCTAGCGGCGCTTCTGGTCGCCGGAGCGGCGTTCTGGCTGGGCGCGGTCAAGCATTCGGCGGTCGCCATCGCGCAACCGGCGGCGACGATGTCTCCCTCGCCGGTGCCGACGGCTTCACCGACGACCACACCGAACCCGGCACCGCCGCCGACCGCGAGCACGACACCAATGGCCGACTATAACTTCGTGTACCGTCCGACCCCGTCGCCGAGCGCCACGTCGGCACCCGCGCCCGGCGCTCCGCACATCGATGAGATCGATCTGAGCGACGCGACGGTCGTCGCGCCGGGAACGATTCGCGTTCGCGTGTTGACGAACGCCGCCGTTACGAGCGTCACGGCCGACACGTTCGGACGTACAGTCGCGATTCCGCAGCAGCAGCCCGGCTTGTTCGCCTTCGCAGGGACGGTCCCCGACGTACCGTTCTTCCTGAAAAACCGCGTCTACAACATCGAGTTCGTAGCGGCGGTGCCCGATGGGCGAACGGCGCGCGTGACCTTGCCGCTGACGTTGCGTTAAATGAACTGACTCTGGCCCGCGCGACGCGATCCCGGTCGGACGCCTTAACGAAAGCTTAGGGTGACGTCAGCATCCACTCGATGCCGAAGCGATCGTGCACGATGCCGAAGCGACCGCCCCAAAAGGCGTCCTCCAGCGGCATCTGAACGCTGCCGCCTTGCGAAAGTGCCTTAAACACGCGCTCACCGGCAGCCCGGTCGGGCGCCGCGAGGCCGAGTGAGATGTTTCCGGCTTCCGGATCGACCGGCTTCGGGTCCCGCCCGTCCGAGGCCATAAAGGTGAGGCCCGGTGCCGTGAAGCTGGCGTGCATCACTTTATTGCGCCAGTCGTCCGAGAGATCTTTTTGGTATTCCGGGGGCAAGTCGGTGTTGCGTTGCAGCTCGTACGTTCCGCCCAGTGCAGTCTGGTAAAAGGCGAGCGCTTCTTCGCAGCGTCCGTAAAAAAAGATGTAGGGCGCCAATTGCATGACGGCGGTGCCGTCCTGGGTCGCAGTCGTGGACATGCTTTCTCCTTTTTGTAAAGCGCGTTGAGCGCGTTTCGGTACATCATCCAACGCGCCGGATATGCCATTTGTGTCAGCCAACATCGCTGACGCGCGCTCGTTGCGATCGGCCGGATGTCGTCCCGTGCTCAGCGAACGTCACCCAGCGTTGAAACACCGACACCTTCCCGACGACGTCGGTTTAACCCGCGCGGCCATCGACGATATCCTCGATCGCGGAAGCCCGGCCGATTGGACCGATCTCATGCGGACCGTCGCGCAAAATCCGTTTGGAGCGGTGGCCGACGACGTGCTACGCGTCTGCTGTGCGCACGCAATGTACGGCACCTCGAAGCTGTGGCCGGCCGCAATCGCGCAGTTGCGCCGTCCCTCCCAGCACGGCCGATTGTCCGGGTCGCGGGCGCAACGCGACCAGCCGACGTGAGCGATCATCCCGCGCGCCTGAGGACGGTCGAATCGCCGACTGAGTGGGAACGCGTCGTGCGCGCCGCCGCGAAGTTGCAGGACCTCTTCCCCGAAGCGGTCCTCGTCGGCGGTACGGCTGCGAGTTTGTACGCGAACCACCGGTTCTCACGCGATGATGACCACATCATCGAGAAGCTGGCGGAACGCTACGATCAGGTGCTCGCGCGCCTCGAATCGCTTGCCGGTTGGAAGACGAAGCGCCGGCTCCGGCCGCTCCTCATCCTGGGCAGTCTCGACGGCGTCGATACCGGGCTGCGCAATCTGCGGCGCGCCCTTCCGCTCGAGACAATCCACCATGCGACGCCGTTCGGGCGCTTGCGTTTACCAACGTTGCCCGAGATGCTGCGCATCAAGGCCTTCTTGATTCTCGACCGCAACGCGACGCGGGATTACATCGACACGGTCGCCCTCGCCGATCAGTTGAGTGTGGCCGAGGGATCCGCGGCAATGCTGCACGTGCTCGCGCGTCTCGATGCGTATTACCCCCAGGACGAAGAGTCGGCGTCGCGTCAGTTGGCAAAACAGCTGGCCGAGCCGAGGCCCTACGATCTCGACGATGCCGACGTGCTTCAATACCGCTTCTTGGTCGAACGCTACAAGAGCTGGCAGCACGTCGCGCAGCGCGCGCTCGAACTCGCCGCAGCGCTCGAAATCGCGCGCGATTTGGGCTCGTAAGTGGTCCCGTGCCGCCGCAGGGGACTGGTTCTTGGCGCTTGCGCATGGCTCGGTTACGATCGTCCCGATGGACGCGCACGAGCGGCCCGATTGCAGCTTGCATGAGTCACGGGAAGTCGCTTCGCCCCGAGAAGCCGAGGGCCGGATGCGGTTCGTCGTGCGCAAAACGAGCCGCGAGCGCTTCTGGAGGGGATTCGACGCAGCGATCGTCGACACGTCGGGCGGTTTTGCGGAGACGCCGCTGTTTCTAAACCACAGTGTCAGCATGCACGTCGGGAAACCGATCAAGGCCACGTGCCGGTGCGATGGCTTGGTTCATCGCCGCTTTCAAGTAGCCGGCGACATCGACGTTGTGCCGGCCGGGTTTTCGGGAGCCTGGCAAGAGGATGGGCCTACCACCGCGCTGATGATCAACCTCAGTCCCGCGCTCGTTCGCACCGCGGCCGAGGCCATGGGCAGAAACCCCGACAGCGTGACGATTGCGCCGCAGTTGCAGCTGAAGGATCCCCGCGCTCAGCATATTGGCTGGGCGCTGAAAGCCGAGTTAGAAACCGATGAGCCGTGCGGGCGCCTGTACGCCGAGAGCCTGGGTTTGGCGTTGGCTGCGCACCTGCTGCAGCGCGAGCCGCTGCGCTCGCTGCCGCGCCTAGAGAGCGGCCTTTCGAAACGGCGGCTCCAGCGTGTGATCGATTATATTGGGGAGCACTTGACGCAAGATTTGTCGCTGGCCGAACTGGCGAACGTCGCGAGCATGAGTCCATCGCATTTCAAGGTGCTGTTCAAAGGCTCGGTCGGCGTGCCCGTCCATCAATACGTCGTCCGCAGGCGCGTGCAGCACGCGATCGGCCTGCTCGTTCATGAGAACCTAGCCGCAAGCGATGTCGCATTGCAGGCGGGATTTTCCGACCAAAGCCACATGGCTCGCTGCATGCGCCGCGTCGCCGGCATAACACCAAGCGTTTTAGTCCGTCATGCATCCTAATCTTCAACCAGCATCGCGCGGCATGGTAGAGCGCGCGGGCCCGAAGACTTCAACAACGCAAGCCGCTACCGCTGGACGAAGCAGTATCGGGAGGATGCCGGTGGGAGCAGGCCTTCACCGCCGACGGCGGGAGAGTGTGGGAAACGAATTGGATCATGGACTTCACACGCCCGTGAGGTTGGCAGGCGCGCAGTTCGGCGTCGTCGAGTTGCGCCGTTACGTCATGCGGGCCGGACGACGCGACGAGTTGATCGCTCTCTTCGAGCGCGAATTCATCGAGAGCCAAGAAGCGTGCCGAATGGTGCCCATCGGCCATTACCGCGATCTCGATGACGCCGAGGCTTTCGTCTGGTTCCGCGGCTTCAAGGCGATGGAGACGCGCCGCGAAGCGCTCGAAGCCTTCTATCAAAACTCGCCGGCGTGGCTGAATCACCGCGACGCCGCGAACGCCACGATGATCGACTCGGACAACGTCCTACTGCTGCGGCCCGCACGCCCCTATAGCGGTTTCGATCTGAGCAACCTACGTCGTATGGAGCCGGCGCAAACGCGGCCGAACGCTTCGTTCGTCGGCGTAGCGGTGCTGATGCTGAGCGCGCCGGCCGACGAGGCATGCATCGCGGCGTTTGAAGGGGAGTTGCTACCCGAACTCGAGCGCAGCGCGCAACGTGTGGCCTACTTCGTCACGGAACAGCGACCGAACGACTATCCTCGCCTGCCGGTCAGCGAAAACTGGGCTTTCGTCGCTACCGGTGTTGCCACAACGCGCAAGGCTTTGAACCAGTGGTCACGCCACTTCGACGAGCTGCTGCCTGCACCGCTACGCACTCACCTCATCGGACGCGAGTTCCTTCGCCTGGAACCGGCAACCCGTGCCCTCTTTTGCTAGTGTGCCGAACCAGAAGTGGCGTGACACAAAGCGACCGCGATTTTTCGTCGTTGCGAGGAGCAAGCGTGGAAAACGCGGACGCGTCCACCAAGAGCGACATCGCGAATAGGGGAGGAGCGTCGACCGGTTAGGCCGCTTAAAGTGGCAGTCTTATGCCGAACTGACCCAAGCCAGAGACAGCCGATTACCGCCACTTAAGAGGATACGCCGACGACTGCTTCACGCCCGTCGTCTTGGTTATGATGCCCTCGTCTCGATGCAATAGCGACAGCCATGGCGCTGCGCAGCATCGAAAAGCGAGCGAAGAACGATGATGGCACTGGAGCGACCTCTACATGACATCCCAGCTGCGCCGCAACGGCGAGCCGCGGACGAAAAGCTGGTCAGGGCAACGCTGAGCGGCTGCGATGAAGCGTTCGACGTCCTAGTCGACCGCTATCGGAGGCGCATCGTACAGTACGCCTACCGCTATTCGCACAACGAGCAGGACGCCAACGATGCCGCGCAAGATACTTTGCTGCGCGCGTACCGCAGCCTTGGGACGTTCCGAGCGGACCGTCCGTTCTCGCGTTGGCTTTTCGTAATCGCACGCAACGTGTCGCTCGACGCAGTCAGGCGCAAGCGCCTGTCGGAACGGACAACATCGCTCGTGCGGATGGAGGCGCTCTCCGAGCCCGATACGGCGGAGGTCGTGCTACGCCGCGAGGCCGCTTCACGCGTCCGTGCGGCGCTTGGCGTCTTGCCGCAGCGGCAACGCGCCGCGCTCGAACTGTACTACATCAAAGGCCTGCGCTATCGCGACATCGCCGATATGCTCGACATCCCGCTCGGTACGGTAAAGACGTACATCGCGCGGGCCAAACGGCGGCTGCGCACCGAACTCGGCTCGGAGCCACTGCCGGCGGCGGCATAAATTGCTGCGATGGACGATTTCGACTTTACGAAGCACTACACGCGCGAACAACTCGACGGGCTGGGCGCACGCAATTTCGGTCCCGAAGAAGAGGCGGAGGTTCTCGCGCGCTGGGAATGCTTGTTCGCCGACATCGAAGCGTCACTCGATGAGGACCCCGCATCGGTGCGCGCGCAAACACTGCTCGAACGATGGGATGCGCTGGTCGCGGACTTCACAAAGCGCGATCCGGGCCTGGAACGCCCGCTTGATAACCTCTACCGCGACCCGAACTGTTTGGCGAAGGTAACCGAGGCGATGCCGCGGCTGCCGCGGGTGTATTCGTTCATGATCCGGGCACGAGCTGCCCGGGCGCGCTGACGCGGCAGTACAGATTCGGCCAACTACGTTGCGCGGACCGATTCGCACGTTTCTTGCGAGGCTTCCGCGCCCTTCATCAGGACGCGGAAGCGTTCCATCGAGGGGCCATCGGCCGGAGCGATCGTGCTCAAAAATCCGTCTCCCGGCAGCGGCAAGAAGGCGGTGAACAATTGCAGCGTTCCAACCTTCGGATGATGCATCGGCATCGGGCGGTTGGAAAGCGCCGCACTCATCTCGGGCAGCAGCTCGATGTCGTGCTCCCTCCAACGCTCCTCGAACGCCGCCATGGACCGCAGATCCGCTAAGATTGCCCGGGCGAGCGGATCGTCGGGGTAGCGCACGTACGTTTGCCGAAATTGCCCGAGCACCGCGTGAAAGACGGTGTCCAGATCCGGCCACCGTTCTTTGCGTCCGGGCAGCTTGAAGAGCCGCCAGGCGAGATTGCGTTCACAATCATTTCGGGCGCGCGAGAATTCGAAGATTGCATCGCCGCCGGCGTTCCAGCACAGTGCGGTCAGAAAAGGGTCGTAAGCAATGACCGCGGCATCGGTCGTATGGTGGAGTACGTGCGCGATCGCCGGATGGAGCGCTGCTCTCCACTGCGGCCGCTGTTCCGGCGAGGACTCGATCGCGGCGTTTAACGTACGCAAGTGCTCCGTTTCAACCGCATTGAGGCGCAGAGCGCGCGCGATTGCCTCAAGCGTCTTCGCCGATACGTGAATGTCACGCCCCATCTCGAACCACGTGTACCATGTGACGCCGACCCCGGACAATTCCGCGACCTCCTCGCGGCGCAGCCCGGGCGTTCGGCGGCGACCGAAACCGGGAGTCAATCCGACATCGGCCGGCGTGAGCCGCTCGCGGCGCGAGCGAAGAAACGCCCGCAGCTCCGTGCGGCGCACATCTTCAAGCGCCGTATCGAACGTCGGCTGCTGCTGTAGTACAAGTCGGGCGGTGGCTCTCATCATCGTTTGCTACGGATGGTAACGTCGTCTTAAGCGTCGGGTAAATCGCGGAAGGGCGCGACGGCATCTCGGGCACCACGCCGCAACATACCGCGCCTTGCATACCATACCGCAACTCGCATAACGTTGACAGGTCCACATTGGCGCTGATCTACGGACCATTTCGCCATCGGCGTTCCGGCGACGTCGAGATGGTCACAGGAACGCTGTAGCGGACACCTCGCGGCGGCGGCCGCATAAGAGTCGGCATGCACCGCGCTCGCTCGGCTTCCCGTACGACTGTTGGAAGACGTTGCCGAAAGTCGGAGCGTACGGATACTGTTCGCCGGGCGCCTGGAAGCTGTTGCCGGGATTGTAGAAGTTGCCGGCGTAGTTCGCCGGCGTCGTGCCGGCCGTGTACCAGCAGCCGATCTTCGGGCCCGCGCTGTTCCACGGAAGTTGCTGCCGCCGAAGCACAGATCGAACACATTGACGAAGAGCGCGTCGAGCGAAACCTTCTTGTTGAAGCGGTACGTCATCGAAACGTTTCCGGTGAACGTCGCCGGCTCGGTGAACTGCCCGAAGCGATCGAGCGAACCGGTATCGTTTCCATTGCGCCGCAGCTACACGTCAGAGATGCTCAGGTCGAGCACATTGGTTGGGCACTCAAAGCAGAGTTGGAAACGGATGAACCCCTGGGCCGACTATACGCTGACAGCCACGGATTAGCACTGGCGGCACATCTTCTGAGGCGTTACGCCCCGGTGGTTCCTAAGCGTCCTATCAGTAGGCTGCCAAAACGCCGCTTGCAACGCATGACCGCGTACATCCACGATAACTTAAAGCACGACCCTTGCTGAACTCGCGGCGGTCGCCAAATGAGTCCGTCGCATTTTAAGGCCCTGTTCAAGCAATTCGCCGGCATGCCGGTCCACCAATACGTCATCCGTTGTCGCGTCCAGTATGCGATCGACCTGCTTTCGCGCGGCTGTCTTCCACTCAGCGACGTAGCAAGCCGCGCGGGTTTTGCCGATCAAGTCACATGGCGCGTTGCATGCGACGACTAACCGGTACGACACCGAGTACCGTAATTCGTGACATTACATAGCATATGACGGAGCAATTGGAATTTCTTGACCGGACGGCCGGCTTGGTTCCGAAATCGATGCCACCGAGCGGTATGTCTTGGGCAGTGGCGACGACGATTGCGTTTGGGCTTGCGGGCGGTTCGCTTCTTGCAGGCTACAAATCGCTGCTTAGTCTGGCTCTTCCCAGCGACGGCCATCGGAGGATAGAATCGCTTCTGCAAGGCAAGGAGGACACGATGAACCAGCATCTCAAACCAGCAACAGCAGAGTGTTGCTCGGTCGTTGAACTCAGGAAATGCTGAGCGCCCGGCTGGACTCAATTGATCACATGACGACATGCTCGTTGAGATGGGGTGAACTACGTCGTTACGCATTCGACCAAGTGAGAGCTGCGAGCTTTACGCTAGGAACTGCCTGGCGTTGGTCCGTCCCAGACGCACCTTTTCGCAATCCGGCAACGGTTCGTGGTTTCTCGGGTTTGAGCTGACCTCGTGAAGGTCGTCGCAATCGCATTAGCCGTTTTCCTCGCGTTCGCACCGCGGGCAGAGTTCGATACCGGCATTGTGCACGTCGAGCGGTCCGGCAACCCCGGCGCGCGGCCGATCATCTTTATTCCGGGCCTCGCGTGTGGGCCGTGGGTCTGGGACGCGCAAATCACGGCGCTCGCACCAAGGTACAATCTGTTCGTCGTCTCGCTGCCGGGATTCGACGGCCGGCCGATGGTTACGGGTGGCGACCTCATGCGACGCGCGGTCAATTCGATTCACACACTCATCGTCTCACGGCATCTGCATCGTCCAATCATCGTCGGGCATAGCCTTGGCGGAACGCTTGCCGTCCTGTTCGCCGAAACGTATCCGCACGATGCGGCAGACATCGTAACGGTCGAGGGAGGTTATCCCGTCGCCGCGACCCAGGCCTTGCGTAACGCCCAGGTCGCGCGTAGCATCGCGCCCTATAAGGGCCTCACGCAAAACCAGTTGGCCGGGGCGCTGCGGACAAACATGTTGCAGTATACGATCACGCGGAGGGCAGACGTGGATCGCGCTACTCGCCTTGCCGGACGCAGCGAACCCGTCGCGATCGTTGCGTGGATGAAGGCCGCGTTCTCTTTCGATCTGACGCCGAAACTTTCAGTAATCGGCGTCCCGTTTACGGCGATCATTCCGTTCGACGCGCGGATTGATCCGTATCAGGGGTTCAAAACCGCGGCGGACAAACTGGCAGCGTATAGAGCGTGGGTCGGGCGTGCGCGGGACGGTAAGGTCGTAGTAATCGATCACGCGCGGCATTTCGTTATGATCGACCGCCCAAAGGTGTTTGAGGCTGCACTCGAGTCGGCTATCGCACGGTAAGACGGCGATATGCGAATCGGCGCGTGGCAGACGAAGCGACGAGTCGCAGCTTTGCATGCACCGGTATATCAGCATCAGCTTCAAACTGAAGCGGTCGGGCTTGGACCTGACTTGGTTCGGACCGTCAGTGATTACGACGGTGTGTTTCCGACGCTAGAGTCCGATGCCGGTGCCTGCATGGTCGTGCCAGCGGGAACCTGCGCGAATGTAGCAGCGCGGACCGGGATGCTCTTCCAGCGTCCTTGGCGCATGATCGCCGTCTCGGATTTGTTGGCCCGAGTCGCCGACGTCGCAAAACCGCTGCGCAACGAGTGCGCCGCGTAATTCTGCGGATCGAGCCCACTGCGGAGCGCGTCACGTGCAAACGCTGGGTCCAAGGCATCGCCCAAGGCGACGCGCAGCTTCGAATCCGTGAGAGACACCCATCGCGGCGCCTAGTTATCGCAGTCACATCGTAGCCGGCGGACAGCGCTCCCCGCACGATCTGTTCGCCCGTGCCGCCCGTTGAGCCGAAGACCGTGACTCTCACCGCGAAGCCTTTGCAGTCATGGAGCGTGGCGCATCGCATTCACCGGACGGTCACGACAACAAGAGCCGGGCTCTTTCGACGCTTTAACATTCGGTCAAGATAGCACCACTAAAGCTGCGACGTCGCGCACAGTCGGACGATCGTGTGCTACGATCGGACGAAAGTGGCGACTTTCGAATAGCAAAATGTCGGTTTTCGGGTGTGGCGGCGACACAATTTCGGCCCATTGCGCGTCAAGCTGCCGTAGTGAAGCGCGATGCTTTTCGTCCGCGGCTCCCCGCGAGCATGGCCACTTGAGAGGCTACGGTGATCGACGACATGGAACAACGATGGGACTTCGCTCAGGACTTTCCAAAAGGAATGAAAGCGCTCTTGGATCTGGAGCAGGCAGTGGCCGAGAGCGGGATCGAGCCCTCCCTGCTGCATCTCGTCAAGATGCGCGCCAGCATTCTCAACGGCTGCGCCTACTGCATCGACATGCACACGAAGGACGCGCGCGCAGCCGGGGAGACGGAGCAGCGGTTATACGAGCTTGCGGCCTGGCGCGAGACGTCCTTTTACAGCGAACGCGAGCGCGCTGCACTGGCCTGGACCGAAGCAATCACGCGCATCGCCGAGACCCACGCACCTGATGACGTGTACGAAGGGGCGCGTAAACACTTTTCGCGCCATGAGATTGCCGCACTGACGGCCGCGATCGCAGCGATCAACACGTGGAACCGTCTCGCCATCGCGTCGCGCACGACTCCGGGCACGTATCGACCCGCCGCTGACAACGCTGCGGTCGGGGCAACTGCGTAAAGTGAAGCAAGGGGCAACTGCAACCAAGAGCGTCGTTATCACCGGTGCTTCCAGCGGCATCGGTCGGGCGACGGCGATCCGACTGGCCGGCAACGGTTGGCGCGTGTTCGCAACCGTGCGGGAGAACGCCGACGGCGAAGCGCTGATTGCGGCCGCTCGGGGTGCGCTTGAAGCGGTGGTGCTCGACGTGCGTGACCGCGAATCGATCGCCGCCGCAGCCCGTGAAGTGGAGGCGCGACTCGCCGGCCGCGGTCTCGACGGACTCTTCAACAACGCGGGCATCGGCATCGTCGCGCCGGTAGAGTGCACGCCGCCCGAAGCGCTGCGCGAGCTCTACGAGATCAATCTATTTGGCCAGATTGGCGTCACTGCGGCGTTTCTGCCGCTGGTGCGCAAGGCGAATGGGCGCATCGTCAACATGGGATCCGTGGGCGACCACATCGCGCCGCCCTTCGCCGGCGCAATCTCCAGTTCCAAGGCAGCCTTCGCGTCGATGAGCCAAGCGCTGCGACTCGAACTGCGCACCCAGGGCATCTGCGTTTGCCTGATAGAACCCGGCTCGATCAACACGCCCGCGATCGAAAAAACGCTCGGCGGAGTCGAGAAGACGATCGCCGCTCTGCCAGCGGACGCAGCCGCGCTCTACGGCGAGCCAATGCGCCGGATGGCGAAAACCTTCACCGCGAATGAACGGGCCGGCAGCCCGCCAGAAGCGGTGGCGAAGGTGGTAGAGCGCGCCCTGACCGACCGCAATCCCGCGACACGCTACCTTGTCGGCAAAGACGCCGCGAAACTTGTGATCCTCGCGCGGTTCCTGCCTGAGAAGTTCCTCGACATTGCGATCCTGAAAAAATTCGGCCTATCGCCGCAGTTCGGAAAACCTGCTAACGCGGCTTCGGTCAGTTTACCGAGCCCGGGACGTTCACCGGAAACGTTTGGATAAGGGGTAGCGCTAAGTGCGGCACCCTTCTCGCATTCCCACTTCGCTTGAGCGAGGATGGCGGGGCGCCTTTACGCTGCGGCTAACAACTACCGCGGCATGCCAACGCAGTACCTCTTCCAGTGGAAGTCAACCCGGTGAGAATCGCGCCTTTCGATTTGCAGGTCGTCGGCGTCGCCCTCGATCCGCAGTCCGCCACACCGAAACATCGACAACTCTATAGCCGTCTGCGTGAAGCGGTTCTGGGCGATCGTCTGCACGCGGGCGACGCATTGCCGTCGTCCCGTACGTTCGCACGCGAACTCGGCGTATCACGAAACACCGTTTTGGCTGCGTACGAACAGTTGCTCGCTGAAGGCTATTTGGTCGGACGCGCTGGTTCGGGCACCTTTGTCGCTGCGGACGCAACACGTGAACGATCCCCCAAGGCACCATCCGAGGCCTCTCCCGGCGCGTCGCAGCGCGGGCACGCAGCCTTGGCGCCCGCCGCGGCCTTGCTGTCCGCATTGCGCATGGAGTTGCCGTATCCGCTGGCCGCGCCTCGCGCGTTCCAGATTGCGGCAACGCCGATCGATGTGTTTCCGTTCGCACCATGGGCCCGTCTGGCGGCTCGCCGCCTGCGCGATGCGCCGGGAGCGCTACTCAGCGAGCGTGAACCTCTCGGATACCGGCCTCTCCGCGAGGCGATCGCCGCGCACCTTCGCAATACGCGCGCCGTCCTTTGCGAGGCCGATCAAATCGCCGTCGTCTCGGGCGCACATGCCGCGATCTTCATGTGCGCCATGCTGTTGGTCGGCCCGCACGATGCGGTCTGGATGGAAGAACCGGGTTACCCGGCGGCTCGCGGCGCACTGCGTCTGCGCACGGAGCACGTCGTTCCCGTGCCCGTGGATGCCGAAGGGCTCGACGTCGCAACGGGACTACAACTCGCGCCGAGGCCTCGTCTAATCTACGCCACGCCCTCGCATCAGTTTCCACTGGGCGCCACCATGACGCTGCGGCGGCGACTTGACCTCCTGCACGCTGCCGAGAGCGCAAACGCCTGGATCATAGAAGATGACTACGATAGCGAATTGCGCTACGACGGCCGGCCGCTCGCCGCTCTGCAGGGTCTTGATCGTTCCGGTCGGGTCATCTACGTCGGCACCTTCAATAAGATCGTGTTCCAGGGTCTGCGCATCGGCTATGCGGTGCTTCCGCGCGAGTTGGTCGACTCGTTCACGAGTGCCCGCTATTTCATCGACGAATATCCGCCGGCACTCGCTCAGGCCGTGCTTACCGATTTCATGGACGAGGGATTTTTCGCGCGCTACGTTCGCAAGGCGCGCCCCGTATGCGCGGAACGGCAGGATTGTCTGTTGGCGCGCGTGCGGCACAAGCTCGGGGATCTCGTCCGGCTGGAGCCGTCGCCTGCGGGCGGTTTTCTCGTCGCCGAACTGCCCGACGATGTCGATGACGTCGCGCTGTCGTTCGCGCTCGGCCGGAGGGGAGTCGACGTCTTGGCGCTGTCTCCGTTTTTCGCGGGCGCCGCTGTGCGCAGAGGTCTCTTGCTCGGCTACGCGGCGGTGGACTTGGCCGCTATCCGCGCGGGCGTCGATACGCTTGCGCGCGTGGCTTCAGACTTCGGTTCCCCGACGTGAGCGCGCGACGGCGACCCTTAGGCCGCCGTCGCGCATCGTGATTATTCAGGTGGCCTACGAGCCCACTTTCACCGAGATTTTCTTCGGCTGCGCTTTCGGGTGGATATTGAGATCCAAGCTGAGCAATCCGTGCTCCACTTTGGCCTCAATATTTTCCGCGTCGATCTCATCGGGTAGCAGCAGGGAGCGCGTAAATTGACGCCGGTCGCTCTTGCCGGCGACGGTCAGCACGTCGTCGTCGAGCGTGACGTCGATCTCCTCCGGTTTGAACCCGGCGACGGGGATCTCGACGTGGTAGCCCCCGTTTTCGGTGCGCGTGACCTCGACGCCGGCGAAACTGCCGACGCTGCCGGGGCCGGTGAAAAAGTTGCGGAACGGGTCCCACCCCAATCCGTCGCCGAACGGACTGCGCGCCGGTGTCTGGCGAGTGGTGCGCGCGATATCTGCCATGTCGTGAATACCTCCTGGCGGACGCTGCCCGGCGTCCGTCGTGTCGTAGTGAAGCAATGTAGCGCGGGTCGCGCCGTAACCGGGAAGTCGGCTCGCGGGTCGAACGAACGGGCTGCTTCCCGCCGACATTTTCCCCGAGGCCACCCATCGCTACACTCGCTCCGTCGCTCGTCCGCGCGCTTCCGAGTTCCAGCCGTCCGCTCGCCGGATTGCTCGAGCGTCTTCGCTCGCATCGGGGCGCCTTCGCGTTGCACGAAACGACGGCGGCGGCGCGACCCTACCTGCTGGCGGGGATTTTCCGGGCGCTGCGCGTCCCGACGGCGGTGGTCGTGGCGACGGCGGACATCGCCGAGCGCACCTTCGCCGATCTGTCGTACTACTTAGCGGACGGTGCCGGGGCGCCACCCGTGACGCTCGTCCGTCCACGCGAAGAAAGCGTCGGCATCATCGAGTCGCCGTCCGAACGCAGCGCACGCATGACGCTACTCGCCGACTTGCTGGCCGGCAAGCCCCAAATTGCGGTCGTCCCGGTGGCGGCACTGCGACAGTACGTCATGCCGCGGGAAGCCTTCGCGGCCTGCTCGTTCGGCTTGAAGCTCGGCGACGAGGCCGGGTTCGAGACGTTGCAGCGACGACTGTTCGAGGTCGGCTACCATCGCGTCGACGTCGTATCGGCGGCAGGCCAATACGCCGTGCGCGGCGGCCTCATCGACGTCTGGGCCGCGAGCGCTGGCGCGCCGGCCCGCGTTGAGTTCTTCGGCGACGGGATCGAATCGATTCGCAGCTTCGACCTGGCGACGCAGCGCAGCACGGAATCGCTCGAAACCCTCGACGTCGTGCCCTGGAGCGAACTGCCCCGCGACGAAGCGCTCCGCGCCGGCGTCGCGTCACGCATCACGGGGACGCCCGCCACGCTATCGGCGGCGCGCTCATATATCGCGGGCGGAGCGGACCTCCCCGAAGCGTGGCTGTCGCTGGCCTACGAGCAACGCGAAACGTTGCTCGACTATCTGCCGGGCGACAACCTCGTCGTGCTCGAAGAGCCGGCGATGCTCGCGACCGTCGAGCATGCTCTCGACGAAGAACGCTCGCGCGAAGAACACGTCCTCCTGGCAGCGGTCGATTCCGGCGAACTGTCCGTCGATGAAGAGGCAGTCGGCGAAGCGTTGTTGGCCGACGTAACCGCGCCGCAGCCGAATCTTGCCGCACTGGGAAGGTCGCTCGTAAACCGCCGCGTGCTGATCATGCCCGGCGCTATCGAAGGCGCAGCCACGCCGTGGCTGCCGCCGCTCTTAGACGGCTTCGTGCTGGAGACCCGGCCGGTCGAGCACTTCAACCGCCAACTGACGATGTTTCTCGAGCACGTTAAGGCCTGGGTCCACAACGGCGAAACGGTCGCGCTCGTCGCCTCCGGTGCTTCGCGGCTTGCCGAGATGTTGCGCGCTGCGGGCCTGGACGTTGAACGCACCGCCACGCTGCTGCACCTGCGCGAGAGCGGTGCGGCTTCATTCGTCGGCAACGGCGCGGGGATGACGCGCGGGGGCACGGTCTTCGTCGATCAAGGCAGCATCGAAGCCGGGTTCGCAATTCCGGGCTTGCGCTTGCATGTGCTCGGCGACCGCGAGATCTACGGTCAGCCGCCCAAACGCGTCAAGCTGCGCGCCGTCAAGGAAGGCGTTCCCGTTACGCTTGCGGACCTGCGCGTCGGCGATCACGTGGTGCACGCGGTGCACGGCATCGGGCAGTACCTCGGCCTGCGCACCGAGACGATTCTCGGCGCGACCCAGGATTATATCGACCTGAAGTATGCGGGCACCGACCGCATGCTCGTGCCGGTCACCCAAATGCACGCGGTCACCAAGTACGGCGCGAGCGAAGGGGCAGCGCCGCGCCTCTCCAAGATGGGGGGGGCGGATTGGGCCCGCACGAAGTCGCGCGTCTCCGAGAGCCTGGCGAAGATCGCCGACGGCCTGGTCGCGCTCTATGCCGAACGTGAAGCCGCGCCGGGGCACGCGTTCGCGCCGGACTCACCGTGGCAGGCCGAACTCGAAGAGGCCTTCCCCTACGAGACGACGCCCGACCAACAAAGAGCGATCGACGACGCGAAAGGCGACATGGAGCGGCCACGGCCGATGGACCGGCTGGTCTGCGGCGACGTCGGCTACGGTAAGACGGAGGTCGCGGTGCGGGCCGCCTTCAAGGCAATCGCCGACCAGAAACAGGTCGCGGTACTCGTGCCGACGACGTTGCTCGCGGCGCAGCACCACCGGACGTTCGCGGGGCGCTTTGCGAGCTTTCCGGTGCGCATCGAAGAGCTGTCGCGCTTCAGAACCAAAAAAGAGCAGCAGGCCATTCTGCGCGACCTCGCCGACGGCAAGGTCGACATCGTCGTCGGCACGCACCGGCTCTTGCAGAAAGACGTCGTGTTCGCCGACCTTGGGTTGATCGTCGTCGATGAAGAGCAGCGTTTCGGCGTGATGCACAAAGAGCGGCTCAAAGCGATGCGAGCCTCGGTCGACGTGATGACGCTGTCCGCGACGCCAATTCCCCGCACCCTGCACATGTCGCTGCTGGGCGTGCGCGACCTCTCGCTCATCCAGACGCCGCCCAAAAATCGCATGTCGATCAAGACGGTCGTCGTACCGTTTTCCGATGCGATCGTTCAGAAGGCGATCGATCAGGAACTCGATCGCGGCGGCCAAGTGTACTATCTCCACAACCGCATCGAATCGATCTACGGCGTCGCTCGCGCGCTGGAGCGGCTGGTTCCCAAAGCGCGCGTCGCCGTCGGCCACGGTCAGATGGGCGAGAGCGAACTCGAACCGGTCATGGCGCGCTTCGTCGATGGCGAGATCGACGTGCTGGTGGCAACGACCATCATCGAGAACGGCATCGACATTCCTAACGTGAACACGATCATCGTCAACGATGCGGATCGCTTCGGACTCGCGCAACTCTATCAACTGCGCGGCCGCGTGGGTCGCTCGAACCATCAGGCCTATGCGTATTTGTTATACCAAGCGCACAAGGCGCTGAGCGAGGACGCGAAAGCGCGGTTGGAAGCGATTCGCGAATTTACGCACCTGGGCAGCGGATTACAGGTGGCGATGCGCGACCTGGAGATTCGCGGCGCCGGCAACTTGCTCGGCGCCGCGCAGTCCGGCTTCATCGGCGCGGTGGGCTTCGAGACGTACTGCGAGTTGCTGGCGCAGGCGATCGCCGAACGCAAGGGCGCCGAAGCGGCGTTGCCCCAACGGCGCGAAGCCGTCATCGACGTCAAGCTCGACGCCTACATTCCGAACGGCTACATCCCGCAAGTCTCGCAGAAGATCGGAGCCTATCAGCAACTGGCCAACGCCCGCAGCGAGACCGAGGTGCAGGAAATGGCCGAAGGGCTGCGCGATCGCTTCGGAGCACTGCCGGAACCGCTGGCCAACCTGATCGAAATCACGAAGTTGCGGACCGTCGCGCTGCGCAAGGGCGTCACTCGCGTGGTCATCGACGAAAGCCGCCTCACCCTGGGCGTCGGCGCAGGCTTCGCCATCGCCCCCACGGCGATCCCCAAGCTCCAATCGCTGACGCGCAACCGTTTCCGTCTCGGCGACGGCCGCATCACGATCGACCTCCCCGCTCGTAAAGCGGCCGAGCACCTCCCGCTGCTTCACTCGCTGCTGGACGCGCTATAGCGCGCTCGCCCGCTTGTTGGGGAGGCTGCGCCCTGCGCAACTGCGCAGGGTGCAGCCTCCCCCAACGTGAAGGAGCGAGGGTTTGCGGGGCCACAAGCTCCGCACTGTTATGTCGGGCTGGGAGTTTTGCATGTTGCACGCGTCTCGCGCGTCGGCCGTCGTGGCCACACTGGTACTCGGTTTCGCCCTCGGTGGCTGCGGGAGCGGCGGCGGAGGCGGCGGCAACGTCGCATCGGTCAACGGGCAGAACATTCCCCGCTCGGAGTTCGACGCGAAGCTCGACGGCAGCCAGCAGGCCAAAGGGGTGCTCAATCAGCTCGTTCAGGGCGCGCTGATCGACCAGTACGCGAAGGACAACCACATCGACATTTCCGACTCGGCGGTGACCAAAGAAGAGGACGATATCAAGTCCAAATATCCGCCGGGGCAGTTCGATCAGATTCTCAAGTCGCAGAACCTGACGGAAAACGACGTGCGCAATATCCTGCGACAGAAATTGATCGTCGAAAAGGCCGTTGCCGGCAGCGTCCACGTCACCGATGCGGACATCACCAATTATCTGAAAAAGAACCACGCGACCCTCGACACCGCCGAACAAGTGCGCGCGCGCCACATCCTGGTGCCGGATCTCAAAACGGCGCAAACCGTTGAGGCCAAGCTCAAGGCGAACCCGGGAAATTTTGCGGCGCTTGCGCAGCAGTACTCAACCGATCCTTCGAGCAAGGTCAAGGGCGGCGAGCTTGGATTCTTTGCCAAAGGGCAGATGGTGCCGTCGTTCCAAGCCGCGGCCTTTTCGCAGCCGATCGGCGAAATCGGGCCGCCGGTGAAATCGCCCTTCGGCTATCACATCATCCAAGTCGAGCAAAAGAAGCCGGCGCAAGTCGCGACCCTGGCCAATTCGCGCGATAAGATCAAGCAACTGCTGACGCAACAGCAAGAGCAACAGCAAATTCCGCAGTTCCTCGCGAGCCTGCGCAGCAAAGCCAACATCGTCGTGTACGACGATCAGCTCAAAGATGCGATCCCGCCCGCGGCGCCCCCGAGCGCCGCCGCTTCGGGCGCCGCAGCCACCGGCGCGGCATCCGCGGCGCCGGCCGCCAGCCTCGCG
>JACRTY010000057.1 GCA_014305025.1 Candidatus Nyctobacter psychrophilus | reverse complement strand
AACCTTCCGCCTCACATGCTCTTAGGCATCGGCGGCGGGACGGGCGCTGTGACGTAGCTGCGGGCTCTCGTGTTACCGATTAACTCTCTTCTCGGTAACGTTTTAGCTGCGCTGACTTCGCAAGTTCGGTGACAGTCGGCGGCTCTTTGGCTTCGACTGCGGCCTCGAACTCGTGCGCTGGCACCTTTGCAACCCGGAGCGCCGTCTTACGTTGATCGACGGATAAGCCAGCGTCGCGCGCAGCAGACTCACGGGTTACTTTAGGGGGCTCGTCTCCCTTAATGTTTTGATTCGCGCCGCGAGCGGGTTGGATGGCGGCGAGGAGTTCACCGCCGCGGCGGATCGCGCGGGCCTGGATACGATCGCACATCCGGCGCAGCGAATCGTCCTCGGATTGGCGAGCGTAACTCGCCATCGCTGTCAGACGTCGTCAAACAACGTGAGGGCAGCGCAATGCCGCGAAAGGAGCCTCGCGATGGAAGCGCCGAGCGCCGCGCTATCCCGTTCGTGTGCTACGTCGCACCCGGCCGCAGCCGCTTCCTCGAAGGCCGCTCGAAACGCAGCGTAGACCACGTTGCACGGGTCGCTGCCGAGCCGTATCCATTGCTCGAACGTCGTCGCCGTGATGCCGACGGTCCGGCGCGCTCGCCCGATGCTGCGGCCGCACCGCACGGCCTCCATAAACGACTCGACCGCTACTTGATCCACGTCAGCGCTTGAGCCGAAGGCGCGTCGTGAGCTTCAGGTCGACGGGCTCGGACTCGTGGAACGTAACCTCGAAGCTGCCATAGCGGACGTGCTTCGCAAGGACCAGGACGATGCGCGCGAGGTCCGCGCGGTCGATCGGCGAGAGAGACTCCATCGGATCGTTTTCCATCGCGTCGCCGATCGTCTCGCCTAAGGCGTCGCTCTCGTCTGAATCGTCAGCAGCCATTGCGGTCGTTACGTTCGCCGCAGTTGCGTTACTACCGCCGCCGGCCTCTTCGCGCGACGCGCTGCGCAGAAGCGCGCCGTATCTCCTCCCGCGCGCTAATCACCGGCGAGCGTTCCAGCGAGTCCAAGCCGCAAGCGTGACACGAAAAGCGTCCCGGTAGCGGGATCGCCTTCTTGCAGACGATGCAGAGCGTCGACTTCGGTGGCGTCCACGGCGCGGGTGAACCCGGCGCAAACTCTGACCGCGACAAGTCGGCGGCGGCTTCGCGTGCCGCGATCGAGCGAACTCCATCGCTGCTAGCGACCCGTTTGCAGTAGGCACGGATTGCAAGCGCGGCGATGATGACGACGACGAGAAAGATCGGCGACAGGGAGTTCGTCGCGGCGTCGGCGAGCAACATTACCAGCGCCGGCGCAGCGCTCGCGCGATGCGAGCGACGCGAACACCTCTGCGGCCGCCGATGCGTCGAACGGCTCGCATGCCGAGCCACGCACGAAGCAGTCGCGCGAGCCTCATGGCGTCTCTCCGGCGGGAACCGGCGCTTTCCGTTGGCGATCACGCGCGAGCCTATCCCACAGCCGATCGCGATGTTCGCGAAGCTCGGAGAGACACTGTTCGCGTGCAGCATCTAAGAGATCGGCCGCATCGATCTTTTCCAGCGGATTGCTCGCGAGCCTCGCACCGAGTTGAAGCGCTAAATCGAACCCGATGCAAAACGCTTCTCGCTCGCCGAATCGGTTGACGATGTTCAAGCGGTCGTCGACGGCATCGTGAGACTTGTCCGGTTCGCCAGAGAAGCGGTCGCACGTTTTCGAGTATCGCCCGGATGTGTCTGAGAATCGATCGTCCTCGCGGATGAGTCGATCAACGGCCGGCGACCAGATGATCGCGGAGTAAGCGCCGTGCGCCGGGGTCTCTGGGTCATCGTCGAGCTCGCCGACGAGCGGGTAGATTGCAGCGCCTGCTAGCGCCTGAAGAACACGGCAATCGGGCTGGGTCTGCAGTAACGCTTCCATGAGCATGATATTTCCGAATCTTTCTGCGGCCTGTGGCCGCGTTTGTGCTAGGCGATGATGGATGAGAGTTTGTCTGCAATTACAGACAAACCCGGAAACGAGGGTGGCCGCGTTTGTGCTAGGCGATGATGGATGAGAGGGCCGGCGCCTCGAAAGCGTCGCCACGGCGAATGTAGGCGGTCAAAACGGCCAGCGAGCGATGCCGCGTCGTGCGCATGATGACATCGAGCGGCACCTTCGCTTGTGCGGCCGCGGTTACGAAGCCGGCGCGCAGGGAATGCCCGCTGAAGTCGCCGTCGAGCCGCGCCCTACGTGCGAGCCGTTGCACGAGGTTCGCGACGTCGCGGCCCTGGATCGGAAGCACCTGCACGCGGCGATGTGGCGTCAGCGAACGAAACAGGGGTCCCTCGACGATACCAGCCGCGTCGATCCATGCTCGTACGGCGCGCACGGCACAAAGTGAGGCGTTCTCGACGTGCGGGACCGCGATCTCGGCGCCTGAACCTTCCTGGTCCGTCTTGCTTCGGGTGATGCGCACAAGCAGGCCGCGCTTCGAGAACCGGAGATCCTCGAGGCGCAGGGCCGCAAGTTCGGAGCGCCGGAGCGCTGCAGCGAAACCTAGCAAGATAATAGCACGGTCGCGCTTGGCGGCGAGATCGTCGCCGCGGACGGCGAGGAGAAGCGGGCGCAGTACGTCGAGCGTCGCGGCGTCGACGCGCCTTGGAGCCGTGCCCTTCTCGCGAGCGATGCCTGAGACGACCTCGCGAACGATGCGATGCGAGCACGGCGACTCGAGCCCCGCGCGCCGATGACGAACGGAGATCGCCGCGAGCCGGCGGCGGATCGTTGCCACCTTGACGCGATCGGCAGAGGCGGCGACGTAGAGCGCGATCGTCTGCGGCTCGGCGGGGTACGAACGCTCGCCGTGCTGCGCGCAGAATGCATCGAAGTCGCGCAGGTCCGACGCGTACGCACGACGCGTGCTCGCCGCTTGCGAGCTGCGCGCGTACTCTTGGGCGCGAGCGACGAGGAGGTCGGTGGAGAGGGGCCCCGGTGCGTCCAGAACGGCGAGCGCGGTCATGATTCACCGCCGAAAGCCCCAAGCAGCGCTTCATATTCGCTAACGCGCCCCTCAAGATACGCGAGCCCGTACCCGTGCTGGAAGAACTCCGGGAAGAGCGGCATGACCGTCTCGCGGACGAGCGTACCTTGGATGCGCACGCCTGGAACCGCGAGCAAAGCGCACATGACTTCGACCGTCTCTTCGATGGTTTTTGGCTTGCCGTCGTCGACGCCGGCACGGCGAGCAGCGGTAATGCGCTCGGCATGTTCCAGCATCTTACGCGCCATCGCGTCCTCGTAGTAGTGCGCCTTTTCGGCCGCACGGTGAACGATGGCGCGGCTTGCGTCGAGCGGGTCCATCATGCCGCCGCCTTTGCGGTCGCGCGATCGGCGACGATGCGCAAAAAAGCCGCCGCAGCGTGCCAACAGGGCGTCCCGCTCGTCGTCCCGGCCTTGCAGTCGCAGAAGAACGTCTCGGCGTTCAGCGCCCAGACGGTGTAGCGCGCGCCGGCGCGGCCCTCCACGGTGTAGCGGTCATTCCCGCGCGGCTCGGCGGCGGCTGCGCCACCGTTCACCTTCGCGGCTTCGAGTCGGCCTTCGATCTTCTCGCGGTACGTCTTGGTCCGTGAGGACGAAGCCTGGTATGATGCAGTGGTCATCGGAAACCTCAAACTTTCCGGTGGCTAGGGCTCGGCGGTGTTACTAGCACCGTCGGGTCCGCTTTAGTTTTGGCGCCGATGTGTTATCGGCTACACCTACAGCCTACCACCACTGCAGCCTATTTGCAACCTATAGCGGCAACTTTGGCCCACAATCGGCCACGCTGGCCCTCATAAAACCGGCGTTTTAAGATTTCGGAGCACGGTTGAGCATGTCTGAAAAACCTGGTGTCGCCAGTTCGATTCTGGCTCTCGGCACATTGGTTTAC
>JACRTY010000039.1 GCA_014305025.1 Candidatus Nyctobacter psychrophilus | reverse complement strand
TCGAGCAAAAAGTTCACTTCGCGCTCGACTTCGCGCAGCGAATTGGGAACTGACCATGCATCCCATAAACGGCTTACACCGTCGTTGAGAAGTTCGACGCTGGGTTGCTTGCGGCCGATGAACGATAAGGATGCCTCATCGCGCTCGGCACGGCGTTGCCGGCGCAGCCAATGGCCGAGGCGCGCCCGAACCAGCAGACTGACGCGTCGGCGCGTCCCTTCATCGGAAGAGACGTTCCCCGCGCGTTCCGATACGATATCGATGACGCGCTCGACCTCGACGTTGTCGGTCGGCACGCGTTGTGCAGCGATATCGGGATTGGTCGCACGCCCGAGCGCACGATCGGCGAGGCGGTGGCGAACGAGTGCGACGACGACCGCGGTCAGTCCGCGGTCGAGGGCACGATCCGCGAATGGTGTTACCGACAGTGGTTCCACTTGCTTATAGAATGTTGCGTGATCGTGCTCGAAGCGTTCGTAGTGCGAGACGTCGCGCGGGCGCGACCAATTGTAGAGCGTCAGGACGAGCCCGGGACCTTCAGCGGAGCGACCGACGCGGCTGGTCGCCTGAATGTACTCTGCGGTCGATTTCGGCTGGCCGGCTACCATCATGAGCCCGAGGCGCGGAACGTCGACGCCGACCGAGATCATGTTCGTTGCGAGCGCAACGTCGAGCGGGCGTTTGAATTTTTCATACTTGCCGTCGGCTTGGTGGCGGAAGCCGAGACGGTTGAGGATCGTGACGATGTCGTCGGCGCTGACGCGGCTGGTGAGCTCGTCGATTTGCAGTGGCGTGCGGCGGCGTCCGAGTCCGCGGCGCGCTGCCATCGGAAGGCGCGTCTGCACGTCGTCGTCGAGCAGGCGCTTCATGCCGGCGAGTTCGCGCATCGAGCTGAAGTACGCAAGCAAGGTCATGTATGGATCGGCGCGGTTGCCGTAGCGCTCGAAGATCGTCTGCGCCGCGGCAAGGACCGTGATCGCCACGCGCGCTTCGACCGCCTTCATGCGCTGACCGCGGGCGCAGATGCCGAGGTAGCGGCGACCCGGCGTTGCATCGCTCGGCTCACGCGAGCGCGCAAAGAAACTATCGCCGACGTCAAGCCCCGGCGGCGGAAAGACGCGGACGGCGCGATCGAAAACGCCGCGTACCTGGTAGGCGGCACGTCGAATCGTTGCGGTCGAGGCGACGACTTTGGGACGCGAGCGTGCGCCGTCGTAGGTCGCGCAGGCGAGTTCGTCGATCGCCGTCTCATAGAGGCCGACGAGCGTTCCGAGCGGACCTGAGATCAGGTGTAATTCGTCTTGGATGATTAGATCGGGCGGCCGCACTCGCAGGCAGGCGGTAGTCGAGGCAGCGGGTTCACCGTGGGCAGCGGCGTGCGTATCGCTTTCGACCGATTCGCCGACCTTCGTGATGTCGAACGAACGAAAACCGTGACGTGAGCAGCGTTCGGAGACGCGTCCGAAGAGCGTGTGCAGCGGACCCTGGCGTGGGAGTTGCGCGAACTTGTCAACCGTCGCGATGACGAAGGCCGGGAGGAGGCGGTAGATTTCTTCGTCGACCGTGACGATCGGCAGACCTTCGCCGTTCGAATTGCGCTTGGTGAACGCGCACGTGAAGGCGGGATCAGGACAGGCGAAGATCGTGCGGGCGCGCGTTTTATCCGCATCGACGTCTCTTTCGATGGTAAGTGCCGAGCCGCACCAGGGGCACGACGCGAGTTTGAGCGGGTCGGCGTAGCTGCCGGTTTTCCCTTGACGCTGGCGCGCGGTTCCGATTGCCTCGTGCGCTGCCGCGGTCGTGTTGGGCGTCGATGAGCCGCCGATCCATAAACCAAGGCGAAACGGCGTGACGCCGAAGCGCGCGTCGCCGGAGCCGAGCCGCGAGCGGCGCAACACTTCGCAGGCCGCAACGAGCGCGGCGGCGCGTTGGAATTGCTGCGCGGTCAACAGGCGCAACGTGTAACGCATGAGGACTGCGACGCCCTCGGAGCCGTCGAGGCCGCCATCGTCGCTGTGCAGCGTGCCTTGCAGGCGACGGATGGCGAGCACGTAAGCGGCGAGGCCGAGGTAGGCTTCCGTCTTGCCGCCGCCCGTTGGGAAGAACAGCAAATCGACGATCGCGTCGCGGCTGCGTTCAGAGTGACGCGGGTCGGTCAGTGCGGGGAGATTGAGCAGCAGGAACGCGAGTTGGAAGGGGCGCCACGTGCGATTTCTTGGTTCGTCGGCAGCAGCGACGGCGTTTTCCATGCTGATTGCATGATCGGCGCGGCGACGGTTTTCGATCGCTTGTTGGCGGATGCGCTGTTGCCACATCGCTTCGTTGGCGAAACGAAAGGCCTCGTGCGCGAGGGCGTCGCGTTCGAGCAGCGCGATACCGGCGGCGATGCGGTCGGCGGCGATTCGCGCGTTTTGGAGGTGAAGGCGCGCCGTTTCTTCGTAGCCCGCAAGTCGTTCGGTTGGGTTTGTAAGGCGCGTTTCTTGCGCGTCAATCCAGGCGCGGTACGCGACGCCGAGTGGCCGCAGCATGCGCGCCAGGTCGGCGTCGGGCGCGTTCGCGAGCGTCCGCATATCGAGTGCGACGTCGGCGAGGAGTGGAATCTCTTCGGATGTCGGCGGGTCGGTGCGCGCGACGTCGTAGCTCGGGAGGGCAAGCGTTTCGAGCCGTGCAGCGCGCGTCGGCTCGCCGGGCGCGGAAACGGCATGAACGGCGACGCCGTGGCCGACTGCGAAGTCGACCACGTGACGGTAGAGCATCGCGAGCGAGCGTGCTTCGTGTTCGTCGGGATCAAGCGAGTCGGCGAGGCCGGCGACGGCGGTCGAGCGATCCAGGAAGATTGCGCCGTCGTCGGGCGCGTGGACGGTAAGCGACGCTTGGAAGAGCCACGCCTCGTCGATGTTTTGTTCCGGCGCGGTCTGTTCGTTGACGAGGAAGAGTGTGACGAGGGCGGCGTTTCCGCGGTGACGCACGCGGCCGCTGACGATGACGCGCTCGAAGTTACGATCGGGGGATTGCGTTTCGAGTGATCCGTCGGTGGCCGGAAGCGCGATGTGTAGCGTGCCGCCGCATGCTGAGCGGCGCCAAACGCGGACCGATTTATCGGCATCGTCTGCAACCGTTTCGCGCGCGTAGTGGCCCCACGAGGCGTCCACGACGAGCGCTGTCGTGCCGGCGGGAACGGCAAAGGTCAGGCCGAGCGCCGACGGTATCAGTTGCGGTGGCGAAGCGACGTGATCTTCGCTTACCGTACCACTCGGATCGGCGGCCGTGGCGGCGTCGAAGCGGGACGGCGAGACGTACGATTGCTTCGGCGCGAGCAAACCGACGAGATACCGATCCCGCGGAACCGGCTGCGTCGGAATCATCTCGTCCGGACCTCCGGCGGGTCCCAGCAGATCGGCAACGATCAAGCGCTGGAACTCTTCACGGATTGCGGCGGGCGATGTGTCGATTGCGCAGGCGCCGTTTGTCATGGAACCTGATGAATACTCCCCTAAGGACAGGACGCGTGCCGTTTGTGCCGAATAGAATATAGTGGCCACAGCAGCGGCAAGCGCTAAAATCTCGGAGCCATTTTCGCCCCGGTATATGTTTACGCCCTCGATTGTGCGATACCTCATGGAAGTCGAGGCATGCCGTCAACTCGTCGACGCTTTCCCGTTAGAGGAAGGCGTGCAGAGTGTGTTGCGCCGCGACGCCCGCATCAACTCCGCACACTTCTCGACGAAGATTGAGGCGAATCCGCTCAGTCGCGACGAGGTTTCAGAGATAGAACAAGAGCACGATAGCTCTCGCTCTGCTGAAGCGCAGGAGGTTCGAAACTATCTTCGTGCCCTTCAGTACATTCACGACAACGCTTGCAGCACAAAACTAAACACCGATCTGCTGAAGCGGCTGCACGCGATCATTGAGGTTCGGCGCTTTTCCGGTCGCCGACCCACTTTGTCCGGCTTCAGAAGCGCGCAGAATTCAGTAACCGACGACAGAACTGGCGCACTCGAGTACCTTCCGCCCGAACCGAGCGACGTGCCGTGGCTCTGTAATTCTGGCTCTATTGAGTTTTGAGTGGGTAACGTGGCGTCACGGGCACGGGGACAGCAC
>JACRTY010000027.1 GCA_014305025.1 Candidatus Nyctobacter psychrophilus | reverse complement strand
ACCCTGGACTGGTCGGCTCATAGGCTGTTACCACCCTGACCCATCGGGTCGTTTGGTTGTGCTCGAACACCACGAGGACGAAACGCTCGTCAGGAACAAACCCGAGAGCGATATGACGGCGCCGATCGGACGTGTGCTTGAAGATGTAGGGGTCTCCCACATCGAACAGCTTTTCAATGTCGTCGGCCTCAAGGTCATGCAACCCCAGCTTGCCCCGGTTGGTTTCGTCCCAGTCGAAACCAAGAATCCGCATTACTAATTGTACGTACAATTGCGATGTACGCAAGTCGAACGATTGCGGAAGGGTCGCGTCCCCTCGATCGACTGCCGCTGCACTTTCCAGCATGGCGCTATACGGGGTAACCTGCCGGGATGAGCGGGCGGCAGCGGGAGAGGCGGGGCGAGACTCCGGCCACGGTGGAACAGATCGCCTCAGCGATGTTCTTCCATGCGGCCGAGCAGCTCAGCGGCGCGCTCGTGGCTGCGTACGGCGAGGCGGACCCTGTCGGGCGCGCACGCTTCGAGAAGCTGCGGCACACCCTGCGGCACGACAGGCAGGGAGCCGCAAAGGTGATCCGTGCGCTCATCCATCTGCGTGAGCGCTTCCCCCGGAGGAAGAAGATCGCGGCCGTCCTCGGCTACTTTCGCGAGAACCGCCACCGCATGAACTACGCCACCGTCGCTGCCAGAGGCCTGCCGATCGGCTCCGGCGTCGTCGAGGCGGCGTGCAAGACCCTGGTGACGCAACGGATGAAGCGCTCGGGCATGCGCTGGCGCCACGACGGTGGCCAGGCGATCCTGACCCTGCGCGGCCTGATCCAGAGCGACCGCTTCGACTGCTGCTTCGCCAGACCTTCGTGCGCCATGTCGCGCTACCCGACAACGTCATCCCGCTGCGCCCCAAGGCACGGCCGCGAGCGTCAGGATGAGAGCTACACCGAAACTTTTGGTCCGACAACGTAAGAGGAGCAGTTTGAGCGAAGGTGGACGGGGACAACGGCCGGCAGCTACGAAGAGAGGGGCGGCGCCTCGGCTCGATGAGCCGACGTTTGTGCCGCGCCAGACGGACGTCGGCTCGCAGCTTCAAGCGCGCATCCACCGCAAGGCCGACGATCATCAGAAGGGACCGAAACGCGATGGCATCGACCGCGTGCCGCAGAAGGGCGACGACGGGCACGAATACCAGTACGATCAAATGCACCCCGGCCCGCTCAGCGATCGGGCAAAGTACGACCCCAAAAACGAAGGGCGGCCGCTTCCAGCGGGGGGATTCTTCGGAGGCAAGTACGACGAACACACACTGAAGGAGGCTCGAAGGTACTACCGGATTGCGCAGGCGAAGGAGAACAACCTTTCGGTACTTGGCCGCTGGTTCACGGAGCAGCCGTTGCAGTCGGAAACGCAGTTGCGAATAGACGCCGCGGTCAAGCATCAATGGATCGATCCCAAGGACGCGAGCTTGACCGGCAAGTCGCCGGCGGAGGTCTGCCTCACTGTGACCGTACCAAAGGGAACGAAGGTGTACCCTGGACCTGTCGCGGGCCAGAGCGATATGAACTTGGGCGGCATGACGCAGAAGCAGGTATTCATCCCCGACATTCGCAGCACGCCGGGGGTCAAGATCGATAGCATCCAGCCGTTCAAACGTGACGGTCACGAACAGAAGCCGCCAGCGGCGGCGGCTGCCTCGTCGGCGGCTGAGCACACGTCGAAACACGGAGCCGGCGCCCCTGCGCCAGCGGGCAACTCACAAGGGCATCAGCGATGAACGGGGCAAAGAAAAAAATGGCTGCACGAGACCTCGCAGATTCCGTTGCCGAGCTTTCGACGTTCGTCGACAAGCACATGCCGACCTTTGCGCCGATGTGGCAGAACAATGCTCGCGCGGCGCGCGCATTTGCCGACGTAGCACACCCGATGCGCGACGATGCTCTTGCGGTCGCGCAGATGGTGCGCGGCGCGTTCGGCAGCGGTCGAGACGGGACGTTTCTCGACGCGGGGCCGTGGAGCGACGACGAAGCCGAGCGCTTTGCGCTAAACGAGGAATTCGAGAGAAAGAAAGACTCTGTATGGGCGGCCGTCGCTTCGCTGGAGCACGCGGCCAATGAGGGCGAAGTCAATACGCTGGCCGTGCGGCGGCACTTGACGACGCTCGAAACGGTGTTGATCGAGACTCGCCACCAGGCCGAGGCAGAGCGCGCCCGCAAGCTGCTGGACGCTGACGAGGTGGACTGCATGGCGGCTGTTCAGTTCGCCTCGGAGCTTGAGGCGCGCACGTGGACGGGGGCGACCACTGGGCGTGTGCCGGCGATCGTCGGCGCGCTCAAAGCCGAGCTGGCACCATACGTCGCCGCGGCGAGCCCGTAGCTCGTCGGAGATCAAACCAGGCACGAGCCCAAAACATTGGAGCGCGAGCGGCCGACCCGAAAGCACTACACGATGCGGCTTGATCTCGATGGCGAGATCGCCCGACCGGAGGAACGTGAACCGAACGCCCCCGCGCTTGACTGACCTATGGTCACCGACCTATGGTCAAGCGCAATGACAGCGACGCGGCGGCAACTTCAATACGACGACACGCACCGCCGCCTGTTTGACGTGGCGGTACGCCTCATGTCCAAGAGCGGCTATCACGCGACGACAGTGCAGGACATCGCTAAGGCGGCGGGCGTCGCCAAGGGAACCTTCTTTCTTCATTTTTCTACGAAGGATGCTGTTGTAATCGAGCTTCTTCGTCGGCACGCGAGCGTCGCACGCGCTGCTCGAAGCGAATGTCTAGCCGGTGGGGGATCGCCGCTCGACGCGCTGCGCATCGTCGTTACATCGCTTGCCGGCGAGATGGGGAACGGCAGCGAGACGTTACGCAGCTTGCTTGCGGCGATGGTTTCGAGCGACGGCGTGGGCCGCCATGCTGATGCTCTGCTCGCGCAAATTGTCGCCGACATGGTGACCGATGCACGGAACGCGCAAAAGGCCCGCCTGCTCGCATCGAAGCCGGCCGCTGAGTCAATCGCGCGCTCCCTCATCGCCCTGTACTTCGGTGCCGCGCTGCGCTTCGCTACGAGCGGCGAGCCTCGCGACGAATTCGCCAAGGTCGTAAGGTCGCACGTCGACGACAATCTAGCGGTTTTGACTCTGGAGGGGGGGCATGCTTCGCCGAAGCGTCGTTAGTGTGATGGTGGTGGTTCTGTGCTCGTCGTCGGCATTGGCGGCAGCCGACGACATAGCCAGTGCGCGCGCGCACTGCGACAAGGGGAAGCACGAATTCGATCTTGGCCGCTTCGTAGAAGCCGCGCGAGAGTATGAGCTAGCCTACGATGCCAAGGACGATCCGGCGCTGCTCTTCAACATCGGGCAAGCATACCGTCTGGCCGGCAACTACCCGCGCGCTATCAACGCATACCGTTCTTTTCTGCGCAACGTGCCGAACTCCTCGAACGCCGACGTCCTGAACGCGCGCATCCGCGAAATGCAGCTCATGATCGAGCAGCAAGCGGGCCACCAACCATCGCCGCCGATGACAGTGGCGCCGATGGCGGCGCCGGCTACGCGCGACGAGCCGCCGACGCACTGGTATCGTAGCGCGATCGGTTGGTCGCTCGTCGGTGTTGGCGCGGCCGCAGCGATCGTCGGGGGAGTGTTGATTGCGCGTGGTCAATCACTCTATGACGACTCGCGCAAAGCCACTCAAATTCAGCCCCACTACGATCTCCATTCGCAAGCGGACGGATTCAACGTGGCCGGAATCGCATTACTCGGCAGCTGTGGCGCCATGCTCATCGGCGCCGCTACGACGTTTGCGCTTGAGCATCGACGCGAACACAGGCGCGCTGTGCGCATCGGCGTTGCACCGACTCCTGACGGCGCGTTTGTTTTCGTCGGGGGTGCGATATGAAGTGCCACGGCCTGTGCGCGGCGCTTGTCGTAGTCGCCGCCGTGGCGAGCTGCCGCGCGTTGTCGCCGTTTACCTGTGCCAACGATGACCAGTGCACGCTTTACCGCCTGGCCGGTGTATGCGTCATGCCTCAGCGCGCGTGCGCATTCCCCGCGAACGACTGCCCGAGTGGCTACCGATTCGATCAGACGGCCGGCGTCGCTTCCAGCCAGTGCGCAACGATCGACCCCTTAGAGCAGCAAGGCGACATGGGCAGTGGCGGCGGCGGCGGCGACATGCCGACGGCCGCTCCCTCTCCGTCGGTCGCGATGGTCATGCCGGCGCGCGGGCCGACAAGCGGAGGCACCAACATCGCAATCAGCGGCGCGAATTTCTTGCCGGGTGCGGTCGTCAGCGTCGGAGGCTCGCCCGCGCTTAACG
>JACRTY010000041.1 GCA_014305025.1 Candidatus Nyctobacter psychrophilus | reverse complement strand
GCCTAGGCCGAAGTGGCCTCGTGGCCATGAGGCCCGTAGCGACGACGTCCACGCGGAAAATCGACACCTCTTTACGCGGCGCCTAGCATTTCTTTGGTGTGCCAGGCGACGTTTTGGGCGCGGTCGCCGACGCGCTCGAGGTTGGCGAGGACGAAGAGCATGAGCGCACCGGGACGCACCATGTCGGGGTCGGCCTGCATCTCCTCCTGCAAGGCTTCGATGCCGCGGGCATACAGGGCATCGACTTCATCATCCTGATCGATGACGGCCTCGGCGATCCCCGAATCGCCTTCGGTGTAGGCCAGCATCGCTTCGCGCAGCATCTGGGAGGCGATGGCCGCGATGCGCCCGATCTCGACGCGGGCCGGCCGAATCGCCACATCGGCGAGTTTGATTGAATGCTTCGAGATTTCAACGGCGTAATCGCCCATGCGCTCGAGATCGGTGACGATCTCGAGCATCGCGGCCACCTGACGCAGTTCGCCGGCGACGGGCTGCTGTTTCCAAATCAGTTCGATGCACGATTGTTCGACGCGCCGGCGCAGCGCATCGACGTCGTCGTCGCCCGCAATCACGCGCGCCGCCAACGTCGTATCGCGTTTTTCGAGCGACGTCACCGAGGCTTGTAACGCGTCGCCGACGAGCGCGCCCAACCGAACGACATCGAGCCGCGCCTGTTCGAGCGCTTCATGGTAAGCCGCACGCATGGGGGTCTCCTTCGAGCCGTCGTTCGTACGGCCTACCGCCGGAACGCAACGGCACAACGACGCGCCGCCGAGGGACGGGCGGCGCTTCTCCGAAAACGCAGCGCGTGGCATACGAAACGATCACCCTCGAACATGACGGCGCGGTCGCCGTTCTGACGTTGAATCGGCCGAAGGTCTTACATGCGCTTAATGTCTTAATGATCCGTGAGTTGAGCCATGCCTTTGCGTCGCTCGAAGAGGAAAGCGGCGTTCGAGCGGTCGTGCTGACGGGTTCGGGCGAGCGGGCGTTTGCGGCCGGGGCCGACATCGGCGAACTGGCAGCGCTGCCGGGAGCCGTCGGCGGAGCGGCGCAAGCCCGTAGCGGCCAAGCCTTGACCCTGCAAATAGAACGCTTAGCACTGCCGGTCATCGCCGCCGTCAACGGCTTCGCGCTCGGCGGCGGATGCGAATTGGCCTTGGCCTGCGACATTCGCATCGCCAGCCAAGCCGCGAAATTCGGGCAGCCCGAAGTGAATCTCGGCTTGATGCCGGGATACGGCGGTACCCAACGTGCAGCGCGATTGCTCGGGCGCGGCATGGCGATGTATCTTTGTCTGACCGGTGAAACGATCGATGCCGTCGAGGCGCACCGGATTGGACTCGTGCAGCGCGTGGTCGCTCCGGCCGACCTCCTCTCCGAAGCAAAACGCGTCGCGGCGACGATCGCGGCCAAAGCGCCCCTGGCCGTCGCCGCCGCCAAGCGCGCCATCGCCGATGGAATCTCGCTGCCGATCGAGAGCGGCCTCGCGCTCGAAGCACTCAGCTTCGGGGCGCTCGTCGACACCGAAGACTTTGCCGAAGGCACCAAGGCATTTTTGGAAAAGCGCCCGGCAGCATTCCGCGCCGTCTGAACACAGCGCGTCTAGCAAACCGAGTGCGGCGTGGTGACTGTAGTCCTCGGGCAAAGCCCGAGGGCTACAGCGGGAAGGCGCTCGCTGCTTCTGCTCTAAAGGAGTGCGCCATGGCGAATACGCGCGTGCCGGCGATCAGGCTTGACAGCCGAACGCTCCCGAGTACGAACCGCAACGTCATCATCCTCGACGCTTTCGACAAGTTGCCGCTTGGCGGCGTCCTCGAACTCCCCGAGGAGAGTGACCCGCGAGCTTTGCGCAACGAGTTTTTGCAGCACCGTTCGGGTCGTTTCTCGTGGGACGCGCGCAACATGGGTTCGGGGCGCTGGACCATCCGCATCGAGCGCATCGATGAACATGCAGACGTTGCGACGTTTCTGGCGCATTGCACGCCGTTCGCCAACGCCAAGGCGGCAACGGTTCGCGATTTGGCTGCCGCCGCAAGCGAACGCTCGTTCCGCCAAGGGGAGCCGATCTACGACGAAGGAGAGATGTGGCCGTATTTGGCTTTCGTCCGCGCCGGCAAGGTCATCTATACGCTGCTTTCGCCCGACGGCAAGACACAGTCGCTCGGTGAGCGCCTCCCGCTCGACCCGCTCAACGAGACGGGAACCTTCGACGGCGGCGGTGCGACGACGCGCGCCGAAGCGCTGACGGACTGCACCCTCGTCTTGCTGCCGACCGAAGCGGTCCTGCACGCCAGCCGCAACGACGCGGAACTGGCCATCGGCTTTCTCGCGGACGCATCGCAAGCGCGGCGACGCTCGATCGAAACGATCGCCGACCTCGCCTTCGCTCACGTCTTGCAACGCGTCGCCAAGTTCTTGCTGTCGTACGCCGCCGCAACCACGGGGATGGCCAAGGGTCTGTCAGGCGTCGAGAACCTTTCCCAAGCGCAGATCGCGCAGGCCGCGGGCACCGTGCGCGACATGGCGGCCCGCGCGCTCTTACGACTCAAGAACGCGAGTGCCGTCGAACTCGACCGCGGCCGCGTCCGCGCTCTGGACCGCGAACGCTTGGAAGCCTACGCGCACAACGTCCAAGCGCCGCCGATTTAGCCGGCCGCCCCGTCACCGTCGATCGCGCTGCGCCCGTCCCGCTTGAGGGCCGGAGGCATCGTTACTGCGCTGTTACTGGAGTTGCGTTGGGCACCACTTCAATCTGAAGATTCGAGCCGCGCACGTCACCGTTACCCTCGAGTATGAGGCCGAGGGCGGCTGAAGCGGCGCCTTGCGGAACCTGCAGCACGATCGAGAACGGCGTCCAATCGCGCGTGCCTTTCGAGCCTCCCTGTCCATCGATGCGCATCCAGAACCCCGCTCCGTCGGCATCATGCGTCGCCAGCGTGCCGAACACGTGCACCGTCTTCCCCCGGTACGCCCCCATTGGTATCTCTTGGTAAAGCGTGCCGAAATCCGTGGGGCTTGCGCTGCTTGCCGTAAGTCGAATTTGCGGCCCGCGGTGCCAGCCGCCGCTGGGCGCGGCGCCCACGCTGTATACGGAACGATTCGTTCCGCCGCTGTGAGACGACCAACCGGCGGGCAGCGGCGACGTTCCGGTCGCACCCGGCAAGCTGCTTCCCGCAAGCCGTGCTTCCGCGATGGAACGGCCGATGGTGGCGCGGATGTTCCCCACATATGCGGCAAACGCGGCGCGTTCGCGATGCCGCTCCGTCCGCAGATCGAACGCCGCCGCTGCGCCGGCAACGTGCGTCAATCGCAAGGCCTGCGCCAGGCCGGCTTGCAGCACGACGTCGTTGCCGGTCGCGATGTCGTTCGCGTTCGGCGCCACGCGCGCGTCGGGGATCAGGCCCACGCGTTGCAGCTGCCGTCCGTCGGCATGGCGCACGCCCTGACCCGAAAAGCCGAGCGTCATGCCGCCCGGTATCGTGTACGACGTCACGTCGCCGTTGGCGCCGGCGGACGGAGTGCCGACGAAGCGCGTGTGCGACGCGGCTTCGAAGAAGAGTCCCGTGTGTTCCGCGTGGCTCTGCGTCCGTTCATCAATGAGCATGACGGTTGGTTTGAGGTAGCGCGCGCCGTCGGCATTTTCGAGCAACTGGTAGAATGGCGAGACTTCCGGTTCGAACTGGACTTGGCCGTTCTGAATGTCCAATGGTTGATTGATGACGGGCGCCTCAAAGTACGCCCCACGTACGTTCGTTTTGTCGGTCAGGCGCGGCGCAATTTGCCAGACGGTTCCTAACGGATGGCCGCGGTCGTCGAAGACGATCGCGCGCGTTCCCATGAGCGTCCTGAACATGTCGTCGACCTGCGACGGCGCGAGCCGATCGAGGTCGACGTAGCCGACGTTTCCCGGCAAGATCGAGATAATGGGACCGCTGCGCGGATGTCTCACGTACTTGCGGGTACGCAAGAACGTGGACGAGTAGCGGTTACCGCGCGGATGCTGCAGCGTCACGCGGATGGGCGAGGATTCAGGGCCGCCGAAGACGCTGGGTCCGAAGTTACCGAGGACGTCGCGGTACGCCGCTTGCGTCGTCGAAGCGTCGATATAGGGAAGCTGCGTAGCGATGGCGCGCCGTATCGGCACGCCGTCGAAGGCGACGATGATGTCGCCGAGACGCACGTTTCCCTTCATTGCTTCCGCAGCGTCGGTAAACGCCGTGACGACCGCCTGCCCGTGCAGTCAGCGTGTCTTCCACGGGACCCCCGCGCCGAAGAAAGTCGCGGGTAGTCTGCCGCCGACGAAGCCGTGCGAATCGTGCAGATACGCGTAGTACCGTTCAATTGCCAAAACGTAGGAGCGCGCGTCTCGTGCGGCACGAACGTCGCCGATCGCCTGCAGCGTTGCGCCATCCCAGTCGTCGCCCATCAACGGTCTGTACGCAAAGAAGTAGCGGGCTGCGTTGTAGATGCGAAACACGCCCAGCAGACGATGGGCATCGTCCGGAAACGGCGGCGACGAATCGGGGTCATCATCGGTGAAACGGCCCATCGGGGGTCGAGCCATCTCCTGAGAAACCGCTGGATGCTTTTCGATCCGGGTGAACGCGGCCGCGACCGGATCACCCGACGAATCGAGGTTCTCCGCTACGGGCGCATCGGCCGCTACGTCGGCATATTCACCCAGCCGTATCTGGGCGACGACGCCGTCGGCCAAGGCGAGCGTCGAAGTATCTCCGTCGTCGTGGTCGGGCTGCCCGCCCGTTGTTAGGATCGTGGCCGATCCGTCGCGCGCCATGGCGACCGCCAAGCGAGGAACGTAACTGTTCGCGTCGGCGAGAAATGCAACGCGGCGTGGCATCGGAGCCGTTCCCGGAAACCGTCGTGCGTCCGCCGTACGGAAGCCCCCGTCATATTGGCCCCAGTTCTCGCCGGCGACTTGGTTCGGGAGTCCGTGATACCACCGCGTGCGCTGTGCCGGCAGCGTCGTCTCACCGTGCAGCAGCATCTTGCCGAGCTGACTCTCCATCGCATAGTCGACGCCGTCCGCCTGTTGGTCGGTTGTTGCTCGAGGCGTGCGGAGATCGACGACGACGCTCTTACTGGCGGAGATCGTCCGCGCCGCAATGCTCAGCGCGGTGCCGTCGGTCAGCGACGAAACGTCGGCGTTCCAGTCAAACGCGACCAACGCCGCGCCTCCTCCGCGGTCTCTTGCCGTGACAAACGGTTCCTCGTCGTGGGGCGTCGTTGGACGATCGGATGATCGATCCACCACCCGCGTCGCCGGGTCGTGAAGTGCGTCGAGCATCGACTCAACCGCGGCCGCATAGTCGGCAGACGTTGTGGCGCCTTCGACCTTCGGTATCGCCGTACTCAGCGCGCCGTCCCAATCGATGTTGCGGTAAGCGAGATACGGGTGAAAGTACTTGATGTCGCCCCACAGCCGCGCGAGCGCCAGCAAGCGTGCGGCGGTTGAGGCCGGTCGCGGCGACGCCATGGCGTGCACCGCCGCGGCGCCAACGGCCGACGAACAGCAACCCAACGCCAGAAAAAACGCAGTCAGCGCGGCGCCGCAGCGTCTCACGCCGCTAAGACACGTCCACCGTGTCGCGTTGCGCCGCCGGCTCCTGGGCGTCGAAAGCAGCGCGCTTGGACTTGGCGGCGGCTTCAGCTAGCGGCCGCGCGGCGGGCGCGGGCGACGGGGCGAGGGCTTCGCGGCCTTTTTGCACCGAGCCCAGCGCCGTCGCCAGACGCGCTTCCAGTTCGGCTAAGACCGTGGCCGCGTACGCGTCGGCGCCGGAGCGAATCTTGCGCGCCTTCTCTTCGGCATCGCGCAGCACGACGTCGGCGGTCGTCCGGGCGGTGCGGACCACATCTTGATTTTCGACGAGTTCGTTCTTGTGCGCGACCGCCTCGGTGACGATCTGCTGAGCGCGCTCCTGCGCATCGCGAATGACGCGCTCCTTGTTGGTCGCGATCACCTTGGCGCGGCCGACCTCCTCGGGCAACGTCGAGCGCATCTTCTCGATGTATTCCATCAACCGTTCTTCGCTGAGAATGCGATGGCCCAGCGGCACCCACGTCCCTTCACGAACGTACGCTTCGAGTTTATCGATGACGCGATAGATCGACAACTTCAAGTCCTTCCATTAGCGTGGCGCTTGGTGTTCATGTATTCGAGCACGACGGCCGGAACGTAGCGTGTGACATCGCCGCCTTGCAAAAAGACTTCCTTGATGAGGCTGGAGCTGACGAACGAATAACTGGAATCCGACATGAGAAACATCGTATCGACGCCGGCGAGGGAGCGGTTCATGTGGGCGAACGCCATCTCGCTTTCGAAGTCGGACACGACGCGCAATCCCTTGACGATGACATCCGCGCCGATCTCTTTGACATAATCGGCGAGGAGTCCCCGGAAATGCTCGACGCGCACGTTGGCATACTGCGCGGTACAACGCCGCAGCAACTCTTTGCGCTCCTCGACCCGAAAGTAGGGACTACGCTTTTGCGGGTTGACGACGACCGCGACGGTGAGGGTCGCAAAGACCTGCGCCGCCCGCGCGACCACGTCGAGGTGGCCGTTCGTCGGCGGATCGAATGAGCCTGGATAAACCGCATGGCCGTGCGGCGTCGCCATTACGAGCTAGTCGGGCTCCGCCCGACATCCACGTTGTGCCTGCTTCGGGCAAGCCGAATCGCGCACGGCTTCAGCACAGCCGAATCCACTTACGCCGTGGCCCGCAGAAATTGCAACGTCACCTCGCCGTATCGTGCGTCGCGGACCGTCTCGAAGCCTGGAGCGCTGAACGGGTGGCTTGCTTCGCGGTGTTCGTAGACGAGCACCGTCGCCGCATCGACCGAACCGCGAGCGCGCAAGGTCGAAAAAGTCAGGTGCGGCGGCGGCAAGGCATACGGCGGGTCCGCATAGACGAAATCGAAGCGGCCGCTCAAGCGCTGCGCCGCCTTCTCGACGGGCGCGCACAGGATCGTCGCGCGCGCCGCGACGCCCAGTTCCGCTGCCGCGCGCCGAATCGCCTGCGCCGTCGGCGCATGCAGCTCGACGAACGTCGCCGACGCCGCGCCGCGCGAGAGCGCTTCAAAACCGATGGCGCCGGTGCCGGCGTAGAGGTCGAGGACGCGCGCGCCGGCCATCTGGGTCGCGACCATCGAAAACAGCGCCTCGCGCACGCGCCCCGGCGTCGGCCGAATCGCAGCACCGTGCGGCGAGCGAATCACCCGCGAGCCGAGTTCGCCGCCGCTCAGGCGCATCGTGCTACGAGCGGCTCGCGCTTCCCGATGATTCCAGGCTGCCTTCGAGAAGTTTGGGAAGCTCGTCGAGCGCGTGGATCACGTGCGCGGGCCGCGTGGCGTCGGCCGGGTAAGGGCGGCCTTCCCAATCGAACCACACGGACGTCATTCCGAAATCTTGCGCTGCAACGCAATCGATCTCGGGATCATCGCCGACGTACCAGATTCGCTCGAACGGCAGCGCGAAGTATTTCGTCAGCGTCTCGAATGCTTCGCGCGCCGGTTTGCGCACGCCGATTCGCTCGCTCACGAAGACCGGTCCGCTAAATCCGATCAGCCGTGCTTTCTCTTCCTGAAGCGGACTCCATCCATTGGTTAGCAGGGCATACGGAATGGTCATCGCGTCGAGCGCCGCCAACGTTTCCGCGGCACCGGGCACGGCCACGACGAATTCGGCCACGCGCGCAAGCACGTTCTCGCGGAATCGTTGCGCCTCATCGACGATGGTGTTTCCGCCGCCGGGCGCGAACCGCTCGAAGAAGCCGGCCATCGCCGCTTCGACGGTCTGTTCGCCGGCGCGATAGGCGTGCAGGACGCCGTCCATCGCTGCGGCGGCCGCAGCGGGATCGTATGTCACGCCCCGGCCCGCTGCGTATGCCGCCAGCATGTCGAGCGCGACGGTTTTCTCCAAGCGGTGATCGAGACCGAGCGTATGGTCGAAATCGAAGCCGACGGCAACGTCCATGGCGGCGACGTTCGACGGCAAGCGAGCGGGCCATTTCGGACTCAGTCCGACTCAACTGCTTACGAACATCGCACGTGCGTCGGCGTTACCGTCGAGCAGACTGCGCAAGGCGTGATGTTCGGGGCGCGCTAGGCCGGGGTCCGCCGCGACTAGCGCGTCGGCGGCGGCCTTGGCGCGCATGTAGAGGGCGAAGTCCGATACGAGGCTGCCCAGCAAGTCGCCGCCGCCGGCCTGCGCCGTGCCGGAGAACTCGCCTTCCCCGCGCAGGCGCAAATCTTCTTCGGCGATGATGAAGCCGTCGGCGGTCTGCGCCAGGATGTCGAGCCGTTCGACCGCGGCGCGCTCCGCGGGCGCAATCAGGACGCAGTACGAACGAGCGACTCCGCGCCCCACGCGCCCGCGCAGTTGGTGCAGTTGTGCGAGCCCGTAGCGGTGCGCATCGAGAATGACCATGACCGACGCATTGGGAACGTCGACGCCGACTTCGACCACCGTCGTCGCGAGCAGAACGTCGGCTTCATGCCGGGCGAAGCGCGACATGACGGCGTCCTTCTGGCGCGAAGGTAGTCGGCCGTGCAACAACTCGACGCGTAGATCGGGAAAAACATCGCGGCGCAAATGCTCCAGTTCCGCAAGGGCGCTCGTCAGCGCCGATTCGGACTCGTCGATGGCCGGCGCGACGATGTACGCCTGGCGCCCCCGTTCGATGTTTTTTCGCACGAAGGCATAGGCGGATGGTTTGCGGCTCTCCCGCAGGACGTACGTTTCGATCGGCGTGCGTCCCGGCGGCAGTTCGTCGAGAATCGAGAGGTCCAAGTCGGCAAACTTCGTCTGCGCGAGGGTTCGCGGAATCGGCGTAGCGGTCATGTGCAGCGTGTGCGGCGCACGGCTCTTCGCCCGCAGTTTCGCCCGCTGGGCGACACCGAAACGATGCTGCTCGTCGATGATCGCGAGTCCCAATTCGCGGAAAACGACATCCTCTTCAAGTAAAGCGTGGGTGCCGACGACCAGATCGCAGGCCCCGCTCTCCAATCGCGCGCGGGTCGCGCTGCGTTCGCGCGCGCCGACACTTCCGAACAAGGCGTCGACGCGGATGTTGAAGGGGAGTAACAGCGGCGCGAGTTTGCGGGCATGTTGCGCGGCGAGAATTTCGGTCGGCGCCATCAGGGCGCTTTGGACGCCATGCGCCGCTGCCAGAACGATCGCGGCGGCAGCAACGAGCGTTTTACCACTGCCCACGTCACCCTGCAGCAGCCGGTTCATCGGCGACGGGCCGCCCATATCGCGCCAGAGTTCCTCGATGACCCGCCGCTGCGCGGCGGTGAGCGCGAACGGTTGGGCGCCTTCGAAACGCGCGAGCAGACCGGGCGGGGCAGCGAGCGCGTGGGCGCCGCCGCTCGCGCGGTGCTGCGCACGTTTGCGCGCGGCAGCGAGCGCGAGCGCAAAGAACTCCTCGAAAATAACGCGCTCGCGGGCCGCGGCCGCGGCTTCGGGCGTCGGTGGCCGATGGACGGTACGCCACGCGTCGTGCAGCGACCCAAAGCCCAGCGCTTCCAACACCGGGCCGGGCACGGCGTCGACGATCAGTGCCCCGAGCGCCTCGAAGTTTCGTTCGATCAGCGTTGCGATCGTTCGTGAGGGGAGCTCTTTGCTCGCGGGATACACCGGAACCATCGCACCACGATACCGTTGCCCGTCTTCCAAACGCGCATGGTGCAGCACGTTGAGTTCCGCGTTCATTGCCGAGCGCGACCGCCGCAGCGAGGCTCGACCGTGCACGAACAGGCGCTCGCCGACAGCGAGACGTCCTGTAACGCCACGCCGGCCGAACCAGGTCGCCGTGATCCGTCCGGTATCGTCCTCGAGTTCGGCCGAGACGATCGGGACGCGCGCGCGAACCTCCGACACGCGCACGATTCGGCCGACCGTGATGACCTCGCTCGAATCGGCATCGGCGGGCTCGCGAGCGCGCAACAGCGCCGTTCGAACGATGTCCGCAATCGTTTGCGGTTGCCGCCAATCTTTATACGCGCGGGGATACAGCGCGGCAAGCGAACGCGGGCTCTCGATACCGAGGGCCCGTAACCTGCGCGCCAGTTCCGGGCCGACGCCGCGCAGTGCGAGCAACGACGTTGACGGCTGGGCCGTCGCGCTCATGCACCGACGGAGGCCGGTTCTCCGTGCTGAGCCGGCAAACCGGCCTCCCGCCGGGCGTCGATTGCAATGGCAATGAGCGCCAGATCGTCGTGCAATGCGCCGCCGCCCATACGCCGCACGGTCGCAATCAATGAATCCGCGCAGCCCTGGGGATCCGCTGGCGCGGCCTGTACGAGAAGCGCGGCGCCGGCGCCGTCGAGCATCTCGCCGCTTTCCGTCCGGGCTTCGGTGAGACCATCGGTGGCAAGCACGATCAGATCACCGTCTTGCAGCGCGAGCGCTCGGCTCTGATAGCCGAAGGAAGCGTCCAGTCCGACGACCGGCCCCGTCACCTCGAGCGCCTCGACGACTCTGCCGCGTCGCTGCCACGCGCCGCTATGGCCGGCACTCGCATACGTCAACACGGCCTGCTCGCTGTCGAACATGCCGACGAATGCGACCACGAAGAGATTCGGGTCCTTGACGGTGTTCAAGAACAGCTGATTGAAGCGGCCGAGAATCACCGCCGGATCGCGCTCGACGAGCGCCAGCGTGCGGATCGAATATTTGACGAACGCCGTGTTGACGGCGGCTTCAACACCCTTGCCGCTGATGTCTGCGATCACGATGAGACCATGCCTTGCATCGAGCCGGCGCACGTCGAAGAGATCGCCGCCGACCGCCGCATCCTCATCGGCAGAGGTGTACGCCGTGCCGATCCGCGTTCCGGGCAGAGCGTCGAGATCGGTGCGAAAGGCAGTTTGTAAGGTGTCGATGATCGAACGCTCACGATTGAGCACGGAGACCATCTTGGCGCGCACCGACAAGAAGACGAACGCGATGATGCTGAAGACGAGCACGAAGGCCAGGCCGCCCGCGAGCGCTTCGTCGATGCGCCTGCGCAATTCGCGCTGCACGCCCTCCAGCCGTTGCTCGAGCAGCAGGTGCACGCGCGAGGTGTTCGCCCGCAACTGATCGGTCAGGACTTTGCCGAGCGTCTGACGCATGAGGGCATTGCGATCTCGCGGGTGCGTGCGCAGCGGCGCAGCGACATCGTGTTCCCACGTCGCGTGCAGCGAGCGCAGTTCGGCGACCGAAGCCTGCATTTCGCGAATGCCGAGATCCGTGGTCGTCATACCGAAGGCGTCGACTGCATCGCTGAACCGCCGGTGCCCGGCCGCCTCATCGTCGAGAAAGAATGAGGCGCCCGAGGCGACGTAGCCGCGCAATCCGGCTTCCTGGTCGAGTTGAATCAAGACCACGTCGTCGAGCTGCTGTTGCGCCGTGACGAGGGAACGTTCGACGCGGGCCGCCGAATCGAGACCCGTGTAGATGCGCAACGAAATGAGGATCGCCGCGATGACGATCGCAAGCACCAGCGTCCCGAGCAATGCTACTCCGGGGACGCCGCGCTGCGGTAGGAACGTACGTTTGGCGCTCATCATGCGAGGGGGAAATGAGGCGACGCCCAGATTCGAACTGGGGAATAGAGCTTTTGCAGAGCTCCGCCTTACCGCTTGGCTACGTCGCCGTTCTGGATGCCTGGACCGGTGAACGAAGCGGGTGGCGGGAATCGAACCCGCGCATCAACCTTGGGAAGGTCGCAGGCTACCATTACATCACACCCGCACGACCCGGCCGAGGGGCACCGATTCTCCCTTGATGCGAGCGCTCCCCTCGGATGGGCGTCACGCAAATCCGCGTTCAGTCACCCTGTGCGGAGAAACCGCGTGAGACTTTTCCCAGCAGGGTGACCAGCGTCTTCTTTTCCGCTTGCGTCAGTGCGCGCATCGCGCTCTTGTTCTTGCCGAAATATCCGGGCAGTAGCGACTGCACCAAGCGTTTCCCACTGCGCGACAGCGAGACGTATGATACGCGACGGTCTTCGGTACTGGCCTTGCGGTCGAGGTAGCCATCGCGCTCCAATCCCGCCACGAGTCCGGTCACGTTGGCCTGCGTCGTTCCAAGGTAGCGCCGCAAATCCGACAACGAGATCGGCTCGCCCTCGGCCTGCAAAACGATGAGAACGCCGAATTTCTGAGGCGTCAGCCCCGCGTCGAGGAACCAGGCGCCTTGGGCGTTCTCAACCCGCTGCGCGGTCGTCCGCAGTGCAAGCAGCGCCCGAAACGCGGCCGCATCGAAGTCCCCATATTGTTTGCGATGACCGCTGAAGTGTGTCTCGGGCCACCCGACGAGGTCGTCGTCGTTCGTGTCGCTCATGGCGCTATGCTATCACAGGATGCCGTCATATCGCTCGCGTTACTTTCCCTCTTAACGAGTTCGTTCGCCAGCGCGTACGGCGCCCGGCTCGGGTTCCAGAACATACCCCGATCCGGGCTCATTCCAAAAGCTCAGCCGCTGAAGGTTTCCAGCGTCGCCTCAGCGCGGCGCGTCTTCCCTCGCCCCGGTTTCCTTACGCGGCGCCGGCGACTCCGCGGGCTGGACGAGGTGGGCGCCTTCAGGCCAGCCGTACGCTCGCAACAAAGCGTGCCGTTCTTGCATCACGTCCTCCAATGCGGTGGAAGGGCATTGTACCGCAGGGGAAGTCAAGCGAAACGAGTCTTTCGGCCGCCCTCCGCGGGCCTACCGCCTCATAAAGCGTGCATGCGTTCCAAAAAGGCGAGGTGCTCGGGGCCGAAGGCCAGATCGGCCCGATGGCCGTCGGCGAACCACCCATGCCAGTCTTCCTGGCGCGCGTAGGGGAGCAGCATCCGTCCGTCGAGACTCTGGAGAATCTGGCCGGTCCAGAGGACGGTCCCGTCCTGCGGGTCGTAAACGCGGAGGCGGTCTCCCCGCCAGAGCGCGTGCACGCCGACATGTTCTTCGTCGCCGTAGCGGCGCTCCATATCTTGCTTGAAGTACGCCGAGGTATCCGCCGGCGCATCGTCGCGCAAGCGGCCAAGCCGCCCTGCGAGATATCCCGTAGCGGGAAAGGCCGCCGGCTTTGGAGGTGCGACAAGGCCGATGCGTTTGAGATCGACCGTGCGCCGGGCCGCCGCAAAATCATGTTTCAGTTGCATGTGCATGATCTTGTCGGCCGGCAGTTGGAGGGCGCGTCCGACTCTGACGGCGTACTCGACGTCAAACGACCGCCTGCCGGCAAGCATCTCGGCAAACCGCTGCGGGTCCATGCCGGCGCCCGAGCACAGCGCCGCCACGCTCAATTCGAGCGGCTCGACGTATTCTTCACGAATGACGGGGCCGGGATGCGGCGCCGGTACGCGGCGATCCGCACCGACCTTGATGGTCACGATCGGCGGTCCTCCTTCGGGTGTCGGGAATATCGGCCGTCATGACGCACCGCGTTAGGGACGACGGAACGCCGGGAACTTTGGCTCCGGGGCCATGATGGGGAGGATCGCGCGCCATTGAGGGCCCAGGAGTACGGCGATGCCGGTTGTTCGGTGGCTTTGTTTCCTGTTGGCGGCGGTGAGCTTTACGGCGACGGTCGCGCAGCCATGTGTCGCGAGCGAGGTTGACGCCGGCTCGGCGGGTCGCTGCCGCAGCACGGCCGACGCACGGCAGCAGGCTTGCAAAAGCCGCGCGGCCCGTGCGCTGCAGTGGGCGGCGCGGGCGCGCGCGGACGGCCGCGCGGACAGTCCGGCCGCGACCATCGAAGAATTGCTGGATCTGGCGCAAGCGTACCGTTACGGGCTGCGCGCGAGCGATGCGCCTTTATGGCAAGCGCTGCGTGCCGATCTCGTGGCCGGATCGCGCCGGTTCGGCTTGCCGTTCGTCGCGCCGGAGTTGGCGGGAACGCCGCGCTTCGATGCCGCGCTGCTGGCGCTGACCAAGCGCTATACCGTGTTCGTATCCAAAACAGGACCGGCGGCGGCCGTCAACGATCGCAAGGCGACCGTAGCATGCGCCGTTCCAAATTCCCCAGTGCGAATCCGCAGCCAGGCAGCAGCACCCGAGTATCCGGACATTGCACGGCAGCAGGGTGCCACAGGAACGGCCCTCATCCGCGTATACGTCGATCCGAGCGGCGCCGTGCTCGCCGGCAACGTTTACAAATCAGCGGGGAACGCCTCGTTGGATCAAGCCGCCTTGCAAGCCGCGCGGCGAACCGTTTACGTCCCCGCCTACAAGGACTGCCTGGCGACCGCCGGAACGTTTCTGTTCGAAGCCGACTTCACGGGTCAATAGCGCGAGTTGCATCGCGCAAAATCGGCTTGCGCTGTCATGGGTCCCCACAGCAGCGCGCTTGATAGCCGCGGCGGCATCAGAGTTTCAATTGTAGCGAAAGATAGGCTGAAAAGGGCGTGTTCAGCGAGCTGGTTTGGTCGTTGTAGGTTCCGAAGTATGGCTCGTACGGATAACGCAAGAACGTTTGCACGTTGTCCCCGGGATTGTACATGTTTCCGATCGGATTCAAGAAGCTGACCAAATTCCCGTAACTGCACACGTTGGAATTGGACAAGTAGGTAAAGCCGGTCTGCTGGCCGCCGAAGCACGTATTGATCAGGTTGGCGAGGGTCAAAGTGAGCGTCGCCTTGGGCGACAGGTCATACGAGATACGCAGGTGCCCGATGAGCTGAGAAGGCTCCCGGAAGGCGCCCAACGCATCGAAACGACCGGTGTAGGGATCCGGAATGACCAGACTGCCGGCGCACGTACTGGCATCGTACGGCAGTCCGCCGCGCGGAACACCGTACGGGTAGCGCGGATCGCGTGCACCTTGAGCGCCGAGAGTGCCACAGCCGAGCGCCGGGTCGATGCCGGGCGTCGTTTCCGGCGCGCCGTAGCGATTGCCGGCCACGAATTGGAGCGACGGCGTTAACGCGAACCGGTCGTGCTTGTAGTTGAGGACGAGCGTCGCAACGTAGGGGTAGTTGTACGCATTGACCCCCGAACCTAAGCCACCCGGAATGACCGAATATGGAAGGTACTTGCCGCCCGGATCGATCAAGCCTTGCGGCGGCGCGTTCCAGTACGGATTGCCGATGTCGCCCGCCGCGCAGGACGTATCGGCTGCGCCCGCCGGAGTGTAGCACGCTGCGCTCGCCACGCCGCTGCTCGTATGCGCCGCCGTACCGATTCCGGTGTAGCACGGGGCGCTGGGGCTCGAGGAGGGATGGGCGGCGCAGTACGAGGTGTAGGCGTTGTACGTTTGGATGTCGTTGTTGATCGGCGCAAGCACGTTCTGCCCGTTGGGCAGCGTGCTGTACTTCACGTAGGAGTTGGTGTATGCGAACGAGAGCTGCCCGGCGAGCCCATTGCGTCCGAAGTCTCCGCCGTTCAAAGCGAATTCGAATCCCTCCGAGGTTTGGTTCCCCGCGTTCAATCCGGAAACGATGCCGGCTTTGGTGTTCGTGTAAAAGTTCTCCACCTCGCTATGGGTCTGCCGCAGAAAGGGTGTTATCTTGGTCGTCAGGCTGGTGCCCCGCACGTGGTGCTCGATCGAAAAATCGGTGTTGTAACTGATGGGGGGCGCCACGTTGTGCCCCGGCGAGCGAAAGCCGAGGCTATAGAAACCGCTCAACAGCGCGGGCAAATTCGCTTGCAGCGCATCATATTGTTCGTAGGCCGACGTCGGCTGCTCGTTGTATTCGCCCCAGCTTGCGCGTAAGACGGTATCGGGCGAGAGCGTGTACGTCGCACCGATGCGCGGCTGCAATACGTTGTACCTGTAGGTCGGTACGGTATTGGCGAGCTGAGCTGCCGCGTATGCGCCGCCGGCATTGGAGCACGGCTCGCCGATCTGCAGCGGATTTCCGCTCGAGGCGTTGCTGAGGCTGGTCTTGTCGGAAAGCGAAAAACTTTGCGTGTTGTAGCACGTGTCATGGTTGAACGCATTGAACCAGAAGGTGCGGGCCGCTCCCGTATTCGTGTTGTCGCCGGCGAAGCGATAGCTGTCCAAACGGATCCCGACGTTCAGCGACACTCTGTCGTCGGGATGATATTGATCCGTCAGCGACAGACCCGTGAAATACGGCTTGACGTTGTTGTATTCGCCGTATGCGCCGTTTCCGACCACGTAAAAGGCGCACGCCACGCCGCCGCAGGTATACGCAGAAGCGTTCGGCGGCAGGGTCATGCCCGAACCGATTCCCGCAAGCGATGCGAACGTCGCCGAGCCGTTGCTGCAGCTGGTGGGTGTCGCAGCGCCCGGGCTCGCGCCGGCCGCATAGCAGGTGCCGCTCGTGAGGTCTTTTGGATTGACCAGGACGGCGAAATTGTCTTCGGGATTGCCGCCGAATGCGCCGAAGGGCTGCTCGTTGTAGACGCGAATCGCATTCGCCGTTGTGTACGACGCCTGCGCTTGCAGCAGATGCCTTCCCAGTTGCTGTGCGAACGTCGCGCTGAGGCCCAGCGTGTGGGCGTTGAGTTCATAGTCGCCCGAATCGAACCCGGTGAACTCATACGTCGAGACGGGCCCCGTCCCGATGTAGTCTGAGTAGTACGTGTACCCATAGATGCGCAGGAAAGAGTCCGAGCCGAAGTTTTTCTGGTACTGTAGCTTTACGATCGCCTGGTTGTTGTACTGAACGTCACGCTGATCGAGCGGTATCGCGGACCCGAATGCGCGATCTCGCGGAGAAGACGGAAAAAGATACGGTTTCACAAGCGACGCGTAGTTGGCCGGCAGGGTCTGGCCTAGCAACCCCGTGTATTGGTAATAGTCGGAATAGTACGGGGGTAAAAAACTGTTGTAGTAGGCGGCATACAGTGGGTCGCTCGGATTCGTCGCTTTGCCCAAGTCTTGCGCCGAATTGTAGAGGGCGCTCGAGATATTCTCGTTGTCGTACAGCAGTTGGATGTCATCCCGGCCGCTGTCGTGGCGATGGGGAATGCCGAAATGGAGATTAACGATACCCGTTCGCGTCGCGAGATTTGCCACGTTGTTGCCGTAGGGAACCGGGCCGAGCAAGTCACCCGGCACCGCCGCTCCGCCGGAATACCCGCTGATGTTGGGCCGCCCGTTCGTGTAGCACGAGGCGAAAATGCCGGCGTCGGGAGCGGGCGACGGGCACGCCCCCAGCCAGACGCCGAATTCATTCGAATACGAGCGCGCGTCGAACTGGTCAACGTAGCGCAGCTCTTTGTTGTAGCCGTTGAAGCCCGCGTAGTAGCTGAACAGGCGGTTCGCCGAGGCGCCCCCCACTTCGACGCTCGCGCTGTGGTAGAACGACGGCGTCCCCAGCGTGAAATCGCCGCTGGCGAATCCGGGATAGGTTCCCGTCTTGATCACTTGGTTCACGAATCCGGCCAGCCCCTGGGCCTCACCGTTCGCCGGCGTCGCGCCGGTGTAAACTTGCAGCTCCTGCTGCCCCAGTGATGAGAGTGAGCTGGACGGATAGTTATCGAAGCTGCGGTTGATCGGCACGCCGTCGAGTTCGTAGCCCACTTCATAGGCGTCGCCGCCGCGCACGTGCACGGCCTGCAGGTATCCCGATTGGTTCGTCGGGACATAGGCGCCCGGCACGCTGGCCACGGCAGAAAACGCGCTGTTGAGGTCGCCGCCGCCGCCCAGCGCACTCAAGCGTGCCTGCTGCTGCGCGTTGACGGAATATACATCGGCCGTCGTGCCGGGGCTGACCAGCGCCGAGGTGCTTCGCGCCGTCACGTTGGCGATCGTGCGCAGCGCTTTGGCGACGCGCAGTGCAAGCGTTTTTTGCGCGTCGGCGACGACGGTGACGCCGGGGAGCGCAAGATTGTCGTAGCCGTTCTTTTTTGCACTGAGCGCGTACGTGTCGGGCGCGAGGGAGATGAAGGTAAAGTGGCCGCGCGCATCGGTCGACGTGCTTTCGACTTGCGAGGGACTTGCCACGGTTACCGTAGCACCGGTCACCGGCGCGCCGGTGGCGGTGTCGATAAGCGTACCGCTCAAGCTCCCGGTCGTGCCGGCGCCGGCCGGTGTGGCCCGAAAGCTCACGAGTAGTATCATCAGGAGCGCAGCGGCGCTCAGAATCTTCGCCGCCAGGCCTTTCACCTGTCTCATCACCGTTGATCCTCCGAAGCAGACGTTCTGGGTGCGATGTGATACGTGGTCAAGAATTTTCCATAGCTGCTCATCACGCGATCGAAGTCTTGACGGATCGCGGCCGCTTCGGCCTGGTGCGGCGCCAGCGGCGGCCCTTGGGAGAGTGCGACGTCACCTTGAAGAATCGTCACCCGCTCGCGCAGGCGGTCGGGCTTCCATTGGTCGTCCTCGGAATTGACGACGCCCGACGTCAACTGCGCCGCAAGCCCATCGATCGCGCGGCGCCGCGAAGCATTCCCATGCGCGCGCACCGTTTGCATGCGGTTCAGCGCGTCGTCGATCGCGGAGAGTTCGGCGTCGAGCGAGCGCAAGAAGTCGTAGCGCGCTTCGTAGTCCGCTTGCGTCCAGCGCGCGCGCAGGTCCGGCAAGACGTCGAGCGGCTGCGTCACGCTGCGGCCGTCGGCGTCCAAGCGAAGGGTGTACCGGCCCGGAACGACCATCGGACCGTCGGAAGGGTGGTTCCACGCGCGGGCGCCGACAAGGGGCGTCGGCGGTTCTTCGGAGAGGTCCCAGGCACTGCGGTTGAGTCCGGCGCGGTTCGTCGTTTTCAAACGCCGCACGAGACGGCCCCGCGCGTCCAATACGTCAAGGCGGGGTAACGCACCGAGCGCACGCGGCAGATAATAGGAGACGATCGCGCCGTAGGGCGGATTTTCACCGCTCGACGCGCCGGCCGGCGTGCAGCACTCGTTGTCACCGGTCGGATAGCCCGATGCCCACCAGAAGTACCACGTATGTGCGGAACGCGGGGCAAAGAGGGTCGGGACGCCGAGACGTTGCGCGTCCGACAGCCTTTCAATGGGTGTAAGATCGTCGAGAATCCACAGTCCCCGCCCGTGCGTACCGGCGATGAGATCGCGTTCCTGCGGCTGAATGCGCAGATCGCGAATGGCCACCGGCGGCATGCGTAGCCGCAAATCGGTCCACTGCGTGCCGCCGTCGAAACTGGCCCAGACGCCTCGTTCGAGTCCCGCGTAGAGAACTTGCGGGTTGAGGGGATCCTCGCGAACGACGTGTGCGATTTGATCGCGCGGCAAGCCCGCGTCGATGCGCCGCCACGTGCGACCCGCGTCGTCGGTTTCGTACAGGTGCGCGGTGGGATCGCCCAAGAGATGGCGGTCGACGACGGCATAGGCTCGGTTCGCCGAAACGCGGGACGGTTCGATGCATTCGACCCGAGACCAGGCGATATCGCCGGGCGTCACGTTGGTCCAATGCGCGCCGCCGTCGGCCGTACGCTCGATGACTCCGTCATCGGTGCCGGTCCAGATGACGTCGCGATCCACGGGAGAGGGCGCGATGTCCAGTACGGTATCGTAGAACTCGGCGCCCGAGACGTCGGTGTTGATGGGACCGCCGGCAACGCGTTGTTTTGCCGCGTCGTTGCGCGTTAAGTCGGGACTGATCGCGCGCCAGGTCCGTCCGCGATCGTGCGTTTCAAAGACCGCGTTGGCACCGAAGTACGCGACGCCGGGACGTTTCGGGGAAAACGCGAGCGGGGCTTCCCAGTTGAAGCGGTACCGATCTGCGGCGATGTCACGGCCGTTCGTGTCCGTGACGCTCGGCGTGATATCGTAGTTTTGCCGCGACGCAAGATCGAAGATGCCGAGCTGCCCGTTGAGTTCGTTGATGCCGACGTTCCAGACCGATTCCGGATCGCCGGGTTCGGGCCACACGGCGACGCCGTCGCCGTCGTTGCCAACGTCCCGCCAGTCGCGCTGCGTGATGCCGAGCGGGCTGAGCGAATTGGAAGGGCCGCAATACGAATCGTTGTCTTGAAAAGCGCCGCACAGCCGATAAGGCGTCGTTTCATCGTACCCGACGTGATACGTCTGGGCCAAGGTCAGGTTGAAACGCCAGTCCCACAGCTTGCCGCCGTCGACCGAGATCGGCGCGCCGCCGTCGTTCGCTTCGATGATGCGCGAACCGTCGCGTGAGATCCAAAAGCCGTGATGATCTTGATGGACGGCGTTGTGATCGTCCTGGAACGTGTTGCCGCCGTCGTGCGTTTCAATCAAGTTTTCCGACGCGAAGAAGACGTGATTTCGATTGGTAGGGTCGACGCTCAAACGGCTCATGTAGAACGGGCGCTGGTCGATCAGCGTGTCGCTGGACATCATCCGCCAATGCGCGCCGGCGTCGTCGGAGCGCCAGAGCAGACCGTCGCGCGACTGAATCAACGCGTACACGCGGTTGGGATTCGAAGGTGCGACCGCTACGCCGATCCGTCCCATCAGACCCTCGGGAAGGCCGCCGCGCAGTTTGCACCACGTTCGTCCGCCGTCGGTGGATTTATACAGACCGTCTTGCGGGCCGCCGCTGGTAAACGTCCAGGGGACACGGCGAAACTGCCACATTCCCGCGTAGATAACGCGCGGATCATGCGGGTCGGCGTCCATGTCCGAGACGCCGCTTTGCGGTCCCACATACAACGTTCGCCGCCAGCTTCTGCCGCCGTCGGCCGTGAGGAAGACGCCGCGCGCGGTCGTATCGCGAAACGGGTTGCCCAGCGCTCCGACGAGCACGCGGTTGGGGTCGTGCGGATCGATCAGGATTTTCGCGATCGCGTACGAGTCGGGCAGACCGCGCCACGTCCAATGCTTTGCGCCGTCGGTCGAGCGCCAGACGCCGTCGCCATAGGAGGCATCGTTGCGCGGCGTGGCTTCACCCGTCCCGGCCCAAACGACCTGCGGGTTGCTCGCGGCGACGGCCACGGCTCCGATCGCTCCCACGGACGACGACGGCCATACGTCCCTCCACGTCAGGCCTCCGTTGGTCGTCCGAAACACACCGCCGCCCGCCGCGCCCAAATAGTACAACAGCGCGTTGCGATCGCTGCCGGCGACGGCGGCGACGCGTCCGCCCGCGACTGCTGGTCCGACGTTGCGCCACGCGAGGCTGCCCAGGGTTTGCGCCGCGACGAACGCCGCCGCCAAGAGCATGTCGTCAACCCGCCGCGGGCGCGCGGCCCTGCGCGTCGCCTTCGACCTTGCCTACGTCGGCACCGACGTACCGGTGCGCCGGCAACGCCGTGGCGCTCTGGGTGATGCGTGCTCCGATGAAGGTCTCCAACCGCGGATTCCCTCCAAGGCGTGCGACCGTAGGCTCGGGCCGGGGCTTTCGATCTGCAACCGGACGAACCTTTCTCCGTGCCGAACTTTATTCGGGATATAGCTCCTGAGATCGACGTTTCATCGGCAGTCATCCGCTATTTGCCGAACGACGTTGGATTCCAAGGGCGTGTCGCAAAGGAGCACGCCGATGGCGACGAGCCCGCCTGCCCAGCACTTGGGAGCGGGCGTCATACGAATCTGCGCATGCTCAAAAGATGAAACGGCGGAATCGAAGTCGGCCCCACGAGAGTCAGTTGCGAGCGATCGGTGCTTTCGAGAAGCACGCTTGCTGCTCTGCGCTCGCATCGCGAGACGAACCACTCCGCCCAGCTTGTTTTCCTGAATTCCGAAGGCGGCCACATGCGTCGGCAAAGCTTTAGTCAGAGAGCGGCTCTACATTTTCGAGAAGAGGAACCTGTCCGGCAGTGGTTTACCTTCACGACCTTCATAGCTGCGCGACGATGCTCTTGCGAAACGGTGAGAGCATCGCAAGTGTGAGTAAGCGCCTCGGCACGCGAAGATCATCACGACACTCGATTACCACGCACACGCCCTGCCTCGAGATGACGCCCGTCCGCAGACAGCTTTCGAAAGGTGCCTCGTCCAATATGGCGTTCGCGGCAGTGCAGCTGAGAGTCCGCTGGCGCGGAAACGGATCTTGCAAGCATTGGCGTTACCGCCTGCCCGGCGGCGGTGGATAACGTGACCTCATCCTGAGCTCAGGTTGTCCACCGCTCTGCTGCTGCTGCGGTTTTCTTATAAACGAAAGACCTTCCGAACGTCGTGGATATGGCAACTAAGGGCCGAGCGATTCGGGGTCAACCACGGCGGGAAAGTTAAAAAGAGAAGCAACATCGCTGCCCGCATTCTTTCGGCCCCAATGCCCTCGTAAACCAATGTGCCGAGAGCCAGAATCGAACTGGCGACACCAGGTTTTTCAGAC
>JACRTY010000029.1 GCA_014305025.1 Candidatus Nyctobacter psychrophilus | reverse complement strand
TCCATTGCGGCGGACTCGATCTCACGCCAAAATCCACTTGAAACCCGGAAGACCCGTTTTCCATGATGGAGACCGAAGCCGTCCCGTTACGGAGCGGAGTTCGCGGTAAGCGTGACATCGAGGCCGATGTCCAGCGCCGTGACGCTGTGGGTGAGCGCACCGACGGAAATGACGTCGACCCCCGCGCGTGCGACCTCCGCTACGTTGTCGAGCGTCATGCCGCCGGAGGCTTCGACGGTTAGGCGGCCACCGATGCGGCCCACGGCTTCACGGGTGTCGGCCAGTGAGAAGTTGTCGAGGAGCACGGCATCAAGACGATTGGGGCTCTCGAGGACGGCGTCGAGTTGCTGGAGGTCATCGACTTCGATCTCGATCCTTACGAGACGGCCCGCGCGCGCTCGGACGGCACGTAGCGCCGCCTCGATGCCGCCCGCCAACGCGATGTGGTTGTCTTTGATCAGCATTGCATCGTCGAGGCGGAACCGGTGGTTCGCTCCGCCTCCGGCACGGACGGCGTACTTTTGCAGCGCGCGTAGGCCGGGCAACGTTTTGCGCGTTTCGGTGATCGCGCAAGGCGTGTCGGACACGGCAGCCACATAGCAGGCTGTTGTCGTGGCCACCCCACACAGGTGTGAAAGCACGTTGAGCGCGGTGCGTTCGGCGCCGAGCAAGGCGCGCGCGTCGCCCTCCAGCGTTGCGATGGTATCGCCCCGCTCCACACGGCCGCCGTCGCGGTAGTGGACGTCCACCGCGATCTGCGCGTCAAGAAGGCGGAACGCGGCCAGCGCGACTTCGAGGCCGGCAAGCACGCCGCCCGCACGCGCGACGAGCGCGCCGCGCGCGCGCGCGTCGGCAGGGACCGTCGCTTGCGCTGTAATGTCTCCGCCTAACCCCAAGTCTTCCGCGAGCGCGGCGCGCACCATCGGCTCGTAGACGATTTGCGGCAACGGAGAAAGCACCGGTACCGCGAGCGCCGAGGACGTTTGCGTCGCAGCCGGCCTCACGCCGTGCCGGCGAGCGTCGCGTCGGCGAGGGACAGAAACGAACGGTGCCGCTCGGCATCGTCGCGTCCCGGATAATCGAGACGAATATGACTGCCGCGCGATTCGCGGCGCAGCAAGGCGGCGTGCGCGATCAGCGCCGCCACCGTCGCAGCGTCACGAAACTCCTCGCTCGGATTGTCGGCGGCAAGGGCTGCGAGGCGGGCGGCGGCGGCGAAGAGGCGCGACTCATCGCGCTCGACGCCGACGTTGCGGTACATCTCGCTGCGCAGTTCTTCCCACGCGGCAGCGGCGGCTGGCGCCGCGGCGCCTGCTTCGTTCCGCGTACGGGAAAGAGGCCCGACCCGGCGGCCGCCGGCAGCGCGAACGTCGCGCGCGATCCGTTCCGGATAGACCACCGATTCCAACAGTGAATTGCTCGCGAGGCGATTGGCGCCGTGAACGCCCGTCGCCGCGACTTCGCCGCAGGCGTACAAGCCGCCAACGTTGGTGCGTCCTTGCAGATCGACCGCGATGCCGCCCATATGGTAATGGGCGGCGGCAACGACGGGAATCGGCTCGCTGCGCGGATCGATGCCAAAACGCCGGCAAGCCGCGAAAACGGTCGGGAAGCGCAGCGGAAAAGAATCGCCGATCGCCGCACGCGCATCGAGAAACACCCGTCGTCCCTGCTGCCGCACCGCAAAGACGCGGCGCGCCACCACATCGCGCGGCGCAAGCTCGAGCGCCGCGTCGACGCCGGCCATGATGCGCTCACCCGCCTCGTCCACCAGCAGCGCTCCCTCGCCGCGCACCGCTTCGCTGATAAGCGGCAGCGGGTCGCTAGGAACATCGAGCGCGGTCGGGTGGAACTGCACGAATTCGAGATCCGCCAGTCGGGCCCCGGCGCGTGCGGCAATCGCGATGCCGGTTCCGCGCGAAAGCGTCGGATTGGTGGTGAAACGGTACAGTCCGCCGATGCCGCCGGTAGCCAGAACCGCCGCCGGCGCAACCAGCATCTCGGTCGTGCCGTCCACATGCCGCAACGTCAGTCCGGCAACGTGTCGCGAATCATCGAGCACGACATCGAGAGCGCGCCCGCCTTCAAAGCGTTCGATGGCCGCTCGCTCACGAACGGCCGCCACCGTCGCGCGCACCAGTTCGGCCCCGATTGCATCGCCGCCGGCGCGGACGATGCGGCGTCGTGAGTGCGCGGCTTCACGCCCGAGCGCATAATGCGCCGCGTCGGCTCGGTCGAAGCGTACGCCGAGCGACGCAATGCGCTCGATCGCGCCCGGTGCGTCGGCCGCAAGGCGCGCCGCGACGCGCCGTTCCACCAGACCGGCGCCGGCCGCAACCGTGTCGGCGGCATGCAAGGCGGGCGAGTCATCGTCGCCGACGGCAGCCGCAATTCCGCCTTGCGCCCACGCCGACGAGGTCGATTCGCCCAGCCGCCCGTAGGAGACGAGCGCGACGCGCAACGGCTGCAATTCCAGCGCCGTCAGCATGCCGGCCAGGCCTCCGCCGACGACGATGGCATCGAAGCCGGGCTGGTCGTTCATCGCGAATCGCGCCCGATCGCGGTCATGCGTTCCACCGCGCGGCGGGCCGGTTGCGCGATCCCGGGGTCGATCTCGATCTGCGGCGATAGCGTCTCGAGCGCGCGCAGAATCTTCGGCAAGGTGATGCGCCGCATGTGCGGACAGAGGTTGCACGGCTGCGAGAACTCGATTTCGGGGAACGCATCGACGAGGTTGGCCGCCATCGAACACTCGGTGATCATGGCCACGCGACGCGGATTCGTTTCGCGCAGATAGCCCAGCATCGACGTCGTGGAGCCGACGAAATCGGCGCTGGCGAGCACGTCGGGCGGGCACTCCGGGTGCGCGAGCACGACGATGCCTTCATGTTGGGCACGCAAAGCGCGAATTTCTTGAGCCGTAAACCGTTCGTGCACTTCGCAGTGACCTTGCCACGTCACGATTTCGACGCTCGTCTTGGCCGCGACGTAGGCGGCGAGATATTGATCCGGCAGAAAGATGACCTTGGGCGCGCCGAGCGACTCGACGACCCGTACGGCATTGGCCGACGTGCAGCACACGTCGCTCTCCGCTTTGACGGCGGCGGACGTATTGACGTAGGTGACGACCGGCGCGCCAGGATGCGCGTTGCGCAGCCGGCGCACGTCGTGCGCCGTGATGGAATCGGCCAGCGAACAGCCCGCGGCGAGGTCGGGCAGCAGCACGATCTTGTGCGGACTCAGGAGTTTGGCCGTCTCGGCCATGAAGTGGACGCCGCACATGACGATGACCTCGGCGTCGGTCGCGGCCGCCGCTTGGGCGAGCGCAAGCGAGTCGCCGACGACGTCGGCGACGCAGCGATAAATTTCCGCCGTTTGGTAGTGGTGCGCGAGGACGATCGCCTGACGCTGTGCTTTGAGCGCTTCAATGCGCGCCACGTACGGGGCGTAAAGTTCCCACTCGACCGGCGTGACCGTCCGCGACACGCGCTCATACAAGCCGTCGGTCGCGGCGGCGACACCGGCCGTGTACGGCAGATCTAGGCGTTCCGGTGCGATCATCCCGCTTTCAAGACGCCCCTGCGGTCCCCGACGGTTTCGCGCCGCTCACAAGCCCTTGACGCTCGCGGTGACGAAAGCCGCTTGGGGCGCCATGGGCGTCGCGTCGGGCAACACCCGTTCCAGGGGCTCGGCGATCGTTTCGGCCGCCGCATAGGGATCGCCGCCCTGCTGGGCAAGCGCAGCGACGCGCGACGAAACACGCGCTTCCAACCGGCCCATCACCAGCGCCCGCACGCGATGCGCAAACGCACTGCGCCGTTTGCGCGCCAGCTCGCCGCTCTCGCGCAGATAGATCTCGTGCCGTCCGATCGCATCCCACAAGCGATCGATTCCGACGTTGTCGCGCGCTTGTGTCGCAACCAACTCCGGAACCCACCCCGAAAAATCGAGCATCTCCATCATCCCGCGGATCTCGCGCTGCAGTTGCAGCGCCATCGGGTGGTCGGCTTTGTTGACGACGAACACGTCGGCGACTTCGAGTATTCCCGCTTTGAGCAGCTGCACCGAGTCGCCGCTGCCGGGTTGAAGCGCCACCAGCGTCGTGTCGGCGAGTTCCGCGATCTCGATTTCCGACTGTCCGACGCCGACGGTTTCAACGATCACGACGTCGAGCCCGAAGGCGTCCATCAAGGCGACGGCGTCGCCGGTCGCGCCGGCCAAACCACCCAGATGGCCGCGGCTAGCCATCGAGCGAATGAAGACGTCTCGGTCGGTGAAGTGCTCGGAGAGGCGAATGCGGTCGCCCAAAATCGCGCCGTGCGAAAAGGGAGAACTGGGGTCGACGGACACGACGCCGACCGTCTTTCCCCGGGCCCGGGCGATCCCGATGAGGCCGCTGCAGAGCGTCGATTTTCCGACCCCCGGCGGCCCCGTCAGCCCAATCGTCGCCGCCCGGCCCGTGCGCTCGAAGAAGCGATGCATCAGCGCAGCGCCCCGTCCCGCCTCCGCCCGGGAGATGGCCCGCGCCAAGCCCCGCGGCGACTGCGCCTCGAAGAGCGCCGCAATCCGGGCGTCACCATCGGTCATCCCGGCGTCCTTCGCCGCAGCGTCCGGTTCCCCAGCGCTGGACCGCGGAAGGCCGCCGTCACGGTGCCGTCGTCGTAGACTGCACGCGCCGGCGGTCAGCGACCGCGGCGCACAGACCGCCCGTAGCGAGCGCAACGAACAGCGTCGGTACGAGCGCGCACAAACCGAAAACGACCGGCCACAGCCCGAAGCCGCCGGTCCGGCCGGCGGCCCCGGCGGTCAGGGCCCACAAGATCACGGCGCACAGGAGGTTGCCCGCGACCATGAAGCCCAGTCGCGCGATTTCGGAGAGAACCGCGAGCGAGCCGCGCTGCGGCGCGACGCGGACGACATGGGCGACGTACTGCCGCCGATACGAGAAATACTTGTCCCAGAAGTGGTCGCGGAAAGCCGACACGACCGACGAGATTTCGCGCCGGGAACGGCGCCTCCGGCCGACTAACCCTAGAACGATGGATCGGCTCGGGTATTACCGGTACGCGACGGTGGCGCGCGACCTGATCGTTTTCGTCTGTGAGGACGATCTGTGGTCGGTTCCGCGAGAGGGCGGCGTCGCCCGGCGCTTGACGGCAAGCGAAGGGGAGGTGTCGACTCCGCGGCTGTCGCCCGACGGCGCGACGATCGCTTTCGTCGGCCGCGACGAGGGGCAGCCTGAAGTGTATTCGATGGACGCGGCGGGCGGCGACCCGCGCCGGCTCACCTTCTTGGGTTCGGACGCCTGCATCGTCTCCGGCTGGACGCCCGACGGTGCGGGCATCCTGTTCTGCGCCGATGCCAACGCGCCGTTCGTGCGCGAGACGCACGGGTATCGAGTCGCAGCGTCGGGCGGCGTGCCGCACGCTTTGCGCCTGGGACACGCTCGCAGTCTCTCGCTGAGCACGACGGGGCGCTTCGCGATCGGGCGCAACAACGATGACCCCGCTCGTTGGAAACGCTACAAGGGCGGCACCGCCGGCGACCTGTGGGTGGAAGGCGAGGCTGGCCTCTTCTCGAGGCTGATCGCGTTGCCGGGCAACCTCGTGTGGCCGATGTGGGTCGGCGAACGCGTCTTTTTCCTCTCCGATCATGAGGGCGTCGGCAACATCTATTCGGTGCGCGCGGACGGCAGCGACTTGCGCCGCCACACGCACGAGACCGAATACTTCGTGCGCTTCCCGTCAACCGACGGGACGCTGATCGCCTACACGACGGGCGCTCGTCTGGCGCTGCTCGATCCCCGCACGGACGCCGTCACCTACGTCGCCGTCGAGGCGCCGTCGGCGGCCGTGCAAACCAAGCGCCGTTTCGTCGAAATCGACGACGGACTCGAAAGTGTCGCTCCCAGCCCCGACGGCACGGCGCTGGCGCTCGTTTCCCGCGGACACGCGTTCACGATGCCCCTATGGGAGGAGGCGGTCGTGGGCCACGGCTCGGGGAGCCGGGTGCGGTACCGTTTGGCGCAGTGGCTGAGCGACGGCGAGCGGTTCCTTTGCGTCAGCGACGAGAGCGGTGCCGAGCGTCTCGAAATTCGTCGCGCCGACGGCGAAGCGGCCCCCCGCACGCTCGAGACGGGCGACGTCGGGCGCATCGTCGAGTTGGCCGTCTCACCGCACGCCGACGTCGCGGCGCTGGCGAATCATCGGCACGAATTGCTGCTGGTCGACCTCGACGACGGCGCGGTGCGCCCGCTCGACCGCAGTCCCGCTTCAAACCTTTCGGATCTGGCGTTCTCGCCCGACGGGCGATGGCTTGCCTACGCGTGCGCCGTCAAACCCGACGATGCCGCGGGCGCGAATCGGGATACGTCGATCGTGCGGATCGCCAAGGTCAAATCGGGCGCCGTGCACGACGTCACGCCGCTGCTGCGCGTCGACCGGGCACCGGCGTGGGACCCCGACGGCAACTTCCTCTATTTCATCTCGACGCGCGACTTCAACCCCGTTTACGATGCGCTGCAATTCGATCTGAGTTTCCCGCAAGCGTCGCGTCCGTTCTTGGTGACTTTGCGCCCGGACGTCGCCGATCCGTTCGTGCCGAAACCCGCGCCGTTGCACCGTCACCGCCACGATGACGAACGCGACGACGACCGCAAGGCCGACAAGCCCGTGCGCGTGGACATCGACTTCGAGGGAATCGGGGGACGCATCATCGGCTTCCCCGTCGACGAAGGCAATTACGAAGCGATCGTCGCCACCCGCGGGCGCGCTCTGTTCACGCAGTTCGCGCTGCACGGCATCAAGCCCCAGGGCAACACCTGGGAAGACGACGATGAAACGGGGACGTTGCTCGCATACGATTTCGAACAGCAGCGCGTCGCGCCGCTGGCGCAAGACGTCGGCGACATCTCGCTGAGCCGCGATGGACGCACGCTCGTCTACACCTCACACGAACGCCTGCGCGCCATCGACGCGCTGGCAGATCTGCCCGAGGACGGGCAAGACGAACCCAAACCGCACAACGACCCCGGCCGGCGCACCGGCTGGCTCGATCTCTCACGGGCCAGCGTCGAGATCGAACCGCGCGACGAGTGGGCGCAGATGTATCACGAAGCGTGGCGCATGCAGCGCGAACAGTTCTGGGACGAGTCGATGTCGGGCGTCGACTGGAATCTCGTGCGCGAGCGTTATGCAAAATTGTTACCGCTCGTGCGGACCCGCGCCGAGTTGTCCGATGTGATGTGGGAAATGTTCGGTGAACTCGGCACGTCACACGCCTACGAGATCGGCGGCGATCACCGCAAGCCGCCGCAATACCGGCGCGGGTTTCTCGGCGCCGACTTCAAGTGGAACGGCGACGGTTACGAGATCGTCAAGATCTATCGCGGTGATTCGTGGAACCGCGAGACCGATTCACCGCTCGCCGCCCCGGGGGCGTGCGTCCGGGAAGGTGACGTGCTGGTCGCGATCGGCGGGCGCGCACTGAGCCGTGACGTGACTCCCGACGAACTGCTGGTCAATGCGGCGGGACGCGAGGTATCGCTGGGAATCCGCACCGGCAAGCAGCGCCGCCGCGTCGTCGTGCGCGCCCTGCGCGATGAACGGATGTTGCGCTACCGCGCGTGGGTCGGCGACAATCGCGCGTACGTCCATGCGCAAACCGGCGGCCGCGTCGGTTACCTGCACATTCCCGACATGGGGCCGTGGGGGTTCTCCGAATTCCATCGCGGCTATCTGTCGGAGTTCGGGCGTGACGCGCTGATCGTCGACGTCCGCTACAACCGCGGCGGCCACGTGTCGCCGCTGCTGCTCGAGAAGCTGACGCGCAAGCGCATCGGCTACGACATCTCGCGCTACAATCCGCCGGAACCCTATCCCAAGGAATCGGTCGGCGGCCCGATGGTCGCACTCACCAACCAGTTTGCCGGCTCCGACGGCGACATCTTCAGCCACGCCTTCAAACTCTACAGACTGGGACCGCTGATCGGCAAGCGCACCTGGGGCGGCGTGATTGGCATCGAGCCATACCACCGGCTCGTCGACGGCACGATCACGACCCAGCCCGAGTTTTCCTTCTGGTTCGTGGACGTCGGATGGAAAGTCGAGAACTACGGGACCGATCCCGATTACGACGTCGACATCGCGCCGCATGACAGCCGCAACGGCGTCGATCCGCAGATGCAGAAAGCGCTCGAACTCATCGCCGAGTTGCGCCGCTCGAGCAACGGCAAACCGACCTTCGATGCGCGCCCGACCTTGCCCATTCCCCTGGAACTCGCGCCGCTGTCGTGAGGGCATGGCCGGCGTCGCCGGATGCGCGCAGGGGCTGCCGGGCAACGCTCGGCAGCCTTCTGTTTGCGGGCATCGCCACGGTCTGCGCGTTGTGGTGCGGTCACGGTCCGGCGCGCGCCGACGTCCTTCCGAGCATCGACGAACTCTTCGCGCGCGAGCGTCTGGCCAGCGGAGCGGAACGGCGGCCGGCGACCGAACGGGAGACGTGGGACATTCGCAGAGACGGCTTGGGCGGCACGCTCGTCACCATACACCGCGGCTCCGACAGCATCTCCGCGATGACGCTCGGACCCTTCCATAGCGCGCGCGGCAGCGATCGCGGCCAACGCTGGCATCAGAACGACAACGGCGAAACGGTCTTCGAGCGCCCCGATCCGTCGGGCAACGAACGCATCGTCGCGCGAAGCGTCACGCGCGTGCGCGAACCAGTCGACGCATGGCTTGTCAGTCAAGCGTATGCCGGCGGCCACGTCGTGCGCACGTACTTCGACCCGCGCTCCTACTTGATCGTGCGCGTCGACAAATCGCTCGCCGGCCGCACGTCGCACACGTCATACGATGATTTTCGCACCGACGCGCGCGGCCGCACGCGCGCATGGCATGAGTTCGGCGGCGACGACCGGCCGCAAACCACGTTCGACTACCGGCTGGCGCACGATGAACTCGCGCCGGCGCTCGCCCCCGGCACCTTTACGATTCCCGGCGACCGACGCTCGCTCGTCGAATTTCCGGCCGGCTCACGGACGGTACGCTTACCCGCGCGCATCGAGAACGGGCGCATCTACGTGCGGCTGACGATCGCCGGCCGCGGGCTCGATTTTCTGTTGGATTCGGGAGCCGCGGCGATGTCGATCGACGGCGCTCTCGCCCGGCGCCTGGGACTGCCGGCGTATGGCCGGACCATGGAGACCGTCGCGGGCAGTTTCGCGGCGAGTCGGGTCATCGTACCGCAAGTCGGCATCGGACCGCTCGCGATGCACGACGTGGTGATGCGCACGATACCGATCTCGATGCGCGAGGGCACCAAAACCCGCGTCGTCGGACTTCTGGGCTTTGATTTTCTCGACGCCGTCGCGCTACGCATCGACTATGCCGGCGGCAGCGTCGATGTGGCGCGTCCCGGAAGCGGCGCGGCGCCGGCTGGTGCCGTGCCGCTCGACGTCCGGCTCGGTTCGCAGATCCCGCTCACGCGCGTGACCGTCGGCGAGGCGACCGGCAACGACTTCATCGTCGACACCGGCGCGGAGTTTTCACTGGTCCTCTTCCAACGCTTCACGCACGCGCACCCCGAACTGGCGACGCCGCTCGGACGCGGGGTGCGCTCCGGCGCCGGCATCGGCGGCACGATGGCCTATCGCGACCTGGTTCCGCAGCGCTTGACGCTCGGTCCGGTGCTGTTCGAAGCGTTGCCGACCGTTGAAGCCCTTTCACCGTACGCCCTCGGCTTCGACGATGCCGACGGCTTGGTCGGCAGCGACGTGTTACGCCGCTTCACCGTGTATCTCGATTACGCGTCGAACCGCGGGTGGCTGGCCTACCCCCGAGCGCCGTTGACCTCGGTAGGCATTCCTGCTAGGATGACAGAGCCGAAGCAGGGTCGCGACCGCACCCTCACCGGACGCCTGCGGGCAATCCGGTCGCACGACAAGGACCGTCGGTAGGTCTTTGGGGTGGAGATGCTTGGCATCGCCACTTTTTTTGTCCCTCGTTCGCTTCATAAGGAACTCTGCCATAGCACGACCGCTGCGTATCAACGATCAAATCCGAATCCGTCAAGTCCGCGTCATCGACGACGAAGGCACGCAACTCGGCGTCATGCCGACCGAAAACGCCATGGCGCTGGCGCGCCAGAAGGGCCTCGATCTCATCGAGGTTTCACCCACCGCGATGCCGCCGGTTTGCAAGATCAGTGATTACGGTCGCCTCAAATACGAGCAGTCCAAAAAAGACAAAGATACGCGCAAGAAGCAGAAAAATTGGGAGCTGAAGGAAGTCAAACTTCGGCCCAAGATCGAGACGCACGACTACGAAACCAAAGCGCGCATGGCCGAGCGGCTGTTGCTCGACGGCGGCAAGGTGAAGGTCACGATCATGTTCCGCGGGCGCGAGATCACCTACACGAGTTTCGGAAAACGCCTGCTCGACCGCATGGCCGCCGACATGACGCCGATCGCGACGGTCGAACGCGATGCGAAACTCGAAGGCAAGAACATGTTCATGATCCTGGCGCCGCGCGCCGTGCCGACGGGACCGCCGAAGTTCACGCACCCACACGACGCGCCTCCCGTCCCCAGCAGCGACGGAACCCGAACGACCGCCCCGCCACAAGGAGTCCCATCCAGTGCCTAAGATCAGAACGCACCGCGGCACCGCAAAGCGCGTCAAGGTGAGTGCCAACGGAAAGGTTTCCCACCGTCACCAATTCAGCGGCTGCGGTCACATCCTGAGCAAGAAGACGCGTAAGCGCAAGCGGCACTTCCGTAAGGACCAGCCGGTCTTCGCGGGCGATCTCAAACGGTTCGCGCCGCAAATTCCTTACTTGCTTTAGGAGTTACCATGGCACGTATCAAGCGTGGCGCCGCATCCGCGGTGCACCGGCGCAAGGTCATGAAGCTGGTTAAGGGCTTCCGCGCCGCGCGCCGGCGCAATTATCGGGTCGCCAACGAAGCGCTGCTGCACTCGCTGCACTACGCCTTCCGCGACCGGCGCGTTCGCAAGCGCGACTTTCGCTCGCTGTGGATCAGCCGCATCAACGCCGCGGCCCGCCGCGAAGGGCTCTCCTATTCGCGTCTGATCGACGGGCTCAAGAAAAGCGGGGTAACGCTCAATCGCAAGGTGTTGGCTGAGCTCGCCGTCTCCGATCAAGCGGCCTTCGACTCGCTGCTGGCCGTAGCCAAAGCCCAGCTGGAAACCCCACTTCGCCCCTAGCCCTGCGCTAAATCAGGGCGCTGCTCGAACGGGGCTTTAAAGCGCAACTTCTCTCGTACCGATACGTTCCAAAGGACGACATGGCGACTCAGGCGAGCACACCCCAGCTTCAGCGACCGGCCCGCGATTATCCGATTGCGATCGGCCTCGCGATCATTCATCTTGGGGCGCTGGGCATATTCGTTCCGGCGTTCTTTTCGTGGTCGGCGGTGATTGTCGCGCTCGCGCTGTACATCGTGACGGGGATGGGCATCACGCTGGCCTATCACCGGCTGTTGACGCATCGCAGTCTGGTGGTCGCCAAACCGGTCGAATACGCGCTCACGGTGATCGGCATTCTTGCACTGCAGGGAGGGCCGATCGAGTGGGTCGCGCAGCACCGCGCGCACCATGCGAACACCGACCGCGACGGCGACCCGCACGATTCACATCGCGGCATGCCGTGGGCGCACTTCGAGTGGCTCTTCCGAACCAACAAGGACCGCGTCACACCGGCTGAGCGCGCGCGCTGGGCGCCCGATCTCGTCAAAGATCCATTTTACCGGCTCGCCGACAAATACAATCTGCTGGTCACGATTGCTCTGGGACTCGCCTTACTGGCGCTCGGCGGATGGTCATGGGTCGTGTGGGGCGTCTTCGCCCGCTTGGTCTTCACCTATCACTGCACGTGGCTGGTCAACAGTGCGTCGCACGCCGTTGGTTATCAGTCGTTTCGCACGGGCGACCGTTCGACGAACAACTGGTGGGTCGCCGTTCTCACCTTCGGTGAAGGCTGGCACAACAACCATCACGCTTTCCCGTTTTCCGCGCGCCACGGCATGCGCTGGTTCGAATTCGACCCCACCTACTGGACGATCAAACTGATGTCGTGGCTCCAGGTGGCGCGCAACGTCAAGTTACCCACCCGCGAAATGGTGGACCGCCTCGCCGTGCGTAAACCACTGCCTTCTCAATAGCCCCGCCAAAAATACTTCGCCCGAGAGCGTGGCTATCAAATCAGAGCCTGGCCCGGGCCCAAGCGAGGGCTATTTGGGTTTTCGCGTCGCGCATTTCGTCGCGTTCGACGAGCGCCCAGGCCTCGTCGACCGGCCAAATGCGTAATTCGAATTGCTCATCGGCTTCGGGCTGCGCTTCACCCGCGGTCAGCCCTTCGGCGACGAAGTAGCGGATGCGCTCCTGACCGTAGCCGGGAACGGTGTACATGCTCCATAAGGGCCGCAGCGACTCGGCGCGATAGCCGGTTTCTTCGAGGAGCTCGCGCTTGGCGGTTTCGAGCGCCGGCTCGCCGTGTTCGATCATGCCCGCGGGAACTTCCCACAGATCTTGCTCGATCGCATGACGGTGTTGTTTGACGAGGATGATCTCGCGCGGCATCGGTTGTGCGATGACGCACACTCCGCCCCCATGTTCGACCACCTCGACCTTGCGCGTGCCGTCGCCGCTGGGCTGATCGATCTCGTCCACCCGCAGATTGAGCACGCGTCCGCTGTAGATCCGCTCGGAGGAATGCACCACGGCTGCGGCTTCGACGCACGCGAGTGCTTCCGCTTTCGCGATGCGTATTGCTCGCGAGCCGGTTCGACGTTTAGGCGATGCGACCGACCAATTCGATCACGAGGCCGATTTCGAGGGCGGCGACGGCGGTGCCGAGGGACCAGCGGGCCGGCCCTGCGACGAAGGCGACGGCGGCCACGATCGCGGCGAGGAAGGCGGCATCGCGCGCCGCGTGCAGCCGCGCGGACGGCACCCCAGCGCGGTAGTTGCGCCGGAAGGCGTACAGGATCACGATGGCGACGACCGCCAACGCCGAAATGGCAACGCCGTGTAGTTGGGCCATCTCCTGCAAGAGGGCGCTCCCGCCGACCAGGACGAGCAGGGCCATGACGGCGACCGAAACGGTCTCGATGGTGCGCGCGGCCACCGGCGTAGCCTCCGCCGCCGGGACGAAATTCCCTGGACCATGGTCGAAGATGGCCGGGTGTCAACGCTGCTTGGCTCGCACTCTCCGCGTTTAGCCGCCGTCCGCGCGCTACTGACCAAACGGGCGCGGCGCGAACAGGGCCGCTTTACCGTTGAAGGCCTTACCTTGCTCGGCGAAGCGCTGGCGGCGGGCCACCGGCCAGAAGCCGTCTATGGTACCGAGGCCGGCGTAGGGACACTGGGGCCGCTCGAGACCGAACTCGCCGATCGGATCTTCGTCGTCGCGCCACGCGACATGCGACGCCTGTCGCCTCTGGAGACTCCGCCGGAAATCGTCGCGGTGTATCGGCAGGCGCTCACCGATCCCGCAGACCTGCTCGACACCGGCGCACCGGCGCTCGTGCTCGGAGGCGTGGCCGATCCCGGCAATGCGGGCACACTGTTGCGTTCGGCCGACATTTTCGGTTTTTCCGCCGCGATCTTCGCCACCGGCGCCGTCGAACCGTACAATCCAAAGCTTGTCCGGGCAACCATGGGAGCGCTGTTTCGGCTGAGGTTGGCCGTGGCCGAGCCGGACGGTCTAGCGGCCCTGGCGCGCCGCCGCGGCTATGCGCTCGTGGTCGCCGATCCCTCCGGATCGCCGCTGCCGGCGTTTGCCTTTCCCAGCAAATCGCTGATCGTGGTCGGGCACGAGCGCCAGGGTACCGGTGCGTGGCTGAGCCATGCCGACTCGGTCGTCGCGGTCCCGCAATGCGGACGCGGTGACAGCCTCAACGCAGCGATTGCCGGCAGCATCATCATGTATGCATTTTCACAACAATTCGGTCACCGAAATGGTGCCCGGTGAACGCGAGGAAACGGTGGTTTGTCAAGACTTGGCGGCCACTCCACCCTATGTTATACTCGCTTCATTCTCATGCGGCTGGGCCGTGACAATCAATAATGAGGAAGGGTACACGCCGACTGATGCGCACTAGCGACCGCTTCTGGAAACTGTTCACGAGCACGGGATCCGTCTACGCGTATTTGATGTATCGACAAAACAATCAAGCCCCCGCGAGCAGCTGAGTAGCCTCGGTCGTCCCAGGAAAAGAAGTTAAGAGCGCCCGGCCGAATCGGTCGGGCGTTCGATGTTGAAAGACCAACTGAAAGCGCTCGAGCAAGAGGTGCAAGCCGCGCTCGACGCCGCGACCGACGATGTCGCGCTGGAAGGTATCCGGCTGCGGTTCCTGGGCCGTTCCGGCGAGATTACGAACGTCCGTAAATCGATCGGCACCTTAGCCCCCGCCGAGCGCCCGGAAGCCGGCAAAGCCATCAATACGGCGGCCGCCGCACTCGAAGCCCGCATCGAAGCGGCGCGACATGGTTTAGCACTCAAACAACTGCACGAGCGGCTGGCTGAGCGAATCGACGTCACGTTCCCGGCGCTGCCGGCGCGCATGGGTTCGTTACATCCGATTCGGCGCGCATTGGAAGATGCGTGCGGCTATCTGCAACGTCTGGGCTTTGCCGTGGTCCTCGGCAATGAGGTCGAAACCGAGCGCTACAACTTCGATGCGCTCAACATCCCGGCCGACCATCCCGCACGTGAAGGCCTTGACTCTTTTTATCTGCGTCCCGGCGTGCTGCTGCGCACGCACACGTCGCCGATGCAGGTCCGCACGATGGAAGCGGTGCCGCCGCCGCTGGCCGTCGTGGTGCCCGGCAAAGCGTACCGGCGCGATGCAATCGACGCTCGCCATTCGCCGATGTTCCATCAGATCGAAGGCCTGCTGGTCGCACCGGGGATTCATCTCGGCCATCTCAAGGGCACCTTGACGGGCCTGTTGCGCGAACTCTTCGGTGCCTCGCAAGCCGTCCGCTTCCGGCCATCGTTCTTTCCGTTCACCGAACCGAGTGCCGAAGTCGACACGACGTGCCCCGGCTGCGGCGGCAGCGGGTGCAAGACGTGCGGCGGTTCGGGCTGGATCGAGGTCGGCGGCGCCGGCATGGTCCACCCCGACGTGCTGCGCAATGCCGGTTACGATCCCACGGCAGTGCAAGGGTGGGCGTTCGGCATCGGCATCGACCGCATCGTGATGGTCCGTCACGACGTCGACGACATCCGCGTTCTGTTCGAGAACGACCCGCGCGTGCTCGCAACGCTGAGATAGGGCAACGCCAGGACATGAAATTGCCGCTTGCCTGGCTGCGCGATTACGTGAAGTGCGATCTCGACGCCGCTTCGGTCGCCACGCGCTTCGCGTCGCTGGGTTTTCCGGTCGAGGCGGTCGAGCAGCGTCCGCTGCTGTCGGGCATCGTCGTCGGGCGGCTAACGGACGTCAGCAAACATGCAGCAGCGGACCGCTTACAGGTGTGCGCGGTCGACGTGGGCACCGAACGCGCGCTGACGATCGTGACCGCGGCGGCCAACGTGCAGGCAGGCGACGTGGTTCCCGTTGCGACGATCGGCGCGCAACTGGTGGGCCTGCGGATCGCGCCGCGTACGATGCGCGGCATCGCCTCCCAGGGGATGTTGGTGTCGGCCGGTGAGATCGGCCTGGAACCAACGTGGTTTGAGGACGGCATCCTGCAGCTCGAGCGCGATCTGCTCGTTGGAACCGATTTCGTCGCCGCCTTCGGTCTGGGCGAAGCGGTGCTCGACGTCGAGGTGACGGCCAATCGCGTTGACGCGATGTCGGTCCTGGGGCTGGCGCGCGAACTCGCGGCCGCGCTTGGGACGGCGGTCCATGAGCCGTCGCTGGCGATCGAGCGCAGCGTGCCACCGCCGACATCACCCGATTGCGTTCGTCTTGAAAGCCCCGACTGCAAACGCTTCGTCGCCCAGCGCATCGATGACGTCCACGTCGGAACGGCACCGTTTTGGATGCGCCTGCGGCTGGCGCTTGCGGGCCAACGGCCGATCGACAGCGTCGTCGACGTCTCCAACTTCGTGATGCTGGAAGGCGCCCAGCCGTTGCACTTCTACGATGCCGACCGCATCGCCGGCGGAACGCTGGTGGTGCGCGACGCGCGAGCCGGCGAACGCCTGCGAACGATCGACGGCGAAGAACGCGCCCTCGATGAACGCTTTCTCGTGATCGCCGACAGCCGCGAGCCGCAATGCATCGCGGGCTTGCGCGGCGCTGCCGCGAGCGAAGTGTCGACCCGGACGCGTGCGCTCCTGATCGAGGCCGCGACGTTCGCGGGACCACGGGTGCGGCGCATGAGCGTAGCGCTCGGGGTACGAACCGAAGCATCGAGCCGGCACGAAAAGGGGCTTCCGCTCGCGCTGTCGACCTGGGGCGCCGCACGCGCGGCGCATCTCCTCGAACGCGGGGGCGCGAGCGTCCATGCACCCGTAGCGTTCGGCGCCGAGACGCAACCCGCCGAGGCGATCGCATTTCCTGCGGTTCGCGTGCCGGCATTGCTCGGTCGTGAGGTCAGCAGGGCTGAAGCGGCGCATGCGCTCCAAGCGCTTGGCTTCGGCGTGGTAACGGTCGACGACCGGATCGAAGCAACGCCGCCGCCGTGGCGCGGCGACGTGCGCATCGCCGAAGACGTCGTGGAAGAAATCGCGCGCATCATCGGCTACGATCGCATTCCCCCCGTCCTTCCGCCGCTGTTCCCGGCACAGGTCTCGAGCGACGCATATCGCCGCGAACGGCGCGTCGCGCATGCCCTCGCGGCGCTCGGCTACGTTGAAGCGGTGACCTTCGCCTTGCAGTCGGGCGCCGTGGCGGAGGGCTATCGCCGCACCGGCATCGCACTTCCCAACGAGATTGTCGAGATCCGTAATCCGCTTTCGGATGAACAGCGCTACTTGCGCTTTTCACTCGTACCGGGATTGCTCGCGCACGCGGCCGCGTACGCGGGCGACGATCCGTTGCGCACGTTCGAACTCGGTCACGTCTTCGCGGGACCGGAGCCCGCGGAAACGGTCGTCGTTACGTGGCTTGCGGCTCTGCCCCACAGCGTCGAGCCGGCCTGGCGCGACGATGGTTTCCTGATGTTCAAAGGTGAGTCGTGCGCGCTGTTGCGCACGTTGACGGGCCGGGATCCCGAAGCGGTCGCCGGTGCGCTGCCCGAGGGCCATCCGGGAAAAACGGCGGCGCTCCTAATCGACGGTACGGCGGTCGCGACGGTGGGCGCCGTCGATCCGCGGCTGCTTGGCGCCTACGAGATCGACCGCCGCGTATACGTCGGCGCGCTGAACCTCGCCGACCTGCCCGCTTACCACCTCGCGCGCTACATCGCTCCATCCAAGTATCCGGCCGTCGAACGCGACCTCGCCCTCGTCGTCGCGCCCGATGTTTCGGCCGCCGACATCGAGCAGGCCGTACGCCTCGGGGCGGACGGCGCGATCAGCGGCGTGCGGGTCTTCGATGAATACCGCGGGCCCCAAGTCGCCGAGGGCAAAAAAAGCCTCGCCGTGCGCGTCGTGCTGCAACGCTTCGACGGCACGCTTACCGATGCCGAAGCCGACGCATACGTCGGCGCGATCCTCGCCTCGCTGCACGAACGCTGCGGCGCAATACTTCGTGAGTAAAGCGATTCTGCTCGCGTGACCTGGCCCGACGTCGTCGTCGCGCTGGTCATTTTGATCGGCGCGTTACGCGGCCTAAAGCGCGGCCTCGTTCGGGAATTGACGGGCGCACTGGCGCTCATCTTTGCGATTACGGCGGCTTTTCGGTATCCCGGCTTGTGGGACGGCTTTATGCGCGAGCGCTTTCACCTCGCCGCGGCGCCCGCGCACGTCGTCGGTATGCTGGCCTATGCGCTGGCCGCCTATGCGATCGTTCTGGCGCTCGGAGCGGCACTGAGCCTCGTTGCGAAACTGCCGTTGCTGGGCGCCGGCAACGCCGTTCTGGGAGCGCTCGTCGGTGCGGCGAAGGCGGCGGTGCTGATCTGGGCCGTCCTCTACGTCGTGTCCTTTCTTCCGCTTGCGCCGTCGGTTCACGCGGATTTGCGCCGCTCGCAACTCGTTGGGCTGTTTTCGGGGCCGACTCGTCGGCTCGACGCGTCGCTGCGCGCGTCGCTGCCGAACTTCCTACAACCGCTTGCCGCCCCGCTATTCGCACACCATGACCGCTAGCGGAAAAACCCGCGGCGTCGCCGTCCCTATCTTTGCACTCCTGAGATGACGGCGCAGGACGCTTTTGAGGACGTGCGCGCGCGCCGTTACGGGTAGGCTCCGAGAAGGTTCGTCACGACGGCGCGACCAGCGCTTCCGCTAAGATGTCCCGTGCCGCTGCAGTCGCGCGGCTGGCGTCCATAGCATGGCCCTGCTCGCGCAGAACCGTCGCCAAGGCGTCCAGCGCAGTTGCAACGTCGTCGGGCGAGAGAGCGCCCATCGTGCCGATGCGCAAGATTTTTCCGGCAAGTTCGGCTTGACCGCCGCCGATCACCACATCATAGTCTTGCCGTAAGCGGCTGCGCACCGCCGTGACGTCGACGCCGGCCGGTGCGCACAGTGCGACGACCGTCACCGAATGCGCACCGGGATGCGAAAGGTCTTGGAGGTTCGCTGCTGCAGCGAAAGCACGAATGGCTTGGGCGTACCGAGCGTGCCGGGCGTATGCGCGCTGCGCACCTTCCGCGTGATATCGCGCCAGCGCAGCGGCGAGACCAAAGGCGATGCTGACCGGCGGGGTCCACGGCGTCTGGCCGGCCGCCCCCAGTTGGCGTGCCTTGCGCAGATCGAAATAGAACCGCGGAGCGCCGCCGTCGGACATGCGCGACCAGGCGCGTTCGCCGAGCGCCAGCATGGCCAGCCCCGGCGGCGCCGCCAGCGCTTTTTGTGAAGCGCCCACCACGATATCGAAGCGCCATGCATCCATCGCAAAGGGCGACGCGCCGAGCCCGCTCACGCTATCGACGATGACCGTCGCCGGATGGTCGCCGATCGCTGCAGCCTGCGCCGCCATGTCGTTCTGTACGCCGGTTGAAGTCTCGTTGTGCGTCAGCAGGATGCCGGCGAACGCATGGTTGCGGTCCTCGCGTAGGCGCGTCGCCAGTGCGGCCGGGTCGACACACGCGCCGAGCGGCGTGTCGAGCGTTTCGACCTCAAGACCGTAAATGCGCGCAATGTCTGCAAAGCGCCGTCCGAAGACGCCGACGGGACACGCAAGCACCTTCTGACCCGGCGCAAAGCTGTTGGCCACGGCTGCTTCCAGACCGCCCGTTCCGGAACTTCCCAAAACGACGACGTCGCCGCTCGTCCCGAACACCGGCCGAAGAGCGTCAGCTATCCCAGTGAGGACCGCGGCAAACTCGGGTCCGCGATGGTCGACGAGCGGCGCCGCCGTTGCTTCCAGAACGTCAGGCGCACACGTGACCGGCCCGGGAATGAACAGCCGCTTCGCCATCTGCACGTATCTGTGTGCCGCAGCCACGATCACCTTGCGAATTTCCTGGCCCGTTTGTCATAGCGCGGTATCGCCGGTAAAAACGTCGTAGGTACGTTGGATGCGATCGGATGAACGGATCCGGCTGACGGCGGCGACGGCGGGCGGCGGTTGAGCGAGTAAAGTCGGCTCGGCCGACCTCGCGCAGGTCCTGCGCGGCTTGCCGTCTTCCGTGGATCCGCGCGTGCTCGTGGGATTTTCGACGCGTGACGATGCGGGCGTCTACCAACTGCGCGACGATCTTGCGCTCGTGCAAACCGTCGACTTCTTTACGCCAATTGTCGATGACGCGTACGACTTCGGCCGCATCGCCGCGGCCAATGCCCTCTCCGACGTTTACGCCATGGGCGCGACGCCCGTGTGCGCTCTCAACATCGCCGCCTTTCCGCTGGAAACGTTCGGCCCGCACGTCCTCGCGCGCATCTTGGCCGGGGGCGCGGAGGTCGCACGCAGCGCCGGCGTAGCCATCGTGGGCGGCCACACGATCAAGGATGACGAGCCCAAATACGGCCTCGCGGTCACGGGCATCGTGCATCCAAAAGAAATCGTCACGAACGCCGGCGCGCACCCCGGAGATGCGCTCGTGCTTACCAAGCCGCTGGGCACCGGCATTATCGCTTCAGCTCTGAAAAAAAATGCAATCGACGAAGCGCAGGCTGCCGAGGCGGTCGGCTGGATGACAATGCTCAATGCGGGCGCGGCCCGCGCAATGCTGGGCGCCCAGGCGCATGCCGCGACGGATGTAACCGGTTTTGGGCTGCTCGGCCACGCCCACGAGATGGCGACCGCCAGCGGCGTCGCGCTGCGCGTGATCGCTTCCAAGGTTCCGCGCCACGCGCTTGCGCTCGAAATGCTGGCGGCCGGCATCATTCCCGGCGGTAGCCGCGACAACGCCGCCGAGCACGCCGCCTTTACGACGTTCGCAGACGGCGTCACGCGCGACGAACGCCTGCTGCTCAGCGACGCGCAAACCAGCGGCGGACTCTTGATCGCCGTCGCACCCGATGCACTCGGTGCGCTGCGCATGGCGTTGCGGGCATGCGGCGCCCTCGACGCCGTCATCGGCTCCGTGCTGACCGGCGCGGGAATCGTCGTCGAAGCTTAACCCGGGCCGCTAAAGCTAAAAGCACAGGCGAACGTGGGCGGCGTACTCCAACGTCGCGTGACCGTTCGCCGGCACGTGAACGCTCCATGTCGCGGTGGCGCTCGACGTCGCCGGAAGCGGGATGCCCAAATCACCGCCCTTATTGGTGAATGTTTCGTACACGCCGACGTGCAGGCTCGCGCCTAGGTCGGCATTGGCGTTGGAATAGTAGAAGGCGGCACCCCGCAGCTCGAGCGTCTTGTGGATCGGCACGCTGTCGGCGCAGAGCAGCGATACTTGCTTTGTTTGGTTATCGGCGATCGTCGTCGTGCGCGGCAACGTATACAGGTGATATTCGAAGTAGTTTTCCTCTCTGGTCGTGACCCGCGCGATCGTCCGCAGCGTGTCTTGCGTCGGCTCCGCCGCCGGCTCGTGCGAAACGTTCACGTTGCCGGCAACGAGTTGCAGGTGCGCGTCCCGGTACGTCGTGCCGCTCGTGTTGGACAGGGTCACATAGCCCTTTAGCGTCATGGTCCGCTCGTCGGCAGCGACCGCACCGACGTATGCCGCGCTCCAGCCGACGTTGCGGGTCAGGTAACTCAAGTCCAGCTCTTGACTCCCCGCGTGGCGGCTTTCGAGTTCGAGCACGAGTGTCGGGCGATCCCGTAAGCTCCCCGGCAGCCGAGCGTACACGATGTGGCTGTCGACGAGCTGCGTTTCAATGCGATCGCGGTACTGCAGAACGATGCCGTCGTTGATGCTCAGCAAGCGGGCCGTCTCGCGGCGCGGCTGTCCCGCAGCCGGCTTGTCGTGAACGATCGTCACATCGTGGCCGACGTATTTTTGCAAGAGCGAATTGGGAGAGAGTAGATCGAAGTTGAAGTTTTGCTCGCGCACGTCCACCGTGCCCGGGGCCGTTACGCTCTCCAACAGGGCCGAGGTGGCATCCATGGTGGCGCTGACGTCGCGCCAGGCGATGTCGTTCGTGCCGTTGCTCAAGGTGACGCGGCGCCGGTCGTGGATGAGCGCAAGACCGCCGTTATAGGCGGTGACATAGACGGCGCTCTGGTCGGCGAGCGCGCTGGTCCTTTCTCCGCAGTCCGCCGCAAGAATGCCGGTAAGCGACAGACCGAGCCCCAGACAGGTCAGCGCGGTGATCCCCGAACGCGGGTTCATCGGCGGCGCTTCTCCGATTTTCGAGTGCTTGCCTACCGGACAACTTGGCGACGCTCGAGTCTCGCCTCGGCAACGCTCGCCCGCGGCCGCGGGGCGAGCATCATCACGGCGACTCCAAAGATGATCACGCCGGCTCCGGCTCCCAATTGCCACGTGAAGCGCTCGTGCAGCAGCGCGACGCTCAGTACGATGGAAACGACCGGGTTGACGTACGAGTAGGTCGACGCCAGCGTCGTGGGAACGTTGTTCATCAGCCACAGGAACGCGCTGAATCCGACGATGCTGCCGAAGACGATCAAATAGAGCAGCGCCGCCAGCGCCGCCGGCGTGAACTCCGCCACGGCGAATCGTTCACCGCTGAACAACCCCAGCAGCGCGAGAACCAACGCCGCGACGAGCATCTGCATCGCACTCATTTGCACGACGTCGCTGCGGGCGAGTTTGCGCTGGATCATCGAGCCGAAGGCCCAGGCGAGCGAACAGACGACGCCGAGTACCGTGGGAACGAGCGGCAAGTGTTGTGCCCCGCTGGGCGAGTACAAAAAGACCATGCCGCCCAGACCGATGGTGAGGCCAAGCGCGGCCAGCGGCGCCAGGCGCTCGCGATAGAGTAGAAATCCGAAGACCGCCATCCACAGCGGCGCAAGCGCGAAGAACAGGGCGCCGACCCCGGCCGGAATGAAGCGCAAGGTCCACGAGAACACGCCGTTGCTCGCGACGAGCAACATGAAGCCCGTCAAGGCCGCGCCGCGCCATTCGGCCGCATCGGGGAGGGCCACGCGGCGCACCCGGCACCACGTCCACAAGAGCGCGCCGGCGGCGGCGAACCGAAGCGCCACCATGATGAATGGGGGAATCGACGCGACGGCAACCTTGATCGCGGGCGAGGTGGAACCCCACAGCACGTACACGAGACCGAGCGCCACGGCCACCGCAAGAGGACGCGGTGCCGCCGCGCCCCGCGTTTGCACTAACGCTTGCGCGAAGAGACGACCGACCGGCGCGTGACCGGGCGTTTACCGTTGGTGCGGCTGCGCATCGGGACGACGACGCCGTTGGTACGCGGGTCGTCGCCGAGCATGACCGGCGTGATGATGCGCTTACCGAAAGCCTGCTCGTACACTTCGGAGATTTCTTCGACCGGAACGAAGGTCATCGTGTCGCGCACTTCTTTGGGCACGTCGTCGAGATCGACTTCGTTGCGCTTGGGCATGACGATCTTCGAGATGCCCGCGCGCTTGGCGCCCAGCACCTTTTCTTTGAGGCCGCCGATCGGCAGTACTTGCCCGGTGAGCGTGATCTCGCCGGTCATTGCGAGGTCCGAATCGACTTTCGTGTTTGTCAGCAGCGATGCCAGCGACGTGGCGAGGGCGATGCCGGCCGACGGGCCGTCTTTGGGAACCGCGCCCGCAGGCACGTGGACGTGGAGGTCGTGCTTGGCGAAGTAATCGTCCGGTAGCCCCAGTTCGGCAGAACGCGAGCGCAGGAACGAGACGGCCGCTTGGGCCGATTCCTTCATGACGTCGCCGAG
>JACRTY010000023.1 GCA_014305025.1 Candidatus Nyctobacter psychrophilus | reverse complement strand
GGCCTCACGTGGATTCGGCTTCGCCGAATCTGTAGCGTTTGCGGCTTCGCCGCAAACCGCCCACTTCGGCCCTATGCTCCTCGCCCGGCGAAAAATAAGAGCCTCCTAGCAATGTCGAACGCTCCCGACGGCGGGCCCAGCGCAGCTGCAGCGCTTACGCATTTGCGGCCCGATGGCTCGCTGACGATGGTCGACGTGGGCGGAAAAGCGACGACCGAACGGTACGCGCACGCGCGGGCGCTCGTCCGCCTGCCGCCGCCGGCTGCCCAAGCGTTGCGTGAGGCAACGCTGCGCAAAGGCGACGCTTTGGCGGCCGCGCAAATCGCCGGCATCCTCGCCGCGAAAAACACGGCAGGGCTGATTCCACTCGCGCACCCATTGCCGCTCGCCGCGGTCGACGTTGCTTTTTCGTGGTCACAAGCGTGCGTCTTGCAGATCGATGCGCGCGCCCGTACGGCCGCGCAGACCGGCGTCGAGATGGAAGCGATGGTGGCCGCCGGCGTTGCAGCGCTGACCATCTACGACATGACGAAATCGCTGGGTAAGGACATTACGATCGAAGCGGTGCGACTGCTCGAAAAGCGTGGCGGCAAAAGCGGAAGGTGGCATGCCGCCGACTTTGTGGCCGACTGATGGACTACGATGTGGCCGTTATCGTGTTGTCGGATCGGGTAGCCGCGGGTGAGCGGCGCGACGGCTGCATTCCCGCGGTCGCCGAGAGCCTGGGGGAGCCGTTCGCGGTCGCGTACGAGCGAATCATCGCCGACGATCCGGCCGCGCTCCAAGCCGAACTGATCGAACTTTGCGACCGCCGCCGCATGCCGCTGATCATCACGAGCGGCGGAACGGGGCTGGCGCCGCGCGATCGGACGCCGCAGGCGACCGCCGCCGTGCTCGACTATGAGGTTCCGGGCATCGCCGAAGCGATGCGCGCGGCGTCGGCGGGCAGCGTGAAAACCGCAATGTTGTCGCGCGCCGTAGCGGGCGTGCGCGGTCGCACCTTGATCGTCAATCTGCCCGGCAGTCCCAAAGCCGTCCGCGAGACGTTGGCTGCCATCGTGCCTGCGCTGCCGCATGCTCTCGAGTTGCTCGCCGACACCGTCGCCGACGGCTGACGAGACTGAACCGCCGCCGTTTCGCCGAAACCCAGACCCGATGACGTACCGCGACGCCGAGCAGTATTTGCTCGGCACGATCAACGAGACGGTTTCGCGCCGCCATCCACAGCGGCTGGAACGCATGGCCGCGTTCCTGCAGCGGCTGGGCAATCCGCACCGCGCCTATCCGACGATTCACGTCGGGGGGACCAGCGGCAAAGGCTCGACGGCGACCATGATCGCGACCGTCTTATCGGCCAGCGGTCAGCGAGTCGGCTTGCACACGAAACCACATCTGAGCTCGATGACCGAACGGGCGCGGATCGACGGCGTCGCCATCTCGCAAGAACGCTTCGCCGAACTCTTGGAGGCGATGCTGCCCCCGATCGAAGCAACCGCGCGCGAAGAGGGCCGGCCATCGTACTACGAAACGCTGCTGGCCCTCGCGTTTCTGGATTTCGCGAACGAGCGCGTCGATGTCGCCGTCATCGAAGTCGGCGTCGGCGGCACGCTCGACGGCACGAACCTGCTCGCGCCCGAAATCTCCGTCATCACCAACGTCGGTCTCGATCACACCGATATTCTCGGTAACACGATCGAAGAGATCGCGCACGACAAGGCCGGCATCGCGAAGGCGGGCGTCACGCTCGTCTCGGCGGCGACCGGAACCGCTCGCGCGGTCATCGCCCAAGCGTGTGCCCAGGCCGGCGCGCCTTTCGTGGGCATGAGCGACGTCGCGACGATCGAAGCATGCCCAAGCGAGCCGTATGCGCAGCGCTGCATCGTGCGCACGAGCGAACGTGCCTATGAGTTGGCGCTGCCCGTGCTCGGCCGTTTCCAACAGCGCAACGCCGCCACGGCGATTGTCGCCCTCGAGCGTTTGCCGGCTGCGCTGCGGCCCACGGACGATGCAATCGAACGCGGCATGTCGCACTTGGTCATTGCGGGCCGAATGGAATTCTTCCCGAGTTTTCCGAGCATCGTTTTCGACATCGCGCACAATCCCGATAAAGCCGCATCGCTCGCGTCGGCGCTGGCCGAGACGTTCCCGCAGCGGCGACTGACGTTCGTCATCGCCATCGCCGCAACGAAGGACGTCGACGGCATCCTGCGGCCGTTCCTGGCGCTACCGGCTTCGTTCACCTTCACGTCGTTCGAGACGCCCGGACGCACGGCCGAACGTCCGCAGCGCCTCGCCAACGTCGCGGCACGCGCCGGCGTCGCCGCCCGCGTGATCGGCGAGCCGCTCGAAGCGCTTGCCGTCGCCCGCCGCCAAGCCGAGCCCTCGACGATCGTGGTGGTGACGGGATCGACCTTTTTGGTCGGCGTGCTGCGCGACTGGTGGCTGGCGCACGTCGCGGAAACGCGCCGCCCGTGAATCAGGTACGAACCACCGAACGCACGCGCACGCCGTTGCAGACCCGCGCAATGCGCTTCCTCTGGGGCGAGCGGACCTATCTCATGGGCATCGTTAACGTCACGCCGGATTCGTTCTCGGGCGACGGCAGACTCCAAACGTCCGCAGCCTCGGCCCACGCGCAGGCGTTACACGCCGCGGGTGCCGACGTACTCGATCTGGGCGCCGAGTCGACGCGCCCCGGAGCGCTCGGAATCGATGCCGACGAGGAATGCCGGCGTTTGCTGCCGGTCGTGCGAGCGGTCCGCGAAGCGTTACCGGCAGCGGTGCTGTCGGTCGACACCACAAAACCGGCCGTCCTGGCAGCGGCGCACGCGGCGGGCTGCGACTGGCTGAATTCGGTCTGGGGCCTCGGCGGCGAAGCGGGCGATCCCCCGGCGGAGCGGCGGGAATCGGCTGATGCCTTGACGGCGTATGCGGCAGAGCGGCGTTTGCCCGTCGTCATCATGCACAACAAGCGCGTCGCCGCCTACGACGGCGATGTCGTCGACGCCGTGTTGCGTTATCTCGACGCGCAAGCGGCGCGCGCGGTGCGCGCCGGGATACCGCCCCAAGCCGTCATTCTCGACCCCGGCATCGGCTTCGGAAAGACGGCCGATCATAATCTGGCCGTGCTGGCCGCGCTCGACCGTCTCGTTGCGCTGGGCTTTCCGACCCTCGTTGGAACGTCGCGCAAATCGACCTTGGGGCGCTTGACGGGTCGCGCGGTGGACGAGCGCGCGTATGCGACGGCCGCGACGGTCGCCCTCGCGGTCGCCGCCAACGTCGACATCGTGCGCGTACACGACGTTGCCGCGATGCGCGATGTCGCGCGCGTTGCGGACGCCGTCGTGCGCGGCTGGCGGCCGGAGGCCTGGAACCTCGAACGCGCGCCGGCGGGAAGCGATGGCTGAGACCATCGAATTGCGCAACGTCCGCGCGTACGGACGGCATGGCGCGGACCCCGGTGAACGCGAACGCGTGCAGCCGTTGGACGTGCGGCTGCGCCTCGACGTCGACGTTCAACGCGCGCGCCACAGCGATGCATTGACGGACACGCTGAATTACGCCGCACTGCACGCGCGCGTACTGGAGATCGTGGCGACGCATTCGTACGCATTGCTCGAACGGCTCGGCGAAGTGCTGCTCAGCGACGTGATGCGCGATCAGCGCGTGTCGGCAGCCGAAGTCACTATCGCCAAACCGCGACGACTGGGCGGCGCGACCCCCGCGGTGACGTTGCGTTCGAAGCGGTAGCGTTGCCGCTGGCCCGCATCGGACTCGGCTCCAACGTCGGCGATGCAGCCGCGCACGTTCGTGACGGCATGGCGGCGCTCGCGCGGCTCGGGAGCGTGACGGCGCAATCTCGCTTGTACCGCAGTCCCGCGTGGGGCGTCACGGACCAAGCGCCATTCATCAACGCGGCCGTGCTCTTAGAGACCGCGCTTGCGGCCCGCGAATTGCTGACTGCGCTACAAGCGCTCGAGGTCGAACTGGGACGCGTGGCGACCTACCGGTGGGGTCCGCGCGTGATCGATCTCGACATCTTGGCGTACGACGATGCGTGCATTCGCGAGCCCGGTCTGAGCGTGCCCCACGAGCGGCTCTTTGAGCGCGCCTTCGCGCTGGCACCGCTCGCTGAGATCGACGCTGCCTATGGCGCCGCGTACCAAGCCCTCCCGGCGGCAGAGCGCGCTGCGGTCGTAGCCGTACCGTAGCGGCGGGATCAAAAAGAGACCACGGGGGCTGGCGCGAAGGGACGACGGTTGTGGATTGGGACGAGACGCTGGCGCGTGTTCGCTCGGCGGCCGAACTGTGCGCGCAGGGGAATCTCGCCTGCGTCCGCATCGAGGACGGCAGTTTTGCGGTCACGCTGCGCCGGACCGTTCGGGAGGCGCGTCCGGCCGCGGTGGCCCAGCCCACTTCAACCGACGGTATCCGTCAAAACGGTGCCGTCGATCACCCCGAAATGGCCCGTAGCCTGTTGCGCGCCGAATTCGTCGGAATCGTCCATTTCGCGCGCCCGGCCGTTGTGCCGGGGACGGTGCTGAGCGAAGATCGAGAGCTGGCCTACGTCGAATCGTTGGGAATCCGCAACCCGATTCACTCCGGTGGCCCGGGCCGTGTCGCCGAAGTGTTCGTAGCCGAGGGGCAGCCGGTTGATTTTGGTCAGACGCTCTTCTCGATCGAAAACGCGTGACCCCACACGAGCATGTTTAAGAAGGTCTTGATCGCCAACCGCGGCGAGATTGCCGTTCGCGTCAATCGCGCCGCGCACGAACTGGGTATTGCGACGGTCGCGATCTTTTCCGAGCCCGACCGCGCCTCGTTGCACGTGCGCAATGCGGACGAGAGCTTCTGCGTCGGTCCCGGGGCGGCCGCGCGGTCGTACCTCAACATTCCGAATATCATTTCGGCGGCGTTGATCTCCGGCGCCGATGCGGTTCATCCGGGTTACGGGTTCCTGGCCGAGAACGCGCGTTTTGCCGAAATCTGCGCGGACCACGGGCTGTGCTTCGTCGGACCTGCGCCCGAAACGATTGCGCAGATGGGCGACAAAGCGACGGCCAAGGCGATCATGCGCGACGCCAAGGTGCCGACGACGCCCGGCAGCGACATCCTGGCGAGCGTCAGCGACGCGTTTGTCGCCGCGCGCGCGGTCGGCTACCCCGTCATGCTCAAAGCGACCGCGGGCGGTGGCGGCAAGGGGATGCGCGCCGTGAACGTTCCCGATGATTTGGAGAGCGCGTTCATGGTCGCCCAGGCCGAAGCGGAGGCGAATTTCAAAGACGGCCGCCTGTACCTGGAAAAACTGCTCGAACAGCCGCGGCATATCGAAGTCCAAGTACTGGGCGATACGTTTGGCAACGTCGTTCACGTCGGCGAACGCGATTGCTCCGTACAGAAGCCGTCGCACCAAAAGCTCGTTGAAGAAGCGCCGGCCCCCGTGCTCGGCGATGCGCTTCGTACCAAGCTGCACCGCATCGCCGTCGCGGCTGCTCGCGCGGTCGGCTACCGCAGTGCCGGAACGCTCGAGTTCCTTGTGAGCGGCGACGATGCGTTCTTCATGGAGATGAACACGCGCATCCAAGTCGAGCACTCGGTCACCGAAATGGTGTACGGTGTCGACCTCGTGCGCGAGCAACTGCGCATTGCCGCCGGCGAAAAGCTGGAGTTGGCCCAGCGCGATCTCGTAGCCCGCGGTCATGCGATCGAGTGCCGCATCAACGCGGAAGGAGCCGACTTCACCCCGGCGGCGGGAACGCTCGGCGATGTTGCATTGCCCGGTGGCTTCGGTGTGCGCGTCGACTCGCATGCGTATGCGGGTCTCGTCGTCTCGCCGTTCTACGACGCGCTGCTGGCGAAGATCATCGCGCACGGCCGGACGCGCGACGAGGCAATCGAGCGCATGAGCGCGGCGCTCGCCGACACGCATCTCGGCGGCGTCAAGACGACGGTCGCGACCTGCGCGGCCGTCATGAGAGACGAGCGATTTCGCGCGGGTGGCGTGGCCATCGATTTTCTGCCGGCTTTGGGCACCGCCGCAGCCGCGTCCGCATGAGCGACGGCGACGGTACGCGGCGATGACGCGTCGCTTTGCGCGCGAACTCGCGCTGAAAACCTTGTACAGCGTTGAGGTCGGTCGTCACGATCCGGCATCCGCGCTGGCGCAGACCGTTGGAGAAGGCGACGATGCGGCCAATCAGCGGGCGTTCATCAAGGAACTCGTTTTCGGCACGCTCGAGCACGCCGAGCAGACCGACGCCGTGATCGCCCCGCTCTTGGAGGGCTGGACCTTGGACCGCCTCCCGACGGTCGACCGCATCGTCTTGCGGATGAGCGTGTACGAGCTGAACCACCATCCGCAGACCCCCCGCGCCGTGGTGATCAACGAGGCGCTCGAACTGGTCAAAAAGTTCTCGACCGACGACTCGGGCCGCTTTGTCAACGGCGTGCTGGCGCATGCCGCCGAGCCGGTCGCATGAGCGCCGCCGCACTGTCGAGCCGCCGCCGTCGCCGGCGGCGGCTCTCGCTCTTCGGCCGACTCGCCTACGGGACGTTGACGATCGTTTTTCTGCTCGTGCTATTCGCCGCCGGGACGTTCGCGGGCGTCGTGTATTCGTACTCGCGCAACCTGCCGGACATCAACCGCATGGCGGATTTTCAACCGTCCCGGTCAACCCGCGTCTATGCGCGCGACGGCGAACAACTGGCGACGCTGTTCAAGCAAAACCGCATTTGGGTGCCCATCGGCCGCATACCGCTGCTGGTGCGCCATGCGTTCGTGGCCAACGAAGATCATAACTTTTATCGCCACCACGGCGTCGATTTCGGCGGCATCCTGCGCGCCGCGATTGCGGACTACCGTCACGAACAATTTCAGGGCGCCTCGACGATCACGCAGCAGCTGGCGCGCGCGCTGTTCCTCTCCAATGAAGTCTCGATCTCGCGCAAGATTCAAGAAGCGCTGCTGGCAATGGAGATCGAGCGGTATTACACCAAGGACGAAATCCTCGAGCGCTACCTCAACCTGATTTACTTCGGCTCGGGCGCGTACGGGGTCGAAGCCGCGGCGCACACGTACTTTGGAACCACCGTAGCGCATCTGCGGCTCGGTCAGTTGGCACTCCTCGCCGGGTTGCCCGCGGCCCCGTCGGACTATTCGCCCTACGTCGATCTAGCACGCGCGCGCGAGCGGCAACGTCACGTGCTGGAGCGCATGGTTGCCAGCGGCTACGTTACGGCTGCGCAAGCCGACGAGGCGGGGGACGCGCCCCTGGGTCTGCTTGCCGAACGACCCGCCGGACTGACGTCCTTTCGTTATCCCTACTTCACGACGTACGTCAATCACGTGCTCGAGCAAACCTTCGGGCAGCGCGCCGTTTATGAAGGCGGTCTCGACGTCGATACGTCGCTAGACCCCAAGCTGCAAGACATCGCGCAAAGTGCCGTCGACTGGGGCGTCGGCCGGGCGGCAGCCGAGGGCATCAACGCGCACGAGATGGCGCTGGTCGCGATCCGCCCGCAGACGGGCGAAATCGTGGCGATGGTCGGGGGCGCGGGGCCGTTCTCGCTGCATAACCAATTCAACCGTGCCTGGCAGGCGCAACGCCAACCGGGTTCGTCGTTCAAGGCGTACGTTTATACGGCCGCCATAGACAGCGGAATGCCGGCCACGACGACGATCGCTGATTCGCCGGTCTCGTATCCGATGGGTGACGGCACGCAGTGGGCGCCGATGGACGATGATTTCCGCTTCTACGGACCGATGACGTTGCGTTCGGCCCTCGCGCAGTCGCGCAACGTCGTCGCGGTGAAGTTGGCCGAACAGATCGGCATCGATCGCGTGATCGAATACGCGCACCGCATGGGCATCAGCGCCAAGTTGGAACCCAACCTGTCGCTTGCGCTCGGAAGTTCGGTCGTTTCACCCCTCGATCAGGCGACGGGCTATGCGACGTTGGCGGATCAGGGCATTCACGTCGACGCGTCACCGATCCGACTCGTGCGCGATGCGTTTGGTTCACCGGTGCTCGACAATCGCATCCCGCAAGAGACTGAAGTCGTCTCGGCCGGAACGGCCTATATCATGACATCGCTGTTGGAAGGCGTCATCACCGAAGGGACGGGTTATCCCAACGCCGACATCGGTCGCCCGGCGGCCGGTAAAACCGGCACGACGACCGACTTTCGCGACGCCTGGTTCGTCGGATACACGCCGGATCTGGTGGCCGCGGTATGGCTGGGCAACGATGATTATTCACGCATGAACGAATCCTATGGCGGCAACATCCCCGCGCGCACCTGGGCGCGCTTCATGAAAGCCGCCCTCGCGCATACGCCCAAACATGAGTTCACCTATCCGTCAGGCGAACTGAGCAAGCTCGCCTACTGCGGGGAGTCGAAACGGTACGAGTATTTCCTCGACGGTACGCAACCCGACGGTTCGTGCGCGTACGCCGGTTGGGCAGGACGCGAGCATACCGCCGACGTCGCGCCGCCGGCCGCGAGCGAGCCGGTTGTTGCTCGCGCAATGGCGACGCCGCAGCCGCTGCCGACGTTCGTGCTGCTCTCCGCAGAACCGGTGCGGCTTCCGAGCGACCCGCCCGAGGCAGCGCTGACGCCCGAGCCCGAGTCGAGTGAGGTCCGCGCGGCGGCGCTCGAGGCCGGCGATGAGTCGCCGGAACCGGTTCCCGCCGCATCGCCGACCGCGGTTGCTACGGCCGCCGATGTTCCCAGCGCAGCAGCCGCGGCAACGTTGCGGTGACGAGTTCGGGGGCGGCGCCCGCTCCGCCGCGGCCGCGCGTCGTCGGCGTCAAACGCCTCGCCGACTACCTCAAACGCAAGATCGAGAGCGACGCGAATCTGCGCATCGTGTCGGTGCGCGGAGAAATCTCGAATTTGCGCTTGCAGCAGCGCGGTAGCTGCAATTTCGATCTCAAAGAGAGCGATGCGCTGCTGTGCTGTTTCGCGTGGGCCGACGACGCGGGACGCTTCCCCGTGCTGCGCAACGGCACGGCGGTCGTGGCGACCGGTAGCCTGTCCACGTATCCTGGCCGCAGCACGTATCAGCTGATCGTGCGGGCCGTAGCCCCCGAAGGAGTCGGCGATGTCCACGCGCTTTTCGAGGAGCGCAAGAAGCGGCTGGGCGCCGAAGGACTGTTCGCGGCGGAGCGCAAGCGCCCGCTGCCCAGGTATCCGTTCCGAGTTGCGCTCGTCTCGTCGCGCGCCACGAACGGCGCGCTCGACTTCACGACGATCCTGCGCGAGCGCGCGCCGCACGTTACGGTCGTGTGGTGCGAGACGCCGGTCCAAGGACCGAACGCCCCCGCGGAAATCGTTGCGGCCCTGGCGCGCGCTTCGCGTGCCGACGTCGACCTGATCGTCGTCACGCGCGGCGGTGGATCGTTCGAGGACCTCTTCACGTTTTCCGACGAGAACGTCGTGCGGGCGGTGGCGCGCGCAGGCCATCCCGTCGTCTCGGCGATCGGACATACCGCGGATCAACAGCTGTGCGACTACGCCGCGGATCGCCACTTCGAGACACCGACGGCCGCCGCCAAGGCAATCGGACGCGACAGCGCGGACTTGCGCTCGCTTCTGGCGGACCGTCTGACGCGTGCACGCACGTGCGCGGAGTTGCGGATGGAACGCTTGCGCGGGCGATTGACGACGACGCTGGTTCGTTCGAAGCTGACGGAGCCGCGCCACTTCCTCGTACCGCTCACGCAACGGGTCGATGATGCCGAGGGCGCGCTCCAAACTCGTGCGACGCACGGCTTGCGGCGGCGTGAAGGCAGCGTGCGAGCGGCGTCGCGGCGACTCGACATGCACGATCCGTCCCGCCGCTTGAGCGAACGGGGCCGCCGCCTCCAAAGCGTGACGTTCCGTCTGGCTGCAGCCATGGAGTCTCGCGACGCGCGCTTGCAGCGCCGCACGCGGGATGGCGACGACCGGTTGCAGCGAGCCGTGCCCGCGGTGTTCGAACGAGCCGCGCGGCAGCTCGAACTGGCTCGGGCGCGTTTGGGCTCGAGCGATCCCGAAGCGATCTTGCAACGCGGCTACGCGATCGTGACCGCGGGCAACGCGATTCTGCGCGATCCCGCGGCGGTCGCGCCGGGGGAGCGGGTCGAAGCGCGGCTCGCTCGCGGAACGCTCGTGGCTCGCGTTGAATCGAACGAAGATGCCGACCAACGCCTCGGGTGAGTTCGAAAACGCGCTGCAACGACTCGAAGCGATCGTTGCCAAACTCGAAGGCCAAAGCATCAGCCTCGACGAGTCGGTCGCGCTCTTTCGCGAAGGTAAAAGGTTGGCCGCTCAGTGCGAAGCGTTGCTGAAAAATGCGCAGTCGTCGATCGAAGCCGCTTCGCGGGGCGAGTCCGCCGCGCCGGGCGCAACCGGCGCACCCGGCACGGCGCCCGAACCCCCCCAGCCGCAACCAGCCATGCGCAACACCCCGACGCCGCTGTTCGCGGAAACGATCGTCGACGACGCCGATCCGGACCTATGAGCGGCGCTGCTTTCTGAAGATCGTGCTGCTGTTGCGGTGATGCGACTCGACGAAACGGTCGCTGCGGCTGCGGGTGTGACGCGCTCGCGGGCGCGCGCTCTGATCATGGCAGGACGCGTGCGTGTCCAGGGGCGCCCGGCAACCAAACCGGGGATGTCCGTTTCGAGCAATGCTGCGCTCGACGTGGAGCGCGCGCACACGTACGTCAGCCGCGGCGGCGAAAAATTGCAAGCGGTGCTGGCTGAGTTTTCGCTGGACGTACGTGGGTTGCGCGCGCTGGATGTGGGGGCATCGACCGGTGGCTTCACCGACGCGCTGCTTGCGCATGGCGCCGCGCACGTCACCGCACTCGATGTCGGTTACGGGCAACTCGCGCTGCCGTTGCGCGACGATCCGCGCGTGACCGTCGTCGAGCGTACCAACTTCCGCTTGCTGCAAGCGGGGGCACTCGGCGAACCGTTCGCGCTCATCACGATCGATGCGTCGTTCATCTCGGTCGTCACGCTGATCGACCGGGCCCGCGCGTTTCTGACCGACGACGGCTCCATCGTTGCGCTCGTGAAACCGCAGTTTCAAGCGGGTCGCCGTCGCCTGGGTGGGCGCGGCGTCGTGCGTGACGGTGAGGTGCACCGCGCGATCCTGCGTGAAGTGCGCGACGCAATCAGTACCCTCGGGCTCGCGCCCACCGTGCTTGCGCCCAGTGCTTTACGCGGGCCGGCCGGCAACGTCGAGTTCTTTACGCTCGTGCGGCAGCGCGGCATCGCTTACGATGACGACGCCATTGAAGCAGCGCTCGCCGCCGCTCCCCAAGCGCTGCAGTAACGTGGCCACGATCGGGCTCTATGTCGATCTTTTTCGCGACCATGCTCGCGCCGCTGCGAAGGCCGTTGCAAAAGCAATTGCCTCCTCCGGTTACACGATCGCGTTGTGTGAGGATCAGGACCGCGAACTCGGCATTGGGACCGACGGTGCCGCCATCGAGGGCGCCGTGCTGCTCGTCACCATCGGCGGCGACGGCACGCTGTTGCGCGCGGCGCGCATCGCGGCACCGCACGGGATTCCGCTGCTCGGGATCAACACCGGCCGCCTTGGCTTTCTCACCGAGATGGACGGCGGAACCGCCGCATTTGCCGAGCTGCCGGCGATCGTGCGCGCCGGCTTCGATATCGACGAACGAACCGCGCTTGAAGTCGCGTGCCATGGCCGCACCCACTTCGCACTCAACGACGTCGTCGTCGCGCGCACGTCGCCGCACATGACCCCGTTCGGGATTTACGTCGACGGCAAAGAAGCGGCGCACGTGCCCGCCGACGGGATCGTGGTCGCGACGCCGACCGGGTCGACGGCGTATTCACTCTCGGCCGGCGGCCCCATCCTCTCGCCGAACCTCGACGGGTTCATCGTCACGGCGCTCTTACCGCACACGCTGTTTTCGCGGCCATTGGTCGTGCCTACGGCTTCGACGATCGTGATCGCGGTCGATGAAGAGACCTCCGGGGTCACCTTGAACGCCGACGGCGTTGCGGTCGACGAACTGCGCGCCGGCGAACGCGTGACCGTGCGCCGCTATCCCGAAGCGGTGCGCTTCGCTCGGCGCGAGCCGCTGGATTTTTTTGCACTGCTCGAAAACAAGCTGCGCTGGAATGCGCCCGTCAAAGATCGCTGAGCGCACGCTGCTGCGGCGCCTGGAGATCGAGGACTTCGGTCTCATCGCCAGCGCAGAACTCGAATTCGCCGACGGTTTCACGGCGTGCACGGGCGAGACGGGCTCAGGCAAGACGATGGTGCTGGGAGCGCTCGCGTTCGTACTCGGCGAACGCGCCGCCGCGGACGACGTACGAACCGGCGCTTCGCGTGCCCGTGCGACGCTGCACGTGGAGCCCGACGCTGCGCTACGCGAGACCCTGCACGACGACGGCTTCGAATTCGATGCGGACGAGCCCGCGATCTTTACGCGAGAGCTGCAAGCGAGCGGAAAGACGTCGGCGCGCATCAACGGCCGCGCCGCGACTGCCGCGCAATTGCGCGCATACGCGGAACGACTGCTCGAAGCAATCGGCCAACACGAACACCAACGTCTGCTCTCGTCCGCTTATCAAACGGAGCTGCTCGACACGTTCGCCGGCGACCAGGCGCTTGAATTGCGAGCGGAGATCGCGGCAGGATATGAGCACACGAACGCGCTCGCGCGTTCTGTGCGTGACATCGTCGCCGGTTCCGAGCGCGCTGCAGCCGAGCTCGACGAAGCGCGTCTCGCGATCCGCGAAATCGATGAAACGGCGCCGGTAACGGGTGAGGACGACCTGCTCCGCAGGCGACGCGATTACCTGACCAATGGCGAGCGGATTGCAGCGGCGCTCGACCGCGCGCACGCCGCTCTCACCGAGGCCGAATCGGCCGCAACCGAAACGCTCGGCACGGCGGCGGCGGCAGTTGCTTCGGTCGCCCGCTTCTCGCCGGCGCTGGCAACGCTCGCTGCCACGCTTGGCGCGCTGCAAAGCGATGCGAACGATGCCGCCGCCGCTCTGGCGCGCGAACGCGAAATGTTGGAATTCGACGCGGCCGAACTCGACCGAACGACGGCCCGTCTGGACCACATCGAACGCTTGAAGAAAAAGTACGGCGGTTCGATCGCGTCGATCCTCGCAGCCCGTGCAGCCTTCGCCGACGCCGCCGATGATGCGGCCGACCATGGCGAGCGTGAACGCGCGGCCGCGGCCACACTGGCGCGCGCTCGGGAAAAGTTGACTGGCGATGCCGCCGCGCTCTCGCAGTTGCGCGCGCAAGCCGCACGTCGCTTGGAACAACGCCTCGATCGCGAACTCGCGGCGCTCGCGATGCCGGCTGCGCGCTTCTCGGTCGTGTTGTCACCCCTTGCCGAGCCGGGTCCGGGCGGCGCAGAACGCGTGGAGTTTACGTTGTCACCAAATCCGGGAGAGCCGGTTCGCGCGCTGGCGCGTGCGGCGTCGGGCGGCGAACTGTCGCGCGTGCTGTTGGCGCTCGTCGTCGTGCTGTCCGCCGAGCGCGGCGGAACGGCGCTCATCTTCGACGAGATCGACGCCGGCATCGGCGGCGCAGCCGCGAGCGCCGTCGCCGAGCGCCTCGGTGCCTTGGCACGTCGATCGCAGGTGCTGTGCGTAACCCACCTGGCGCAGATCGCCGCCAGGGCGGATCGCCACTACGCGCTGCGCAAGCGCAGTAATAACGATACGACGCTCATCGAACTCGTCGAGCTCGAAGAATCCAATGCGGTGCAAGCGGAGATCGCGCGCATGCTCTCCGGAAACACGAGTCCGGTGGCATTACGGCACGCCGAAACGCTCCTGAACGAAGCGCGCGCGCACTGCCCAGAAAAGCTTCATCAACCCTCCGACCAAAGGCGATCGTCCTGAGCCTCGACTAGAAGAGCAGCGTTCAGACCCTGGAGCGCACGGCTCCTATCTTGCCGCTGCGAGAGGGGCCACCATCGCCAGACCCATGATTACCGCCGCAACGGACGACGACCCAGTTTGCCGCTCTCAACACCCTCTCAGTAAACCAGTGAAATTTCTTGACGTACCGCCTACGACGCCTACTCAGATACCACGTGTCACATGGCCGTTTGCGCTTCAGGCGCGCCGGAGGAAGGAGCGCTCCTCTACGAGGATACAACGCGTTTCTCGCGCGTGCGTCACGTTGGCTTTCGCTTCGGAGTCTTCGGAGAGCTTCTGCCGGTAGACCTCATAAGACGCAAGGCTGTCGAAATCGATGAGAGCCAGCGCGATGTTATTCGGGCCCTCTTTTGGAAGGAAATAACCGATGAGCCGGCCGCCGCAGCGAGCGATGATTGGCGGCCAACGGCGAGCATACTCTTCGAAGTCTGCAAGCCGATGTGGGTTCAACGTGTAACAAATGTAACAGGTAATCATCATAAATATCTCGATTAGCGCTTTCCAACGATTGGGATCATCGCACTCGGATGAATACCGGGCATGTACCCTGCTTCCAGAACGGCAACGGTCGAGCGTGGCGTCAGAACATCTACGTCGCTGTTTCTAAGCCGCGCCCGTCGATCGATATAACGTGAAGCAGACCACGCGAACAGTTCATTGCCCTGTACGAGCCATGCTGCTCGATCAAGGGTGATGTAGGTTCCGTCGGGCAAAGCGGAAAGTCGTTGGCGGTACGTGCGTTTCCGGCTGTTGCAAACGCGATCCGCGTGGAGCTTCATATCGATGATCTCAGCGCTCACCGGGTCACCGCGGCGAGGCTCCCACAACGAGCGAAATCGTCGATAATCGATGTAGCGACATTCCGCGCAGGGCCGATGCCCAGCGCTAAGCGCCGTGGCCTCATCGAGGAAGAACAGTTCGGTATATGAATGAGGCCGCATAACCTGCCGGCGCCGACCCGGGACTTCAACGCGACACGTGATCCAGCGACGGACCTGCGAGTAGCGAATGATTTGACGGATATCGTTATGGAGGATGCCGCGATTACCCATCACAAGACCCCGGCCTTCCAGCGCGACGATGTCGCCAAACGGTGTGACGCGGTTTTGTAGTGGCACAACGGCGATTATACCAAACCGCTATCCGGTTGAGTCGCGAATCAACGTACTCAATCTGACTGCTGGCGTAAACGTCGAAACTTGTGGACGAGCCTGCGCCTCAACAGTCGGCCCCTTTGTTTCAGCCAGCGGATAATAGTCGGTCTGCTCCATGCCGGCGGCCGTTGATTCTTGAAGGAAACCGGGTTTCGTCCGAATGTACTCAAAAAACGTCCGAATGTGAGAGACGGGCCGGCTGTGGTCGTGGTACGTTCGATCTGACCGATTCTGTTCGAGTCTGCATGGCTGCTCGCGAATAGGGCCGGATCATTTCCTCACTACCGATCGAGGAGAACGACTATGCTGAACAAGCGGTTCATGCAGTCGCTCGTCGCCGTTTTCGCCCTCGTCGCACTGCTCTGCCAGGGAACGTTGGTTCTGGCAGGCACGACGGGAACGTTGTCCGGCACGGTGACCAACACCGCCGATAATCGGCCGCTCGCGGGCGCGAAAGTAACTGCGGCGAGCCCGTCTCAAACCTCAACCGCCACAACGGATGCGGGCGGACACTTCACCATCCTCTCCTTGCCGCCTGACACGTACACGGTGTCGGTCGAGGCGGCGGGTTTTCAGCCGGTCGCTGAGGCCGGCATTTCGGTGAACGCCGATCAGACGCGAGTGGTCTCGCTCTCGGCGGCCAAAGCGCTACGCACGATCGCTCGCGTCGCCTCGCGTGCGGCGACGAGTCTGGTCAAACCGGGAACGACGGCAGACATCTATTCGGTCAACTCCACGCAACAGGCGAAACTCGCAGCTGCCGGCGGCGGCGGAACGCTAGACTCGGCGTTCTCGGCGCTTTCGACGGTGCCGGGCGTCGCGGTCGTGCCCGGTGCGTCCGGCTACATCGGCGCCACTCCGTCGCTCTCGATTCGCGGCGGCAATTACGATGAAATCGGCTACCAGTTCGACGGTATCCCGATCAATCGTTCCTTCGACAACTATCCTTCGGGCGCGACGTCGTCACTTGGGCAGCAGGAGCTGCAAGTCTATACCGGCGCGCCGCCACCGTCGAGCCCCTCCGAGGGGTTGTCGGGGTTCATCAACCAAGTCATCAAGACCGGCTCGACCCCGGGCTACACGACGTTCACTGGGGCCATCGGCTCCCCGTACTACCATAAATTCAGCTTCGAGGACAGCGGAACGACGCTCAACAATCGTCTGTCGTACTACGTCGGGCTCGGTGGCTACAATCAAAGCCAGCGATACGACGACCAGTACGACGGCGCCAGCTTATCGACGCAATACGGCTATGTGTATGGCGTCGGCTGTGGCGCTCGAGGAACCTATTCGCAGGCTGTGGCCCCGTCGTGCTACGTCAACGGAGCGTACACGCCGCAAGGTTTCCTACTCTTGCCGGCCTCGGCGTTCATCCAATCGCAAGTTGCCGACCGCGATTCGGTCATCAACCTGCACTACTATCTCCCGCACAAGGACGGGTCGCGCGACGACATCCAGGCGCTGTACGATAACAGCGCGCTCAGCACCCAGTACTACAGCTCCGCCAACGATCTGGGAGGGATCGGTTTCGAGCAAGCGATCAATGTGGCCAACGGTGGGACGCTTGCAGGAAATACGAACGTCAATCCGGCCAATCTCGGTTTCCTGACGAACGGCAAGCCGAACACCACGACCTATATCGACGGCTTTCAACTGAACCTTCCGACGGGCGGATTTTTGCCGGCGAACTATCGTCAGTATGCGTCGATCTACTCGTTCCCCAACGTTCCAGCGCATACGTTCGACGACCAAGTCAATCCGGGTCTACGGGACGGCTTCAACAACAATCAAGTGATCGCGAAGCTGCAATACACAAAAACGCTCGGCACGGCGGCGTTCCTCCGGGTGTACGGCTACTCGTTCTATTCAGACTGGCTCAACACCGGGCCGAATTCCGCCTACATTCCGAACGGCGCGGTCAGTTCAGACTACGAACTGTCGTCCCACGCGCGGGGCGGGGCCTTCCAATTCTCCGATCAGTTGAACTCGCAAAACCTTCTGAGCATCGACGGTGACTACACGAAGGCGACCCTCGTCCGCGACAACAACACGGAATTCGTCAATGGGGTGTTTGGCCCCGATTCCGTGAACTCGCGCACCGCCATCGGCGTGCTCGTCGATGGCAACAATCCGACGAGCGGCGTCTGTTATAGTCCGGCGGGCGCGGCGGTGAACTGCCTCGCAAGCCCGACCCGCTATAATACGGCGGCTCAATATGCGACGCTTCAGCAAGCGTACAACGGCACGGTCGCGCCGATCCCGGCCACGACTTGTGGCAGCGGACCGTGCAAATACCTCGTCATCGGGAACGGCCAATTCGCGACGTATAATAACGTCACGCCGCAGTTCTTCGGTGCCTCGATTAACGACCAGATCCGCCCCAATGACAAGCTGTCGGTCAACGTCGGGCTGCGGCTCGACGATTATCAGTACATCGGCGGCGACACGTCGGGCGGCCCCGCGCGCGCATTCTGGTACAACGCCTACAACAGCGAGGTGTGCGAGAACCCGGTGGACCAGTCACTCGCGACCAGGCCGACCCTCGGCGCGGCCTGCCCCACGGGCACGGCCGCTGTCAATTTCACGAATCCGAGCGGCAACGTAACGCAAACGTATCCGGAGTTCCAACCGCGCCTCGGCTTCACGTATTCGGTCACGCCGAACACCGTTTTACGCGGGGCCTACGGTCGGTATACGGAACCGCCGAATTCGGCCTTCGAGCAGTACGATGCGCTGCAAAGCAATGCTCCCGCGCTGCTCTACGGCACGTACGGATTTCAGGCGTTCGGTTTTACGACGCCCAACCATCCGATACCGCCGGCGGCGTCCAACAACTACGACTTCTCGATCGAGCAGTCGTTTCCGGACCAGGTAGCGGTCAAGATCTCGCCGTTCCTGCGGTCAACACAAAATGAATCGGAACAATTCTTTCTGAACCGCGCGACGAATTTCGTCTCCGGCCTCAATGTCGGCAACCAGACGTCCCGAGGTATCGAGTTCGAACTCGACAAGGGCGATTTCGCGCGCGACGGTCTGTCGGCGAAGCTTGCCTTCACTTACACGAACAGCTACGTCAAGTACAACAAGCTCTCCAACGGTTCGACCGTCTTGACCCCCGTCGTCAATGCGATCAACGCCTACAACTCGCTGACCAAGGCTGGCGGCGGTGCGCCCTGCTATAAGCCGGCGGTCGACGATGCGAACGGCAACCAGATCGGCGGCGGTACGCCCGTCGCTGCGTGCACCGCAGGACTCGTCTCGAACCCGTACTACAACGCTCCCGAGCAGAATCCGAACGAGTTCAACAGCACGAACAGCTACATCCCCTACAATACGATTCCGGCGGGTATCGGCGTCTCTGCCTTCCAGATCGGCTATCCATACGTCGCCTCGCTGACGCTCAACGAAAAGGTGAAGCGCTTCGCGATTACCCCGATTGTGCAGTTCTTTGCCGGACAGCGCTACGGCTCGCCGCTGGCGACCCTCGGCATCGATCCGACGACGTGTGCGGGGGTTCTGGCGGGAGCGTCGACGAGCGGCGATCCGCGCTATAACCACGGGGCCGCCGGCGGCTCGCCGTATGATGCCTCAACCTGCAGCGGTCAGCTTCTGGGCGGCATCCCGAATCTGCAAACCGGTAAGTTCGACGGTGTCGGTGACTTCGTCGAGCCCTCGCAGCTCCTGATGCACCTCCAGTTGTCCTACCAGGTTTCGAAGAACTTTTCGCTGACGGCGAACCTGTCGAACGTCGTCAATACGTGTTTCGGCGGCTCCAGCGTACCGTGGAAGGTCAGCGGTGCGTGCACGTATGGACTCGTTGACGCCGGCCTCGTAGGCGGCGTCCAGAACGTCGGAAACTCCGGAATCACGGGGGGCATCGGGAACACCTATAACCCCGGCGATGGCATCCAGCCCTCGATGCGCTACGCCTACGGGCCGGGATTTCTGCAACAACCGTTCGGCGTTTACTTGGGCGCAAACATCGCTCTCTAGCGGCGAACAGGCTTCGTATGCACCATGGCCGGTTTTCGGACGCACTTTCGGTTTTGATAGTGCGCCGGAAACCGGCCTTCGTAACTTCTCACATAAAGGAGACAAAAACATGGCTCCATACTCGCCTCCAAAAGGAACGCGTCTCATCGCGGGCGTCCTTCTGGCGGTGGCGCTGTTTTTCAATACCGTCGGGACCCTTTTCGCAGCTGGGACGACGGGAACGATCAACGGACACGTCACCGACTCCAGAACGGGCGCCGGCATCGCCGGTGTCGTGGTCAACGCCGTCGCACCGACGGGTTCATATCGGGCCACAACCGACAACAGCGGGTTCTTCGTCCTCACCGGCGTTCAGCCCGACACGTACACCATATCGTTTCAGAAACAAGGCTTTCAACCGGCGTCAACGCAAGGCGTCACGGTTTCGGCCGACCAGACTGCAGACGCGACCACGCGGCTGATGTCCGTCAATTTGAGAACGATCGCGCGCGTAACGACGCGCAGCGTCGGAAACGCGTATCAGCCGAAGCAGACCCAAGACACGTACACCGTCACCTCGGTGCAGATACAGAGCGTTCTCGGTAAGTCGAATGCCCTTTCGGAGACGCAGCTTCTGACGCGCCTTCCCGGGGCGACTTTGGACCGCTATGGGTATCCCGTGCTGCGCGGTGGTCGCGAGACCGACGAAGGCTTCGAATACGACGGAATCCCGTACGTCGACGCCCTCTCGTCGCAGTTCACGAACAGCCTGACGCTCAACGCCAGCGTGAATCAGCTCCAACTGACGCCGGGAGCAGGCGACGCCTCGACGGGGAACGCCGGAACCGGAACGATCAACCTCGTCGCCAAGCGAGGAACCAATCCGCCCTTCGGGACCCTCGATGCCGAGGCCCTAACACGACCCTACACGCACCAGCTGAGTTTCGAGTACGGAATGGCGACGCCGAACGGCGCCATCTCCAACTATTTTCAGTTCACCGGCACCAACGGTGCATACGGGCAATTCGGAAACTTCGGAACTCCGGCAGCGACGCTCAGTAACGGAATCTTCGAAAACCCCGCCTATGAGAACTCGCGGTCGATTACCGACAACCTCGTGTTCAAGTTCGGGCACGGCTACAACCAGTCGTTTCAAATTCTCTACGATGCTCAGCAGACCGACTTTCTCGGTACGTACGGCACGAACACCTTAACCTATGCCCCCGGCGATCCGTACTTCTTGACCGAGTTCTCTGGGATCAGCGGCCTGACGACCACACAGGTTCAGAGCCGTTCGCTGTACGGGTTGCTGCCCAATCAGCCGACGCTTTCGGGACCACTTGGTTCCCGCGGAGCGTCGAACTCGTATCAACCAAACAACGTCCTGAAGTTTCAGTACTCCAACAACCTCAGCCCGTCTTCGTTCGTCACGGCCAAGTACTACGCGCTCGACTCGGTTGTGACGTTCGACGACCCCAACAACGGCACCGGCATCTATTTCCAGGATGCGGTATCGCTGCAAGGCGGCCACCGCTCGGGCGGGACGATCGACTACAATAACCAGCTTAGCTCGAAACACCAGTTCTCGGCCGGAGCCGAGTACGACTTTCTTCACCCGGTGTTCAACCAATTGTCGCCGGGCGAAGGGATACTCGACGCCGGATCGGCGTTTACCGGCGCCTCCGGCATCCCGGCCTACGCCATCGCGGATTTCATCAATCCGAACGCGCCTGGCGATCTCGGCGCTTGTCCGCTCGGCGCGGATCCCAACGGGAAGAGCTACTGCGGTTACTTGTACAACTTCAGCAAGAGCCCGGGCGCGATTCCTGGATACCTCGAGACGACCCAAACCAATCAGCAAGATTACGCCGTCTACCTGCGCGACAAATACACGCCGAACGACAAACTGACGATCGACTTCGGTCTTCGCGTCGACGGTGACAACGAGCAATTGCCGGGCCTGCAGAGTTGCAATCCCGCAACCTTTGCAGCGTTTCTCAACAACGACAGTTGTCAATACCAGCCCACCGGCTCTCGCACCGACGCGGCCGGCAATCAGATTCCGTCCGTCACCCTGCCGAGTAACGAGAAGAACCCGTTCGAGTTCGAGCCTCGTTTGGCGATATCGTACCAAATCGGCCGCAACGATGCCGTCCGCGCTTCGTTTGCGCGCTCAACGGAACTCGCACCGCTGGCCTTCACGGACCTCACCGTGCCGGCCGGTTACTACAGCAACGCAGTCGGCAATAACGTGCCGTCGTACGACGTCTTCGCAAACGTCGTTGCGGGAACGCCCGTGAACTACGCAGCGTATCCGGCGATGACATGTGGCGTCAACGCAAACCAACGCTGCCATAACTATGCCGACCAGCTCCATTGGTATAATCAGGCTTTCGCGGGCGTGCCGATTCAGCCGGTGCGGCCCGAAACGTTTACAAACCTCGAGTTTTCTTACTCGCATCAATTCCCCGCGGGCATCGGACTCAAGGTAACGCCGTTCTACCGGCGCGGTTACGATCAGCTCGCGCTCGTCGCCCAGGCGCTTACCGGTGCGAACGGCCAACCGCTGGTCAACGCGGCCACCGGCAGCGTGATCCTCGGACCCAATCTTGCCACGAACCTCGGCATCAACCGCACGACGGGCATCGAGTTCTACCTGACCCGCGACGTGCCGTACGGGCTGTCGACGACGCTCTCGGCATCGTACATCAACGAGTTCAGCAACGTCGTGCCGAGCCCGTTGATCCAAGAAGATTTCTTCCCCTCGATCGTCCCCCAGTCGCTGCTGCTCGGTAATCAATACCGCGTCGGATTCGTCGCGCCGTTTTCCGGAGCGTTGACGCTGAACTACAAGATGCACAACGGCGTGCGGATCAACCCGATCTTCACGTTCAACGGCGGATATCCGGCAGGCGTCGGCAACGTCACAGCCGCTTTCGTAAACGGCAAGGCGTACAACGTACCGCAAACCAACGGATCCTCGTCGAGCGCGCCGTACGGGCAGAACTACGCGCCGAACTTCGTCGATCCGCAGAACCCAGGCTCGATCTTCAACCCGAACATCGCGGCAAGCCGTGGAACACGCGAAACGTCCAGCGCGGGAGGCTTCCTCACCAATCCACGACTGGCCACGAACATTTCGGTGGAATACTCTCCCCCGGGCTCGCGCTCGACCTTCGGCGTACTGATCACCAATCTGTTCGACCAAATCTACAGCGGCGTCCCAACCTATAACTCGCGCTACCAAGCGGTGGCGACCGGCGTCGCCGGCCCGAAGACCGGTACGACGCCCATCTCGACGCTCTTCCCGGAAATAGGCGTTGGGAATTACGGGCCTACTCAGTTCGGGAATCAGCCGTACCGGATCACCAATTCGCTCGGCCCGACCGAAGCGCGCCTCTATTACCAGTTGGCTCTATAGGATGAATGTAAATAAGTACAGGACTTTACTAGCTGGATTGGCGCTACTCGGGATCAGCGCTTGCACCTCGGGGAATTCCGCGCAAGAGCCGCCGTTCAAATCCGCCAACCTCACGCAGAACAAGCTGCAATTAGCCGTGGGCGTCGCGACGTTCAACGACGGCTCGAAGGGGCTCAACGTCGTGGAAACGTTTCGGCAACCCAACGGCTTGTCGGCCGTGCTGCTGAGTACTCCGAGTCTAACGGGGCCGTTCACCGTCCCGGCGGGTATGGGCGGAGTCGACGGTGGCACCAACCACATCACCGGCTCACCACAAGCGTTACCGGGGCAAACGCCGGTTGTCAGCACGTTCGGTCAGTCCGGTGGTGCGTTCGCTTACGGCTTCGCCCCCGAAAACAGCAGCACAGCGGGCGCGGCGTCGTACAATTTGTACTCCGCCCCCTTCTACGCCGCCGACGGAACGTTGACAAGCAACCCGCCGGCCAACCCGGCGAACCCTCTGTACAACCCCGGGATACCAGGCTCGAGCGACCCCCCGCACGCGAACGACGCCTACCGGGGCGGCCCCCCGGCCTACCCCAATGTGCGGAATGGGACGTTTCCGGGCTTCTACGGGTATACGCTCGGGTTCACGACGTTCGCGCTGACCCCAGTGGCGGGGACGTATACGTTGGCCGTCAACGTCCCGAGTGGCAATCATCCGTCAGTCTCGATCTCGGCTCCGAATGCAACGCTTGCGAACGTAACGGGCCTCCCTACGTTCGCCGCAGCTCCCACGTTTACCGAAGACGGTGCGGGCGGAGGAACGGTAACCTGCAGCCCGCCTGCCGGCACCACCGAAACGCTCGCGGAGATCGAAGACCAAAAGACCGCGGCGTACTACACGATCGTAACTACCGACCGCGGTCCCGTCAGTGTGGCGCTGCCGGATCTACTCGGACCCACGACCACGGGCACGGCGACGCCGTCGCTTGGGATGGGTGACCCCTATAGCGTCGTCTGCCTCGCAGTCGACTATCCGCTCTTCGAAGCGGGCCCGCCCGCCAACGTGCAGCAAACACCGGCATTGACGGGCGGTGCGGGCCAAGCCGACATCGCGTTCTCACCCCCGCTCACCGTTGTCGCTTACTAGCACCAAGGAACATGTAGCGACAACTAAAGGTGGCTCTATTGAGTTTTGAGTGGGTAACGTGGCGTCACGGGCACGGGGACAGCAC
>JACRTY010000009.1 GCA_014305025.1 Candidatus Nyctobacter psychrophilus | reverse complement strand
CGGACGCCGCCAAGGCCGATTCGACGGCCTCGACCGACTCCGGTTCCACAGCGGCTCCGGGTTCAAAAAAGGCTGACGCGGCAGCATGACCGCGGATTTGGCCGTGTTGGTCGCGGGGGTCGTCGCCGGGATCGCCTGCAGCGCGGTGGGTGCGATCCGCGTCGTGTCTTTGCTGCGGCCGCTGCGGGCCCGCGTCGGCGCGTACCGCGAGCTGCCGCTCCTGCGGCTGGCCGAGACGACCCGGACGCGCGTCTCCAAAGCACAGCGCTCGGTGCAAGAGGCGCCCGCCTTGCGCGCGCGCGCAGCGAAGGCGGCCGGCGCATTTCTCGCTGCCTGCGACAGCGTCGCGGAGTCGGCGCTGACGGCGTACGCAACCCTGCGTGCGCTGCCCGGCATACTGCTGGGCGTCGTCCGCTAAATCACGATAGTCATGAAGTCTGCGCACCGCGCCAGAGGGGCACGAAGCCCGGAAAGCTGACGGCGATGCAGCCTGCGTCGTCGACTGCATGCGGACCGGTTGGAGCCGCCAGCGCCGCGATCGCCATGGCGATGCGGTGGTCGTCGTACGTGCGCAACGTCCCGCGGGGAACGCGCGCCCGGCCGCCTTCAATGTCGAGTCCGTCGGGGAATTCGTCGACTCGTACGCCGCACGCCCGCAGCGTCTGAGCGATTGCGGTTAGCCGGTCGGATTCCTTGCCGCGCAGATCGCCGGCATCGCGAATGTGCGTCACTCCGCGGGCATGTGCGGCCACCACGGCAAGGATCGCAATCTCGTCGATCGCGCGCACGATCAGCTCTCCGGCGAGGGTCGTTGCGTGCAGCGGCCGGTAACAGACGCGTAAATCGGCGATCGGCTCGCCATCGAGATCCCGTTCGTGCTCGATCTCGATATGCGCACCCATGGCGCGCAGCGCATCGATGACGCCCGTCCGCGTCGGATTGATACCGACATCGCGCAGACGCAGATCGCTGTCGGGAACGAGCGCCGCACCGGCCAGGAAGAAAGCGGCGCCCGAGAGATCGGTCGGAATGCGAAGCTGCGTCGCCACCAGCCGCCCGGGTTCCAGTTCGATCGTCCGGCCGTCGAAGTGAACGCTGCGTCCGAACCGGCGCAAGAGGCGCTCGGTGTGATCGCGCGTGAACGAGTCGCCGGCGATGCGCACCGCCGCGCCGGCATCGAGATTGGCGAAGAGGATTGCCGATTTCACTTGTGCCGACGCAATCTCCAGCGCATAGTCGCCCGCCGGCGGCGCCGCGATGCCACGCACGTGCGCGGGCAGCCGTCCCGCGTGCGTCCGCACCTCGGCCCCGAGCGCGCGCAGCGGCCGCGCAATGCGTTCCATCGGTCGCCGGCGCAGCGAGGCATCGCCGTCGAACCGGGCCGATAAGCCGCGTCCGGCGCACAGCCCCATCAACAAGCGTGCGGTCGTGCCCGAATTGCGCGCATCGAGCGTCTGGGCCGGCGAGGCGAGCGATCCGCCTTCGACGACGACGGCAGCGTCATGGTCGTCCACGTGCGCGCCGAGCGCGACGATCGCGTCGCGGGTCGCAAGGACATCGTCGCCGCGATTGAGCCCATGGAGGACCGACCGTCCGGGCGTAGCGGCTGCCAGCATCAGCGCACGGTGTGAAATCGATTTGTCACCGACCACCCGCACGTCGCCTCGCAGCGCGCCGCGCTCGAACGTTACGCGTTCTGCCACAGCGCCGTCAATCGCTGGGCTTCAGAGAGCTGCGCGCAGCGCAACTCTCTGGGGAAGGTGGGATTCGAACCCACAAGAGCGTGAGCTCAACCGCTTTTGAGGCGGTCGCGTAGACCGTTCCGCCACTTCCCCATATTTATGGGGTTCGCATGGCGGCCGAGGCGCCCTGCGTCGTCGCGGGTTGGGCCGCAGCGTCGGCGGCGGCCACCTGGGTGCGCGCAGCGGCGGCCGATGCTGCGGAGTCGTACCCGAACCGCAGGTGCGCGACGTGGTCGCGTGCGAGCGTGAGACGCGCGACAAGCGAGTAGGGGCGCTCGAGAATTGCAGCCTCTTCGACGTCGCCCCGTTTCCACGCGATCGTCGCCAATTCGTGGGTCACGTCGTCGTAATACCCCAGCGCGTTCCCATCCTCGACGGTACGCGTCGTCCCGGACGCAAACGCGCTGTCATCGGGCGCGAAGACGTGGCGGGTCGTGATGTTCGTTCCGTCGCCGACCGACAGCGACGTCACCGAAACGGCGCGCTGTGCCGCGTTCGCCGGCCTGCTCCCGAGCGGCGTAAACCGCTCGGCGACCGAAAAGGAACGCTCGCCGGGAGCCAGCACAACGTCGCGTTTAAAGACGGCACCGTGCGGCAGTACGTCGGGCGCTTCGTAGGTAAAGCGGGCAGCCGCTCGCGCACCACCGTCGATAATCTCCGCCGTATAGGGTCGGTTGAACGTTCCGGCCGGAAAGGTGTGCGTGTATTTGGCGATTCGATCGGCGGTCGACGGCGGCGGTTCGAGCGCGACGTCGTCGCGCATGGCGCCGACGGTCGTAAAGACGTTGCGCTCGGTACGATCGTCGGCGAAGACGAACGCGCGCGCACCGGCCGCGGGAGCGACGATGACGCGCACGATCGTATTGTCGAGCACGACCGCCGCATCGCCGTCGCGATACACGTCGGCCCGATAGGCGAACGCCTGCGACGACGGCACGGCGAGCGGTGAGCGGGCCGGCAGACGCGCATCGGGCGTCCGCACCGGAATGAAGGTGGAGGGAAGCTGGTCGCTAGCGCGTGATGCAGCAGTGCCGACGCCGCTAAGTCTCCTAGGGCCAAGGGCGACGACGAATCCCGTGTGTGCGGGTATGGAGAGTGGCGGCACGGCCACGTGCGGGCCGCCGGGCAGGGTAATGGTCGCCTTGCGTGCTTCGAGCGCTTGATTGCCGTAGTTCGCAACGCTTAGGAATCCGGCGATCACATGCGATGGATCGCTTGCGAAGGCGACGTTCGGGAGCCCGCTGACCACGGGTTGGCGACCCGTCGCCGCGAATGCATGACGCAACGCGGCTGGCGAGATGGATGCGACGATGCGTCCGCCGGACCGACGATAGCGCGCGAGACGTTCGATGACGTCCGGGTTTGGACGCAATTCGTCGGGCAGATTGGGGCGCGGGACGAGCAAGATGCCCAATGCGCGTAACCGCCGGTCGCTGATCGCATGGAGATCCACGAGCCGGCAGTTCAAGCCGGCGTCCCGGCAGGCGCGCTGTGCGTCGAGCGTGCGCGCCGCGATCTCGGCGAAATCCGCGTTGGACATGCGCTGCGGCGGATACGCGTCGCCGAGGTACGCGATCGCCGCATCGTATTCGACGTGCGACGCGGCGAGTTGCGCTCCGAAGCGAGCAACGAGCGTTCCCAGCGCCGCAGTCGGCGCGTAGCGCGGCGTTGCGTCGCCGGCAAGGTCGAGCGCCGCATCCCATGCGTAAAAGTCGTTCGCAAACGGAACTTCCCAGCCGGCGGGATACAGGGTATCTTGCGCCGGGAAGTTGACGATGCCGCGCACGCCCATGCCGACCATCGTCGCCATTGCGAGCGCCGTATTCGACGGATCGGCGGCGCGTGGCCGGATGTCGTCAGGTCCCTGCAGCCACCCGGCTTGGAATTCGCTGGCCATCAGTGGCTGATGCGGGCGCGTCTGCAACATGCCGAACGACAGCTGCAATTGCGCCAGATCGTGCTCTCCGAGTGCGTAGGCGTCGCTTTGATACCAGTTGCCCATCGCCCAGACGGGCGACGAGGCCGGAACCTTCATCTGATACGTGTTGATAAAACAGAGTTGACGTGGCCCCGTGATGCCGTGGACCACATCCCGCAGCCATTCCAGATAGGCGTGCAGATGGGGCGCCGGAAAGGTTTGGTTATCGAGGTAGGCACCCTGATCGTCGTCGAGGGCAACCGCGATGACGCGATCGGCATCGGGCTCGAACTCGCGCAGCACGCGCTCGAGCCAGCGCCGGGCATACCTGACGTGCGTCGCATTGCGCATCCACTCCGCCGCAGCGTCGTCGGAATGCGCGTTCTGCAACGTTGCCGTCGGTGGATAGCGACCTTCAAGCAGATCGTGCAGCGGCATGCCGTATTCGGGGCGCGCGAGGAGCCAGGCGGGATAGCCGCCGTTGCGCCACTCGTTGCGGATGACGGGACCGGGGCGCAGAATGATCTTGAAGCCGTGAAGGCGCGCCAAGCGCAGCACCTCGTGCAGATCGCGGCGCGGATTGGTGCGCCCGTCGAAATCGAAATCGCCGTCGGCGAGTTCGTGCCAGTTCCACGGCACGTAGAGGTCGAGCGTGTTGATGCCGAGGCCGTGTAGCCGTGTCATCGCCGCGTCCCACCTGTCGCGCGGCAGGCGTTCGTAGAAGAAGGCGGCTCCGTACACGAAAAACGGCTTACCGTCGACTTCGAAGAGGGAATCGCCGTCGCGCTGCACGATGGCGCTGTGGCCGTACGTCGCTGCAGCGGCCGTCCGCGGCAGTCGGGGGCTGAGAGCCGTCGCGAGCAACAGCACTGCGGCGCAGAGACAGACGCGGAGCGTAGGTCTCATGCGGCGCAATGGCTGGGCGCTCGTCTCATACGGCGCTGTATCGCCGCGCGGGAGCGCCGTCCTCTCAGCGCGTATCACGCGCGGTGGCCACGAGCGAACTCGGGCGGCTGTTGCGGCTGGAAGGAGACGTGCGGATTGAGTTCGTCGACTCACCGGCGTTGCGCGACAATCCGCTCGGCGATCCGGGCGTGCGCCCGCTGGCCGTCTACACGCCTCCCAATTTCGATCCCGGCGGTTCGCAGCGCTATCCGGTTCTGTACGTGCTGCACGGCTACACCGGCGACGTCGCGGCGCTCGTGAGCGCGCGGCCCTGGGAAACCAATATCATGCAGTGGGCCGACCGGTTGATCGTGCAGCGTCGGATGCCGCCCGTGCTGCTCGCGATCGTCGACGGCTTCACGCGTTTGGGTGGTTCCCAATACGTTGACTCCATCCACAACGGCGCTTATGCGACCTACGTGATTCGCGACGCGCTGGGATACGTAGACGAACACTATCCAACGTTGGCGCAAGAGGGCGGACGGGCGGTCGTCGGTAAGTCCTCCGGCGGTTTCGGCGCGCTGTACCTGGCGATGCACTACCCGGGCACCTTCGCGGCTTTCGCGGCGCACAGTGCCGACAGCAATTTCCGCAGCACCTTCAGCAACGGGTTTACGGCGGCGCAGCGCACGCTCGAAGCGTACGCTGGCGACCTCGGCGCCTTCGTGTCAGACTTCGAGGAGAAGCCCAAACGTGCGCCGCCCGAATACGCGACGATGGAAGATCCTCGGCCAAGCGGCTGCGTATTCCCCGCGCGAAGCGCGCGCCTTCGCGCTCGATCTGCCCTTCGACCTGAGCACGGGAGAGGTGCGCGAGGACGTTTTCCAACGTTGGCTTACCTACGACCCGGTCGAGTTCTGCACCCGAAAGGAAGACGAACTGCGCCGGCTGCGCCTGCGTTACGTCGATTGCGGACGCCGCGATGAATACGCGCTCGATCTCGGAGCCCGCATCCTGGTCGGTCGCATGCGCGCGATGGGTTTGACGGTGCGTCACGAAGAATTTGACGACGATCACCGCAACGTCGGTTACCGGTATGAAGTCTCACTGCCCGCGCTGGCGGGCGTCCTGGAGGTGGCATGAAGGTCGGGTCGCTCGGGTTCGTAGGCTGCGCGTTGGTTGGGGCGCTCGCATTGCCGGCGGCAGCGGCCGGCTCGCTCAGCTACGACGACCCGGGCATGCACTTCAAGGCGCCGGACGGCTGGCAGCGGGTCGATCTTCCGAACGCCGACGCCGGCGATCAGGATCACAAGCCGCCGGCCGCGGTTTTCGTTCTCAATCCCGGCCGCCGCGACCAACGCACGATCGTGCTCGACATCCAATCGGGCAGTGATTCACTCGACGCCTTCGAGCACGGTCACGAAAGCGAACTGCATCAGCAAGGCGACAACGGCGGCGCCCACGTCGACAAACGCACGCAAGTGACGCTCGCCAACGGCATGCCTGCGTATTTGCTGCAAGTCACCTCGGGCGACGGTCTGGATTCCGTGCGCCGTTACGAATATCTCGTGTTCGACGGCCAACGCGACATCGACGTCTCCTATTCGGGCCATCAGGGGGAGTTCGATCAGAAAGCGGCGCTCGACGCCTTGTCTTCGCTGTACGTCGTCGCGTATCCGCGCAACCGTTCCTGACCAGGGATCGATCGTCGTCGTCGACTGGCGCGGCGGAACCGCACCGAGCGAGCCGAACAAACTCAGCCCGGCGGTCGTCATCGAGGATCATCGCACGACTTCGTCCGTGATTTCAGAACAGCAGCTAGCGCACACGCGTCTCAAGCTCGCCTTCACGAACGCAGCGCCGCGACTGCCGTCGAATCCAGCGCAATCCGCAAATCTGCAATGAGGTCGTCAACATCTTCAAGGCCGACGGAGAGACGTACGAGTCCGTCGGTGACGCCGCGGCGCTCGCGTTCTTCTTTGGGGATGGAACCGTGCGTCATGGCAGCCGGAATCGAAATCAAGGATTCCACGCCCCCGAGGCTCTCGGCGAGGCTGAACAGTTTGGTCGCCTCGGCAAAGGCGGATGCTCGCTGCGCGTCGCCGCGCAACGTCAGAGAAAGCATGCCGCCGAATCCCCGCATCTGACGCTGGGCGAGGTCGTGTTGCGAGTGCGCTGCAAGTCCGGGATAGTGCACGCGCTCGACATCGTCGCGGCCGTCAAGAAATTCGGCGATGGCTCGGGCGTTGCGTTCGTGTTCGCGCATCCGAACGGCCAGCGTCTTGGCGCCGCGCATGACGAGCCACGCATCGAAGGGACCCGGCACTCCGCCGGCCGCGTTTTGATAAAATTTCAGTTCTTGCGCAAGTTTCGGGTCGTTCGTCAGCGCGGCGCCACCGACGGCGTCGCTGTGGCCGCCGATGTACTTGGTCGTGGAATGCACGACGACGTCGGCTCCGAGGTCGAGCGGCGATTGAAAGTACGGGGTTGCGAACGTGTTGTCGACGACCAGCACGGCGCCAGCGGGGCGTAACGCCGCAAGCGCCGCGATGTCAACCAGGCGCAGCAGCGGATTGGTCGGCGTCTCCGCCCAGATCATTTTCGTGTTGGGCCGCAGCGCAGCACGCGCCACTGCCAGATCGCTGAGATCGACGAAGTCGAACGCGATGCCGTATCGCGCAAAGACTTTGGAGAAAACGCGATATGTTCCGCCGTATAAATCCTCGCCGACGACCACGTGATCTCCGCTGGACAGCGCACCGATCACCGCCGACGTGGCCGCCATCCCGCTCGCAAACGCGCTGCAAAACTGCGCTTCTTCGAGCGCGGCCAACTGCGCCTCGAGCGCGCTGCGCGTGGGATTTGCCGTCCGGCTGTAGTCGAACCCGCGATGCTTCCCGACGGCCGTCTGCGTGTACGTGGAGGTCTGATAGATCGGAACCGTGGTGGCGCCCGTCGTCGCTTCCGCTTCCTGCCCGACGTGGATGGCTCGCGTGCTGAATTTCATGGCGTCCTTCTTTGAGAATTCATCCCCGCACCACTACTACGGCGACAGACCGTTATTTCTTGGGCACAGGAAACGCGGCAGTGACCTTACCGCTTGCGGCTAGGAACTGCAGTTCCGCTTGCCCGTCTGCCGTAACGAACATCTTGATCCGGGGCTTGCCCTTTGCGTCGCAGAGAACGACTTGTGAGGTATTGGTGTCGTCATAGCCCACGAAAAAGCGGCGCTGCGCCTGGAACTGTGGATGCCTTTGGACGATTCAGGAGTCTTCGAAAGGATGGCGTCGAGTCGTCAGGCCGGTTCCAGCCTATGAGGAACGCTTCCAGTTTGCCATTCTCGTTGGCATCGTCCAACTGCAAAAGTTGGTCCGTGTTGACGGAGTCGTATGAAAGGGTCGTTGCAGACGAGAACGACCCGTCCTTCATAACTCGGCCGTCCCAAATCAAAGCGCCTTGTTCGTTGCCGCTGCTCCGCGGCTCGGGCTCACCGTTGACGACGGGGAGCGGAAAGTTATCGTGGTTCGTGATGACGATCGCGAGCTTGCCTTCGCGATCCAGAACGTTGATGCGATGGACTGTCAGCGTGTCAAATGCTGCATTCCTGTGGGCTTCATAAGCGGCGCCTGTGAGAAAGAGGCCAGCGAGTCCATGGGGCTTTCGCGAAGTGCATACATAGCGCGGTTGGCCGAGCGCGACGCGGGTCCCGCGTCGGGCAAAGCGATGGCGTCGGTTAAAGCGGCCCTGGAAAGCCTCGATCGATTGCTCGCAGACGCTTCCGCCGATGACTCTACGGCGGCGGTGCGCGCGGATCGTGATGGTCGTTGAGGGAGGTCGTCCTCGACGCTTCCGTTGTTCTCCAATGGTTCCACACCGCCGGAGAGCTTCACGTAGTGGCGGCGCGATCGTTGCGCGAGGAGCTGCAAGCAGGAACATTGACCGTGCTGGCTCCGCGGTTGCTTTACCTGGAGATCGTGAACGTCGCGGGCAGCCGGTGGGGATGGCCGCGAACCGCACTGATCGAACTCGCCGGTGCGCTCGCCGCGTTAAACTTCGAGTTTGCGCGAGCCGAAGCTTCAGAACATCGCCGCATGGACCGCCCGGGGTCTCACCGCATACGACGCATCGTACGTAGCGTTGGCCGAAGCCGAAGCGATCCAACTCATCACCGACGATCAACTGATCCTTGCGGTTGCCCGGGACACCGCCAAGGCTTTATCGGAAATCGGGAATGAAACGCCGAACCATTAAACGCTACGCTCCCGGCGGCGTGCTCGCGGACAGGTATGAAATGATGTCCTGCCGCGTCACGACGCCGGAGGGGCGCCCGCCGTCGGTGACCACGATCGCCGAGTTCGCGAGCGTCAGCAGTTTGTAGGCGCGGTCGATCTCGGCGTCGGTTTCGAGCGCCGGGAAGGGGCGGCCCATCACTTCGCTGACGGGTTTATGCAATAAGTCGGCGCGGTCGAAGACGGCCTGCATGATGCCGACGTCGTTGACGCTGCCGACGATCGTTTCCCCGCGCACGACGGGCAATTGCGAGATCTCGTAACTGCGCAGCTTGTCCAGCGCGTCCTTGACGACGTCGTCGTCCTTGACGACAATCATCGGCGGCAGCGGCTGCTTGCTGCGCAACACGTCACCGACGGTCGCGGTGCGCTTACCTTCGGCCATGAAGCCGTTGGCGATCATCCACTCGTCGTTGAAAATCTTCGACATGTAACCGCGACCCGAATCGGGGAACACGACGACGAGAATCGCATCGGAGGGCAACGTTTTGGCGAGCTTCACGGCGGCAACCGCGGCCGTGCCCGACGACCCGCCGACGAGCAGCCCCTCTTCACGCGTGATGCGGCGCGCCATCAAGAACGACTCACGGTCCGACACGCGGGTCATCTCATCGATGACCTTTAGGTCGACCGTCTCCGGAAGATACGACATGCCGATGCCTTCGACGGCGTACGACTTGGGCGTGTCGCCCGAGTAGATCGACCCTTCGGGATCGGCGCCGACGACGCGAACCTTCGGGTTGCGTTCCTTCAGATAGCGCGCCGTACCGGAGATCGTCCCGCCGGTGCCGATGCCGGAGACGAAGTGCGTGATCGTGCCGCCGGTCTGCTCCCAGATCTCCGGCCCGGTCGAATAATAGTGCGCGTCGGGATTGGAATGATTGTGCCATTGGTTGGGCATGAAGGCGCCCGGAATCTCGTTGACCAATCGCGCTGCGACGCCGTAGTACGATTCGGGTGAATCGGGCGGCACATTGCTCGGCGTGACGACGACTTCGGCCCCGTACGCCCGCAAAAGGTCGATCTTTTCTTTCGACATCTTGTCGGGCATGACCAGGATGCAACGGTATCCGCCGATCGCGGCGGCCATCGCGAGCCCCGTTCCGGTGTTGCCGCTCGTCGCTTCGACGATCGTCGAACCGCGGCGCAACCAGCCGCGCTCCTCGGCTTCGCGCATCATCGCGACCGCCGGACGGTCCTTTACGCTGCCGCCCGGATTGACGTACTCGATTTTGGCCAGCACCAGACACCGAGCGCCGTCGATGACGCGGCGGAGCCGAATGAGGGGCGTTCGCCCGACGGCATCGAGCGCGCTCTCGAAGTAGCTCAGGCCGTGCGGTCGCTCGGTGATCATCAGCGCCTCTCCATCGCGCCCTCTCTTCGGCGCGGCGGGTCAATTCTCTTAGCCCGGGGTACTCTTGCGGCATGGCGACGGACTTTCGCAGCGGCACCGACTTCCCACGGCGCGGCCGCGAGGAATTCGGCGGCTACCTCTGGCTCTTGCGGCTGATCGACAAGGCGCGGGCAGCGGCGGCCGGGACGATTCACGATTATATCTATCCCTGTCCGATGGACCAAGGCGTCATGGAACGCTGGGGTATTACGGCGGCGGATTTCGACGCTGCCGTGCGGACGCACGGCTCCGACGACGCGATCGTGCAATGGCTGCGCGCACGGGTCGATGCCGCGCACGGCGCTGCCGCCAATCGCTGGCTGCTGGAGGAAAAAGCGGCGAACCTCGACCGGCAAGATGCCGAAGAGGGCGCCGCCGCTTCCCCCGAAAAATCGGCCCGATGAAGGTTGCGCGTCGGACGTTCCTGGTGGCTTTGCTAACGTTGCCGCTCGCCGGCTGCGGGTTGGGTTTACCGCCCGCAGGTGATTATGCCACAGTGAACGGGCACGTCACCGATGCCGCCACGGGCCGACCGGTGCAAGGCGCGACCGTCCTGGTCAACGGCGTCTTGCCGGCGACGACCGACGCTGCGGGGAACTTCACCGTAACGCCGGTCCCCACGGGCGCATGGTCCTACACCGTCACGGCGCCCAACCACAAAAAGGCCGCCAGCACGAATCCGCCACCGCTGACGCCCGGAGAGAAAAGAGACTTTCCGATTCGGCTGTCGCCCGGCTAGAAACGCGGGCGCTCGTTTAGGAACTTTTGACGGTCACCGTTTCATTCGCGCGCGGGCGCGGCGTGACCGCTTCGGAGCGCACGAACGACGCGCGCCGCGCAACGTGTTCGTCGATCATCTTGAGCACGATGTCGGCAAGTCGCCCAGAATCGTGACGCACGGTCTGCGTCTCGCTGATGACGTTGGCGCCGATCACCCGTACGCCGAGCGCTTCGATCGCCGTGCGGTCGGCGTCGACCGGAATCTGGCCCTCCTCGGCATACGCTTCGAGCAACCGGCGGGGCGGTTCTTCATTGAGGATGACGTAGTCGCAAAGGCGTTCGCCCGATTGTTCGAGCAGCGTGCGGACGTGGGCGGACGCGGTGAACTCGTCGGTTTCCCCAGGCTGCGTCATGACGTTGCAGACGTACATCTTGAGCGCGTTTGCATCGGCGACGGCGCGAGCGATGCCTTCGACCAGCACGTTGGGCAGCACCGACGTGTAGAGACTGCCCGGTCCCATGACGATCGCATCGGCGTCACGGATGGCGTCGAGGACTTCGCGTAGCGGCCGCGCACCCGGAGGTTCGAGCGACAAGCGCACGATGCGCCGGTGCGAAGCCGAGATGTTGGTCTCTCCGCGGACGAAACTACCGTCCTCAAGTTGCGCGCAGAGCCGCACCGTTTCCAACGTCGCCGGCAGGACGCGGCCTTTGATCTTGAGCACGCGGCTCGACTCCTTGATGGCCCGATCGAAGTTGCCGGTGATGCCGGTCATCGCCGCCAGGAACAGATTGCCGAACGAGTGTCCGGTGAGCCCTTCACCTTCGGCGAACCGGTACTTGAAGAGGTCGGTCACCATCGCTTCGTCGTCGGACAGCGCGACCAGGCAGTTGCGTATGTCGCCCGGCGGCAGAATGCCGAGTTCGTTACGCAAACGTCCCGAACTGCCGCCGTCGTCGGTAACGGTGACGACCGCTGTCAAGTTCGACGTCGAACGCTTGAGGCCGCGCAGCAACGTCGACAGTCCGGTGCCGCCGCCGATGGCGACGATCTTATAACCGCCGCGCAAACGCCGGTCGAGCAGCGCGTCGACGATCATTCCTTTGGCTGCGGGATCGATCGCGCTGACGATCGCGCGCATCCATTGCCGCATGCCCCAGAAGACGCACAACAGCCCGACGATGATGAAGGCGTACGACAGCAACCCGAGCTGCATGCCGACGTCCGCGAACGCCGAGTCGATCGTCTCGTTGAGCGGAATCTGCGACCCCTCGGCCACGAACCAGCGCGTGATGCCGTTGACGAGCAGCGCGCACCCGAACGCCGCCAGCACGAGCCAACGCTTGACGCCCAGGCCCGGATAGAACCAGCGCATGAACCGCACGCGGCTTCTCATGCTTCGACGACCAATTCGCGTAGTTGGCGCACGACCGTAACGCCGTGGGTCTCGAGATGGTCCGCGAGCCGCTGTGCCACGTAGACCGAACGGTGCCGGCCGCCGGTGCAACCGATCGCGATCGTGAGCCGCGACTTGCCTTCGCGGCGGAACAGCGGAACGAGGAAATCGACGAGTCCCGTCATGCGTGCCAGGAAGGGTTGCGTCTCGGAGAGCGCATCCATGTACGCGATCACTTCGGGGTCCAGGCCCGTCAGCTCTTTGAGCCCGGGTTCGTAGTTGGGGTTGGGAAAGAAGCGCACGTCGAACACCATGTCGGCCTCGAGCGGCACGCCGTATTTGTACCCGAAGGCTACGACGTGCACGGCGAGATGTGCTGCAGCCGCCGGTCCGCCGTAGGTGGCCAGCAGCCGCCGCTTGAGCGCGTGCGGCGTGTACTCGGTCGTATCCCAGACTTCGGTCGCGCGGTCGCGCAGGGGCGCAAGCGCGCGTCGTTCGCGGTCGACGGCCGTCGTCAGGCTTTCGCCGTCAGCCGCGGGATGGCGGCGGCGCGTCTCGCTATAGCGCCGGACGATCGCCTCATCGGCGGCATCGAGGAAGAGCAGGTCGAAGCCGATGCCGCGCTGTTCGAACGCTGCTAAGGCGGCGAGCGCGTCGCCATAGACGCCGCCCGTCGTCACGTCCAGCGACAGGGCCAGGCGCGCGATGCCTTGCTGCTGCGCAAGCGAGAGCAAATGGTCGGCCAGCGCGGGCGGTAAGTTGTCGACGCACGTATACCCGGCATCTTCGAGCGACTTCATCGCCTGACTCTTGCCGGCACCGGAACACCCCGTCACCACCACGAATCGCGATAGCATCACGACCGACGTTCGTTGGAGTCCGCGCTCATGAGTTTCTTTTCGCCCGAAAAAGCCGACGATCTCATACCGGTTCTGACGCCGCTGGTCGAACGACTCTGGCAATTGCGCCGCCAGCTTGCGATTACGCTGCTGGAGGAGGATCCGCTCCTGCGGCGCGGGCGCGGCGCGCAGCGCGCACCGGCGACCGAGCACCGCGCCGCGGGTGAGCGCGCGGCGAGCCTCCACGCCGAACTGATCCGCATGATCGGGCGGATCGAGGCGTACGGCTGCGTCGTCAAGGACCTCGATCTCGGGCTGCTCGATTTCCCCGCGTTGCGCGGCGGAAGGCCCGTCTTTTTATGCTGGAAAGCCGGCGAAGCGGCGGTCACGCACTGGCACGGCACCGACGAGACCTTCGCCGAACGGAAACTGCTGTGACGGTCTTGCAATGCAACGTGCCAGCGATCGCGTCGAACAGATAGCGTGATCAGCAAAAAACGTGACGTGTTTGAGCTGGAAAACGCGACGCGCTCAACACGTCTTCAGTGTTACGCACGGATCCAGGACATGTAAATGTTGCGTCCAGTCGACCGTGCCGTTCAGTAGATCGTATACATAGCGGTCAACGTTCTGGCCGTTGTAGTGTGCCCAACCGTGCGCCGAGCCGTACGAATAGAGCGGGTTCGGGTTACCGTAAGAGAAGTATTGCTGGGTCTCGCCGCCTCCACCGACCTGGATTCCGGTCCCCGCTCCTGATGCGCAGGGCTGTGAGCAGCCGCCGCTGTCAATGATGAAAACTCCGTAATCATGAGCGGCTTTAAGGATTGGCTTTGCCAACGGCTCGATGTTGAGAGCATCGATCTGCGTGTCTGTGAGGTCGAGCCATAAGCGTGAGCCTTCAGGAATGCCCTTTCCATCTTGGCATGGATTGTCGGTCGGTGGATTTGCACGGGTGGAGGGGAAGATAGGGCCGTTGCCTCCCCAATGGCTGCCACCGCACGCATAGCCGGTCATCAAAGCATGCGGGATCGTTGCACCAGTAAGGGCCGTTGGGTTCGAGAGCGGGCCGGTCATCAGCTCGGAGTCGAGCGTTGCGCCTGCGAGTTGCAGGTTGCCTGCTGCAGTAGCGCCACCCTTCGACAAAAAGCCCGTACCGGTGAGCATGCTCCCGACGCCGTCGCTCTGCGGTTTTAACGTTTGTCCGTTGACGATATCCTGAGCGCCCGGATAGACTGGAAATTCCCACCAGTCGTATTCCATGCCGCCCGGTTCAATAACCGTCAGGTGATGATCGCTTCCACCGGTCGCCCGTGCCTTCGCGGGAATGTGAAGCTGGTATGGATGCCCATAACATGGTGCCCACGTGGCCTGACATTGGATCGTGACGAGGGGATCGGTTGAGTGACCGAAATAAAAAGGGTCGCCGTAGTCATTGTAAGCCGCATCGTTCTGCGACAAACCGCGCATCTCAATGAAGCTTCCGGTCCACCTGCCGAAGTAGTACGATATCGCCGCCGCGTCGTATGAGGCGAGCTTTGGACTGGCTGGTAACAGCTGCTTGACCGACGTGGGCGTTCCCGTGAAGTCGACCTGGTCGAGGCACGTCGGCTCCAGTTGCCCGTTAACGGCCGAGGCGATGCACGTGTTCGTTGTTGCAGTCGGTTCAGGTTGACGAATGCGCTCGCGTAAAGGCCGGCGCACCGCACTTTCAGGGGAGCGCGGAGGGACCGGGTAAGAGGCGTGATCCGCACAACCCGTAAGCGTGGCCGCGGCGAACGCGAATACATAAGACGCCGCAATGCTCGGCCGCATAATCGCCTCCCGTTGTCGTAGGTATGGCGTTGACTTTTGAACCCGACAGTCCTTCCATCGCGCCGAGGATCGCATAGGAACGGTCGATGCTATAGATTGCGGTTTCGTGCCGCCTTCAAGCGTGAAGCGGCGGATACCAGAGCCTTTGTCCCGGACCGGCAAACAGGTCAACGGCGAAGCGTAGATAACGAGAAACGTGGGCGCTCTAAAAGGCGCCGGAATTTGTCGTTATTATCTAAACAAGCTAGGGGCCAGCTTCGGTCATGAGCCGGACCGCGACATGAAATGGAAAAAATCTCAAGCGATGAAACCTTTGATTCTGATCGAGTTCAATGAACTATCGCCCCGACTACTCGAGCGCTTCATGGCCGCCGGAAAGCTGCCGAACTTTGGTAAGTTCTATGCTGAGTCGACGGTGTTCGTCACCGATGCTCGGGAGCAAGTATCCAATCTCGAGCCGTGGATACAATGGCCGACCGTCCATTCCGGCCTGAGCTACGACGAGCATCGCGTATTTCATCTGGGCGATGGGCGCAACCAGACGCGGAAATATGTTGCGGAGATACTGTCGGACGCCGGGATTCGCGCCGGTGTGTTTGGCAGCATGAACATGAACTACCGCGCCCTCAAGGGTTACGTCATCGCCGATCCCTGGGACAAGGATACTTTTTGCTCTCCCGGATGGTTGCAGCCGTTCTGCCATATCGTCGCGAAGGCCGTACAAGAGTCAAGCAACGACGGTGGTTTGTCCAAGAAAGACCTCGCCCGCCTCGCACTATTCTTGGGGCGACACGGTATGAAGAGCGGCACGTTCATGGGCGCCCTCACCCAAGTTTTGGCCGAGCGCCGTGATCCTGGATTGAAGTGGCGCAGGCCGTCGTTGCTCGATCAGCTTCAATACGATCTCTTCGTGCATCTCAACCGCCGGTACAACGTTCAATTCGCAACATTCTTCTCGAACAGCACGGCACACTACCAGCATTTCCACTGGCGCGATATGGATCCCGAGCTTTTCGACGTCCCTCCGGATTCGCATGCTCACCCGTCAATGCGTTCCGCAATCCTGTACGGCTATCAGTCGATGGACGATCTCATGGGGCGGTTCATGCGCGACAATCCGAACGCGTTACTGATGTTCTGCACAGCTCTCAGTCAACAGCCGTGGACCGATACGACGAAGGTCGGCTATCGGCCGCGGGACTTCAACACGTTTCTCGAATTCGCTGAGATACCGCCGGAAAGCGTGGCGATCAAACCGGTCATGGCGCAGCAGTTCTACATCGACTGTCCTAATCGCGCCGTCGGCGATGCCGCCGAAAAGTCACTGGGTAGTCTGTTCGTTGGTGAAGAGCCGCTGATGTGGACGGAGCGAGCCGGAGACGCTTTGCTGACGGGCTGCCGCATCCACGCGACGGAAGAAACGCTACGTAACGCGACCGTTCGACGCTCGGATGGCGGCGCAGCACCGTTCGGCGAGCTTTTTTACAAAATTCATGCGATGCGTAGCGGGCGCCATCACGGGGATGGTGCGCTCTGGGTCCGCAACGGCCGGCACGAGATCGTGGCGTCCAAGGCGGCACTCACGCAGATCGCTCCGACGATCCTCGCGCATTTTTCGGTCCCGAGACCGCCCTATATGCAGGGCTTACCGCTCTCCGATAAAGTTGAACGGTTCGTCACGGCGTAGCAGCGAAGGATCGCTAAACGCTCGCCGGTTGTGCCTTGATGAAGTCTTCGGCCAAACCTTGCAAGCGCACCTCGCCGAACTCGACGGTATACGCGCCCGCTTCCAGACTCTTGACTTCGCCGATTTCCGGAACGTTCGCAAGCTGCGGAATCTTCGAGCGGATTTCGTCGGGCAGGCGCACCTTATCGCCAACATCGAGGCCACCGGCAGCGAACAGTTTTTCGAGTTCGTCCATCAGCATCGGCAGCGGGATTCCGTAACCTTCGCTGACCTGTTCGATCGTTTCCGTCTCACTGATCGCGCAGTGCGAACAGCCGCCGAGATGGAACTTCGCGAACACGCGGCGCGCGCCGGCGTGCGTTTTGAAGGCTTGCTCGACCGTCAGGTCTTTGCTGAAGTGGGCGCTCATGACGTTTCTCCCGGAGTTCGGCGGCCGCGATATCCTGCCGCGCGGACGTTATTGGCTACGACCGCGCGCGGCGCCTCGAAGTTGCGCGGCCGGCGCAGCAGTCCGGCGAACAGACCACAGGCATATCCTACATGCACGAGCGGGAAGAACAGGAGCGTTCCCGCCGTGACCATGGCGGGTTCACCGCGGCGACGCGCGAGCACCGTGGCCAGCGCGTACGCCAGGTACAGCGGCACGAGCCAAGCCCGCGCTCGCGAGAGCGCAAGCCCCAGGGCGATCAGTAGTGCGGCCGGAGGAACCACGTGTCGCAACCGCACGGCCGTCGGATAGCGGCGAAATGTCTGCATGCGCCAGAAACCGTAACGGTTCCACTGGCGGACCATCGCAACGGGGCCTCGTGTCACGATGAGATCCATGCGAACGGGCACGCGAAAAATCCGGCCCCCGCCGGCCCGTATTCGCTCGGTCAGTTCGGCGTCTTCGTTGGCGACCCAACGCTCGTCGAAACCGCCCAGGCGAGTCAGGACGCCGGCCCGGTATGCCCCCAGGTACACCGTCGTGACCTCCCGCGCGGCAGCGACGTCACGACGAAAGTCGGCCGGTCCGAGGCCGAGGGGGTTTGAGTAGAGCGCGCTGACGAGCGCCGTGCCGTAATCGCGCGGCTGCGGATGGGGCGTGGGCGCGCCGCCTACGCACCACACGTCCGCTGGCAGGGCCGCGAACGCGGCGTCGATCGTCGCCAGGTAGTCCGGCTGGTAGAGCGTATGCGCATCCAGCCGCACGATGAGATCGTCCCGCGCCGCATGCGCTAGTCCCGCGTTGAGCGCGCGGGGGATGGAGCGCACTGCTTCGCGGACAAGCTCGCCTGCGATTGTGTGGTCAGACAGCCATTCGATGAACAGTGCGTCGCTGCCGTCGTATGACCCGTTGTCCACACCGATGATGAAGAACCGCTCGCGGGGCAGCGTCTGAACCGTCAACGATGCCAAAACCTCGGGGAGATGCCGCGCCTCGTTGAGGAATGGCATGATGCAGGCAATGCGCGGAGCCGTCATAGTTGTTTACTTCGGCGTTTTATGGGCGTGACGAAAGCGCCGTTTCGTTGTCGGCACCCGACGCTTTTCTTCTCGCCGGGCCCCCATGGCGCCCGATCCTTTCTGGCCGGGTGCCCATGACACCCGACCCAGCAAGCGAAGGCCGCCTGTAAGCCGGATTCTGTACCGCTTGCGCGGCGGCAGCCATCTCTCTGGGACGCGCCTCACGGTGCGCCTCATTGCGACCTGACTCGTACGGACGGGCCGTCCGGCAGAACGGTTCGAGAACCGGGCTGCGCTGCGAGCTGTCTTGCTTCGCGTGGGGTTTACCCGAGCCCACGTCACCGTGAAGCTCCGGGGGCTCTTACCCCCCGATTTCACCCTTAGCCGAGGCTGGCGAACCAGTTCGGCCGGTATGTTTCTGTGGCACTTTCCTTCGAGTTGCCCCGACAGGACGTTATCCTGCACGCTGCCCTGTGAAGCCCGGACTTTCCTCACGTCGAAGACGCGCGACTGCCCGGCGGCCTTCGCCCACCTACTGTACCACCGAGACGCAACGCCTCCAGCACGCCGGCCGATACGATGATGAGAATGACTGCGGGCAGAACCGAATCAGGAAAAGCGACCGACCGCCTCGCCGCGGCGGCGTGGGCCATTGCCGCCGTGGCGATCCTCCTTGGCATCTTCTTTCGGTTCGCAAGCCTCGGTGCGCCGCTCTTCTGGCAGGACGAAGCCTACACTGCGCTGCGGGTCACGGGTCACACCGATGCAGCGTACCGCCGGGTATTCGACGGTCGCACGCACTCCGTCGCGGAAGTGCGCTCATTCGTGACGCTCGACCCGAAACGCGGGGTCGCCGACGTCGCGCGGGCGCTTGCCGCCGAAGAGCCGCAGCATCCTCCCGCGTTCTACGTTCTCGATCGGCTCTGGATTGGTTCGTTCGGCTCGACTCCCGCCGGATTCCGCGGTCTTTCCGCGCTGCTTGGCGTCCTTGGGATTGCGCTTGCCTTCACGTTGGGAGCGACGCTGGGCGGCGGCCGGCTGGGCGGGGCGCTGTTTGCCGGACTGTTCGCCCTGTCGCCGCTCTTCGTTCTGTACGCGCGCCAGGCGCGCGAATACGGATTCTTTGCCGACGCGACGCTGCTCGGTACGCTCCTTTTCGCCTTCGCCCTCCGGTCGCGGCGGCCGGGCGCGTGGGGGGCGTACGCAGCCACGGTCGCGCTCGGAGCGTACGTCGATCCGATCTACCTGCTGGTCGCCGTCGCGCACGGTATCTGTGCGCTTTTCGAACCGCAGCGCATGCGGGCGCTTGCGGCCTGGGCGCTGGCCTGCACGGCGGCTGCGCTTTTATATCTGCCCTGGCTGCTGGCGGCGATGCGCGGCCGCGAAGACGTTGCGGTTCAGCTCGACTGGGCGCGAACCGCGTATCCGCTGCGCGAGCTGGCGCTCAAGTGGATATTCAACCTTGCGGCGCTCGGTTTCGACGGCGAATTTCGCTTCCTCGCACTCGCGCCGGTTGCGGCGGTGGTCATCGTGATCGTCGCCGGCGGGGTGGCCGTCAGCCTGTGGGCGCCGCAGCAGCGCGGCGTTCGTCTTGCGCTTGTCCTTGGCGCGGTGACGCTGGTGTTCTTCGTGGCGCGCGATGCGCTCTACGGCGCTCACTATGAAACGATTCCGCGCTATCTCATGCCCTTGTGGGTGGGATTGTTGCTGTCCGCTTCACTGGGCTTCGCGCATCTATGGCGAAGTGACGACGGTGCGCTGCGTGCCGGCGCCTTCGCCGCGTGGATCCTCCTTCTCGGGGCCGGGACCGCCGCGGCACTGATCCGCGGAAGCAGTCAGAATTGGTGGGACAATAACGATCAGATCGCTTTCCAGCAGGTCGCAAGCCGCATCGATCGCGCGCCGCGGCCGCTCGTCATCAGCGAAGCCCACTGGCACGTGCCCCTCGTGCTGGGACGGTACGTGCGAGCCGACGGGCAGTTCTTGCTCTTTGCGGCCGAGGTCCCGCCCATACCGGCGGGACGCAACGCATTCGTCGTGACGCCGACGGCCGGCGTCCTGCGGACGCTGCTGTCACGGACGCGCGGATCGTATACGGCCGACAACGTTTCACCCGCGGCGGCCAACATCATCGCCACCTTCCACCGCAGCTTGATGCGCGATCAGCCTGCGCTCGAGCGGGGCAATTCGCCGACGTTCGTACCCGACAACGCGCTGTACCGCCTGCGGCCGAGTGCCGCGCGCACGGACTTCGCCAGAGGTTGAACTTAGGCGAACGCGGGAACGTGGGAGCGCAGCGGCGTCGCAGCAACGGCGTCCGCGTGCACGCCCACCGGGACGACGTCGAACAGCGCGCGATAGATTGCAAGCGCGCGTTGGAGCACGGCAAGTTTCTTTGCGCGCGGGACGTTCATCGCGGGAAAGAACGCCAACGTCGCAACGTCGTCACCATCGAGAAAGTCGAGCGGATGCAGCAGCAGCGACGGCGCGATGCGTAGTGCGCGGCAAGCGAGTAACGCCGCCCGGAAGTACGGCAGCGCGAGCGGCGGCGCAATGGTGGCGATGTACAGTATGTAACTGAAATGGATCGGAATCTTGAGCAGGGGAAAGGTCGTCACCGGGATTTCTATCAGCGAACGCCCGCCCGCCAGAACCCAGCGGTACGTGCGGAGCGGACGCAAGCCGTCGGCGAACGTTCCGAAGAGCGCTTTGCGCCGCGCGCGCTCCTCGGCCGTGAGCTTCGCCGTCATGAAATAGTAAGCCCGCGCCAGCGGTCCGATATACGTGGGAAAGGTCGTGCAGTCGTAGCGGAAACCGTGCGCCGCGAGAATTTCGAGCGTTTCTCGCGAGAGGCTGAATCCCGGACCGCGAAAACCGATCGGGCGCACGCCCGTCGCCGCTTCGATCGCCTCATTCGCGGATGCGACCTCCTCCTCGATTTGCGCGCCGGTATAACGTCCGAGCCACGGCTCGTGATGAAACGAATGATTGCCGATTTCGTGGCCTGAAGCCGCCAGCATGCTCAGCGCCGAGCGGTTCTTTTCAAGCGCCGCATCCTGACCGACGACGAAAACGGTAATCCGCTGCCGCTCGCGCGCGAGGATCTCGAGAAAGCGCGGCACGACGACGTCCAGATACGACGGAAACGACTCCCACGCCGGATCGCCGTGGGTCTTGAGATACGCCCACTCGTTATCGAGATCGAGCGATAAACTGCCGAGCGGTTTCATGCTTCCCCCAATTGGCTTGCCACAAAGCGCGGCAACGCGTCGAGCGCCGCGAGGCCGCGCTCCACGAGGGCAAGCGTTTCGTTGACGTTGAGCGTCCCGTTGATGATGTGCGCCGAGTCCAGCAACAGGAGCCCGGGCACGGAAGTCGCTATCGGCGGTAGCTGCTGCGAATAGCGCAAAGTCGCAATCGGGAACACGTGGCGGACCCGCGAGATGCGAAACGCCTGCACGCGTTCGCGTGAAAAATTCGGATACATGCGTTCGAGCGCGCTCAGAAACCGGGCTTCGACGGCGGCGTCGTCCTCTTCGAAGAGCGGATCGTCGGGGCGCACGTACTTCGGCAGATAGACCAGCGCCCCGCCGTTCCATTGCGTACGGTCGACGACGTTGGACATGTCGATCACCGCCGAAAAGGGAACCCATTCGTCGGTGAGATTGGTCACGTAATATGGTCCGAGCGGGTGATCGAGCAACAGTGAGGCGCAGATGATGCCGCCGTATATTTTTGAGGTTAAGCGTGTGCGTTCATCCACGCTCAGATCGGGCGCCAAACTGGCCGCCACGGGGGCGGGCGTGGTCAGCACGGCGCGCTCGAAGGTGCGTGGCGGGCCGGCGGCGAGCGTGATGGCGATGCCGTCGCCGCCCGGCTGGCCACGGACGCTCGTAACCTCGGCGCCCGCAACCAATTCCACGCCATGCTGACGGAGACGCGCTTCCAACGTCGTCAATATCCGCGCGTAACCGCCGGGCACGTAGCCGAAGCGCTCGGCGCCCAGACCCGACCGGCGCGCGGCGTAGAGGCGCACGATGATGGCCCAAATGAACGCGGCCGACGCATCGCGGTAGCGCTCACCCAACTTCGCGAGCAGCAGCGGCCGCCAAATCTTTTCAAAGGTCTTGCGTCCGCAGCGGCGCACGAGCCAGTCTTCGACCGGGATATCTTCGAGTGGGGTGCCGTCCTGGATGCGTGATCCCGCTGCGATCGTGTAACCGAGCCGCATCTTGTCGAGCAATCCCAGCGGGGGAAAGCGCAAGAAGTCGAGGGCGTTGTTCATCGGATAGAACCGGCCGTCGGTGTAGAAGCCGGTTCCGACCGTCGTCCAGCGCAAATCATCTTCCAAGCCGAGGTCGCGCAGCAGCGCGCGGGTATGCGCGTCGGAGAAAAGCGTGACGTGATAGTGTCGGTCCCAGGTGACGCCGCCGAGCGTCCACGCCGAGGCTAGGCCGCCAAAGTTCGGCGCCCGTTCAAAGACGGTCACCCGCTCGCCCCGCTGCGCGAGCCGTAACGCGAGCGTCAGCCCGAGCACCCCGCCGCCGACGATTGCCGTAGAGCCTGCGAACCCGCCGAGAGCACGAGACACGACCTGCATCATTATCGTTTCGGTCGTTCGCAATGCCTCCGTTACGTGCCGACAACGACAGGGTGGTGCGCGACGAAGGTGCGGCTGGTACCGCTGCGAATCAGAGGTCCCGGTCAGACGGGGGCATAGCTCAGTTGGTAGAGCATCACGCTGGCAGCGTGAGGGTCAGGAGTTCGAGTCTCCTTGCCTCCACCACATCCGCGCGCGGGCGCCCCTGGACGCTGACGGCGATTCTCGCGGCGGCGCTGGTCTTGCGGGTGGCGCTCGTCGTGCTGTTACGGCACCACCTCAGCCACGACGCGCGTATTTTCATCAGCTGGGCGCATCTGCTCATGCAGTACGGTCCGCATGGCCTCTACGCGCACGTGGACGCGATCGATGGCTATCCGGTGAACTACCCTCCCGGTTACAGCGTGATCCTGGGCGCAGTAACGCTGGTGTACCGGGCCCTCGTCGCGGCACCGCGCGAAAACGACGTGCTGCTGGGAATGCTGCTCAAAGCGCCGGCCATTGCGGCGGACCTCGGGCTTTGCATACTTGCGTATGGGATCGTCGGGCGCTGGTTCGGTGTGCGCGCCGCGTTGTGGGCGGCGGCCATTGCGGCGCTCAGCCCCGCGACATGGCCGATCTCGGCAGTGTGGGGTCAGGTCGACTCGCTCTGCGCGATGTTCATGGTGCTTGCTCTCGCCTGCTCGCTCGGGCGGCGGTACACCTTGGCTTGGATCGTCCTGTCATGCGCCGTGCTCGTGAAACCGCTGCCGGTCGTCGTTGCGCCGCTGATCCTTGCAGCGCAACTGCGCGACGAGCGGCGTTGGTGGATGCTGACCCTCGGACCGGCTGCCGGGTTGGGCCTGGCGTACGGCGTGTCGCTGCCCTTTGCGCCGAGCGCTTCGCCCTTTGCAGTCGCGCGGTGGTTAGGGGAATGCTACAGTGCTGGGCAGTCATTGAGCACGCAGACGTCGGTCAATGCGTACAATCTGTGGACCGTCTTAGGGCCGCCGGTGTCCGACAGCCTGCACGCGTTGGGTGTTCCGCTGCACGTGTGGGGGTGGACCGCATTCGGTTTGCTCGGCGTTGCGGTCGTCGCTCAGTACGTGCTTCTCGGACGCGTCGAACGGGACCGCGCTGCGTGGGAACGCCTTACGACGCGCGCGTGGTTCATCGTCCTCACAGCTATGTTCTGTTCGCTGACGCGCATGCACGAGCGCTACATTCTGTTCGCGCTCGCGCTGGTGCCGCTCGTGTGGTTCTGCGGCAAGATCGAACGCAGAGCCGCCCTGACGTTGCTCGCCGCGTTCGTGGTCTGCGTCGTCCTCGTGCTCGGCTTCTACGAACACCACGTCTTCGCCGAGCTGCCCGCCGCCACGCGCCTACTCTCCGCCGTCAACCTCATCGCGTTGGCGACGCTTCTGTGGGCGTTCTTCCGCCCGCATCCCCAAGGGGAGTAAAGCGGAAAAAGGCGCTGGTTTGTCTTGTGGCTAGGAGCCTAGGGGCGAAGTGGGCTTTACGCCCATGAGCCCCGTAGCGACGACGCCACAGGCCAAACCAACGCTTTTTTTCAAACGATGCCGGCGCGGATCGCGTGAACCGCGGCCTGAGTTCGCGCCGAGATGTTCAACTTCGAGAAAATCCGAGACACGTGATTCTTGACGGTCTTTTCGGAGAGGTGCAGGCGCGCGCTGATTTGCTTATTGGCTAAACCTTCGGCGATCAGTTTGAGGACTTCGGCTTCGCGCGCGGAGAGTTCCATGATGTCGGGTTTCCCGTTGCTCTGACTACGGCGGCGCAGCAGACCTCCGGCCACGCGCGGATCGACGTAGGATTGCCCTTCGGCTACCGTCTTGACCGCGCGCAACAACTCGGGCGGCGAGATGTCCTTGACGATGTAGGCTTCGGCTCCGGCCGTTAAGCAGCGCTGCATCATCTCGGGCGACAGGTGCATCGAGAGGACGCACACGCGGGCCTTCGGCGCCGCCTCGAGACAGGTCCCGAGGGTTCTGGCGACGTCCACGGGCTGACCGTCGAGATCGATCACCACGAGATCGGGTTCGGCGAGGCCGAGCGTATCGATGGCGGGCGTGCGATAGTCGCCGACCACCACGAACGCATCATCGTCGGCAAAAATGCCGCACAGCGCTTTGGCGAACAGAACTTGCGATTCAACGACCGCTACACGTATACCGACGGAAGCCACTACAGTTTTCATCCCCGTACTCCGGTAAACGACCGTGGCCCGCTAGACTTGAGCGCCGGGTGAGACATTCGACAGCGAAATGCGCCAACCGGGCCGAATGGAAGCTGGTTTTGTAAAGAAAAGAAGACGATTCCTACGCGGCGAGGGCCGCCAGCAGGTCCGGTTCGTCGGCCCTCGGGCCCATGACGACGTCCGCCCCCACTCCCTGCGCCAGCAGAGGCCATGCCTCGTCGGCAAGCGGCGCATACACGACGAGGTGAGCGCCGGGCAGGTGGGCGCGCAAAGCGCGCACGGTGCGCAGCGGCGACGGCAGGTGTCCCGCGTCGAGCACCACGATATCGGGCCGCAAACGCTGCAGGGTCCGGGCTCGCGGGGCGGCATCCACGCCGACGACGTCGAAGCCGATCGTGGCAATCGTGTCGGCGAAGTAGGGCGCAAAAAGCGCCTGCGGTTCGATGATCAGCACCCGCTTGCGGGTCCGGCGGCCGGCGGTCGACAACATGTCTTCGCACTGTAGCAGTCAGCCGGCCGCCGGTTGTAGTGCGCGAAGGCACACTGTCCTGACGATCATAGAGGTCGTGAACCTGCTTTCTTTTGACCTCTTCTACGCAAAACGGCGCCGACTCGTCTCGCCGGGCGACCGCATCTTGCGCGGCTCAGGGGCCAACCGGACGGTGGTCGTCGGCGCCGTCGCGGCGCTCGCCTGCGGGACCTTCCTGCGTTTGGATGGTTTGGGCCATAAGCTTTATACCAACGACGAAGCGACGACCTCGGTTCATGTAAGCGGCCATACGATCGCCGACTATCTGGCCGCGGCCCGCGGTGGCCGCATCACGAGCACCGCGGTGGCTCTCGAATACCAGCACATCGATCCGGCAACGACCGCGGCCGACGTCGTCCGCTCGCTCGCGCTCGAAGATCCGCAGCACCCGCCGCTCTTTTACGTTCTCGAGCGCGGCTGGGAAGGGCTGGGCGGAACGTCGGTGCCCATGCGCCGCGCCCTGCCCGCCTTGTTCGGCCTCCTCACGCTGCCGGCGGCGTATGTCTTCGGCCTCCGGCTGGCCGGCTCGCGGGTCTTTGGACTCGTGCTGGCCGCGCTCGTGGCGGCCTCGCCGTTCCAGATCCTCTACGCGCAACAGGCGCGCGAGTACAGTCTGTGGGCCGTGTTCGTCTTTGCGGGCAGCGCCGCGCTGTTGGGCGCGCTCGAACGGCCGCGTGAGGGTCGACGCTGGGCCGTCTTCACGGCGCTCACCATCGGAGGGCTCTACACCGACGTTCTCTACCTGTACACGCTGGCGGCACAAGGACTGTACGTGGCGTTCCTCCATCGCGATGCGCTGCGCTCGCGCGCGCTCCCCTTTGCCGTCGCCGCGGCGGCGGCACTGGCTGCCTTCTCGCCGTGGCTCGCCGTGCTCGTGAGCCACACCGCGACGCTGACCAATAACGCGTACCTGGGCACGCCGCTGCCGCCGAGCGTCTTCGCACTGAAGTGGTTCTTCAATGCCGGAACGGTCTTTTTCGACCTCGACTATCTGTGGCATGCGACCGCAGTTGTGCTGTTGCCGATCCTGGCATTAGCCGTTTTCGGCGCGGCGAAAATGCGTCGGCGACCTGGCGCCGCCAGGTACGTTCTTGCGCTCGGTGTGGTGCCGGCCATTGCGCTGTTGCTGCCGGATTTCGCGCACCACGAAAGCCGTTCGACGGCGGCGCGGTACCTGGTCCCGACGTGGATCGCCCTGGAAACCGCGGTGGCTTTCGGCATTTGGACGCTTTTGCAGGGGCGCTCCGCCCGCGTCCGAGGCATTGCCGCCGTGGCATTCGTCGGCTTGGTGGCCTGCGGCATTGCCTCGGGCGCGGTGGCCGCGACGCGTCAGGTGTGGTGGGGTGACGGGAGCGTCGCGCCGATCGGCCCGATGGCGCGCATCGTCCGCGCATCCCGGCCGCCGGTGACCGTCATCTTTCGTGACGATCAGCCGATCTGGAACTTTGAACCGATGGAGCTTGCCAACCAAGTGCCGCCCGATACGCGACTGATGCTCTTGAGCGGAACGGCGCTGCCCGGGCGGATTCCCTCCCGGGGAACCGTGTTGTTGCTCGACCCGAGCAGCCCGCTACGGCATTCGCTCGCGGCTCGCGGAGTGCTCCTGACGAGGCTCTATGCCGGCGATCTCGGCGAAACCGACGACCTCCGTGCGCAGAGACGCGCAGCGTCCGCAGCCCGCGCCCGACACGGCTTTGTCGACGTTCCATCGTCACTCTGGTCCGCCGCACCCCCGAAAGCGCTGCGCTGAAAAGCGCCGCGGTTTGGGATGACCCGCCTCGAGGCACCCGCCGGCGCGCGGATGCGTTACGTCCATGCCACCCTCGAAACTGCGGAGGGGGCAGCGCGCTGACCTCAGTCGAAAGACCCTATTGCACGGGAGCGGATGGGTCTCGTTGGAAGCAGCTCCCGACCGTACGCTAGGAGTGAGCCTCCCGATGCGCTGTATTTATTCTCGGACGGTCCTATCCGTTCTCCTCAGTTCAGCCCTCTGCGGCGTCGTCGCCGTGCCTGGCGGCGCGACCTCGACCGAGTATCGCATTCGCCCCGGGGACGTTCTGGACGTCACGGTCTTCGGTGAGCCGACGCTGACCCAGCCCCTGCTCAAGGTGCTTCCCGGCGGCACGATCGTCGAGCCCCTCGTCGGTTCGGTTCGAGTGGGCGGGCTGACGACCGCGCAAGCCGGTTCGGCGGTCGGACGAGCCCTGACGCACTACCTCCGGCACCCGAAGGTGACCGTTGCGGTCGAGCAGGTCGGGCCGGTCGACGTATACGTCCTGGGTAACGTCAAGTTACCGGGCAAGTACACGTTGCAGCCGGAAAGCCGGATCATGGACGCCCTGGCGGCCGCCGGGGGTCTGGGGCCGACCGACGGCGACCTGCCCGACGCCCGCGTGTCGGTCGACGGCGACGTCACCAACGTCTCGCTCGAGAAGCTGCTCCATCAAGGCGATCTGTCGCTCAACGAGCGCGTCGCCAACGACATGGCGGTCTACGTCGTCTCGCCCAACACGTTCAACGTTCAGGTGTTCGGCGCGGTCGACAAGCCGGGCGACGTGACGATGCACGAAGGCGACCGGCTGCTGCAGGCCATTGCCCGCGCCGGTGAAGGCGCGAACACCAACGCCGATCTCAACCGGGTCGTGCTGCGGCGGATCGGCCCCGACGGAAAGGTCTCGAGCGAAACCCTCAACCTGTATTCGATCTACGGCAAAAACGGCGACCCGTCCAAGGACGTGGCGCTCGCCAAGGGCGACACGATCTTCGTTCCCCAAGGCGTCGGCCGGCGCGACACGGTGTCACCCCTGAGCGGAATTCTCTACACGCTGTTGCACTTTTAGCCGATTGCTGTAGCGATGCTCAATCGACAAACCGGTCTCGTCCCCGCCTCCAAGTCCGGCAACGCGCTCATGCCCGGCGGCGAACTGCCGCATGAAACGCTCGTCCATGAAGTCGACGTCGCCCGCTGGTGGCAAGCGCTGGTGCGTCGCCGCCTGCTCTTCGCCGCCATCTTCGGCGGCTTTATCCTTTTCGTGGCGATCTTGACGTTGGTTCAACCCAAGACCTATACGACCTCGACGAAACTCATTGCGGGTAGTTCGAATGCCGATGGCTCCTCCGCGCAGCAGCCGGGCACGGGCAGCGACCTGCCGGCGCTCAACGCACTCAACGGAACCAACGGCGTGCAGACGGCCGAGACATATGCGGAACTGATTCAAGAACCGGCGGTTGCGCAGCAAGTCGCCCGCGATCTGAAGATCGGCGATCCAAACGCCCTTGCTGCTGCGGTGTCGGTTAAGCCGGTGACCGATACGTCGATCCTGACCATCTTCGCAACGTGGCGCAATCCGACGCTTTCGGCGCAGATCGCCAATGACTTCGCGCGCGTCTTCGTAGCGCACGAGCGCGCGCTCGTCGCGCAACAAGCCGATGCAGCCCTCGCCTTCCTGCAAGATCAACTCCCGCAAGCCGAACAGAACATGCGCTCGGCGCAGGAAGCGCTCTCCGATTATCAAGCACAGGTCGGCATCGCCGATCTCCCGACGCAGACGCAGAACGACATCGCAAGCGCCGCCGCGCTCGATGCTAAAGCGCAAGCCGTCGAACTCGATGGACGGCAGGCCGCCTCGCAACTCGAGGCCGTTCAGGCTCAACTCGCGCGCACGCCCGAGACGATCGTTACCTCGCAGAATCAGGCCGCCAATCCCGTCTCGGGACAGCTCGATACGCAGATCGCGACGTTGAAATCGCAGCTCAGCGCTGCGCGCCAGCAATATACCGACGATTATCCGACCGTCGTGTCGCTCAAGGCGCAGCTTGCGCAGGCCGAGCGCGCCGTCAAAACGCAGCCGCGCCAAGTGATCGCCGGCGTACAGACCGGACCGAATCCGGTCTATCAGACGCTCACCCAGCAGGCGGCAACGCTCGAAGGACAGATCGCCGCTGCGCAGTCTCAGGCGACGGCGGTCGCGGCTCAGCGCCGCTCGGTGCAGCCCAAGCTGGATCGCCTGCCCGAAGAAACGCGCCGCATCGGCGAACTGCAGCGCTCCGCTAAGAGCGCGCAAGACGTCTACGATGCGTTGCAGCGCAAATACCAAGACGCCACGATCTCCAAGAACACCGCGCTCAGCGACGTGACGATCACCCAGCCGGCCGATCCGACCGTCTATACCTCGAAGCCGAGCATCGGGCTCAACCTAGCGATCGGCATCCTCGTCGGGCTCGCACTTGCCCTCGGAACGGTCTTCACCGTCGAGTTCTTCGACGATCGTTTCCGGACTGAAAGCGACGTCGTCAGCCGCTTGGGATTGCCCGTCCTGGCGGCGATTCCCAGTTTCGACGATCGCGCGATGCTCAAAAATGCCGATTGGGTCAAGCCGCTTTCGGCCGAAGCGTTCTACCAGCTCGTGGCGGCGTTACGCTATTCGTCGAGCGCACCGCCGCGCGTCATCACCTTCACTAGTCCCGATCAAGGCGACGGCAAATCGACCATCGCCGTCAATACGGCCATCAGCCTTTCACTGATGAAAGCGCGGGTGCTCGTGATCGACGCCGACCTCCGCCGTCCCAGCGTGCACACGAAACTGTCGATTCCCAACGAGAGCGGTCTCTCCGACGTGCTCGTCGGCGTAACGCGGCTCGAAGACGCGATCAAACCGACCGATCACGCGGGCGTCTCGGTGCTCACCAGCGGTCACTCGGCCCCCAATCCCGTCGGACTCCTGCAGAGTGCCGGGTTCGACAAACTGCTCGAGCGCGTGCGGGCAGACTACGATTTCGTCCTCGTCGATGGGCCGGCACTGCGCTCGATCGTGGACGGCGTCGTGCTCGGCATCAAGACCGACGGGACCGTTCTCGTCATCAACTCGCAGAAATCTGACAGCCGTGCCGTCAATGGTGCCCTCTCGAAACTCCGCAGCGTCGGTTCGGTCAATCTCATCGGGGTGGTTCTCAACGGGACTCGCCCCGATGCGCGCGAACACAACGATTATTACTTAGGAGCTGGACAATCGATATCGCTTCCGATGAACTCGGGCGGCTGACGTCCCCGGCGCGGTGGTCCTTAGGGCCGCGCCGGACCGTCCGTGTCGTCCTGGTCGAACGTCTCCCGCTCGTCGTCAAGGCGCTGCGCCACGTTTTTGCGGCCGATGCGTTCATCGACGTCGTCGCCGACGTCAGCGAGCCGAGCGATCCGGTGCTCGCCACGGCCCGCCCCGACATCGTGTTGCTCGACATCGACGAGCTTTCGATTCCGGTCGAAGACGCGATCGCGGCGTGCGAGCGAGCCACGCCACAAAGCCGCGTCTGTGCGCTGTCGACCGCCCACCGTCCACGCGTCATGCAGCGTGCGCTGGCCGCTAAGGCCGACGCGTACATCGCCAAGGACACCGCTCCCGCGATGCTGATCGAAATCCTGCACTCGGTGGCCGCCGGAGAATCGTACGCCGATCCGCGCATTGCCGGAACCTTGCTGCGCCGGCGTTCGACGCGCACGCAAGACGTCAGTGAACTTTCGACGCGCGAATACGAGATCGTGCGGCTCATCGCCGAGGGACTCTCCAACCGGGAAATCGGGCGGCGGCTGACCCTATCGGAAAAGACCGTCAAGAACCACGTCAGCCACATCCTCGCGAAGTTGAAAGTCAGTGCGCGCTCGGGAGTCGCGGTCTACGCGGTCCGACACGGGCTCGTGACGTAATCGCATGCGAACCTATTTGATCGAGCCGCAGACCGTGTTCGTGCCGTTTCTCACGCGGCTGCTGGCCGACGCGGGCATGAACGTGATCGCGACGCGGGACGACATCGACGGCAGAGACATCGCTGTTCACGATCCCGCCGCAATCTTCGTCGACGTTGATTTTTTTAGCCGCGGAGCACCGAATGCGCTGTGCCGAATCCGCCAAGTCGCGCGCAATGCGGCCGTCATCGCGTTTTCCGAAACCGAAGATCCGACGTTCGAAGCTGCCTGCGTCATCTCCGGCGCAACAGCCCTGGTGTCCAAGCGCAGCGGCATGGACGGGATGCTCAGAAGCGTGCGGAGCTTGCTCGGACCCCCGCCGATACACGCGGCAACGGCCTAACGGGCCTGCGCAGTCGCGGCGCCCAAAGGTTACGCGCGGCGATGGCGTTCGAGGTCATGATGCCGAGCATGAAGGCCAGCCATAGGTATTTGAACCACAGCATGTCGAGCGTCAAAGCCGCAACGAACAGGCCGACGCATGCGCCTTCAGCACCATAGGCGATCGGCGCCAGCGGATGATCGGCTCGGACGCTCCACGTTTGACGCAGCGACAGGAACCAGGCCAGCAGGACCAGCCCGAGGCCGATGATGCCGAGTTCGACCGATGTCCCCAAGACCAGGCTATGGCTTGGTCGGTCCCAGCCCGCAAACTGCCGTTGATACGATTGAACCAAGAACAAACTGTAGACGTATTCATAGGTCGCAAAGCCTGAACCATAAAGCCAAAAGTGCGGAAAGGCGTGCAGGCCGACGTTCCAGATATCCGTGCGGCCGCTGGCGTCACCCTGCGACGGATCCATGAAGCGTTGCCACGTATTGGGTACTGCGATACTGATGCCGATGAAGACCACGGCCATCGCCGCCGTGGCGATGAAGTTACGTGTCCGGACCGCGAGATACACCAGGACGCACGCCAGCGCCGTGAAGACGCCGCGTGAACCGGTGAAAAACACGTTGAGCGCGCAAAACCCGAAGGCGGCCGCGCTCGCTACGCGCACGATGACGCGCCGATCGGTGAGAACGCGTGCCATCAGAAGCGACATGGGAATGATGAAGAAGGCGCCGTAGTGATTGGGGTCGATCTGGAATTTGCCGCCGGACAACGACAGCCGTGTCCCGTTCAGCCGTTGACCCGCAAGATACGCGTAGCAGCCGTAGCAGGCAACCAAAACGCCGACGGCTTCGATGACGCGGCGTAGCCGCACGGCGTCTAGGGCCGACATCGGGTAGATTGCCGCGATGGTGTACAGCAAGAAGAGCTGAAGCACGATAGCAACGGTATCGAGCGTTTCAGTCTGGTACACGGACCACCCGGCCGACGCCAGCGCCAAGAAGACAAACGCGGCCCACGCAAACCACGGACGGGGCGGAAGCAGTGCGCGGCGCGTGAGGACGATGCGCGCGAGGAAGGCCAAACCGACTGCGAAGGAGGCGAATTTCGTCAGCGTGGGGCCGGTTGTACCGCCGGTTCGCAGTAGTGCTTCAACGGGCACCAGCAGCGCATAGAGGCTGAACGGAAAGTAGATCGGCCAACGCAAGCTGACATAGATCACTATTGGGATGAGGCCGAGAGCGCCGATCACCACGGCATGCAGCGGAGTACCGACGGCGACGTACGCGGCGAAGCTGAACAGAACGTAAGCGGCCGCAAGGAGCGCGAAGCAACGAGCGACGAGAGCGCCGGTCAGTCGGGGTGCGGCGAGCACGGTCATAGTATACGTCATCGGCCGGAGGTCGTCTGCAGCCTAGGGCGGCCGCCCTCGCGCCGGCGTGCGTTTGGGCCGATGCAGCCGGTAGGGGGACCATCCACACTGCAGCCAAGCCGAGGTGCCGTTACGCAGACGATCTTTGCCCGAGTGGGCGCCTCCTTCGCCGGCGCATCGGGCCGCAACGCGACGCTGCGCGAGGCGAGCTTCGGCGCGGCCGCATCCGCCCGCGTCGGCGGCCTCGTCGTCGTGCTCGTCGCTTTCGGCGCGCTCACCGCGTTTTTGGCGGCGTCCCTCAATATCTGGCAAGACGAATGGTACAGTCTGCGGACGACGTCGCACGGCTTTGCGTTCGCGTGGCGCAGCGCGCTCGGCTTTGAAGCGCTTCCGCCGCTCTACCCGCTCCTGCTCGAGGCTTGGCGGACGCTCGACGGCAGTGTCTGGTTCGCCCGCTGGTTTTCGATTCTGTGCGTCGCTGGTGCGGTGGTTTGCGCGTGGTCGTTCGCGGCGCGCCATCTGCGTGCAACGTCGCCGGCGGTCGTGGCGGCGGCACTTGCTTTCAATCCGTTTGCGATTTATGCGGCTGTCGAGATCCGGCTGTATGCGCTTGCGTTGCTGTTTTCGGCTGGGCTGATACTGACGTATTTCGACGGGTTCATCGCGGCGGCACCGTCACGGTTTGCGCGAGTCGCCTTCGTGTTCTGCGCGCTCGGCGTGCTCTACACGCAGTACTATCCCGCTCTGCTGCTCGCCGGCGCAGCGGCCGCGCTCCTGTTGCTCCACGACCGGCGGGCGCTGCGCAATTACGGCATCGCCGTGGCGTGCGTCGTCGTCGGCGCCTTGCCGGTCCTCGCGTTTTTGCCGGCGCAGATGGGAGGTGCGCGAACGCTCGCAATGTCCACTCGGCCCGATATCGTTTCGCCCGTCGAGACCGCGCTTTCATTCGCGCTGCCGCATGGCTGGCTTTCAAACTGGTGGGGCTATCCGACAAACGGCGTCTACGATGCAGCGCTGTTGGCGACGGTCGGCGTGGCCATCGCGACGCGCCCACGACTCACGCGGGCCAACCTCACGCTCGGTGCAATCGCCGTCACGCTTGTCGCGTGCTTCGCGCTCGTGCCGCTCGTGCTTCACGAGAAGATGATTTTCCCGCGCCACGGCGTTGCGCTCTTGATTCCGTCCGTGCTGGCCGTGTTTGCCGTTTTGGACGCGGCACCGCAGCCTCGGTTGCGTCACATCGCACTGGCAACCTACGTGAGCCTGTATGCGATTCTTACCGCACTAACACTGTGGAGTACGTACCATGCGCTCGCCAAATCCGGCGACTTCCGTCGTGCCGCCGCCTATCTGGACGCGCATGCGAGCGCGGAGCAGACGATCTTCGTCTTTGATCCCGAGATGGTGGGCCCGTTGCGCTTCTACTATCACGGGCCCGCGCGAATCGTGGCGTTGCCGCAAGCGATGAATTTTACGCGCTTCAATCCGCCGTCCTTTACGTTTACGAGTGCTGCTCAAGCTGCGGTGAAGCTCGGTGCGGTCGCACCCGGCCGCACGATCTTCCTCTACCGCGGCGACGTTTGTAACCAGCGCGGCGATGCGTTCGGATGCCGCTTTCTCGACGCTGAGGTTACCCGTGATTACCGGGTTCTCACCGCACGACCGCTCTATTCGGCGTCGATTCAAGAACTGCTGCGGCGCGGCGATGCAACGCGTTCGCGCGCACGTCACCGGAAATTACTCGTAGAGCGTCTTTTACCGCGCGACCGGTCGCACGCGCGCTAAGCGAAGCCGAACGGCCGGGGGCACATCGTCGAGCTGCGGCAGCAAGACGTCGCGTGGGCGTACGCCCGCAACGTGCGTGAAGTACGAAAGCTTGACGGCGAAAGCGATGAGGAACGTTGCCGTGGCTGCGACCGCCGCACCGACGAGACCGAAGCGTCCGACGGCCAGCGACGTCGACACGGCACACAGAACGAGCGTACCGAGTTCGAAGGCGAACTGCGTACCGGGTCGTCCGGCGCGCACCGAGATGAAGTACGACACGACGCCGTCGACGCTGTAGACGACCGTTCGTGCCAGCACGATGCGTAAGAGCAGCCCGGCGCCGTCGAAACGCGGTCCGTAGAAGACATGAATCGCCGCCGGCCCGACGAGGAACACGACGGTCGCCGCAAGGGCCTGCCCTGCGAGCAGCAGCCGGATGACTTTCGCCGTAAGCGCGACGGCCGCGGCGCGGGGGGCCGTCGAGATGCGGCCCGTCGTTGCCCAGGTGACCGAGCGGCTGAGCGCAGTCAGAAGTTCAGCGACGGCAAGGGCCGTCGTATAGATGCCCAGCGAGTTCTTGGCAAGCATCGACCCGACGATGATGATGTCGATCCGCAATGCGATCAGCGTTACGGCGGCCGAAGCGCCACCCTTGAGGGCAAATCGCGCTTGTTCGGGCCACAAGCGCTCCGTCGCAGCAGTCGCGTCGGGAGCGTTTTCGGCGGCGCGCAGAAGCCCCGGTAGCCCGACCGTGGCCCACAAGGCGGCGGCGACGTGCCCGGCGGCCCAGATGGACAGCACCACGATGATGTTGGCGTGGAATCCCACGACGGCGATGAAAATGACGACCGCGCTTCCCGCGCCCACCGTCGAGGCATTTTGCGTGTTCAGCCGTTCGACGGCGCCGCGCACCAAATAGACGATGTTGACGGTTTGCAAGTACGCCGCAAACGGAAAGGCAATCGCGACGAAGAGAAACGCCAGCTGGGAGCGATCGTGCAGCCAGAGCGCTAGAAACGCGAACGAGCCGACCGGAGCGAGCACGGCGAGGATTCGCAGGGCCGTGTGCCAGACGCGCCCGAGCGGTCGGCCTTCGTTCCCAAATTGAAAGGCGATCGCGTTGCGCAGACCCTCCACGCCGGCGACGGCAAACATCACGAAGACGGCGGCGTAACTGATGATGCCTTTTCCGGCGGGTCCGAAGGCTCGGGCAGTCGCAATGCCCGCTGCAATCTGCGCACCTTGTCCGACGACGATCGTCGCGAACGTGTGCAGGATCGATGTGGCGAGGCTACGCTTCGGGATGGAAGCGATCGGAGTGTGCCGCCTCAGGAATAGGTTTACACGAAGCGAGAGCGATTTTTCGCTGCAGTAAGGAGCGACGAGCGTGGAATGACAGCGTCATTTGAGCGAGGAGCGACGCGGCTGCGGCGGAAAAGCGCCGAGCGACTGTAAAGCTATTCCCGAGGCGGCACACTATGTCACACCGCGGAGTGAAAGAGAAATTCGAACGCGGTCTTACACACGATGAAGATGTCCATGAAGACCGACCAATGCTCGAGATAGAACAGGTCGTAACTGAGCCGCTCGCCGATCGCCGAGGTATCGACGTTGCGGTGCATGTGAATGTGCGACCAGCCGGTGACGCCGGGACGGACCAAGTGGCGCTCGTCGTACCGCGGCAGCATTTTGCGGAACTGCTCGACGTAGAAGGGACGTTCCGGACGGGGACCGACGATCGACATGTCGCCGCGCACGACGTTGAAGAGCTGCGGAAGTTCGTCGAGACTCATGCGGCGCAGGAAACGGCCGTAGCGTGAAACGCGCGGTTCCCCGGCGCGTGCCCAGATCGGCCCCGTGGTTGCCTCGGCGTCGAGCGGCATCGTGCGGAACTTGATCATGCGGAAAGGCCGGCCGAGCTTGCCGACGCGCGTTTGCAAATAGAAGATCGGCGCCCCCAGATCCAGCGCGACGCCGGCGGCGATCGCGGCCATCAGCGGGGAGAGCAGAAGGAGCGCCGGCAGCGCGATCCCGAGATCGATCGTCCGGCGCAGCAACTCCGCGCCGGGCGTGCAAATCGCCAAACTTTGCGGATAGAGGAGCGCGAGGCCGCCGTCGCGGCGAACTTGGAAGTCGCAGGCGTGGGGGCGAATCCGCATGGGCGCAAAGGCCAGGCGAAGTCCGCGCGCTTCCGTCGTGCGTAACAGCGCGGGCATGATTTCGGGTGGCAGCGCTTCGGTCACGATCAGTTCGGTGCAGCCGTGTTCGAGCGCGAACTCGAGCCAGTCGAGTTTCGTGACGTCGCCCCCGCTGGAGGCGACCTCATCATCGAAATCATCGATCCCCAGACGCACGACGTTGTCCGCCTTCGTGAGCGACAGATCTTGCGGCACGGCGGCGACGCGCTCGGGCGTACCTACGACGGCGATGCGGCGCCCGCGCGCGGGAGCCACGCGGGCTTTGGCCGCGTAGGCCATGAAGCGCGTTGCCGAGACAAAGACGACCGCGAGGAAGGTCGTGCCGACTAAGAGGTGGCGGTACGGCAGAAGCGAGGGCAGCAGCAAAAAGATGGCCAGGGTCGGGAGGACACCCATCGTCGAGGCTGCGAGCGCCGCGTAAACTTCGTCGCGCGCGTTGACCGCGAAACTGCGGCGGTACATGCCGATGCGCTCGAACAGCATGATCCACAGCAGGACCCCGAAGACGACCGCCTGCAGCGTCCCTTCCTCCCGCGCGAGCAGCGCCAGCGGCGTGCGGGTGAAGGTCGCGGCGAGCAGCGCGGCCACGTACGTGACGATGAGGTCGGAAACGAACAGCACCAGGCCCCAATAGCGCCCGAAGCGGGCCGGCTGAGGTCGAGGCGTGAGTTGAGCCGCAGTTCCCAGGCTCGTGTCCAAGCCCGTCTGCGAGGTCGTGGTCATCGCGATTGCATCGTACCAGGATGGAGGGTGCACACAGAGGTCAAAGGGGACTTCGTTCGGACCGACCTTGGGTCTTCCGACCCGTGCGGCGGGACACTTGTGCTATCGGTATCGGAGGAGGGTCTTGTGAGCCGTTCCGGCATTTCGGTCGTCGTGCCGGCCTTCAATGAAGGAAGCGCCCTCGGCGATACGCTCGAGGCGCTCGACGCCGGCTTAGCGTCGTTACGCTCCCGTTACGCGGTCGAACTCCTCGTCGTCGACGACGGCAGCACCGATGAAACGCCGCACACGCTCGCAAGGTTCACTGCGGATCGCGGCGAGAGCGTGCGAACCATCGTGCACCACGCCAATCGTGGTCTGACGGAAGCGATGAAATCGGGTGCGCGAGCGGCCAGGGGACGGATCACCGTCTTTATGGACGCCGACCTCAGCTATGCGCCGCCGATCGTCGAGCGGCTGGTGGCCGCGCTGGAACAAGGCGGCGCGGCCGCGGCTCTGGCCTCACCGTACATGCCGGGAGGGCGGGTCGCGAACGTTCCGTTCGACCGCCTCATGGCCAGTCGCGGGGCGAATTTATTGCTCGCGGCGTGCGTCGGCTTCCGCTTACATACGTTCACGGGAATGGTGCGGGCCTACGACAGCGCCGTGCTCGCCGAGATCATCGAACGGCCGGTGCGCGGCGAGTTCAACGCGTGGGTGGTGGCCGAACTGCTGCGTACCGGGCGAACGGTCGTCGAGATTCCCGCCGCGCTGGTTTGGCCTTCCGCTCGCACGCAGGCCCCCTCCCGCATGAGCGCCGCCAAGTTGCGAGCGCGCACGCGCCTCGTCTTCCAGACGCTCGCGGTCCTCATCGCGGCCCGCCGGAAGGCACTACTCCGCCAAGCCGCATAACCGGGACCAAGGTCCTACTTAGGGACTCTCCAAGACTCTATCGAACGTACCGCGACTGTGAGACACTGCTTCTAAGAAGTCCGTTAGAACTCCAGTACTCATCCGTTTATCGAAAGGGCAGCGATGATCGTCAACCTCTATGTCGACCATATGATGTCGACGCCTCCGGCTTCGGCCGAAGAGGTTTGGAACGAAACGCGGGAACACGCGAAACTCTTTTCCGATGCCGCAACCCGCATCGGACTCACGCCGGCCGAATATCGCGAGTTCCGCCTCGCCCTTCTCGATGGCCGGGTGCGTTACGTCACCTTGCCGCGCCGCCTCGACGCGATGTCGGGCAACCGGCACGGTTCGGTGTACGCGGTCAAGAACGCGTACATGACCTCGACGATTCAAGGCTGGCGCGTAGCGCTGGCCGACGGCAACGTCGTCTACGTTCCCAAAGTGTGCGGCAACATCTCGCTGTTGCGTCACGCGGCGATCGCCCAGCACGTCGTGCGGCCGCCCAAGCGGGTCGCCTACGTCCAACGCCACAAGCCGCGCTTCGTACCGGCTATCGGCAGCGCCAATGAAACCCCGGTCACGCCGGTCGCCGTCGCCCCGCCCGCAGCCGTCGCAGCCGCTCCCGTAGCCGCCGCAGCCGTGCCCGCCGCCGCGACCGCAGCGCATGGCGTGAGCCCCTTCCTGTTCATCATCCCCGCCGTGATCGGCGGAATCATCGGCAGCCAACCCCACCACACAACGCCGCCGCCTCCTTGCAACCACGGGTCGAACTCCATGGGTGTCTGCACGAAGTAGCGATCCACTTGGGATAAACCAGTCGAGGCCGTCCGGAAGGGCGGCCTTTTTTCGACGGTGTTACGCCGGTCACAGGAGCCGTGCGGTTTTGGACCCGACATACCCGTCGTATGTCGTCCGAACCGTTAGCGGTAATCCACGTTCTCGACGCGCTTACGGGAACCGGTCCGGGGCTCTGGGGAAAGGAACGACTGGTTTCCCATCTGATGCTCGCGCAGCGTGACAGCGGCGACGTTGAACCCGCACTGCTTACGTTTTCGCCGTGTTCGCTCGCCGATCAGATGCGGGACCGTGGTTTCGACGTGCACGTCTTGGAACCCGAACATCGGATGCTGCCGTGGCATGGATTGGTGCAGTTTCGTCGCATTCTCGCCGGCTCGCCGAGGCCGGCCGTGGTGCACTCGCACGAGTACAAGGCAAATGTGGCGTCACGTCTGCTACGCCGGAGCGGCGCGCGAATGGCAGGGCTCGTCTCGACGTCACACGCTTGGTTCGATGAAAGTCCGGCGTTACGAGCCTACAATGCGCTCGATCGGCAGACGGCGTTCATGAGCGACGTTACGACCGTCGCCGATCGCAAGATGATAGCAAGATTTCCGCGGCGCGGTCATGTGCAGTACGTTGCCAACGGCCTGCCGGATCACGAAAGTTCTGCTGATGGACAAGTCCGCCGCGCCGCGCGGGCGCGCTTCGGCATTGCACACGACAAGATCGCCGTCGGCTTTCTTGCACGCACGAATGCCTCCAAAGGAATCCCTGAGGTTTTGGAGGCGGCTCGCCGGAGCGCAGACCTTCCCATCGTCTGGGTCATTGGCGGGACCGGTGAGCTCGACCGCCAGATTCGAAGCGCGGCGCTACCAAACGTGCGATATGTCGGGTACGTCGACGATGCCGACCTGTACCGTAGCGGGCTCGACGTGTATCTGCAGGCCTCCCGCATCGAAGGGCTCAGCCTGTCGCTACTCGAGGCGATGCGCGCCGGCTTGCCCATCGTCGCCACCGATGCCGGTTCGACATCGCTTGCGGTAACCGACGGCGTCGAAGCGTTCGTTGTACCTCCGGGCGATGTGGGACGGCTCCTTCGCGCGGTTCAAACGGTAACCGGTGATCCGGAATTCGCCGTCCGGCTGGGCCGCGCAGCGCGCCTACGGTTCGAACGCGACTTCCGCATCGATCGTCAACACCGCGATTTCCTGCGAATCTATCGTTCGTGCCTGCGCTCGTGAACGTCGTCTACGTCTGCCAGCAAAATCCATGGCGGCTCAATGGTGGAGCGCTCATTCGCAACTACTGGTTCATCCGCGGACTCGCGGAGCGTTATCGCGTGCACCTCGTTACGGCGGACGACCCCGCCGTGCCGGTGCCGAGCGACTTCGCCCCATACTGCGCGAGCATCTCGCGGTTTCCTCGCCCCTCGGGGATCGCAGCGCGACTGCGGCGACTGGGTGGAATGCTTCGTCCCGCGGGCAGCTATTACACGTCGGGATCGGTTAGTTCCGCGATGAAGGTCAAAGTATTCGAACGCAGTCGCGCTCCAAGCACCGTGACGGTCGTCGACCTCAATGTCGTCGACGCGGCGCGTCCGTACCGCGTTCCTCTGGTTTACCAAGCGCATAACGCCGAAGCTGAACATTTGCAGCGGCGCGCATCCATTGAAACGTCAGGTCTGGTGCGCGCCTTTGTCCGTTTTGACGCCGCACGGCTGCGGCGCATCGAACGGGAACTCGTACGCCGATCACTCGCCGTGGCGGTCTGCTCCGCCGCCGATCGGGATGACCTCACGGGCTTAGTCCCCGCGGCGCGGGGCAAGATGTTGATTGCACCGAACGGCGTCGATCTTTCGCGCTATGCGGCCGTTGCACGGTCGAGCGGAGACGGAAAAACCGTGTTGATCACGGGCAGCTACGATTGGCGGCCCAACATCGCCGGATTGACGTGGTTTCTCGAGCACGTGCTGCCGCTGCTCACGTCGCTCGTCGCGCCCGACGAGCTTCGCGTTCGCGTTGCGGGCCGAATGAGTGCGGCGCTAGCGGCCCGTATCAACGCGTTGCCGCTGATGACTGCGTCGCCAAACCCGCCGGACATGCGCACCGAACTCGAGGCCGCGACGATCGTCGCCGCTCCGATCCGTTCCAGCAGCGGCACGCGCTTGCGCATTCTCGAGGCGTGGGCGGCCCGACGTGCGGTGCTCACGACCACCGCGGGCGCGTTCGGCTTGAACTACACGGCGGGCGAAGACATCGCAATTGCCGATGACCCAGGAGCATTCGCGGACGGGTTGGTTCGGCTCATGGCGGATCGAGGGGAGCGCGAGCGGATTAGCGCAAGGGCTTCGCACCGCGCGCAGGATTACGCCTGGCCGACGATCATCGAGAGGTTCTTGCGTGAGAGTGAACCGTTTTTCGAATCGGCTGTCCGTACGGAAAACCGCTAGAGTGAAAAGGGTCCGAACCGGTTGTTAAAGGCCAAAGTGTCTGCGCTTCTGTGTTTGCTCGGAGCGTTGACAGGCGCTGTTTCCGAACAACGTAACCTGATACGCGCGAACGACCGGTGGCCGACGGCGGCTATGGCATCATCCGTCTCCCGAGCCGCCGGCCGTCACCGGCACAAGAGGCAGCGCAGTGTCGCCCGTGCAGCGCTCCCTGCCGACGGTCAACCGATCGGCACCACGTTCTTTCGGAGAAGCGCGCTTGCGCGGCGGATAAGGGGCAAGGCGCCTCCCCTCGATGCGCAGAGCGCTGCGATGGTTCGTGCCGTCAGTGCCGGTGGTCTCGGTCAACTGCAGTTCGATCGCGCGGGCAATGGGGGAACGGCGGTCTCGACGGGCCACCGCTCCGATCCCACCTACACGCCACAGTGTCTTGCGGGTTACGGCCCCCCCGAAAACCGAAATCGCTGTCCCGTTGCCGCGACGCACATTCGCGATGGAGCGAGCGACGGCGTGCCGACGGACTATCATTCGGCGTTTCTCGATGCTTCCAACAACGGTGAAACCGACGCATGGTTGACGTGCGCATCCGATGCCGGCGGAAATCTCCACGGGAATCCATGCCGGTTTCCGTTGTCGGGGCCGCTGCGGATTGGTTGGGGTGTCAGCGGCTCTCGCTCCGGCGACGGAACGGGCTTCGGCGGTACGGCGTCGGGCATCGCACTCACGCCGGGCCTGGTCCGCGCGGAAGACTTGCTGGCCGGCGTTGATACGCACGGCTTCCTTGTAGCCGTCCAATGCGGCGCGCTGCGCTCCCATGTCTTTCCCGCGCAGGGAACCGATGCGCAAGGTGCGTCGTCGTGTATCGGCGCGACGGCGGAGCCGAGGTACGGGCAGATTCTATGGCTTGACGCGGCCGGCGAGTCTGAGATGCTGGCGCGCAATCCCGTCGTGCTGCAGCCGTACATTCGGGCCTGGCATGATTTCGGAGCTTACGTCGGCGACAAGAACGAAGCCGGCGCCGTGTCGGCGGGAAGCGACGCGATCACGATGGAGCTGGAGAACAGCGCGGCATGGCGACGCGTGACCGCATCAATCCGGTCGGACCGGCATCCAATCGACACGTCTGTCGCCAACGGAGCGTACCACCTCAACGTCAGAGTGCCGAGTGATTTCCTGTCGCATCTGCACGTGTTGGCGACGACGTGCTCGACATCCGGTTGCTGAAAAGGCCGAAGGCGTTGGAGTACTTTGATTGCGGCGCAATCACCGAGACGACTTCGGAACGTGACGGCCGCTTTGAGCAACGGGTAAAACACGGGCGTGGAAAGGTGCTCTTGGGAAGCGGGTCACCGAAGCGTACGGACTTTCTCGTGGAGATGAGGAGGCTCGAACTCCTGACATCCAACTTGCAAAGCTGGCGCTCTACCAACTGAGCTACATCCCCAGAAGAGCCGCAGGTTCTGCGTTGCCTAGACTGAGCCTTTCCGCTCATCGCGGGTTCGCCGCCCCCGGCTTGCCGGAGCAGATCGGTCCTCGAGCCGGAAGCATCTCGAACACTCGTGAACACAACGGCGATGGAACCATTAGACTTACAGAGCGCCCCGCCGCGCAGTCCCTACGTGCAGATAGGCGGGCTCTACATGCTGGCGCGGACCATCGATAAAGTATGCGCCACGCTGCCCGGAGGTAATCTCGGCTCCTATCGCATGGCCGGATTCAGCGCGCAGCTGCTGGAAAAGCTTGGTGTCTCGGAGGACGCGTTACGCGAGGTCGTCGCGCGCGCGACGAGCGACGCCGCCGTGGGCTCGTGGGTGCGCGAACACTCGAATCCCACCCAATACGATGCCATCAACGCGGAAATGGCGGAGCAGATCATCGGCGACCGCTTGCAGCGACCGGACTTCGTCCAACGATACCCCTTCGTTACGACGTTGCCGCCCCAAACGACGCTCTTCCAGGTTCTCGATATCGACGACGGCAAGATGTTTCCAAAGCGGAACGCCGGGTAGGTTCAGCCGCGCGCTTCGAGCGCGGTGATGCGCGTATCGAAGCTTTGGAGTTTGCCTTCAATTCTCTCGACTCGAGTCTCGAGATGCCCGAGCCTTCGCTCGACACGTTCGAAGCCGGCGCGCGTTTCTTTTCGATGCTCGGCAAGCTCTTGCCGCAGCTCCGTGGTGTCCCGCCGCAGCTCCGTGGTGTCCCGCCGCAGCTCCGTGGTGTCTTTCCGAATCTCCGCGGTTTCTTTGCGATGCTCGGCGACTTCCACTGCCAGCGTGTCAAGCAACTGCAAAATGCGCCGTTGCGTGTCATCGATCATGGCGGCCCAATCGACGCATGGCACTTTATCCTTCTCGTCACGGGTATTGCGGCTTCTTGGAGCGTTCGGCCACGCGAGCGCGAAACGTTCGTGGGCCATCCTGGTCTCGAACCAGGGACCTCATGCTTATCAAGCATGCGCTCTAACCAACTGAGCTAATGGCCCGGCTTCGTCCGGACTGCGCGCGTTCCATACGCCGCGCAAACGCCCCTCTCAGACCATAGCGGCCACCAGATTAACGCCCGCCCATCAGATCATCGCGATGTATTTCTTGAGGACCTCGTCGTCTTGCTTGGCTTGAGCGAGCGCCATGTCGCGTAGCGCGTTCATTTCACGAAGTTGTTCGCTGCGCTCTTCCTGCGTCGCGTTGAAGTTGTCTTTCATGCGATCGATCTGCAGTTGCATCATCTGCTGCCGCGATTGCTGCGCCAGCAGGAGGACTTCGGCGCGCCGCGCGACGGCTTCAGCCAAGGTCGCAGCCGTGTCGGGAACGGTCTCGGCCGTATCGTCGAGAGGCGCCGCGTCCAACGCGCCGGGCGAGAGCGGTGGCGTTTGTGTCGGCGTCTGCGCCGGTGCGGCGGGCGGTCGGCTTTCGGCTGACCCGCCCGTCGCCGACCCCGCGTTGAGATCGATTGCCGGCACGGCGGTTATTGGCCGCCCGCAGTTTTGATGAACTCCGCAACGATCTTGTCGTCCGCTTCACGCTGCTTCATTGCAACGGTGCGCAACGTGTTCATCTCGCGCATCTGTTCTGCTTTTTCGTCTTCGACGTCGTTGAACTGCTGGGATTGAACCTGCATCTGATATTGATGGCGTAGCTCTTCGGCTTGCAAGCCGAGATTTGCGGCTTCGTACGCCCGATCCATGCCTTGCCCTGCCGGCACCGTCCAATCGGTACCGCCTTGGATGTTCCCGACGCCGCTCGGGCCGCCGCCGCCCATGATGAAACCGCCGAGACCGCCGGCTGCGGCGCCGGCCGGACCGCCCTCCATGAACCCCGTCGCCGCGCCTTCGAGTCCGCCCACAATCCTGCCGAGGAAGTTGCCCATGTCGCGCTCCTTTGTGTCCGTTAGTCTCTATTGTCGAAGTGAAGTTGACGCTCAATCACGCCATCGTAGGGTTGCCGCTAGAGTATGGCGGGCTCTGGCCCGGCTTCCACCGCTGTGCAGGATTCGGCGGAACCGAATCGTGCGGGACTTCAGCGCCGCGCAATCCTCCTAGGCCCGTGCATCGGAATCGTCGTCCGTGCTTGCACCCACGAGACCGGCGAGCACGCGATCCGCGTCTTGCGCGGGGTCCGCGGCGCCTGCGTTGAGGCTGCTCCACGAACGCCATCGGGTGTCGGTCGGCGTTGCTGCCGGCGGCAGCGGCACGGGCGCTTGCAACGCGGCCAAAGCCGCCGCATCCGAGGAACCAGCGACGGGAACTTGCGTCGTAGCGCAGCTGGGACGCGATTGCATGGCTCCGTACCGCCGCGCAAGGGCATTGACGCCGATACTCGAGTCGCGGTTATCGGCGATCAGTTGCTCGCGCGCGTCGCCTCCGAGTTCGGCGTAATGGCGCAGCACCGAATCCGCGTAGCCGAGCGTTCGGCCGTCGCCCCACGTCGTCGCGGTGCCCGTTGCCGTCGGCGAGCCGGAATTATAGGCGGACAGCGCCTTGCGAACATCGCCGCCGTACCGGCCCAGATTGTCGGCCAAAATCGAAGCTGCCTTGTCGGCGTTCTGCGCCGGATCCATGGCAGCCGCGCTACGGGCGAACGCCCAACTGCGATCGTCGATCTGAAAAACCCCGTGGCCATGACCATGGTCGCCGACGACGTTGTTGCCCGACGATGCGCCGGGGCCGCCGGTTTCCTGCGCAGCGACCGCTGCCAGTAATTTCGGGTCAATGCCGTGCGCGCGTGCCGCCGCGGCAATCTGCGTACCGAACCGGATTCCGCTCAGTTCCTGCATCTGTTGATCCTCCGTTACGCCGCTCAATCGCGACGATCGGCCGCGCTCGCAAGTCTGGCCTAGGCCGAGGAAGCGCGTTGACAAGGGGCGGGGACGACCCTATCATCGGAACGTTGTCCTCGGGGGACTCGGACCACGGCACACCGCACGAAACGTTCGCGAACGTCCGTCGATATCGGCGGCGTCCTCCTTACCGGATGCGAACTGGAGGTTCGGGAGGCGATCCCGGTGCCCGACTTTGCGGACTTCCGCTTTCCGCTTCCTGTGGACGTCGCTCTGCGGATCCGGCGCATGGGAGGAGGTCTGGAACTGAAGGGAACGGTGGACGGACGAGCCGCGGGCGAATGTGGCCGGTGTCTCGAACCCGTGGAACTTCCGCTCCACCTCGAACTCGCGGAACGGTTCGATCCGGTCCTGGGGCGCGACGACCCGCTCGGCCAAAACAACGTCCTGCACGGCGACGAACTCGACGTGGCGGACCTCATCCGGCAACTGATCGATTCGGCGCTTCCCTTGACGCTCGCGTGCAGTGAAAACTGCCCGGGCCTCTGCCCGGAGTGCGGCCGCAAACGCGATGGAACCTGCCGCTGCCCGCATCCGGAGTAACACACGATGGCAAATCTCAAATGGAAAACCCCGCGCTCGAAAACGCGTAGCCGCCGAGCCGCTAACTGGAAGCTCGGTGCGGTAACCGCCGTTGCGTGCCCGCAATGTCATGAGCCGAAGCGGCCGCATTTCGTGTGCGGACATTGCGGCTTCTACGATGGCCGGCAAGTGACCAAACCAAAGGACGAGCCGGCCGGCCACACCCATTAGCAGGGTCAGTCCGCAGCCCGTTCGTCACGCTTTCGGCGCGCGGATCAGCGGCGTCGGGCATTATGTACCCGAGCGCGTGATGAGCAACGCCGATCTCGAACGGATTTTCGACACCTCCGACGAGTGGATCGTCACGCGCACGGGCATGCGCGAGCGCCGCTATGCCGCACCGGGCGAGGCGTCGAGCGACCTGAGCACGGAGGCTGCTCGGCACGCCCTCGACCGCGCCGGTCTGCGCCCCGAGGACATCGATTGCTATGTCGTCGCCACGGTCACGCCGGACTTTCAATTTCCAGCAACGGCCTGCATCGTCGCGTCGAACTTGGGCGCCGTCGGCAAGGCGGCGTTCGACATCGAGATCGCCTGCAGCGGCTTCATCTATGGGCTGCCGATGGCCGCCAGCTTCGTGCGGGCCGGCGTCTTTCGCCGCGTGATGATCATCGGCGTTGAAACGCTCTCGCGCATCACGAACATGGAAGACCGCGGCACCTGCATTCTTTTCGGCGACGGCGCCGGCGCAACGATCGTCGAACGCACGCAGGCCGAACGCGACTCGTTTTTGAGCTGCGAACTCGGCGCCGACGGAAGGGTGCCCGAGCTGCTCTACGTGCACGCCGGCGGTTCGCGCAACCCTATGACGCAAGAGCTGCTCGACCAGAAGAAGGATAAGGTCGAGATGAGCGGGCGCGAGATTTACAAGTACGCCGTCAACAAAATGGTCGGGACGTCGAAAAACGTCCTCGCGGCCGCCGGCTACACCGCCGCCGACGTGGATTGGATCATCCCGCATCAAGCCAATCTGCGCATCATCGAAGCGGCCGCCAAACGTCTCGAGGTACCGCGCGAAAAAATCGTCGTCAACATCGAGCGCTACGGGAATACGTCGTCGGCAACGATTCCGATCGCGCTCTCCGAGACGATCGAACGCGGTGATTTGCACGACGGCGATCTCATCGTGTTCACCGGGTTCGGCGGCGGACTCTCGTGGGGTTCCATCGCCTGGAAGTGGATAGGGTGACGCGCGTCGGCGTCGTCTTCCCGGGACAGGGTTCGCAAAGCGTCGGTATGGGCGGCGCGCTCGCCGAGCGGTTTCCCGTTGTGGCGGATCTTTTTGCGCGCGCCCGCCGCGTGCTCGGCTACGACCTGGGCGCGGTCGTTCGCAATGGCCCCGAAGAAGCGCTGCGCGAAACGCGGTACAGTCAGCCGGCGATCTTCGTCGTCAATTATGCGCTCGCCGCGGCGGCCGGCGATGCACTCACGACGGTCGCAAGCGCCGGCCATTCCTTCGGCGAATATTGCAGTCTGACGCTGGCGAGTGCACTCACGTTCGAGGATGCACTCGCTCTCGTGCAGGAGCGGGCGATGGCGATGCAAGCCGCGGCGGAAACGGCCCCCGGCGCGATGGCCGCGATTCTCGGCCTCGACGTCGCGCGCATTCGCGAGGCCGTTGCCGAAGCGCGCGACACTGGGCGCGTGCAGCTCGCGAACTTCAATGCGCCCGCGCAGATCGTGATCAGCGGCGACCGCGATGCCGTCGCGCGAGCGGGCGAGCTGGCGCTGACGGCCGGTGCCAAGCGGGTCGTGCCGCTCAACGTGTCCGGCGCGTGGCACAGCGCTTTGATGGCGCCGGCGCGCGAACGGTTTGCGCCCTTCGTCGCGCGCGCCACGATCGCGCTGCCGAAGTTTGCCGTCATTTCCAACGTCGACGCGCAGCCGTATCGCGACGTCGCGTCGATTCGCCGCAATCTCGTGCGCTCGGTCACCGAAGAAGTGTTGTGGCATGCCGCCTCGGAGCGGTTGCTTGGGGAACGGCTCGATCTCGTCGTCGAGTTCGGCGGTTCGCCGGTGCTGGGGCCGTTGATGAAGCGCCTCCCGAACGCACCACCCACCATGCATGTCGGCGATGATAAGGCCGTGGTCGCGCTTGCAGACCGCCTGACCGAAGGCGCCGCGTGAACGAGTCGCTGGCGGGCAGCGTGGCGCTGGTTACCGGGGCGAGCCGAGGCATCGGCCGCGCCATCGCGGTCGACTTGGCCCGGCACGGGGCCGACGTTGCGCTGGTGGGACGAACCACGGAAAGTCTCGCGGAGACCCGCGACGCGGTGCGCGCAGCCCGGGCCGCGGCGCGGACGCTGCCGCTCGTCGCCGACGTTGCCGACGCGGCGGGCATCGACGCTGCCGTCGCGTCGGTCTTACGTGAATTCGGCCGCCTCGACCATGCGATCGCCAATGCCGGCCAAGCCGTCGACGCGTTGCTCTTGCGCACGAAGCCGGCCGACCTCGACCGGATGCTCGACGTCAATCTCAAGTCGGCGTTTTACTTGGCGACGGCCGCGGCACGGCCGATGATGAAACAGCGCAGCGGCTCCATCGTGTTGCTGTCGAGCATCGTGGGCTTGGCCGGCAATGCTGGACAGGCTGCGTACGCCGCCTCCAAGGCGGGCTTGCTCGGTTTGGCAAAGTCGGTAGCGAAGGAATTGGGCTCGCGGAACGTAAGAGTCAACGCCGTCGCGCCGGGCTACATCGAAACCGCAATGACGCAATCGATGCCCGAGCAAGCGCGAGCCCATTATCTGGCAACGATCCCGCTCGGACGTGCGGGGACCCCCCAAGACGTAAGCGGAGTCGTCACGTTCCTGTGTTCCGATGCCGCCCGATACGTCACCGGCCAGACCATCGTGGTCGACGGCGGATTTTTGATGTGATTCGCGCCCGGCGCGCGTAGGAGAGGCATGGAAACGACTGGGACGACCTTTGACAAGGTCAAGAAAATCATCGTCGATCAACTCGGCGTCGACGAAGCTGAGGTAACGCCCGAGGCGTCGATCACCGACGACCTCGGCGCCGATTCACTCGACCAGGTTGAACTCGTGATGGCCTTCGAAACCGAATTCAACATCGACATTCCCGACGAAGAGGCCGAGACGATCAAAACCGTGGGCGACGCCGTCAAAAAGATCGACGAGACCGCCCCCAAAGCGTGATGAACGTGAGCGTGGGGGTCCACGCGCGCTTCGCGTGCGGGGGGCGTGGTGCCCGAAGGGCGCAGCGCCTGTTCAACACATGGGGTCCCCGCGTTACCAAAGGTAACGTGGGGTGAACAGGCGGTGTTAGAAGCCCTTGGGGAACGGCTCGGCGCGATTTTTCAGCGGCTGGGCAATCGCGGGCGGCTGACGGAAGCGGACGTGAGCGAGGTCGCGCGCGAAGTTCGCGTCGCGCTTCTGGAAGCCGACGTCAATCTCTCCGTCGCCAAAGAGTTCGTCAACGCCGTCAAAGAAAAGGCCGTCGGGGCCGATGTCCTGGCCTCCCTGACGCCGGCGCAATCGGTCGTCAAGATCGTTCACGACGAGCTGGTGACGCTCATGGGCGGGGCGCAAGCGCGGGTGCAGTTCGCGCCCGCTCCGCCGACGGTCATCTTGCTCGTCGGCCTGCAAGGTTCCGGTAAGACCACCCACGCTGGCAAAGTTGCGCTGCGGTTCAAAGAGCAAGGTCGCCGCAGCCTGCTTGCCGCCGCCGACGTCTATCGCCCGGCTGCCATCGAACAACTGCAGACGCTCGGCAAGCAGATCGACCTTCCTGTCTACGTCGAGACCTCGCGCGACCCCGTCGCGATCGCCACCCACGCCGTCGAGGAAGCCAAGCGCCTAGGCATACCGACGGTGATCGTGGATACCGCGGGCCGTTTGCAGATCGACGACGCGCTGATGGACGAACTCGAGCGGATCAAAGCCGCCACGCAACCGAGCGAGATTCTGTTCGTCGCCGACGCCATGACCGGCCAGGAAGCAACCAACGTTGCCAAAGGCTTCAACGAGCGTCTGGGCATCACGGGCATCATTCTCACGAAGATGGACGGCGACGCGCGTGGCGGTGCGGCGCTGTCGATTTACCGGATGACCGGCGCGCCCATCAAGTTCGTCGGCGTCGGCGAAAAGTTGTCGGCACTCGAAGCGTTCTATCCCGATCGGCTCGCGTCGCGGATTCTCGGCATGGGCGACGTGCTGACCCTGATCGAAAAGACCCAGAACGTTTATTCGCTCGAGCAAGCCAAAGAACTCGAACAAAAGTTCCGCAAAAACGAGTTTACGCTCGACGATTTTCTGGGGCAATTGCGGCAAGTGCGCAAGATGGGGTCGATGACCGACCTCATGAAGATGATCCCCGGCATGTCGAAACTCGTGCCCAAGGATTTCGAGGTCGACGAAAAAGACGTCAACCGCATCGAGGCGATCATCTGCTCGATGAACCGGCAAGAGCGCCGCCGGCCCGAGATTCTCAATGCATCGCGGCGGCGGCGCATCGCGCGCGGAAGCGGAACCAACGTCGCCGACATCAATCGCCTGGTCAAACAATTCGAATCGTCGCGCACGATGATGAAACAGCTCGGCGGCGGCGGGAAACGTTCCCGCGGGCCCGCACTCGGCGGCGGTAAGCGGCGCCGCTAATCGAACGATTTCCGTCCGCGCAGGCGCGCGACGGTGCACCTCGGCAAACACGAAAAGAGCACGTTCCCATGGTCAAGATTCGCCTGCGCCGGATGGGCGCTAAAAAACAACCGACGTATCGCTTCGTCGTGACCGATGCGCGCTCGCCGCGCGATGGTCGCTTCATCGAGATCGTCGGGCACTACAACCCGCGCAGCAATCCCAAAACGGTCGTTCTCGAGGAGGACAAGATCAAGAGTTGGCTTTCGAAGGGCGCGCAGCCGTCAGATCCCGTGCGGCGGTTGCTTGCGGAACGCGGCCTCGTCGAGCGCGGCCCGATTCCGCAAACCAAGCGAGCCTCCAAGGCGAGCGCAACCTAGCCATGAGCGCGTTCGACGACGAATTCGGGCTCTTCGGCGAAGAAGCGCCGAGCGAAGAGGACGAGCGGCGTTCAACGCTCGGCGCGCGGACGATCGCCACGGGCGAAACGGTGATCGACGAGATCGAGCCCGAAGACGAACGCCCGGCACGACGGCGAGGTCGCGCCGGCCTTCCGGAGCGGACCGCCGATGAAGGCGAGGGCGGCGGCCGCTGGCCACGGCGCAGAACGCTCGCCAAGCGCGATCCGTTACCGCCGGAGATCGGACATCCGCGCGCCGTCGAACTGCTGACGTTCCTGGCGAAGAAACTCGTCAGCAACCCCGACGCCGTCGTCGTCGAACTGCATCCCGACGCGCGCGGCGCCGTGCTTGAGCTTGAAGTCGATCCCGAAGACATCGGCAAGGTCATCGGCCGCGGCGGCCGCGTCGCGCAAGCGCTGCGCACGCTCGTGCGCGCGGGCGCCGAGGGCCGCGTGACGATCGACATCGTGGACGCCGAGGAAGACGAGGATGATGAATTCGAAGAGGATGACGCCGGCGATCAGATTCCCGGCGATGCCGTCATCGAGGGCGAGGAGGCCGAAGACGTGCGACTCGAGGGGCCGCTTCGCAGCGAGTCCGAGCCGGCGGACTATCAGGAACCGTAGTATTTTTCGCCCTCGCGGATGAGCCGCGTCACGGTTGGCCGGCTGACGGGCGTCTTCGGTATCCACGGCGAGCTGAAGTGCCGCGCGCTCGACGCGCAGATGCCCGCCGCAGGCAACGCCTTCGTCCTCATCGGCAACGGCATCGAACGAACCGAACGCTGCATCGGCAGTCGCACGGGGCACGGGCGCCTGCTGCTCCGTTTCGACGGCATCGACACGCCTGAGGCGGCGCGTTTACTCGTCGGTTGCGACCTCTGTGCGGAGCGCGACGATGTCGCACTGGGCCCCCAGGAATACCTCGACGCTGAGCTGATCGGCCTGCGGCTCAGCGACGGGCAGGGAGCGGAACTTGGCCGCGTGGCCGGCATCGAACACTATCCAGCCCAAGACTGTTTGATCGTTGAGCCCGGCCGTGCGCTCGTTCCGCTGGTAAAGGCTTTCATCAAAAGCATCGACGTCGCGCACGGTTTCATCGTGACGACATTGCCCGAAGGCTTGCTTGATGGAGAGCCGCAGTAGCACTGTGATGCTGCGAGCGCGCACAACAACCGTCCTCACGCATCGCATGAAGGGCGTATGGAGAGAGAACAGCATGAACGGAGCGGGGATAGGGTTGCGCGCAACATGCTGCTGCTCGGCAGTAGATGGACGAACGGTTTTTCAGTAACCCCATTTTGAATTCGCCGTACGAGTATGCTGGTGCACGCCGTAGGACCGTGCCTTTCCGTCCGTTTATTGCGGCACCAGGTCCGCCAGCTAGCATGTGGGCCACGGCGTCCCGAGACGGGCGCTCTGACTGAGACCGGCCTCAGCAGTTGGTAATCCGCTACGTGGCCGTTAAAGTGACTGTCCACTGCATTCACAGACGCCATTCATTTGACAAAATAACGCCGGAGGTCTATGATTCGGCTTATGCCTCGTCGTCTACTCGACCTCGATATCGCCGGCGACCTGGACGTTTCGTTCAGCGACTTTCGCAATGTCGACTTCATCCGAAGCCGCCTCAGTGAGCGCCATCGGCTACGCGTGAACCTGCGCAACGAGCCCATCGGAATCTTCGTCGACATCCCCACGGCGCTCGAGATAGAAGCGGAGTACGCCCGCATCGCCGGAAAATTCGAAGCCCTGCAAGCCGCGATCAACGAGGCGATCGATCGAGCGGATGACGAGGCTCTCGCGGCACTGGCCGCGGGACGGATCTCACCGGAGAACAATGAGCCCATCGTCTCCGGGCCCGACGGGGTTGCGGAATTCCGCCGTCTTTACGAAGAAGGCACCGCTCGGTAACAGCGTTGCCAATCCCCGCTGAGATGCAAGGCCCCGGCGACGCCGGTGGGGCCCTGCATGGTCTCCTGCAACGAACGCCCAACATTTACTTTCGTGCGCGCGACCTCGCTGACGACCTCATTACACTGCGTGGAGTCTACCGCGACGACAACGACTATGTGGCCGTACTGGTCGCATTCTGGAAAGAAATCCGTCGCGCGCTCCGTGATCGCGAAAACTACGGAGGGCGTTAACGGCGAACTGCGACACAGTCTACTTAGCGTCCGACGCAACAAGTTTCCGCCAGAGGATCAGCACGACGCCGTTCTTCGACTACTCGTGCGGCCGTATCGCGACGGTATCCAGATTATCGCCGCGCGCCACCGACTCGGCCCTCGGGACATGTATGGGCTCGCGGCGCAGCGGCTCGCACGGATCCTACGCGACGAGTAGTTCTGGGATCGCGCGCTTCTCATGGTTCATGTCATGAAGATATTAAAGGTCAGTTGCCGCCCCAAGCCGGACATCAAGTCCGCGAAGCCCTTGAGTTCATCGCTCGTAGCGCTGACGTTCCCGCGGCGTAGCGCTAGGACCAAAATCTTCACACCGACGCCTACCAAGGACGGTAAGTGCTGCGGAACGGCGCGCTCATCCAGGCCGCTGAGGACGCTGGCCTTGACGTGATGCCGACCGCTGACCGGAATATGCGCTATCAGCAGAACATCGAGCCTTGCATCAACTACCGCACGACGCACCAAATCCGAACGCAAGCTGACCGCCTTCTCGCACCCAGCTCGCCGGTGTGAACGGCGTCATCGAAAAGCGCCGCGGCACGACCTCGACGTTCAGCCAGCGGTCGCCGGCAAGCGTTGGGGCGTGTACCGCCGCCTACGATCTCGTGCCGCGCGTAAAAGCGCTTGCAGCGCGCGTGGCGGCGGCCGCGATCGCGGCGTCGATGCCGCCGCGCTTGCCCGCGGGTTCGCTTTGGTGCTGCTGGCGCACGACGGTGCCCGCGCAATCGTAAGCGGTGACGTCGTATTGCACGTCGGCAGCACCCTTGGCATCGTGCCCGAGCGCCAGCGTCCCCGCATAGAACGTCGACGCGCCGGGATTGGCGGCGCACAAATCTTTCGCGTGCGACGTAACCGTGTCGGCGTTGACCGGCAGCAGAGCGCTTTGCACGCCCGCTTTGGCCAGGGCCGCGACCAGGGCGTTCGTTGCGCGCACGCGAGCGGCATCATCCGCCGTCCCGCCGGTCATGATGACCAGCGCTCGGGAACCCGGCGCGGAGGCGGGTTTTGCGGCCGGTGCGGACGCTACCGCCACGGCGGGGCTGCTCGCCGGGGTTGGAGTGGCCTTGGCGCGCTTGTGCCGCCCGAGGACCGACAAAATATTGACGCCGACCCCGTTTTTTGCGTTGGGTGTGGGTGATGGCGCCGGCGGGGGCGGCGCATCGAGCGCCGCGAGGCTGCGCCCGGCGTGGCTGAGGATCGCGTGGTCGATGTCGTCCGCGTTTGCGACGGCTTCGCCGTACGTGCGGGCGAGCGTGCTCGCGCTGTAGACGATCGTGCCGGAGTACGTCGAGACGACTTGGGCGATGACGGAGACTTCGCCGCCGACCGGCGCGATCGAGCCGGTGATGTAATAATCGGCCCCTTCGTTGAGGGCGGCCGTCAGAAAATCAGCCCGCTGCGTTCCCGGCGTGGGCGGCTTGACGGTGAGGCCGCCGAGTTGCGCGAGCCGCGTCGCCAGCAACACGGCGATATCGGAGCCCGCCTGATTCCGGGTCGTCCCGCCGGTTGAGGTCAACGGATAGACCACGACGACGGGCGGCGCGTAACCGGCTGGTGCTGCGCCCAAGAGCGGCAGTGCGAAGCTGAGCGCGAGCACAAGGGCCAGGAACGGCGACCGAAAACGCATGGAAGAGAACGACACCTTGTTGTTGTGATTCGTCGCAGCACGCAGGGAGTCCGTCGCTGTGCGTGACGGCGTGGAAACGAAAGTGATCGCGCCGCTAGTTCCCCAAACGGGCGCTCGCCGGGCGGCCGCCGAACCGGGCACGGAAATGCGCGTCGTCTGCATCGGCGGTGGTCCGGCGGGGTTGTTCTTCTCGCTCTTGATGAAGAAGACACGGCCACAGGATGAGGTCGTCGTCTTCGAACGCAATGCCCCGGGCGATACCTTCGGTTGGGGTGTCGTCTTTTCCGATCAGACGCTGGGCAACATCGCCGCCGCCGATCCGCCGACCTACGAGCGCATTGCAGGCGACTTCGTCCACTGGGACGCGATCGACGTCAATTTCCGCGGCCGGCGCATCCGCGCCGAGGGGCAGGGTTTCGCCGGGATCGCGCGCCGGCGGCTTCTGCACATCCTGAACGAACGCGCCGCCGAAGTCGGCGTCGACCTGCGCTTTAGGACCGAAGCAAGCGATGCCGATGCCGATGCCGACGTCGTTGCCGTGGCCGACGGCGCCAACAGCGCGGTGCGGCGCCGTCACGCCGCCGCCTTCGGGACGACCGTCGAACCGCGGCGTTGCCGCTACGTTTGGCTGGGGACCCATCAACGCTTTGAGGCCTTCACCTTTGCCTTCGAGGAGACGCCGCACGGCTGGTTCGCGATGCATGCGTATCAGTTCGATGCGACGACGGGAACCGTCATCGTGGAATGCCCGGAGCCGACCTGGCGTGCTGCGGGACTCGAGCGTATGAGCGCGGCGGAATCGATCGCTTTCTGCGAGCGGCTCTTTGCACCGTACCTGAGCGGCCATGCCCTGCAATCCAACGCTGCACATCTGGCCAGTCCGTGGCTCGTGTTCGCGCAGATCGCAAACGCGCGTTGGCACGACGGCAACCGAGTCTTGCTTGGCGACGCCGCCCACACGGCGCATTTCTCGATCGGTTCCGGCACCAAGCTTGCGCTCGAGGACGCGATTGCGCTGGCGCAGGCACTGCATCGACATTCCGGTCGCACGCAAGCGTTTGAAGCTTACGAAAGCGAACGGCGCATCGAAGTGTTGCGGCTGCAGAACGCCGCGCGCAACAGCACCGAATGGTTCGAGAACGTCGCGCGCTACGCGAACCTCGAGCCCGAGCAGTTCGCGTATAGTCTGCTGACTCGCAGTCAGCGCCTGACGCACGACAATCTGCGCCTCCGCGACCGGGCCTACATCGAAGGCATCGAAGCGTGGCTCTCGCAGCGCGCCGGCGCTCAGGTGCGCGTCCCGCCGATGTTCCTGCCGTTACGGCTGCGCGACCTACGGCTTTCCAATCGCGTCGTCGTTTCTCCGATGGCGATGTACAGTTGCACCGACGGCACCCCCAATGATTTTTATCTGGTGCACCTCGGCGCGCGCGCGCAAGGCGGCGCGGGCCTGGTTTTCACGGAGATGACCTGCGTGGCCGGCGACGCGCGCATTTCGCCCGGCTGCGCGGGCATGTATGCGCCGCAGCACGTGCCGGCGTGGAAGCGCATCGTCGACTTCGTGCACGCCTATACCCCTGCTAAGATCGCGCTCCAGCTCGGTCACGCGGGGGTGAAAGGCTCGACGCAGCGCGGTTGGGAGGATGTCGATGAACCGCTGCCTGCCGGCAACTGGCCGCTGATTGCTCCGTCGCCGCTCGCGTACGGCGAGCGCAATCAAGTTCCGCAAGCGATGACCCGAGTCGACATGGAACGCGTTAAAGCGGAATTCGTTCGTGCGGCCGAGATGGGATTGCAGGCGGATTTCGATCTGCTCGAACTGCACTGCGCCCACGGCTATCTGTTGTCGAGCTTCATCACGCCGCTGTGCAACCAGCGCACCGACGAATACGGCGGAGCGCTCGAGAATCGCCTGCGCTTTCCGCTTGAGATTTTCGCGGCGCTACGCGGGGTGTGGCCGGCCGGGCGTCCGATGTCGGTGCGCATCTCGGCGACCGACTGGGTCGAGGGCGGCATCGAACCGGCCGACGCGGTGGAGGTGGCGCGCGCGTTCGCCGCCGCCGGCGCGGATTTGATCGACGTGTCGGCGGGGCAAACGTCGCGTCGCGCCAAGCCCGTGTACGGCCGGCTTTTTCAAACGCCGTTCTCCGACCGCATTCGTAACGAACTTGGGATCCGCACGATGGCCGTCGGCAACGTGACCGATCTCGATCAGATCAACAGCATCGTGGCCTCGGGACGCGCCGACCTCGTTGCCCTGGCGCGTCCACATCTCGCCGATCCATACTTTACCTTGCACGCCGCCGCGCAACTCGGTTACGACGAGCAGCCCTGGCCGCAGCAGTATCTGACCGGCCGCGACCAATATCGGCGCACCTTGCAGCGCGCCGCCGAAGCCGCAGCCGTGGAGGTTTCAGGGTGAAGCATGCGCTCGTCACCGGCGGCGGTCGCGGCATCGGGGCGGCGATTGCAACGGCACTCGCGGCCGACGGAGCCCGCATTACCGTCCTCGGGCGTGACGGCGCGGTGCTGGAACGCCACGCCGCGACCCTGCCGCGCAGCGCGCGCGCGCTGGCGCTGGTAGCCGACGTGACGGATGAAGCGGCGATTGAGGCGGCGTGCGAAGCGGCGCGCGCGCGCCATGGCGCAATCGACGTTCTGATCAACAACGCCGGCGCGGCCCTCGCGCGTCCGTTCACGAAGATGGATCGGGCGGCGTGGGATGCGATGCTCGCGGTGAACCTAACGGGGACGTACGTTTGTTGCCGGACCGTCGTGCCCGACATGCTGGGTACCGGCGGCGGACGCATCGTCAACATCGCGAGCACTGCGGGACTCGCCGGCGGCCCGTACATTACCGCCTACGCGGCCGCAAAACACGGCGTCGTCGGCTTGACGCGAGCGCTCGCCAGCGAACTTGCGTCGCACGCGATCACGGTCAATGCCGTCTGCCCGGGCTACACCCGGACCGCGATGCTCGAGCGCAGTCTCGATGAGATCGTCAGCGCGACGGGACGGACACGCGAAGCGGCTGCTGCGGCGCTGCTCGGGCGCAATCCGCTCGGGCGGTTCGTGCGTCCTGAAGAGGTGGCGGAGACGGTCGCGTGGCTGTGCGGACCCGCCGCGGGCGCGATCACGGGACAGGCGATCGGCGTCGACGGCGGCGAGGTCGCGCGGTGAGCGACCCGCGTTGCTTTGCGGATTACGAAACGCGGCACGTGCGTTGGACGGTCCAAGACGGGGTCGGCACGGTAACGCTCGACCGGCCAGAACGCAAGAATCCCTTGACGTTCGATTCGTACGCCGAACTCCGTGAGCTGTTCCGCGCTCTTACGGCCGCAAACGACGTTGCGGCCGTGGTAATCACCGGGGCGGCCGGCAATTTTTGTTCCGGCGGCGACGTGCACGAGATCATCGGTCCGCTGACGCGCATGACGATGCCGGAGCGACTGGCCTTCACGCGCCTGACGGGCGACGTGGTGCGGGTCATGCGCGCGTGTCCGCAGCCGATCATCGCCGCCGTCGACGGCATCTGTGCGGGCGCCGGCGCGATGCTCGCGCTTGCGAGCGACGTGCGCTTGGGCACGTCGGCGGCGCGCGTTGCCTTTCTGTTCGCCAAAGTGGGACTGTCGGGGGCGGACATGGGCGCGTGCACGTTGCTACCGCGCGTCGTCGGCGCGGGCCGGGCCGCCGAACTACTCTACACCGGGCGGGCATTGGCGGCCGAAGAAGCATGCGCGTGGGGTTTTTTCAATCGCCTCGTTGGCGCGGAGACGCTGCTCTCGGAAGCACAGCAGTTTGCGCGGTCGCTGGCCGAAGGCCCGACCTTCGCGCACGCGATGACCAAGCGGATGCTGCACCGCGGATGGTCGCTCAGCCTCGACGAAGCGCTCGACGCCGAAGCAGACGCGCAGGCCGTCTGCATGGGGACGCGCGACTTTGTGCGAGCGTACGACGCCTTTGCCGGCAAACGAGCGCCGGTCTTCGAAGGCGATTAAACACGACGTGAGCGATGCAGCGTACCTCGCGTGGCCGTTTTTTGACGACCTTCATCGCGAACTCGTGCCGCAACTCGAAGCCTGGGCGACAGAGAACGTTTCCGCTACCGAATATGCAGACGTCGACGCGGGTTGCCGCTCGCTGGTGCAGGCGCTCGGCCGAGACGGATGGCTGCGCTACGCGGTGCCCTGTGCCTTCGGCGGCGCACTTGAGAACATCGACGCGCGCGCGATTTGCCTCGTGCGTGAAACGCTCGCGCGGCACAACGCCTTGGCCGATTTCGCCTTTGCGATGCAAGGCTTGGGGAGCGTGCCCCTAGTGCTGGCCGGTGCACCGGAGATCCAACGCCGTTATCTTCCGCGCGTGTGCGCCGGAACGGCGATTGCGGCCTTCGCGCTGTCGGAACTCGACGCCGGCTCCGATGTTGCGGCGGTGACGACGACGGCGCACCGCGACGGCGACGATTACGTGCTCGACGGGACCAAAACGTGGATTTCCAATGCCGGCATCGCGGACTTCTACGTCGTTTTCGCGCGTACCGGCAACGAGCCCGGCAGTCGCGGTCTCGGCGCTTTCGTCGTCGACGCCGCTGCGCCGGGACTCGAACTGGGGCGACGCATCGAGTCGCTGGCGCCGCATCCGCTCGGCGCGTTACGGCTGCGCTCGTGCCGGGTCCCCGCAGTGCAGCGGCTCGGCGCTGAAGGCGACGGCTTCAAACTCGCGATGCGGTCACTCGACGTGTTTCGCACGAGCGTCGCAGCGGCGGCGCTGGGTCTCGCGCGGCGTGCGCTCGACGAGGCGCTGGAGCGCGCGACCGGCCGGACGATGTTCGGCGGCGTGCTGGCGGATTTTCAACTGACGCAGGTCGCACTCGCGAAGATGGCGACCGGCATCGATGCCTCGGCGCTGTTGACGTATCGCGCTGCCTGGTTGCGCGACGTGGCGGGCCAGAATGCCACGCGGGAAGCGGCCATGGCCAAAGCGACCGCGACCGAAACGGCGCAGCGGATCATCGACCGCACGGTCCAGCTCTTCGGTGCGCTCGGCGTTATGCGCGGGACCATTGCGGAGCGGCTCTATCGCGAAATTCGCGCGCTCCGAATCTATGAAGGCGCGACCGAAGTGCAGCATCTGATCGTGGCCAAGCAGACGTTGGCGCGCTTTCGTGAGGGACGCGCGTGACCTTGACGCCGAGCGCCCACGCCGACACGTTCGCGCGCGACCATTTGCCGCCGCCCGAGCTGTGGCCGGAGTTTCTGTGGAGTTTGCCGGCGTTGCGCTACCCGCAGAGCCTGAATTGTGCGGCGGAACTCCTCGACGCGGCGGTTGCGGCCGGCTGCGGCGCACGGCGCGCGGTCGTAACCGACACGCGCATCGCGACGTATGCCGAGTTGCTCGCCGACGCCAATCGGATTGCCCGCGTGCTGCGCGACGAATTGGGTCTCGTGCCCGGTAATCGCGTCTTGCTGCGCGGGTTCAATAACGACGTACTGGCGGCGGCGTGGCTGGGCGTCGTGAAAGCGGGCGGCGTCGTCGTCACGACCATGCCGCTTTTGCGGGCCAAGGAACTGCGCGACGTGATTGGGCTCGCGCGAATCGAATTTGCCGTCTGCGACCGCCGCGCCGCCGCCGACTTCGAAAGCGCACGCGACGGCGAGTCGCCGGGTACGCGCGTCGTCTATTCGCACGACGATACGCCGAGCGGCCTTGCCGCCAGGATGGCGGCGCACCCGCCCGAGTTCGAGAACGTCCCTACGGCTGCCGACGACGTCTGCATGATCGCGTTCACGTCGGGCACGACCGGGCGCCCCAAGGGCACCATGCACTTTCACCGCGACGTGCTGGCCATCTGCGATACGTTTCCGCCCGCCTCATTTGGCTTGCGAGCGGACGATCTATTCACCGGCACGCCGCCACTCGCATTCACGTTCGGTCTGGGCGGCCTGCTGCTCTTCCCGCTGCGCGCGCGTGCTGCAACGTTGCTCCTCGAGCGGCCGACCCCGCCGCTGTTGCTTGCCGCGATCGCGGAGCACGCAGCGAGCATCACGTTCGCGGCACCGACCTCGTATCGCGCGCTGGCGGCGCTCGCCGAGCGGTCTTCATTGGGCTCGCTACGGGCGTGCGTTTCGGCGGGTGAGACGCTGCCGGTAGCGACGCGCACTCTCTGGCGCGAGATGAGCGGCATCGACATCATCGACGGACTCGGTTCCACTGAGATGCTGCACGTGTTCATCAGCGCCGCCGGTCCTGACATCCGTCCGGGCGCGACCGGTAAGGCGGTTCCCGGTTACGTCGCGCGCATCGTCGACGATACTGGTACGCCGGTGCCGTGCGGCATGGTCGGCCGGCTCGCCGTCAAAGGGCCGACGGGTTGCCGCTATCTCGCCGATCCGCGCCAGCGCGAGTACGTGGAGGCGGGTTGGAACGTGACCGGCGACGCGTACAGCATGGATGCCGACGGCTATTTTTGGTATCAGGGACGAACCGACGATATGATCGTTTCGTCGGGCTACAATATCGCGGCCGCGGAAGTGGAAGCCGCGCTGCTCGACCATCCCTCCGTTGCGGAGTGCGCGGTGGTCGGCGTACCCGACGAGGCCCGCGGGACGATCGTCAAAGCCTTCGTCGTGCTCCGCATCGCTGAAGGTTCGGCTGCGCCGCCGGGCGCGGCCGAATTGCAGGACTTCGTGAAAGCCCGGATCGCGCCGTACAAGTACCCGCGCGCGGTCGAGTTCGTCGCAGCGCTGCCGCGGACGGAAACCGGAAAACTGCAACGGTTCAAATTGCGCCCCGCGGCCGGAGCGTGAGCTCATTGCAACCGGCCGGCTGGAGGCGGCCGGCGGGGTACGCGCACGGCGTCGTCAGCACGGGTCGCATCGTCTTCGTGAGCGGCCAGATCGGTTGGGACGCGGCGCATCGCTTCACGGCAAACGACATTGCCGGCCAAACGCGTCAAGCGCTGTCGAACGTCGTCGCCATCGTGGCCGAAGCGGGCGGCCGGCCCGAACACGTCACGCGGCTGACGTGGTTCATCATCGACAAGGAGGCCTATCTGCAGGCGCGAGGCGCCATCGGCTCCGCGTATCGGGACATCATGGGACGGCACTTTCCGGCGATGTCGGTCGTCATCGTGGCGGGCCTGCTGGAGACGGAGGCCTGCGTTGAAATCGAGGCGACCGCGGTCATTCCGCCGGCGAGTGCTGACGCAGCCACTGGGCGCTGATTTGCGCGCCGAACAGAAAGATCGTGGCCATGTAGTAGAACCAGATGAGCAAGATCGCAAACGCGGCGAGTGCGCCGTACACGCGCGTGTAGTTGGCGTGGGTCGTGTAGATGGCAAACGCGATCTGCGCCAGTTCCCAGGCTAAGGTGAAGACGATGGCGCCCGGAATGCCGAAACCCCGTTTCACCTTGCGGTTGGGTAAATAATCGTACAGCACCAGCGCAATGGCGAAGATCAGGATGACGCCGGTTCCATAACCGGCGATCTGCGTCAGCACGGCCGCGTGCGGAAAACCGCCGAATTTCACCACGACGAGGGAAATGACGAGCGGCACCGCCGTCGCGACGATGAAGAGCACGGCGAGGATTGGGAGAATGACGAGCGACACGAGGATGTCGGATACCAGCGGCCGTCCCGCGGGAACGTTGAGCGCGCGGTTGAGCGCGTAGGCGAGGCCTTGAAACAGATTCTTGCCCGACCAGAGCAGCGCGACGAAAGCGATGGCGCCCGAGATGCCGCGGAACTGAATGATGTGCTGGAGATTGTCGGAAACGATTTCTTTGACGCCCGGCGCAAGGGTCCCGATCAGTCCGATCGCGCGCGTTTCTCCGTAGGCGTTGCCGTAGATGAACGCAAGCACGGCAATCGTTAGGATGATCATCGGAAAGACGGCGAAAATCGCGTTGAAGGCGAGCGCCTGCGCGAGAAAAGCGCAGCCGTCGGCAGAAAAGCGAACGCCTGCGCAACGGGCGATCTCGACGAGCCGCCGTACCCCGGTATGACGCCGTTCCTCCCCGTTACCGTGGTCGTCGACGGGCGGCTGATCGCCGGCGCGCGTGAGGCTTACTTGCGTCATGGCATCGTGACGGCGCCGCTCGATCCGTATGCGCGCGCGTTCGCGACGATGGTTGCGGCCGGCAAGGGCGGCCGTATCACCTTTGAACGCAACGGACGTACCTTCGTCATTTTGCTGGGCTCGCGCGACGCGTTCGCAGGCGCAGCGGCTGTGACGTTACCCATCGCGCCGTACCTGCGCGCCGGTGAGCCGATAATCCCGCTCGCCGCCGTCGCGCGCGCGCTCGGGTTCGTCGTCACTTATGACGGTGCGGCGCGCAGGCTGGATATCGAGACGGAATCCATGCCGTCGCTGTCAACGCCGACGCCGTTTGTAACGTGGTCGCCGGCGCCCGGTGAACGTCCGACGTTCACGCCGCATGCAGCGCCCACGCCTGTGCCGACGATCAGCGGCATCCCGCACCCGCGGCGAACGCCGATCCTCGTGCCGCCCGATGGAACGTTACGTTAATCCTCGCGTTCCTCGCCCGAGAGCGGAATGCGTAACGGCGCCTCGCCCTCGCGTTCGACGACGAGTTCTTCATGCTGCACCGGCACGGTGATCGTCCGATTCTCCGTGACGACTTCCTTACGAACGCGCGCCTCGCTCTGCACGCGTTGCTTCTCGATGTCCAGCCGTTCTTCGCGCAGCTGCATCGTTCGTGTGTCCTCGCCGGATGGCGCGGACGCGGCGGCGTCCATCGAGCCGCTCGCCCCTGCAGCGTCGGTACGCGTTGCCGCGACGCGCGAGGCCCGCGGAGGCTCGACTTCAGCGGTGGGCGGGGGATCGGCGAGGGCCGACGCCGGCGTAGCGACGTCGACCGGCCCGAGGGTACGAGCGGCCACGGTTTCGCCGCGCAGAACGGCTTGCGCGTCCGCCGCGCGGTCGGCAGCGGCGATGGTGAGCAGGGTACCGCCGTCGGCCACGCCATCGGTCAATGCCCGCGCATCGGCGCCCGAGAAGCCGGCCGCTTCCAACGAGCCGGCAAAATCGGTGGCCGTCAGACCATCGGCTTCCGCCACGTGTTCCTGCGTCGTCGTGCCGAACCGCCCGCTCAGCCGAACGTCGGCGAAACCGGCTTGGCGCAGGCGGTCGACGGCGCGTTCGGCATCGGCGCCTTTTGCGAATAGCCAGGCTACCGTGCCGCTTGGCGTGGTCGCTCCTCGGTCGCGCATCATGCTTCCTCCGCTTGAGGCGTACCCAACTGCGGCGAGGTCGCCGCTGGGGACGTCGATGTTTCTCTACGTTGCTGACGGGGGACTTTAACTCCATGCGACATCTCGTCTCGCTCTTCGTCCGCAGCGCCGTCGTGACGCCGCTTCTCGTCGCCGCGCAACTCACGTCCGTCCTCGCCCAAACTTCAGGCGCCGCCGGGCCGGCGGGCAACGGCCCGTATGCAGCGGTCCCATTCTGGGTGTGGCTCATCGTCGCCGCCGCGATCATTCTGATCGTGTGGCTCGTCGTCGCCTTTTCACGCCGGCGCCGCAAACAAGCGGTGATCAAGAGCCGAATGGGCTAACGGCGGTTCTCCGCCAGCAAGAGTGCGAAGAGTAACGTATTCGATGCGTGGCTCGTCCAGCAATACGGGCACTCGGCCTTGGTGACGAACAGCAGGCTGTACATCAGGTAGACCGACATTGCAAAGGCTCCCGTCGAACCGGCGAGCATCGCGCCGCGCACGCCCTTGAGGCCGCTAGCGGGCAACGCGGCGAACAAGGCTCCGTAGTACAGCAGCCCCAACTCAGAAGTGGGAAGCCCGAAGAGCACGTGCGCCGCCGGTTTCTCGACCACGCTCGGCTCGTCGAGTTCACCGCGTTGCGCGCGCTTCGATTTGCGGAGCATATGCTGCGAGACGTAGAGTCCGGTGCCGGCTAAGGCCGCGATGGCAAGTTTGCGAAGCATCGAGCGCTTGATACCCATTTTGCCGTCCGAGCGGGCGCCATTTCGGCAAGGAAGCGCGACGGCCGACTACTCCACGAGCCCACCGGCGGTTCAGCGAAGCTGCCGCCGAGTTGACGCACGAGCGTATAGATTCCGGTCGCGTTGGCCATCGCGCCGCGCGCGATGCCGGAGAGCGCCGTGGTCGTGAGGGGCACGAACAGAAAGCCGAGCGCGAACCCCTGGCACGTCCGCGGCCAGAAGATGTCCCAATAGCCGGCGTACTGGTTGAGTCCGCCCATCAGCCATGCGCCGAGCGCAAAGAACGCCAAGCCGATCGTGATCTCGACGCGCGGATCGAGCACGCGGGTCAATCGTCCCGCGATCGGCATCGAGATCGCAGTCGCGACCGCGCCCGGCAAGAGCGCGAAATGACGTCGGCGCCGCGTCCGGGCTTCTGAATGTACGCCGGATCGCGGATGAACGCCAACGTCATCATGAAGGCCAGAATCCCGATCGGCACATTGATGAAGAAGATCAGCCGCCAGGAGAAGTTGTCGACGATCCAGCCGCCGAGCGACGGTCCGATCGCGGGCCCGACCATCGCCCCCATGCCGAAGATTGAACTCGGCCGGATCATGCCGGATTTCGAACCGCGCTATGGCAGCGCCGACGTCGAACGGGCGCGCGTGCGAGCGCGTGGCGCGCTTATCGCGTTACTTGCGCGCGCTTGCCGCAGCCGGGACGGTGTCGGCCCCAAGCCCCGAGGCACTGGCCGTTGCGCTGCTGGCGCTGATCGACGGTGCGTTGCGCGGTGCCGTCGTCGGCGCGACCGTGCCCGACGATGCGACGATCGACGGCGTCGCCGACTTGTTCGAACGGGCAATCTTCGGCGTGCTGCCGACCATGGCCAAGGTGACGATGTCGAGCGGGCGCTCGGCCACCGAGACACGGCCCCGTGCGACGTCAAAGTATCCGATGTAGACCCCGATGAGTTCACCCCGCGAATTGAAGACGCCCGCGCCCGAATCACCGCGGTGGCAGAGCGCGCAGGAGAGCGCGTAGCGGCCGTTGGCCGCGCCGTCGGGCAGGGGCGCGTCGACCCGGTCGATGGCCGCTGGTTCGAAAGCGGGACCATCGTTGCCACTGCCCCAGGCGTGGACGGGTTCGTCGGAACGCGGTTGCGCAAGCGGGGCGGCGTGCAAGGTCGCGGCCACCGCCGGGTCGACCTGCGCTTCGAGGACCGCCAGATCGTGATTGCTGCTCACGGCGAACGGGCGGGCGGGGAATTCCATGCCATCGTCAAGGCGTATGCGCAGCGTTCCAAAGGTCGCCACATGCTTGGCGGTCACGACGCGCACCACCGCACCGTCCACGCCGACGATCGTGCCGGCGCCGATGCCGTGCATCGCGCCGTTGTCGGCCAGAACGACGACGCCGCCGTCGCCACCGCGCTGGGCGGCGGCGGCCATGCTCGGGGCCAGTAGGGCAAAGGCGAAGCCAAGGGTGCTTATAAGCACCCTTGCGGCGGTGGACATCGGTTCGGTTCTCGCTAGGGATTAGGGATAAAGAGGAAGCGGTGAGGGCGATAAGACCTCGTCCAATTCAAGGATGCGGCTTTTGCTCTAGCGGGTCAACACTTTGGGCGCAGGTGTACTGGCCCGCACAGCCAGCTGTTTTGGGGGTGGACGTCCCGGTGCGACCGCAATCACGCTCCGGAGGGGGGAAGAGGCCACAAGCGTTTGACCGGAGCGACCGTTGTTCGCTATACTCGCTCGTCGGCTGCCTTCAAAGAGCCGTCTCGCGCCCACGCGCATCGGACGCCATCGCCGTTCGTCCGAAGACTTCAGAACGGACCGCCGCACTGCGCGGAAGCCGGTCGAGGCGACGACACCCCGCTTCGTGACGCGGGGCAGAACCTGTCGGAGAAACATTGGCCGCCAAGAAGCAGACGAAAACGCGCAAGAAGCGCGAGTTCAAGAACGTGGGGTCGGGCGTCGCCCACATCCACTCGTCGTTCAACAATACGATCGTGACGATCTCGGACAACCAGGGCAGCGTGATCGCCTGGGCCTCGGCCGGCAATCTCGGCTTCAAAGGGTCCAAGAAATCGACGCCGTTCGCCGCTCAGATGGCCGCCGAAGCCGTCGCCCGCAAGGCGATGGATCACGGCATGAAGACCACGGACGTCTTCGTCAAAGGGCCGGGGGCCGGGCGAGAAGCGGCCATCCGCTCCCTGCAGGCCACCGGCCTGGAGATTACGCTGATCAAGGACGTCACCCCGATTCCCCACAACGGTTGCCGGCCGCCCAAGCGGCGCCGCGTTTAGGAAGGCAGAGATGGCACGTTACACGGGCCCGGTGTGCCGTTTGTGCCGGCGCGAAACGGCGACGAGCAAGACCGGCGAAAAGATAAAACTGTTCCTCAAAGGCGACCGCTGCCTTTCCAAAAAGTGTGCGGTCGAACGACGCGGCACGGCGCCCGGGCAGAAGACGCAGGGCAAGCCCAGTCGCCAGAAGATCAGCGAATACGGGCGGCAACTACGCGAAAAGCAAAAGATGCGCCGCTATTACGGCGTGCTGGAAACGCAGTTCGAGAACTATTTCCGCGCGGCGGCGCGCGTCCCCGGCCAGACCGGCAAGACGTTCTTGCAACTGTTGGAGCGGCGCCTGGACAACGTCGTCTACCGGATGAACCTCGCGATGAGCCGTGCGCAGGCGCGCCAGCTCGTCACCCACCGGCACTTTCGGGTCAACGGCCGAATCACGAACATCCCGAGTTTCCTGGTCAAACCGGGCGACGTGATCAGCCTGGGTGACCGGTCCAAGTCGAGCGACGTCTTCCAAGCCAATGCCGAGTACGCCAAGAACCGGCCCCACCCCGAGTGGCTGGAACTGAACGAACCCGACCTCGAAATCAAAGTGACCGCGATGCCCTCGCGCGAGCAAATCGACACCCCCGTCGACGAACAGTTGATCGTCGAATATTACTCGAGGTGACGCTTTTGCGCCGTGGCGTCGTCGCTACGGGCCTCATGGACTCAAGCCCACTTCGGCCCTAGGCTCCTAGCCACGACGCAAAATCGCCACCTCGAGTGGCTTTTCCAACGAAAATCACACACGCCGCTAGACGTCCGATCGCCGTGCATCGCGGGATGCCGACGGATAACGTAAGCAGCAAAGGAACAACGAAGAAGCATGACCACCATCGACACGGCGCAGGGCGCGAACATCGACGTTCGCGAGCGGCGCGACAACTATGCGAAGTTCATCATCGAGCCGCTCGAGCGCGGCTTCGGTATCACCCTGGGCAATTCGCTGCGCCGGGTGTTGCTCGGTTCGATTCCGGGCGCCGCGGTCACGTACGTCAAGATCGACGGCGTGCTGCACGAGTTTTCCACGATTCCGGGCATCGTCGAAGACACGACCAATCTGCTACTCAATCTCAAGGGGTTGCCGCTGCGCCTGGAGTCCGACGAACCGAAGGTGCTGGCGCTCTCGGTCAGCGGCGCAAAGGACGTGACGGCGGCCGACATCACGCCGGATGCCGACGTCGAGGTCCTCGAACCCGACTACCACATCGCCACCATGACCTCCAAATCGGCGCGTCTCTCGATGGAGATCGGCGTCGAAAAGTCGCGCGGCTATGTCACCGCCGATAAGCAGCGCAACGTCGAGCATATGATCGGGTTGATCCCGATGGATTCGATCTTTTCGCCGATTCGCAAAGTCAACTTCACGGTCGACGACACGCGCGTCGGCCAGTCGGTCGATTTCGACCGGTTGACGATCGAGGTCGAGACGAACGGCTCCATTTCTCCCGACGACGCGCTGTCGACCGCCGCGAGCATCCTGCAAGACCAACTCGACCTTTTCGTCAACGTCATCCAAGAAGAAAAGCCACCGTCGTCGGCCCCGACGAGCGAGTGGGACATTCCGGTCGAGTCGCTCAATCTCTCGGTGCGGTCCTTCAACTGCCTCAAGCGCGCCGGCATTTCGAAGGTCTCCGAGTTGCTGGACATGAGCGAGGACGAGATCATCAAGATGCGTAACTTCGGCAAGAAGTCGCTCGATGAGATCAAAGCGGTCCTCGAAGAGCGCGGCTTGTCGCTGCGCGAAGCAGCGTAAACGGCAATGCCGCATCAGATCGCGCAAAAGCGCCTGTCGCGCACCGACGGTCACCGCAAAGCGCTGCTCCGCAGCCTCGCGACGTCCTTCTTCAAGCACGAGAAGATCGAAACGACGACCAGCAAAGCCAAGGAGATTTCGAAGGTCGTCGATCGCTTGATCACGACCGCGCGCCGCGGCGACCTGCACTCGCGCCGGCTCGTTGCGGCGTATCTGCTCGAGCCCGCCGTGACGAAGAAACTGTGCGATCAGATCGCGCCCGCACTGCGCGAGCGCAGCGGCGGCTACACGCGCATCATGAAATCGCGCGTGCGGCCGGGCGACGCCGCCGAACTATCGTTATTGGAACTCGTTCGCTAACCGCGTGTGATGTTCGAGCAATCCGACGTCGCATGCGTTTTAGCGGCGCTGGAAAGGTCGGCGGAGGACAATCGCTCGGTAACGTTCGTCCTGGAAGCGGTCAAAGACATCCAGGAAACGATCCGCGCCATCGATACCAAGGTTGGGATATTGCTCGCGGCGCTCGCGATCCCGATCCCGTTCGTCGATAAGGCGTTCAGCGCGATCGATCAGCACGGCGCGGCGCTTGGCCCGCGCACGATCCTGGGCGCCATCGGCTTCGTCACCTACATCCTCGCGGCGCTCGTCGCGGTTCGTGCCCTGACGGGAATCGGTAACGCCGCCGAACACGTGGTGGGCGATGAACGGCCCGACGACATCTTTTACGCCGGCGGGCTCTTCGCGCTCGGCTGGATCGACGCCGTGCTGACTCGCGGCAATCTACGCTCGCGCCGCTCCGTCGAAAGCTACGTGGCCGGAATCCCGCGCAGTGCCGCGGCGGTGCTGCACCACCTGGCGCACGAAGTCCTCAGTCTGGCCTACATCCGCGACTTAAAGATTCACCGTCAGCGAATCGCCTTCGAACTGACCGCCGCCGCCGTCGTCCTGGGAGCGTTGGCTCTAGTGCTTTAAGCACAAAAAGCGACGTGATCGTGGGGAAGCCCGCTCTTTGCCCGGAGCCGAGAGCCGTCCATGCTCGAAGGTTCGACGCTTGCATGAATCGCGCATGCCGTCCGGGCTCCACGACGACGATCAAGGGAACCGGCCCGCGGCGCCGTATCGCCCTTCTCACGTGGCATGAACGAGTATCGCTCCTTGTTGCGCGCGCTTATCGCGCGACGCGATCTCGAACCCCCCGAAATGGCGTATGCGGTCGGCGCCATGATGGACGCGGCATGGACCCAAGCACAGAGCGCCGGGTTCCTCACGGCCCTCGCGTGCAAAGGCGAGACCGCGGCGGAAGTCGTCGGTGCGGCGGAGGCGATGCGCGAGCGCGCGCTGCACGTGGAGCACAACCTCGAGTTGGTCGTCGATACCTGTGGTACCGGCGGTGACGGTGCGCAAACGATCAACGTCTCAACGATTGCGGGATTCGTACTCGCGGGTTGCGGGCTGCACGTCGCCAAGCATGGAAATCGCGCTGCTTCGAGCGCGTGCGGAAGCGCCGACGTTCTTGAAGCGGCAGGCGTGCCGATCGATGCACCGCCCAAGTCGGCTTGCAAGCATCTCCGCGAGGATCGCTTCGCGTTTCTGTTCGCGCAGCAATATCATCCGGCGGCGAAAGAGATCGCGCCGGCGCGCCGCGAGCTTGGGGTGCGCACGATTTTCAACGTGCTCGGTCCGCTGTGTAATCCGGCGCGCGCAACCCGTCAAGTCATTGGCGTTGCCAGTCGCGCGCATCTCGAACTGATGGGCGAAGCGCTCGCCTCTCTGGGCGCCGCTGCGGGTGCGGTCGTGCACGCAGAGAACGGGATCGACGAGGTGACGGGCGACGTACCAACCCACGTGTACCAGTTCGGCCCGGCGGGCGTGCGTCGCTGGGTGATCGAACCATCGCTTCTGGGCGTGCACGCGCCGCCCGGTGCAATCGCAGGCGGTAGCCCGGCCCAAAACGCACTCGCGCTCGGCTCGATCCTGGCGGGCGAACGGTCGCCCCGCGCCGAGGTGATTGCGCTCAACGCGGCCTTGCTGCTGGTGGTGGCCGAGCGCGCCGGCGACTTGCGCGAGGGACTCGAGCTTGCGCGAGCGAGCCTGCGCGGGGGCGCCGCGCGTGATGTCTTCGATCGTCTCCGTCGCGGCACGGAAAGGGAGCTTGCTTGAGCGATTTCCTCGCCCGCCTCTACGCGGCCAAGGCAGCGACCTTGGTGGAAGAGGAGGCGCGCGAAAGCTATTTCGACCTCGAGGCGCGCGGCCTCGAACGGCGTTCCGAGCGGCGTCCGTTCGCGACCGCGTTGCGCCGGGCGCGCGGGCCCGCCGTCATCGCGGAAATCAAACGCGCATCGCCCTCGGTCGGCTTGATCGCGCGTAACTTCGACGCGGCCGCGATTGCGTCGCGTTATGAAACGGCCGGCGTCGACGCGATCAGCGTGCTGACGGAAGCGGATCACTTTCTGGGCGATCTCGCCTACCTCGACGTCGCGCGTAGCAATTCGACGCGTCCGGTGCTGCGCAAGGACTTTCTGTCGACGCCGTACCACATCGCCCAAGCCGCAGCCCACGGTGCCGACGCCGTATTGTTGATCGTCGCGGGGCTCGATGATGCAACCCTGCGCGCGCTGTGCGCCGAAGCGTCCCGCTATGCGCTCGACACGCTGGTCGAAGTCCATGACGAGGAAGAACTGCAACGCGCGCTGGCGGTCGATGCGGCGGCGATCGGCATCAACAATCGGGACCTGCGGACGTTCGAGACGGACCTCCGCATCACCGAGCACCTTTTGCCCAGCGTGCCGGCGGGAAGGCTCGTCGTCAGCGAGAGCGGGGTCCATGAACCCGGCGACATCGCGAACCTTCATGCCAAGGGCGCGCGCGGCTTTCTGATCGGCGAAGCGCTCATGCGCGCCGAGGATCCGTCGGCGTTCGTCGACGAACTCAAAGCAGCAGCCGCACGGGCGTAATGGACCGCACCCGCATCAAGTTTTGCGGGATGACGAGCGTCGCCGACATCGCGCTCGCGGTCGAGGCCGGTGCGGATGCCGTCGGGGTCATTCTCGCTCCGGCGAGCCCCCGCAAAGTGACGGTCGATGCGCTCCCGATCCTGGCGGCCGCCATTCCGCCGCTCGTGACCCGCGTCGGCGTCGTAACCTCACCGAGTGAGTCCGACGCTGCTCGTCTGCAGGCGCTGGGATTTACCTTACAGTTTAGTGGTGAAGAGTCCGCGGCGGACTGCCGGCGGTTGGCCGGCGGACGGCCCTACATCAAGACTTTCCATGTGAGTGAGGATGGCTCCCACGCCGATGCTGCCTTCGAGCGGCTCGCCGAGTATCGCGATGCGCTTGCGATGTTGGACACGCGCAGCGGCGGCAGGTTCGGTGGAACGGGCGTCTCGTTTCCGTGGAACGTTGCCGCGCCACTTGCGCGCAGCCGGCGTGTGGTCATTTCGGGCGGCCTCTCCGCGGCAAACGTCGGCGCGTGTATCCGAATGCTGCGTCCGTACGCGGTCGATGTCCGGGGCGGCATCGAAACCGATGACCGCAAGGACGCCGGCAAGATGCACGCGTTCGTACGCGCCGTCAGGCAGGCCGACGCAGTCGCGGCGACGACCTAACGTCCATAAGAAGTGGGCGCGCACTGCGCGCTAAGCCGACATTGCATCGGTCGAACAGCCGCGGCAATGGAGGCTGGAGCGGCCTGCGATCAGCGGCGCGCACGTGTTGCAGCGCGGGCAACACGGGGTCGCGAACCGGGCCGCGGGCAGCAACCAATCCAGGCGCAGCGGATAGCGCCGTTCACCCCGGCGAACCACGACGTTCAAAGCGAGCGCGGGGAGGAAAACGACGTGCAGGCGGAACGGCGCGATCTCGCGCGTGACGCGAAACTTCAATTCGATCTCCTGCACGCGCCGCCGGTGTTCGAGCCGCGTCGCTTCGGCTTGCGCATCGAGCAGCGTCTGCCGGCGCGCCTCGGCGCTTTCGCTCCGTGCGGCGAGCGACGCAAGGGCCGCGGCGTAATATGCGTCGACGCGCACGCACTCCTCGCGTAGCGCGCTTTGGGCTTGGCGCTCGAGCGTGCGCGAGCGCAGTGCGGTGCGCTCGCAGAGCGCGGCATGAGCCCCGGCAATCGCTCGGCCCAGCTCCGGCCCAAGCGTCGTGTGATGGGTATCGGCGACGCCGATAAGCGACGAGCCGAGGATGCGGCGGCGGAGGTCCTCCGTCGCGAGCGTGCCCGCGCGCGCGTCCACGCAAGCCTCTTCACGTTCGACGAAGCGGTCATCGAGCGTGTAGGTGACGAGCGCACCGACGCGCAGGAAGGGATAGTAGATCGGAGCGGGATCGCGATCCAAATCGATCCGCCCGTGCTCGACGCCGATATTCTCTCGGGCCTGGGTGATCAGCGTCGTGGCCGTCGGCGCTGCCGATGCGGGCCACGGCACGTAACCGCGGCCGACGTCACCACGCGACAATACCTCGCTGGCGGCCGCATCGAGGGCAGCATGGCCGGGCATCAGGAGCAGTGCCGATTCAGCCGCCGCGACTTCGGGATCGCTCGTTACGCGCAGCGCCTCAGGCAACTGCAACGACCGCTGGAGGTTCGACGGCAAAAGGACTTCGGCGAATTCCGACTTGCGCTCGCAGAGCGCCCCTTCGCGCTCGACGTAGTCGAGCCAAAAGCGCAGCGGGCCGTCGGCGATCATCCGCTCGCGCCTGCCACCAGGCGATCGGTCATCCCCCGGCTCTCGACGTACTCTTGACGCGCGCGAGCAAGATCGTCGCCGAGGGTCGCCACGCGCTCGTCGAATTCAGCATCGTCGCGGCTCGCGACGTGACTGGCGAAGACGAAGGCCTCGAAGTCGAAATCGTCATCGATGCGACCAAGGATCATGTCCAACTCCCCGACGACCAGTTCGAAGAGATTGATCTTGCTCTCGAGCACGCGCAAAATGCGCTCCTCGAGCGTGCCGGTCCCGACCAGATTGGTCAGCACGACGTCGTGGTCTTGGCCGATGCGATGGATGCGCCCGAGGCGCTGTTCGATCTGCATCGGGTTCCAGGGGAGGTCGAAGTTGATCATCACGTGACAGAACTGGAGGTTGCGCCCTTCGCCCGCGGCTTCGGTCGTCAACAGCAGCGGCGCCGCATCGCGAAAGGCATTCATCGTTTCAATCTTCTCGTGGCGAGTCAAGCTGCCATGATAGATCGCCGCCGGCACCGCTGCTTCACGCGCCACCTCCGCCAGCAGAGCCAGCGTCTCGCGGAAGGCGGTGAAGACCACAACTTTCTCCCCGCTCGTCCGGTACCGTTCGAGCAGTTGTACGAGAATCGCCGCTTTGCTCGAAGCGATACCGCGCGCGCGGTCGGCGAGATCGTGCCAGCCCGCGCGTTGTAGGCTTGCGAGCGCGGCGCGTGGACTGGAGCCGGCCATCCGTTGCAGGTTACGTAATCCGAACAGTTGCGCGGACGATGCCGCGCGCCCCGACTCGCGGACACGCGCCGAGAGGAGCGCGTACAGTTCGGCCTCTTCGGCCGCAGGCGGAACGCGCAGCGTTTCCGCCAAGCGGCGCGGCAGCATGAGCGCGACTTCGCTGCGCCGATGGCGAACCATCACGTCGGCCATGCGTTTCTGCAACGGCTCCAATTTCGCGGTCGCGCCGCTCGTCGCCGCGGCACCGTAGGATTTGCGGAAGTCTTTCGGCGTGCCCAGGAGTCCGGGCCGCACGAGGTTGACGAGCGAAAAGAGATCGTCGAGCCGGTTTTCGACTGGAGTTGCCGTCAGGAGAAGCAAACGTCGCGTGCGCAGCGATTTTACGAGCGTCGCCGAAGCGCTTTTGGGATTCTTGAGACGGTGCGCCTCGTCGGCGATGACCAGGTCCCAGTCGATCGCACCGATCGTCGCCTGCCACGGGGCGCGACGTGCCGTTGCCAGCGACGCGACGATGATCGGAGCCTGCCAAGGGTGCAGGGAACGCTCCCAGGCTTCGCTGCCGAGCGCGAGCACCGGCAACGCGAATTTGGCCGCCAGCTCCTCGCACCACTGCTCGACGAGCCCGGGCGGTACGAGGATCAATGTGCGTGCGATCAGGCGGCGCAAGAAGAGTTCGCTCAAGACGAGACACGCTTCGATCGTCTTACCGAGCCCGACTTCATCGGCTAGGATCGCGCGACCGCGCAGCCGCGTCAGAACGCGCTTGGCGGCGGAGAGTTGATACGCGAACGGTTCGAAGTGCAGACGCGAGACGCAAACGAACTCTTCGAAGCCGGGGCGAAGCCAGGCAGAGAGGGCGTGCTCCACAAGGACATGCGCGTTGTCCGAAAGCGCTTCACCGGTTTGGAGCCGCGTGATGAAAGGCGCATACGCCGAGAGTTCGTCCGGAAGTTCCGGCACGGGTAAGCCCATCGAGTGCGTTTGCTTTTAGAGCTCCCCGCGGCCAACCTTCCCATGTCAGCGCAGGAAATTCATGACGACGCAGACCAGGGGTCGTGAACGTCGGGTAATACGCTGCGACGTCCGCTGCGCGCGCGCTCGACCAGTTCGCTCAAGCGCGCCTTGGCATCTTGAAGCGTCCATACATCGCTCTTCGCCGTCGCCATGTTCTCTTTGTCAACACCAGTCCTTTGTCGGCCGTGCCTGACTGTCTATACTGAAGGAGAAAGCCTGGGCGCGAACCCGCCTCTACGACCGCAGCAGCACGTGCGGGGCGACTGCCGGATGAGGGCGTGCACAATATGGCGAACCTCGCCGCGATGGCACGACGACCATGACGGAGCCCGATGCGCGCGGCTATTTCGGGGCATTTGGCGGTCGGTTCGTTCCTGAAGTGCTGGTTGCGGCGCTCACGGAGCTCGAAGCGGGCATGAAGGAGGCCTTCGCCGATTCTACGTTCTGGGACGCGTATCACGCGATGCTGCGCGATTTTGTCGGCCGTCCGTCGCCGCTGATGGAAGCAACGCGTTTTACGGGCGACGACGGTGCGGCAGCGGTTCTCTTCAAACGCGAAGACCTCAATCACACGGGCGCGCACAAGATCAACAACACCGTCGGTCAGGGGCTGCTCGCCGCGCGCATGGGGAAGAAGCGGATCATCGCGGAGACCGGGGCCGGACAGCACGGCGTGGCGACGGCAACGATCGGCGCGAAGCTCGGGATCCCGGTCGACGTGTACATGGGCGCGCTCGACGTCGAGCGCCAGTCGCTCAACGTCCATGTCATGAGACTCCTCGGCGCGACGGTGCATGCAGTCCACAGCGGGACGCGAACGCTCAAGGACGCGACCAACGAAGCGTTTCGTGAATGGGCGGCCTGCTCTGACGAGACGTTCTACGTGATCGGCAGCGTGGTCGGCGCGCATCCGTATCCCTACATGGTGCGCGAATTTCAGAAGGTGATCGGCGTCGAGGCTCGCGCGCAGATGCTGGAGCGATACGGACGTCTCCCAAGCGACGTGGTGGCATGCGTCGGCGGCGGCAGCAACGCGCTGGGAATTTTCGCCGCATTTGCCGCCGACCCCGACGTGCGATTGTGGGGCGTGGAAGCCGCCGGCCTTGGCTTGGAGGCGAGCGATACGGCCGCGTCGCTCGGAGCGGGCAGCGTCGGCATCCTGCACGGTTCACGCTCTTACCTATTGCAAACGCCCGAGGGGCAGGTGCGCAACACGCACTCGATTTCGGCGGGCCTCGACTATCCGGGAGTCGGGCCGGAACATGCGTATCTCAAGGAGTGCGGTCGAGCCGAGTACGTCGCGGTCACCGACGACCAGGCGCTCGCGGCCTTTCACCGTTGCGCCGCGCGCGAAGGCATCGTGCCGGCGCTCGAATCCGCGCATGCCCTCGCGTTCGCGCAGTCGCTCGCAGGCGAACGTGGTGCGGGCGGATGCGTTCTCGTGAACCTCAGCGGCCGGGGCGACAAGGACGTGGGCCAAGTTAGGCAGCGGCCGCGCAATGGAATGGAGACACGGGCATCGCGATGACCGGCAGCGTGCAGACCGAAACGGCGCGGAGCGGCGTCGCTGCAATCGCGAACGTCTTCTCACGCGTTCGCGAGGCGCAACGTGGAGCGCTCATTGCGTACCTCTGCGCGGGTGATCCGAACCTTCCGACGACCGAAGCGCTGTTGATCGCGCTCGGCGAAGTCGGCGCCGACCTGGTCGAACTCGGAATTCCGTACGGCGACCCCCTCGCCGACGGACCCACGATCGCCTCCGCGGCGCAGCGTGCGCTCGCGGGCGGCACGACCCTCGAAGCGACGTTGGCTTGTGCAGCGCGCGCCCGGCTACGCGGCGCACCGCCGATCCTCGCTTTCACGTACGTCAATCCGGTCGCTCGGTACGGCGTCGAGCGGTTCGCCGACGCCCTGGTGGCAGCCGGGCTTTGCGGCGCGATCGTTCCCGACATACCGTTCGAGGAGACCGACGCTCTGCGTGTCGCCTTTGCGGCGCGCGGCCTTGCCCTGCCACTTTTGATCGCGCCGTCGACGCCGCAGCCTCGCGCCGCCGCGATCGCCTCGCGCAGCACGGGCTTCACGTACCTCGTATCGCGCCTGGGCGTAACGGGCGCGCGCCGCGAGCCCGACTTCGCATGGCTGGCCAAGCGCGCCGCAGCGTTACGCACGATCAACGCTACGCCGCTTGCGGTTGGTTTCGGCATCTCGACGGCGCAACACGTGCATCAGGCGTGCGCGATCGCTGACGGCGCCATCGTCGGAAGTGCCTTGATCGACGCGTACGCGGGCGCTCATGTTACACAGGTCGTCGCGCGCGTACGCGCGATCGCCGGCGAGCTTTCGGCCGCTACATCGCGGCCGGCGCAATGATGCGCACCCTGGTCGCCGGGTTACTCGCGTTGACCCTTTCGTCGGCTTCCTGCCCCTGCGCCGCCGTATCCGCCGACCAAAAAGACGCAGCACCGCCCGCAGAGCCGGACTGCACCCTCGTCGCCGCGCCGGAGGCCGGCGCCTTGCTCGGTACCGACGTCGAGGATGCCGACGCGACATCGCGCAAAGGCGGCATCTGTTCGTTCACGTCGCGCTCGGTCAGTACCGACGGAAACCTTTCATACGCGATCGTGACGGCTGCGGAAGTCGCCCGGCGTCGTCCGTACTTCAGACTGCTGGCACGCCGCTGCGGCGGCGTGCGTCCCGATGCTCCCAACGCGTCGGTGTGCGCCATCTACGACGCGCTCGCAAAGGCGCAAACGGTCGCGGATTATTACGCCGCGCGGACCGCGGGTGCGGAGCCCATCGATGATCTCGGTGACGCCGCCGCGGCAAGCGGAGCCGCAGTCTACGTACGGCGAGGCGCAGTGGTGATCGAAGCATCGGTTCGCCGCGAAGACTCCTTCGATCTCGACCGTTCGAAAGCATTAGCACGTAAATTGCTCGCCCGGCTCACTCCGGCGTCAGACGCCGGCAAACGGCGTCGCGGACGTGCTGCTCATGACGGTGCGAAGCCTCACATGCGAGAAAGCAGAGTCGGTGGAGACCTACGTTAAGCGGTGCGAGACGCGGCGCCGCCGGCTCGATGAGACAACGCCGACGACTTCGCCGCGCGATCGAGCGGGGCGCGCCTGGTCCTGGCCTTCGCGCACGCGACCGTGGCCTCGCTTGCCGAACGCGTCTGGCCTACGCCTGCGGCACGGCCTTGGGAGTGGTCGGGAGCTTATCGTGCGACCACTCCATCCACGAGCCGTCGTAGACGGCAAGATCGGTAAAGCCTGCCTCGAGCAGCGCGAGGTAGGCACCGGAGGCCGAAACGCCGCTGCCGCACGTTACGATGGTCCGCTTGCGCGGATCGAGCTTGCGCTCGGCGACGAGTGCCGCCAAACGTTCGCGCGGCACGATGCGGCCGCCGGCGGCATCGTCGAGCAGTTCATTGCCGGATAGACGGACCACGCCTGTGATGTCGTCGTCGCGCAGCGCATACGTTTTGTTGCGCTGCGTTTCGAGAAGCTGTACGTCGCTGCGCCCCTCGGCGACGGCTCGAACGTCGTCGCGCGACGCTCGCAGCTCGGGGCGGACGTGCGGCGTGAAGCGGCGCGCCGGATACGTCGGCACCTCGTTCGTCGTCGGCAGACCGGCGGCGACATACGCTTTGAATCCGCCGACGAGAATGCGCGCATCATCGTGACCGTAATACCGTAACATCCAAACCAAACGCGCGGCGTATGGTACGTCACCGTCGTCGTATGCGAGCACGGTCGTCTCGTCACCGATGCCGTTTTGGCCGAGCGCCGCGGCGAAGCGCTCGGGCGGTGCAACGCGCAGCGCATAGGGCGTTGCCGGATCCTTGAGCTGCTCCGCGTAGTCCAGGTGAACGGCGCCGGGAATGTGCCCGGCGGCATACTGCTCGGCGCCGCCGGGGGCAAGGAGGTCGGGGGCGCCGTGCGGCTTGCTTCGCGTATCGACGAGCCGGACGTTCGCCTCGCCGCGATGGGCGTGCAACCACCGAAGATCGACGAAAACGTCTGCCATGCAACGCCCTTCGGCCATCACCGCGCTAACCTTGCCGAAATGGACCCTCTCGGCATGACGCGAATCACGCTGGACCATGCTGGGCCTCTCGCACGTTTTGCTCCATGTCGGGTTGTGTGGTGCCGTCAGCCGCTTATCGCCCCAGACGATGGTCGCCATGCACGTCAAGGCAACGTATCCGGCGCGCGCCCAAACTCCCGACACCGTGATCGATAAGACGTTTCATTTTCAACGCGGCGACGATCCGGAAACGACGGCCGAATTCGACTTGCCGCGCGGCCTTTACAAGTTACGCCTCGATGTGCCGAAGTACAACTGCACCGATACCGACTACGTCGAGATCATGGCCGATCACAGCCGCTCGATCAGCGAGACGTTGCACGACGGTACCGCGCCACAACCCACGCCGAACACGATGTTCGACGGTGCTGCGCCGGGCTCGTTTTTCTATGCCAGGCCGACGTACGTCTTGCTCGACAAAAGCGTGACGTGCAACGGAGCGGTAGGCACGCCGCTGACGCCGCACATCAGCGTCGAAAACGACCCGGACGCGTACTACGTGTCACTGTACTCCGATCCGTCGCTCGAAGCTCGGGGCAGCGTGGTCGTCGCCTTGCGTCTGCGAACGCCGACGGGTCTGTATCACTACGTGCGCGTGCCGGTCCAGTTCCCCGCGCAGCGGTCGGGATGGCCGACCACCGTCGAATTTCCAGTCACCGAAGATAACCTCGACGCCCTGACGACCGAAAAGACCGACGTCCTGCTCTGTCCCAAGATATGGGGAACAAGCGTCCATTAACGGCCTCGAGATTACTCATGCGCTGACGGTCGCGCGTCCGAGGTCGAACCGCTTTTCGGCATCCGCGACGATGTACTTCCCGATGGCGAGCGACGAGGTCGCGGCGGGAGACGGTGCGTTGCGCACGTGCACGACGCCTTCTGAGCCCTCGAAGACAAAATCGTCGACCAGCGAACCGTCGGCGGCCATCGCTTGGGCGCGCACGCCGGCCGGTCCGGCGAGACAATCCTCGGGCTGTAACTCCGGAATGTAGCGCTGCAACGCCTTGACGTAGGCGCTGCGGACGAGATCGCGATACATCTCGCCGAAACCGATCTGCCAATACTTCGTGGCCAATTTGAAGAACCCGGGATAGGTCAGCGCGTCCCACAATTCGGGCGGATTGATGTCGAAGAACGAGTAGCCTTCGCGGGCGAACGCCAGCACGGCGTTGGGACCGAGCCAAATCTCGCCGTTCATGCGCGGCGTGAAGTGAACGCCAAGGAACGGAAACTCCGGGTCGGGGACGGGATAAATGTTCCCTTTGACGAGGTACGACTTCTCCGGTCGCAGGATTAAATAGTCGCCGCGAAACGGTACGATCTTCGGATCGCGCGCGCCGCCGGTCATCTTCGCCAGTTTGTCCGAATAGAGTCCGCCGCACGTGATCACGTACGTCGCTTGAATCTCACCGCGCGGCGTTTCGAGAACCGTCACGCCGCCCCGCCGCTTGATGTCGGTGACTTCGTAGCCGAGGTAGAAGTCGGCTCCCGCGGCTTTCGCGTCGTCGGCGTAGGTGCGCGACACGAGCCCCCAATCGACGATCCCGGTCACCGGCGAAAAGATCGCTTTGATGCCCCGGCAGTGCGGCTCGCGCTGCGCAATTCCCGCGGCGTCGAGCATCTCGAGTCCTTCGACGCCGTTTTGTTGACCGCGTTCCCAGAGATCATGCAAGCGCCCAAGTTCGCTTTCGTCGGTGGCGACGATCAGCTTCCCGACCTGTTTGTAGTCGATGCCTTTTTGGTCGCAGTACGCCCAGGCGAGCTTACGCCCCTCAACGCAGAGTTTCGCTTTGAACGACCCGGGCTTGTAGTAGATGCCCGAGTGGATGACGCCGCTGTTGCGGCCCGTTTGGTGTTGATTGAAAGCGTCTTCTTTTTCGACGCCCGCAACGCGCAGTGCCGGGAAGCGGAGCTTCAGCTCACGGGTCGTGGCCAGCCCGACGATGCCGCCACCGACGACTGCAATATCGTAAATCATCGGAACGATTCTGCTCGAAAAGCTCCTTGCTTGCAAGGACCTTTTGCGGAAAGGGTCTTTGCTTGCAAGGACCCTTTCCGGAGAGGGCATGCACGCATTGCCGTGCCCGCGTCGTCAGCCGGTCCGCAGTAAAACGGCGCGGTCCAGGGGAAGAGCGAGCCGTGCATACCGCAGAGCGTATTTCCCCCTTCAAGAACGAGTCCATCCGCACGTTCGCCGATGCCGCGGAGGCCGCGTCGCTCGAGGCGGCCATCGCGCGGCGCCGCGCCGTCGGGCCCGTCATGCATCCCGTGATCATCGGGGGCAAACGGGTCCAGAGCGAGGCGACGATCGTTTCGCGCAATCCGTACCGGCCCGACGAGATCGTCGGGCGCGTGGGCTCGGCCAGTCTGGCCCAAGCCGCGGAAGCAATCGAAACGGCCGCGCGCGCCTTCGAGGATTGGAAGCGCGTCGCGCCCGCGAAACGTGCCGACCTTCTTTTCACGGCCGCCGAACTGGTGCGGCGCCGCCGCGACGACTTCAACGCACTGCTCGTACTCGAGGTCGGCAAAAGTTGGGTCGAGGCCGACGCCGACACCGCCGAAGCGATCGACTTCTTGGAGTTCTACGGTCGTGAAGCGATACGGTACGCGCAACCGCCGCCGCTGACGCCGGTACCCGGTGAGGAAAACCGCTTGGAGTACGTCCCGCTCGGTGTCGGCGTCGTGATCCCGCCGTGGAATTTCGCGTTTGCCATCATGGCGGGCATGACGACGGCGGCCATCGTTGCCGGTAACACCGTCGTGCTCAAACCTTCAAGCGACTCGCCCGTCATCGCCGCCGCGTTCGTCGATCTGCTGCATGAAGTGGGGCTTCCCCCGGGCGTGGTCAACTTCGTGCCGGGCTCGGGCCGCGAAATCGGTGATCCGATCGTCGCGCATCCCAAGACGCGTTTCGTTGCCTTCACGGGTTCGAAGGAAGTGGGCCTGCACATCAACGAGTTGGCCGCTAAGCCGCAACCGGGTCAGCGTTGGATCAAACGCGTGATCGCGGAGATGGGCGGCAAGGACTCGATCGTCGTCGCAGCCGACGCCGATCTTGACGCCGCCGCCGACGGGATCGTGTCATCCGCTTTCGGCTTTCAAGGCCAAAAGTGCTCGGCGTGTTCGCGCGCGATCGTCGACGCGAGCGTATACGATGCGCTCGCCGCGAAGGTCGTCGAACGCGTGCCGAAGCTGCGGATCGGCGACGTCGCGCAGCACGGCGTCAACTTTGGACCCGTCATCAACGAGAGCGCGATGCGCTCGATTCTCGACTACGTCGACAAGGGTGTCGGCGAAGGTGGTACGCTGCTGTCGGGCGGGAAGCGCGCGCCGGGGGAAGGCTACGTCGTGGAACCGACGGTCATCGGTGATGTCGCGCCCGACGCGACCATCTCGCAGCAAGAGATATTCGGGCCGGTGCTCGCGCTCATCCGCGCCCGCGACTACGACGACGCGCTCGCGATCGCGAACAACACCGAATTCGGCTTAACGGGATCGGTCTACTCGCGCGACGAGGCGAAGCTCGAGCGGGCCCGCGACGAATTCAACGTCGGCAACCTCTATTTCAACCGGAAGTGCACGGGAGCGCTCGTCGGCGGACATCCTTTCGGCGGCTTCAACATGTCGGGCACGGACTCGAAAGCCGGCGGCTACGACTATCTGCTCCTGTTCACGCAAGGCAAGACGATCTCCAAAAAGACGGCACCGAGCGGAAACGGTAAGCCGGGCGGCGAGTAGGGCCGTTCGCGGCGATAGAAAGGCCGTGATAGCGATATAAGCAGTTGCTATCTAGGTGGGAATCGTCGAAGCTGGCGTGAGTCGGGCGTATGCGCCGGCGGGGGAACGCTCGGGAGGACATGCTGAGGACATGCTGGTGAAGAACTTCGACTCCGCAACGCGGGGCAACGCGGCGGCCGGCTCGGCGATGGTGACGCTGTACGTCGACGCCTGCATGGCGGCCAATCACGTGATGTTCGAGTACGCGCGGCTGCTGACCGCGCTCATGTGGCAGACTGGGCCGCTAGCGGCCGGCATCGCCCAGCCGGCCGACGGCGCGACGGCGGATGCGCGACGCGAAACGCCCGGCGCAGCTCCGCGGTCACGCGCCGCCGCCGCACCTCCATCACGTGATGCCGCACCCATCGATGCTGCCGAAGCGCCCAACGCGCCATCGCCCCAGACGGCACCTGCGGCGGCCGTTCCGCGGAAAGCCCCGCATAAAAAGGCGGCGGCGATTCCGCGCGCCGGCGTTGCGAAGCGCCGCGTTCGCGCCTCGCGCTAACCCGCAGTCGTAGGCGACCGACGGAACCGGCGGGCTTTTGAAATTCCTCCGTTCAGTGGCAGCACCGCGGCCGGCCGCTAAGGCCTTTGCTGACGCAATGCAGCGGCGGCCCGATGGCGTCATGCCGCACGACCTCTTCATTCCAAAACGGTTGCTGGGACCGGCGCCGCTCGTCGTCGCGCTCCACGGCTGCGGACAAACCACGGCGGACTTTGCCGCCGGGACCCGCTTGAACGACGCGGCCGACCGGCACGGGGCCATCGTGGTCTATCCTGCGCAGACCAAAGCGGCGAACACCTCGGGTTGCTGGAACTGGTTTCTGCCCGAACATCAGACGCGCCGGCTTGGGGAGCCCGCCGCCATCCTGCGGCTCATCGAACACCTCGCGCAACAGCAGACGATCGATCGCAGCCGCGTCGTCGTGACCGGCCTTTCCGCCGGCGGAGCCATGGCGGCCATTCTCGCCGAACAAGCACCCGATGTTTTTGCCGGCGTCGGCATCGTGGCCGGCGTAGCCCTGCACGCGAGCCACGACGTGGCCAGCGCCTTTGCGGCGATGGCAGGAAGGCACACCACGCATCCGGCCAAGGGCGCGCAGGCCACCGCGCCGCCGGCGCGTGACTTCGCGCGCAACACGGGTGTTCCGACGCCCGCCTTGCACCCGCTCGTCGCCCAGCTTGCCGCGAGATCTTCGCATCCGCTCGGCACCGTTGCACGTGCGCATGACGGCGCAAAAGCCCCCGAGAACCAGACATTTCCCCGGACGCGAACTGCGACCGGCGTCGACGGTCCGCAAACGGCCCGCGAAGACTTCGGGCGAATGCGGGTCATGGTTTGGACGGGAACGAGCGACTCCACGGTTTCACCGAGCAACGCGACGGAACTCGTCCGGCAATTCGCCGCCCTGCTCGGACTCGATGCGGCGCACGTTGAAACGTCTGCATATGGCACGGCTGCCGAAGTCGCCCGTTGGCGCGATGCCGGCGGCGTTCGCATCGAAGCATGGACGGTGCGTGACATGGGTCACGCCTGGAGCGGCGGCAGCCCGCGCGGATCGTACACCTATCCGGCAGGCCCAAATACGAGCGAAGCGATGCTCGACTTCCTGCTCGCGCCGTAGCCTCCGGCGTCGCGCAATGCGGCTCGCAACCGCTGGGCCCTCGGCGGGCCCCGCATCTCGCGCACTGTCTACGGGGTATCGAGCGGCTGCGTTGATGCGTTGATGCGCTAGATCACACGTGTTCCGGGCGCAAGTCCGGGCGCCGCGCAGCGCCGTTTTGCAAAACGACGCTCGAGCTCCTAAAGTTTAGCGCTGTAGTGCCCGACGTTAGTCCAGACTGTGACGTGGCTCGCTGCCTCAGCGCGCCGCTCGATTCGCGGTGATCCACCCATCGTGCCCGGAGGTTCTTCCTTGCAACGTCGTACGATCGCTTTTGCTTGCGCGACCGTTTTTTCCATGTTCGGCGCCGTCGCGGATGCGCGGCCGCTCGTGTCGCTCGCCCTCCATGGCAACCTCGTCGGTCACGACGCGCGCGGTGCGGAAACGTTGACGCCGGTGGAGCGTGCGGCGCTGCGCCCGGGCGAACTCGTGCGGTACGACATTCGGGTTGCCAACGCCGGCGCCGATCCGGCGGAAAAGCTCATTCCGGTCGGTCGTATTCCCGCCGGTACGCTGTACAAGGGGGGTAGCGCCTCGAGCGCGCCCGGGACGCGCGTCGAGTTCTCGACGGACAACGGCAAGAGTTGGTCCGAGAAGCCGCTCGTTCGCGTGCAAACAGCGAACGGCACGGTGGAAAAAGCGGCGAGCCCGGCGAGTTACACGCAAGTGCGTTGGGTCTCGGCGAAAGCGCTCGCGCCTAAAACTTCAGAAACGTACCATTACGACGTGAAGATCAAGTGAGCGTCGTGATGCAACTTAAAGACCTCAAAAGCGAGCTCGGGCGCTTCGCGTTTTGCGCGCTCGTTACCGTCGGCGGTGCGCTGCTCCACGGGCAGGCCGCGCAGGCGGCCGGCACGACGGCCGGCACCCAGATCCAAAATCAAGCCACGGCGACCTATCAAGACGCCAGCGGCAACACCTATAACACCAACTCCAACACCGTCACGACGACGGTGCAAAACGCACCGTCTCTCACGGTCACGCCCCCCGCCCCCCATAACGTGGCGCCGGGCGGCACGGCCTCGGACCTTTACACCTTAACGAATACCGGTAACGGCGCGGCCAATTTTTCGGTCCCAGCGACCCCGGCAACGATCACGGGCGGTTCGGGCGCGACGATCACGAACTTCAACTTCAACGGCGTCACCTATCCCAACACGGCGGCGGGCATTTCGGCGCTCAACGCCGCACTGGCCGCCGCTCCGCCGACGCCGGTGGGCGGCACGATAACGATCGCCGTTTCGTACAGCGTACCAGCCGGTGCGACGACGCCGGGAACCGTCACGACGACCCTGACGGCGAGCGCGACCCAACCGGCCGCGGGCGCGCTGCAAGCGGTCACGTCGGCACCGGTCACGGGCACCGTGACCGACAACATCGTTGCGGACGCGCGACTCGACTTGCAAAAGACCTCGACGCAGAGCCCGACGACGGGCGCGATCACCTATACGATCGCCGCCAACAACGGCGGCAATCTGCCGGCGCACGACTTGCTGTCCGTCAAGGCTTTGCTCGGCACGGCCGTGCCGGGCATCCTGATCAGCGACAAGATTCCGCAGTTCCCGGCGGGCACGCCGCTTGCGATCAGCGGCGCGGTAACCGTTACGACCAACGCCGCCAACGGCTACGTCGCGGGCGCGGCGCAAGTGTATTACACGACCGACACGACCGGGACCAGCGGCTGGACCTTGGCGCCCGGCGGAACGCCCGGCGCGAACGCTGCCTACATCGGAGTCTTCCTTTCCGGAGGCGCCGGTGGTTCTGAACTCAATGCGAATCCGGGCTCGACGGCCGGAAACGTGCCGGCGCCGCAGGTGACGATCGGCTTCACGATCGCGCAACCGACCGGCAACGGCTCGGGCAACGCGGGCTCGGTGAAGAACCTCGCGGACAGCGTAATCGGCGGCGGTCAGTCACCCGAGCAAATCATCGGACCGAACATCCCGGCTGGTACCCCCGACTCAGCCTCGGCTACCGCCATCACGACGCCGGGCCAAGGTATCAATAACACGACCCCCGTCGCACCGCCAAGCGGCGCGTCGAACCAAACCACCAATCAAGCGCTCGGAACGGGCACGGTTCTCAACGGCCCCCTCAACGCCCCCGGCGCGACGGGCAGTTACAACGGCGTCGTCGCGGTCACCAACCAGAACGACTTCACCGCGATCGGTTATCCGGCCGGAACGTGTACGAACACGAGCGCCACCCCCGGCGCACCGGCCGGCAGCTTAACGGCGACTGCCACCGGCCCGATCAACGTTCCGGGCACGCTTCAGAACAACAGCAACATCGACACGACCTATAAACTCGTGGCGACGGCGCCGACCGGCCCTGCCGGCTGGACCGTGCAGATATTCGCGGCCAATGCAGCGGGCGCACCGACGGGCACATCCCTGTCGGGCGCAGCGGCGGCGACGGCCACCGTAGCGTCGATCAACGTCAATGCGGGCCAAAGCTACAACTACGTCGCCGTCTACACTGCGCCGGCGGCGGTGCAGTGCTTCACGCCGTCGGATGCAACGGTGGTCGCGACCAACAATACGACGGCAACTGACACAAACACGACGCACAACGAAGTGACGGTGGGCGGCTACGTGGTGCTGACCAAGACGCAGACGATCACGAGTTCGGGCTGTCCGGCGGGTGCAACACCGGCGCCGCCGGCGGGCACGGTCTGTCCTTCGGGCGTGATCGCCTACGCGATCGATTATCGCGACATCGCTCCGAGCGGCGCGTCGCTCGGCACGGGCTCGGTCGTGATCGGTGGAACAACCGCGGCCGGCACGTTCAAGATCACCGAAAATGGGACGGTCGCGCCCAATAACTGGGGAACGTACACCAACGGCCTCAACGCTGCACCGACCGATACGATGGCCAACACCATCTTCACCGGCGGAACGGTCGGTTCGACCAGCTTCGTGGCGCAAGTCGGCGGCCCGACCTTCGTGATGGCGCCCGGAACGCAAGGCACGATCTCGTTCAACGTCACCGTCAAGTAACGTTGGTTGTGCCCGCACATGAAGGACCGGACTTTCCGGTTCCTCGCAAGCCGGCGGGGAACCGGATCCCGGTGGGTTTTGAGCGGCCTCACCGCGGTCGCTGTTCTCACGGCGGCGACGTGCGGCGAGGCGGCGACGCCCGCCGGGACGCTCATCGAAAACACGGCGAGCGCCACCTACGCGAGCGCGTCGGGCCAAAACTTCACGACCGTATCAAATACCGTGACGGCGACCGTTAGCGCGGTCGGCGCGCTGTCGGTCGGCCCCAAGGAAACCGTCTGCGATCCCGCTACCGATGCGGCCGCGGCCGGAGTGCCCGTGACCAAACAGTTCACGATCGCCAACGCCGGCAACACGCCGAGCACCTACACGATCGCAGCCGCGCAGACCAGCGCGGGTAAAATCGCGGGTATCGCGTTCATCACGCCCGCTGGAGCGCAGCCTGTTATGATCGGCGTGACGAGTTCGCCCGTCGTAGCGCCGGGGCAGAGTGTGGGCGTGCAAGTCATCGTCGATGTGACCGGCGTGCCCGTCGGGTCGCACGTCACGGTGACGCTCACGGCGCGTTCGGGCGGGAATGGAACGGCGACGGGCGCACAGTCCGATACCGGAAGCGCGTGCATCGTACTCGTACCCGGTGCCTCGTTCAGCGGACCGGGCGGCGTCGGGACGCCGGTCAACAAGACCGTGAACGGCGTGCGCTTCGTGGCGGCGCCGGGCGGCGGTTCGGTCACCTATGCTGTGACGTTCGAAGATTTCAGCGCCGTTGCGCTGCACAATGCCGTATTCTCCGATACGGTTCCGGCGGGGCTCGTCATGGAACCCGCCAGCGTGAAGCTCGATGGGGCTGCCGCGGCCGCATCCGTTAACGGTCAAGGCATAAAGCTTTTGCTCGGGACGGTTGCGCCGGGCGTCGCGCACGTCGTGAATTTCAGCGTCGGCGTGCCGAGCGGCGCAGCGCTCGGCACGAGCTACGTCAACGTCGCGACCTTGAGCGCCGACAATGCGCCGGCGGCGACGTCGCTGCCGGCTGCGTTGTCGGTGGGCGTCGGCAACATCATCTACGACGGCTATTCGGGCGGCGCGGCTCCGGTCGCCAACGCGACGATCGCGCTGGTCGACCCCCGCACCGGTAAACCGCTCGTTCTTACCGGTTCGGGTACGGGCGTCAATCCGAACAATGCCAATCCGTTTGTAACTTCCAGCAGCGGCGCGTACGCGTTCGCGCTCTCGGCCAATCAACTCGGCATGACGTCAGCTCCTGTCACCTACGATGTGCTCGTCTCCGCGCCCGGCTTTACCAATCGCAGAATTGCGATCACCCTGACGCCGCGGGCCGGCGGTCTACTCTACGACGTGAGCGCTAAAGCGCTCGACGGTCAGCCACTGGCGGTTGCCGGCGGCTTTACGCTCGCGGGCGGCCCCGTGTCGCTCGACGACGTCTTTGGGCTCTTCGGAAACATTCCGCTCTTCTCCACGCGCGCCGTGACGTTGGTCAAGAGCGTCGATCGCCCGATCGCCGCGGGCGGGGATCGCTTGGTGTGGACGTTGCAGTATTCGAACGCAACGGTGACGCCGCTCGGCTCGACGTCGATCGTCGACACGTTGCCTCGAGGCATCGCGTATGCGCCCGGAAGTGGACGCCTCGACGGCGTGCGCCTTGAACCGACGGTTTCCGGAAGCCGGCTGTCCTGGACGGTTCCGGCACTCGACCGTCAGCAGCACGAAATCGTGTTCGCGTCGGTTCTCTCTCCAGGTATCGCCGAAGGAACGGTGCTGACCAACGGAGCGACGATTGCAGCGGCAATTCCGGGATCGCCCGGGGTTTCGGCAAATGCGACCGCGAGCGCCGCCGTGCGCGTGATCGCCGGCGTGTTCTCGGACTGCGCGCCGATCACCGGGCGCGTCTACGCCGACTTGCAAGGCAGCAGCTATTTCGAACGCGGCGATCTCGGCGTTCCGAGCGTTCGCGTGTACCTGGAGGGCGGTGAGTCGGTAGCGACCGACGCCTTCGGCCGCTTCTCATTTCCCTGCGTGCGTCCGGGGATGCACGTGCTGCGGCTCGATACGACGACCTTGCCCGCGACGGTACGCGCGTACGGCGAACGCGGGTACGACAGCGAGCGCAGCGTACGGCGTCTCGTTCACGGCCTCTTCGACGGAACGACGATCCAAGACGTCAACTTCGCGTTGGAGCCGGTGCGCTGATGGGTCCACGCGGGCGGGCTCTATCTGCGCGTCGGGCGGCGCGGTTGCGCCGTGCGCATCGCAGCGTCGCTCTCCTCGCTGCGCTGAGCTTGGTCGTGCAGTTCGCCGGCCTGCCCATCAGCGCCGCGGCCGATGCGCCGCCGCCGACGCCGGCTGTTGCGACGGCGACGACATCCGCGACACCAGCTACCGGCGCACCGCTCGGTGCAGCAACGCCGGCCGGTTCGCCCGCGCCGGCGGCGGTTCCCGCATATGGAGATCTTTCACACCTTGAGTTCTCCGCAACGGGACCGCTGGTCGCGACGGTCATTGCGCCCGCGGCCGGCAGCGCGGCGACGGTCGCGGCGACGAGCGTCGAAGTCGCAACGGGCCTGGGCGCCGGCGTCGAAATTCGCATCAACGGTGCGGCCGTGTCGTTTTCGAAGATCGGCAAGCGCGTCATCGATCGCAAAGCACAGACGACGACCTACACCTATTATGGGGTGCCGCTGCAGCCCGGTCCCAACGACCTGGTCGCGGCCCCGCTCGGCGCGTCGGGATATCGCGGCCCGAGCGTCTCGGAAACGATCTATGGGCCGGGGCGTCCGGCGTCGCTATCGGCGAGCGTGAGCGGCGCCATGCGCGCCGACGGCCGCAGTCTGGATATGCTGCACGTTGCGGCGACGGACCAGTGGCACCATCCCGCCATGCCGGGTTCGGTCGTGCGCCTGATCATCACCGGCGGCGATGCGCATTTTCAAAGGATCGTACGGTCGCGCGATACCACGTCCAGCGCATCGCCGGCACCGCTCGCAGAACCGTTGGCGACGCCCGCGCAACCTGCCGCGGCACCGCCGCTACGGCCGTTGGCCGCAGCACAATCTCCGTCGAGCATCGTGGCCGCCTGGGCTCCTTCGCCCCCGGTGCGGCGCTATGTCCTGACCGGCTCCACCATCACGGAAAGCTCCGCGGTGACGACATCGACGCCCGCCGCCGTTACGCCGTCGGCCGTAACGCCGACCGTGATAAGGCCGACGATACCGTCCGCCAATGCGTTGCCGGTCACTGCGGCGGTGGACCCGAGCAACGGCGCGGCCGCGACGTTCGGACACGCCCCCGGCGACGTTGCGAGCGCGACGTTGGTGCTTGAATTGCCGCTTCAGAGCGGCGGCACGCTCGAGGTTCCCATCGTGCCCGGTTTGCGTTCAGGCGACGTACACGTCGCACTGACGACGAGCAGCGTCGTCGCCCAGACGCAGTTCTTCCTCGCGCCCGACGTGCGCGCGCCGCTGATCAGCGGCCTCGTGACCGCGGGCGCGGGCGCGGTGCCCGGCGTGCCCGGCACATCGCCCGGCGACCCGAATGAGAGCAACTCACGCCGCGCGCGCATCGCGCTGTTCGCGTCGGGTCAAGTCGCGAAGAACACGCTCGGCACCGTCGCTTACGATACGGCCGACGTCTTGCGAAGCTCGACGCTGACGGGGCCGTTCATCGACGATCCGAACGACCGCCCCTACACGACCTACGGCGATGCAAGCACGCGCCGCGACGATGCCCTCTCGCGCGATCACCTCTTCGCGCGCTTCGAAAACGGCCGCGATTCCGTAATGTGGGGCGAGTTTCAAGCGCAGACAGGTTCGAGCAGCGCACCGAGCGGCAGTGTCGGTGGCTTCAACCTGCTTGTCTCCGGCGCCAAACTCGAAGTCGGCAACCAGAACGTCAAAGTCACCGCTTTCAACGCCAAAAATGACGTGGCATACGCGCGTCAAGTGTACGCGCCGACCGGGCTGTCGACCATCGGTCAACTGCTGCACCCCGACATCGCCGTGGGATCCGATATCGTGACGCTCGTCGCGCTCGATCGCCGCACCGGTGCCGTTGCATCGCAGACGGTGCTGACGCGCAACGTCGACTACACGCTCGATTATGCGACAGGGCTCTTGCGTTTCATCAACATCCCGCTTCCCTTCGACAATGCCTTCAATCCGCAACAGCTCCTCGTGCAATACGAGTACGATGGTACGGGGTCGGCGACCGAAACGCTCGGCGGCCGTATCGAAGCGGCGTTCGGTAAGGCGCAGCAGACGCGCGCCGGCATCGGCTACGTCAACGACGCGACCGGGATGAACAACTTCACCTTGCTCGGCGAAGACGTCGGCGGCGTACTTCCCGGCGGCTCGTGGTCGCTGGCGCATTTCGCCAGTCGCGGCGTCATCGGAATCACGCCCATCGGCGGCACGGGATCGCGTTCGTCGCCCGCGCCCGCCGCCGGAGACACGTACCATGCGGCGTTTTCGGAAGTCGCCGGACCCAATCGCTTCGCGTTCGGTTACGATGCGACCTCAACGGGCTACAACGATCCCTTCGGCGGCCTCGCGACACCTGGGCTGACCAACTACAACGTCGCCTATGCGCGCACGCTGCCGGGTCAGCGTGGTGAACTCAGCCTCACGTACGATTATCAGAAGAACGACGGCTTCGGTTTCGCAAACGCGCAATCCGATCTCGGCGTCCACCTGCGCGAAAGTATCAACAAGCGCTTAACCTTTCATGCCGGGATCGATAGCCGTGCGAGTTCGGCCGCCGGCTCCGGGGTGGGTGCGTTCGTCAGTCCGGCCAATACGCTCAATCCTGCGCCGGTGCCGAGCGCCGTCGCGACGACGACTCCGGCCGGCGGCATTTCGAACGTGTCGAACTACGCGGTCGGCGCCGGCAATGTGACGCAAGCGCAGTTCGGTTTCGATTGGAAGCTGATGCCGACGGTCGCACTCGCCGCCGAGCGCATCGCCGACGTCGGGGGCGCGGGAATCGCTTCGCAACCGGCCCAGACCGCCGCGCAGCTGAGCGTCGACTTTGCCAAGAAGGGGCGCGCTTACGTGCGCCAGCTCTGGGCTTCCGCGCCGACGCAGAGTTTCGCCGCCTCCACCACGGCACTGACCGCACCGGCGCTTGCAACGCGGTCCACCGCGATCGGCGTCGAGCGTGCCGTCGGACAAGCGACGTCGCTCGATGATGAGTACGTCGTAGAACGGACCGGCAGCGGCACGGACGTCTTTTCAGCGATGGGGGTGAAGGAGCGTTTCACGTTCGAGAAGCGGCTGAAAGGCGAGTTTTTCATGCAGCACGCGAGCGCCATCGGCGCGAACGTCTCAGGCTATAACATCTACGGTTTCAGCGCGACATACGGCGACGAGGGCCAACGCTTGCGCGGAACCACGTCCTATCAACTGAGGACCGGGCAAAACCCGGGCTCGACGTTGCTGTTGGGACTCGCTGGTGCACTTTCGCCCGACGTCTCGGTGTTCGCGTCGGCCAACTACTCGGCCGCCTACGGTACCTCCAACGACGACGCGCGATTCGGACTTGCCTGGCGCCCGTCGCAGAACGAACGCGGCGTCACGCTGCTGTCCTACGAACAGAAAAGCGGTTCGCTCTTACCGCTTCCGACGCGCACCGATACCATGTCGCTCGAGCAGCTCTACCGCCCGACGCGCCGGCTGGAACTCGCCGCGCGCTACGCCTACAAGCTGGACGGCGACGCGTACTACCCGGCCCGCACGTCGCTGTTCGACTTGCGTGCGGTGCAGCGGCTGGGCTCGCGCTTCGATATCGCCGGCGAAACGCGGTACCTCGACGTGCGCCATGTTTCGAGTGCCGGCGGCTTTGCGCTCGAAGCGGGCCTACGTCTGGGCGATACGATGAGGCTGGCGGGCGGCTACAATTTCAGCGCGGCTGCCGATCCCTCGCTGGCCGCCGCTCCTACGCGCCGCGGTCTGTATGCAACCATCACCAGCGTGGTTGATCGCATTTTCGGCTGGGGACGCAGCGACGATTTCAAGCCTGCGCCGCGCTGACGTGCGGTCCTCCCAAAACGCCTTGTTCGCACGAATCGGGCGACGGGCTACCGCCGCATCCGCAAAGGTTTTTGCCGCACTCGCAATCTGGTTCATGTGCTTCATCCCGGTCTCGCTCAATGCCGCCACGATGTACGTGATGACCAACGGCACGGAGATATACTCGGTCGATACGACATCGTCCGTACTGACGCACGTCGCAAGCGTTACGTCCGGGGGCGGCAACGTGCAAGACCTGGCCGAGAATATCGCCGGGGTTTTTTATTTCACCGACAGTGCCGGCACGCTCTACAAATACGATCCGGCCAACCCGAACGCCGGGACGCAAACCATCGGCAGCACGGGGCTCGGAAGTCTCGCGCGCTTATCGTTCGACAACGCCGGTAATCTCATCACGGTCAACGGCGGCAACCTATACGTTATCAGCCCCGTTACAGGTACGACGCTGAACCAGTACGCCATCACGGGCGCGCCGGCAGTTGGCGGCGGCGACGTCGTCGTCGCAGCGAGCGGCCTCGTCTACGTGATCGCGGGAGACGCCCTGTATAGTCTACGCGAAAGCGGCGGCACCGTCACGCCCGTTGGCGTGGTCGCCGGACCGACCAACAATCTGACCGGACTCGCAATCGACCCGGCCGGCGATCTCTACGCGTGCGAAACGATGGGCCCCCCATGGAATCTGTGGAAGTTTTCGTCGAATTCGCCGCAAACCGCCACCAAAGTCGGTTCTTACACGACGACGGGGACGCCGAACGATCTAGCAAGCTTGCCGATCGTTCCCTTCCTGACGATTACAAAGACCGCGTCGACGCAAGCGGCACAAGGAGACCTGATCGGCTACAGCGTCCTCGTCCAGAATAGTGGAACCGCCGCAGCAAGCAACACGGCCTTCAGCGATCCCGTCCCTACCGGCATCGGCATCGTTTCGGCAAAGTGCACGACGACGGGCGGAGCAACGTGCACGGCGCCAAGCATTACGGCCCAGAACGTCACCAGTTCGTTCGGCACGCTGCCGCCGGCCACGACCATCACCATCGCGATCAACGGTAAAGACAACAGCTTGCCCGTCGGCAACAGCATCAACACCGCGACCATCACGCCCTCCACCGGGTCACCGCTATCTTCGTCGGCTACGACGACGATCGTCCCAAACTCGGTTCTCAAAACCGTCGCTGACATCACCCAAGGCACCCCCGCTACGACTGCAAACAACGCGAAACCCGGTGACGTTCTCGAATACAGTTTCACGTATACCAACAACACGCAAACGGCGCTCGCCAATTTTACGATGAAGGACAGCATTCCGGCTCATACGACCTACGTCAGCGGCAGCGCGGCATGTGTCGGTACGCCCAGCGGCTTAACGTGCACGCCGTCGGGCCCGACGGGCGGCACGATTCAGTGGACGTACGGCAACGGTGCGCTGGCGCCCAACGGCTCGGTGACGGCGAAATTCCGCGTCACCGTGAACTAGATACCGAACCAGAAATGCCGCGACAGTCGCTCGGCGCTTTTCCGCCGTCGCTTCGTTGCTCGTCGCTCAAATGACGGTCATTCCGCTCCTCGCGCCTCGCGCGACGAAAAATCGCTATCGCTTTATGTCACGCCATTTCTGGTTCGGGACACTGCACGTTGCTCGCCCGAAGACCGCAATGCTCGGGGGGAAATAGCGAACTGCGGCTCGGGACCGGTCTTGCTCGGTACAGAAGGCTTCGGCCGCTATGGCGATGTCAAGACTCCATGAAAATGTCCCTTGACCTATTAGATGTCCCCTTGGGCAAGGGATGAGGCCGGGAGGAGGACTGTTTCCGCAGGGGTGCCGGCCGCTATGGCGACGTGTCAAGCCATTTGAAAACCTTACCGGCGGCCGATTCATCGCGCCATAATTGA
>JACRTY010000056.1 GCA_014305025.1 Candidatus Nyctobacter psychrophilus | reverse complement strand
CTCACAAGCGTGCTATGCGACTAAACCAACCACAACCCCGACGGGCTCCTAGCGAGCGTTTTTCGCGGACCAATTGTCTGCTCGCGGAAATCCGTCTTGCGTGAACGCCTGGTGATCGGAGCTAGAGCGTCGTGATGACGCGCGTTGTTCCTGACACCGCCATACCTCCTCATGCCGCTAAAGGAAACGGACGAACATGAAGCGCCCGTTCGGCGGCGGTTCAGCCTAAGGCCTTGAGCTTTTCGAAGATTGCCTGCAGCAGCATCCTGCGAGCAGGCTTTCTTTCGTGGTTGCCGTCGGCGGCGACCGCCTCGTGCAACGGATCGATGTCGCTCTCGAAGCCCGCGAGCGTCACCTGATCCCGGTCGACTCGGACGGCGTAGATCAGCCGCAGCGAGTCGAGATCATAGGGAATCATGTCGCCCGAGATCCAGGCGCGATATTCGCTCAGCGTGAGCGGAACTTCGAGCCAGGGATCATCTGGATCGGTGCTGGTTTTCGAAGCAGGCCGCTCCAGATCGTACCGGCAACCGTGATAACCGGCGATCCGGCCGTTGTCGCCGCACCTCGTGCACGACCAATAGATGAAGGGGCCGGGATACGCGTCAGACTTCTCCACCGCGATCGATCCCGAACAGCGAACGTGGCCCGGGGACCTGCGGCATGGAAGCGCGCTCAGAAACGTCGTCGCCTCGGTCGCCGTCGCCGCTTTGATGATGTGACCGAAAAACTCCCTGCGCTTCACGATGCGAAGCGGCAGATCCGCGGCCGGATCGGAGTCTGTCAGATCGCGAATGTCGGTGATCGTAGAGCCGTACACGCCGGCGAGTGTTGTTCGGCGTCGGCGTCGCGTCCTCGGTGCAGCGCAGGCCAAGCGTTCAAGCCCCGCACACCCACGAGTTGAGCGCGTAAGTGCGCGGCGTGAGGAAGGGTTATGCACCGGGCGTCGCCGAGATGCGTCACGCTATGGCTCGCCGCTCACGGAGGTCCTCGGAAAATGTTGCGCTCCCCGGGGTGCCGGCCGGGGAGTCGCTCATCGGCTTGCTGACGCTGCGCGGATTTCGTCTTCACGAAGAAGGGCACGATCGCATTCTCCAGCGTCAGGATGAGAACGGCGTCGGCTACTTCGCGTTCGTCACCGATGAGTCGCCGCCGTGGCTGATCGTGGGCGCGCTCTTGGAAATCGATATCGAGGCCGACGAGCCTGCAGCGCCGCTCGTCGTGACGCAAGGCTTGAACGAGCATTTCGGTCTTGTCAAAGCGATGTTGAAGCCGGAGATTGGGACGCTCGCGTTGCAGGTGCCGCTGCCGCTGCTCGCGCCGCATCTCATGGACGTGTATCTCGATCGCGCGCTCGAGCAAGTCGAGGCTGCCGCCACATTGACACTAGCCGCAACCGACGATACGCAGTCGGCACCGCAGAGGAAAGCCGGCAGAACGCGTGCGGCGAGTGGGGCCGAGGGCCGCTCGGTCGCGCCCGTCACAGCCTACCGATTGAAAATTACGTTGCGGGGAACAAAGCCGCCGGTTTGGCGACGCATTCTCGTCCCGAGTTCGACGACGCTGCCGAAGCTCCACCGCATCTTTCAGGCGGCCATGGGGTGGACCGACAGCCATCTGCACGCGTTTCGCGTCGGCGACATCCAGTACGGAACACCCGATCCGGAATTCGGCGCGGGCATGCGTAGCGAGCGCAGCGTTCGGCTCGCCGACATCGCCCGCGCTGTACGCGCGCGGTTCGTCTATTGGTACGACTTCGGCGATGATTGGACGCACGACGTGCTGGTCGAAGACGTGCGGCCGATCGATGAGGGCGTTAAACTTCCGACCTGTCTCGATGGAAAACGCGCGTGCCCGCCCGAAGACGTCGGCGGCGTCTACGGCTACGTCCAGTTCCTCGAGGCGTACCGGGATCCGCGACACGAAGAACACGAACGGATGCGCGAGTGGGCCGGTCCCGACTTCGATGCCGATTCGTTCGATCGGGCGCAGACGGCGCACGAACTCGAGCGATTAAAAATCTGAGCGCGGTCAGTGTCCGGCGCTGCTGCTTCCCGCGCCTCCGGAGCCGGTCCCCGAACCACCGGTGCTCCCAGTTCCCGTGCCGGTTGAACCGCTAGCCCCCGTGCCGTTCGTGCTGTTGGCGCTGTTGGTGCCGCGAGCGTTCTGACCGTTCGCCGTTGGACCGGCGGCCCGGCCGCCTGCGCCGGGGAGGATGGCATTGGCCCGTGGGCCGCTCACGTCAGGGAGGTTGGAGCGGGAATTCCCGCTGACCGCTCCGTTCGCCGTCGGGCCGCTCGCGTTGCCGTTTGTGGTGCTTCCCGTACGCGACATGCCGCCGTTCGAAGCGTTTGAACCGCTGACGCCGTTCGAGGGAACGGACGCGTTGCCGCCGGTCGCGGTTGTGCCGTTGGACAGTTCGCTGCGGGGCGAACCGTTGGGATTGGTTCCGGCCGACGAACCGGCTCCACCAGTACGAGTTGACGGACCGCCGCCGCTCTGGATTCCGACGTTGTGATTACCGGCGTTTTGCGCTGCGCCGTTCATGCCGTTGCCGTTTCCGTTGGTGCCGACGTTCCCGCCGGGCGCGCGCTCGCTCCCGCCGGTGCCCGTTGCGCCGTTCTGCGTTGGCCCGCTCCCGCTGCCGCCGTTGCCGTTCTGATTTGTCGCCGTGCGTCCATTGGAGGCGGACATCGGCGCGGCCGCGCCCCCTGAGCCCCCCGTTGCGCCGGCGCTGCCCCCGCGACCAGCCGAGCCCGCGCCAACGCTGGCGCCGGCGCCACCGCCCTCGTTCGCCGTCGCGCCGCCGGCCGATGTGCCGGGGCCGGAACTGCCCCCAGCGTTGACCTGCACCGTATGGTCCCGGCGCGGATTCGAAGCGGCATCGCCCTGCGCGCCGCGATGCCAAGCGACGCTCAGAATCGCCGCGTATGCGACGACGAAGAGGACGACCGCCAGGGACACGACGCCGAGATGTCGCGCCACGAAGTCGCGAACGTCGCCGCGGAAACGCCGCGACTCGGCGTGCCGGGCGGCCTTCTTCCGTTCTTGGGCGCGGGCTTCACGTTGCTCGGCAGCATCCGCGGCGGGGGCGGCGGGGCTCGGGTCGCCGGTCGACGATGCCTGTTCGGGAGTCGTGCGCTGCTGGTCCATATCGGTACTTCATCGTACCCATGGCGCGAGCTCAACGTGCATAGGATGCCGCCGGCCGCGGTACATTGCAGCCATGCACGCGAAGAAGGCCCCGATCGCCGCGACGTTCGCGGATAAAGCCAGCGCCGACACGACGCTCGACGAACTCAAGGGGAACGGATTCGGCTCGGCCTGGATGGCGGTGACCAAAGCGGTCCCCCAGGATGAGACGGCCGCGACCTTCGGATCGAATCAGTTTTTCGCCCCACATGCCGTCGCGCAGTCGAGCGACGGCGTTCTGGGCGCGCTCGGCCGGTACTTTAGCGGCGCACGTTCATTGCGCGCTTCGTTGGTCGAGCACGGGCTGAGCGATGACGAAGCGACCGAGATCGACGAGTCGGTGCCGGCCGAGGGGGCGGTCATCGTCGTGGACGGGGCGCAGCGCGACGCCGAAGCGGCCTCGATTCTGAGTCGTCGCGCGTCGCAGATCATCGGCGCACGGGGCGAAACGTTCGAACGCTATCCCTCCACGACCGACACCGTGCCCGGACAAGGCGACGAACTGGACCGCGGCAGCGGCGCCGGGCGCTCCGGCGGAGGGCTCGGCGCGACGACCGGGTTCTGGAGCGACCGTGATGCCCGCAAGGACCTAGAAGCCAACGACATCCCGGCGCCGAGCGAGCGCCCGTAGGCCGTTCCAAGCCGGCTCCCAAAACGAACCGCGCATGCCGGGCGTTTCTGGGAGTGGCGAGCGAAACCGGTGCCGCCGATGGAAGGAACGATGAGACGACTACAAGCCTTGGCGCTCGGCGCACTGCTCGCAACGGGCAGCGTGCTGCCGACGGCGGCCGCAGCTCAAAGCATGCGCGATACCGAAGCGCAGATCGGGGCGCAAGTGTATGCGCAACTCAAGCAAAAGGGCGAGATCATTTCGCGCGCGAGCGACCCCAGCGGCTATGCGTTGCTCGATCCGATTGCGGCGCGCATCGCGCAAGTTGCAGACCCGCAGTACGACTTCCCCTTCCACTTCATTCTCGTCAACGAAGCGCAGCCCAACGCCTTTGCGGTGCCCGGCGGCAACGTGTACGTGACCAACGCGCTCTTGAAGTTCGTGCAGAACAAGGAAGAGCTGGCGGGGGTGCTGTGTCACGAAACGTCGCACGACATTCATCACGACGTCATCAATGAGAATGCCAAAGCGCAACGGACCGGCGCGATCATCGGTATCCTCGGCGCGATTACCGGGCTGAGCAACAGTGGGCTCGGGCAGATCGGCGAGAGCTTCGCGTACGGCAGTTTCACGAACGGCTTCTCGCGGACGGTCGAGGCCAATGCGGATCAGAAGGGCGCCATCACGTGCGCTCAGGCGGGCTTCAACCCCTGGGGCATGGTGTGGCTGTTTCAGAACTTTGAGAAGGCCGATACGGGGGGACGCATGGAGTTCCTGTCCGATCACCCGAGCGATCAGCATCGCATTTCGCTGCTCGAAAACGAGTTTCGTTCCGACCCGTCGCTGTTCGGTCGCTTCTCATCCAACATCGCAAGCGCGACGCCACTGAATGCGCCGAGCACCGCGTATAAGCAGCAGCGCCGCAACCGCTCGGGTACGAGCCGCAGCGTCGCGCGGCGTCCGTCGAACTACTGCTGCGCGCCGCGCAACAATCCGGCGGTGTCGGCCGCGCGGCCACGGGCGACGCCGCCGCCGAGCGATACGACGACGATCCTCGGGCAATAGTCAGCCCCGAACAATCCTCGGCTGTCGTTTCGTATGGACTGCTATGCTGGCCAGGGGCGGCGCGGGACGCACGTTGCGCCTCGCACCCCCGCAAGCGACAAGCGCGCGCGCCGCCGCGTTGCGAGAGGCCGTCGCGAAATTTCTCACGACGCTTGCGCATCGCGGTTATTCGGCTGACGAAGTTGCGGCAGCACTGCAACGATTCGCCAAAGTGTGAAGACGGGGTAGGCCGCTTAGCGGACTTCGACCGTCGCTCCGACTTCAGCCAACTTGGCCTTGATCTGGTCGGCCTCGTCGCGCGGGACGCCGGTCTTGATCGGCTTGGGCGCGCTCTCGACGAAGGCCTTGGCTTCGGTGAGGCCGAGACTGGTCAGTTCGCGGACGGCCTTGATGACCTTGATCTTCTCGGCGCCGACTTCGGTCAGCACCGCGTCGAACTCCGTCTTCTCCGCGGCGGCCGCCGGTGCGGCGCCATCGGCTGCACCACCGCCTGCGGCTGCAACGGCAACCGGCGCCGCAGCGCTGACGCCCCACTTTTCTTCGAGGGCCTTGACCAGTTCGTTGAGTTCGAGAACCGTTAACTTCTCAACTTCCGAGATGAGATCGGCAACTGCCATGATGTTCGTTTCCTCACTAGCGCCTCCGCTGCGCTACGGCGCGGAGGTGGGTTGTATGGGGCTGGTGTGCAGCCCTCACGCGAAGGGCGAGCGGCGCTTCTGCGTTTGAAGTCTCGCGCTGTTATGCGGGGGCCGGCTCGGCTACGGCGGCGGGTTCGACGAGTTGTTTCTCTCGCGCGGATAGGACGCGGACGAAACCGCCCGGATTGGCGGCCAGGACGCCGACGAGGCCGCGTAACGGACTCGCGAACACCCCGAGAACCTTCGCCTGCAGTTCGGCTTTGGGCGGCAATGCGGCCAGAGCTTGGACCTGCGCGGCATCGATGATGCGGCCGTCGACGTATCCGGCCTTGACTTCGAGCGTTTTGACGCCGTCGGAAAACTGTTTGAGAGCTTTGGCGGGCGCCACGGGATCGGCCGGCGCGAAGACGACGCCGGTCGGTCCGGCGAGGAAGGCGTCAAACTTTTTGGCCAGCTCGTCGCCCGCGGCGAGCGAAAATAACGTATTTTTGACGACGGCGTAGCTGGAGCCGTCCTTGCGCAATTCGGTCCGCAGGCGGGTTATCTCACCGACGGTTAGGCCGGCGTAGTTGGTGAAGAACAGATACTTCGTCTCGGCGAGCCGCTTGCGCAGTTCGTCGATCGTCTGTCCCTTTTTCGCGGTCGGCATCGGATCGTTTCTTTCGAGAGAGAAAGGGCGCTCCAATCAGGCGATGAGCGGCACCCGTCCCGCCGGCCGGTGCTGCAGCGAAGGCAGCAGCGGCGTCAGCGACTCGTGAACGTCATCCTCAGCAGGCGTTTGGGCATTAACCGCCCGCGGGCGGACCTACGATCATCGGAACCGTCGGCAATGATAACGGAGGGCGATGCCTGGGGTCAAGTGACCCTGCTGCCTGCCCGGAAATCTGCCGTAGCAGCCACTTGACAAGGCTGCCAAGGTGAATAAAATCATGCTTGCAAGAGGCTCTTCATGGTTTGAAAGGAGGAGTACATGACGAACTCTCTAGCGCGCACCAATGGCGGTCCGGCGCAGGGCGAAGGCCGCGCGGCCCCATGGACACCGTTCCGGGATCTCTTCGGATTCGATCCCTTCCAGAATCTGCGGTCGAATTGGGCCTTCGACTACGACGTCTCCAGGACGGAGACGGGATACCAAGTCGAGGTGCCGGTCCCCGGCTATAAACCCGATCAAATTGACGTTACCTTCAAAGACGGCGTCCTGTCGGTCAACGGCAAGACGGATCGCCGGACCTTCTCGCGGTCGTTTACCGTCCCCGAAGACGTCGACACCGAACGCATCTCGGCGCGCGTCGAAAACGGTATGCTGCTCCTTGAACTCGAGCGGCGTCCCGAAACGCAACCCCAACGCATTGCCGTGACGTAAGAGCACTATTCATGATCCGCGACCTGCACATCCGCGATTCGAGGAGCAATGCCATGATGAGCAACGTTCGCAGGCCAATCGTGTTGAGCGATGCCGCCGATGTGATCGGCTCCTGGGCCAAATTGTACCGCTTTGGAGGGCCGGCGCTCAACTAGCGGCCGCCACGAGACGATCCCGGCTGAGAGCCCGAGAACCGCCCTCAGCCGGGATGGCGCGAAAACAAGTCGCCTACGCGTTATGCCGTTGCGGCGGTTGCCTTGATGCGGTTGGGGTCCACCTTGACGCCCGGGCCCATCGTGCTCGTCAAGGTGACGCTGCGTACGTAGGTCCCCTTGGCGGCGGAGGGTTTCGCGCGCACGAGCGCATCGAGCAACGTCGTGACGTTTTCGGCCAGTTGCGCTTCAGCGAAACTGGCCTTGCCGACGATCGTGTGGACGATGCCGGTTTTGTCCAGACGATATTCGACCTTACCCGCTTTGATGTCGCGAATGGCGTTGCCGATGTTGGGCGTGACCGTGCCGGACTTGGGGTTGGGCATCTTCTGCGCGAGAATGCGGCCGAGATTCGAACCGACCGCCCCCATCATGTCGGGCGTGGCGACGGCGACGTCGAAATCCGTGAAGCCGGCTTTGATGCGGTCGATGAGGTCCTGTTCGCCGACCACGTCGGCGCCGGCGGCTTCCGCTTCGCGCGCGCGGTCGCCCTTCGCGAAGGCGATGACGCGCACGGTGCGACCGGTGCCGTGCGGCAACAGCACCGTGCCGCGCACGTTCTGATCGCTCTTCTTCGGATCAACGCCGAGGCGCACGTGGATTTCCACCGTCTCGTCGAATTTAGCGGTTGCGTTGCGTTTGACGGTCGCCGTTGCTTCGGGGATGTCGTGGAGTTTGGCGCGGTCGAACGCTGCGGCGAGAGCGCGGAATTTCTTGCCGTGATGCTGCGCCATTACGCCGTCACCTCGACGCCCATCGAGCGCGCCGTGCCGGAGATGATGCGCATCGCCATGTCGACGTCGTTAGCATTGAGATCGGCCATTTTCGTTTCGGCGATCTCACGCAACTGCTTCTCACTGATCTTGCCGACCTTGTTGCGATTGGGAATCGCCGAACCCGACTCGATGCCGATCGCCCGCTTTATCAGGAAGCTTGCCGGCGGCGTCTTGGTGACGAACGTAAACGTACGATCTTCGTAGACCGTGATCTCGACCGGGATCACCATGCCTGCTTGCGACTGCGTGCGCTCGTTGTACTCTTTGCAGAATGCCATGATGTTCAGCGAGTACGGTCCCAGCGCCGGGCCGACCGGCGGGGCCGGCGTCGCTTTGCCGGCGTTGAGTTGTAAACCGATCTTCCCGACGACTTTTTTGGCCATGTGACGCTCCTGACGATGCCGCAATGCGGTCATCTCCCCCGCGAGTTTAACGTGCGCCGGGCTGGGGTTGGGGTCCCCGTCGGGGGCCACGCCGGCGCAACCGTGCGACTATACCATGACGCGCTTCCCGCGTCCATTACCCGCGATCAACGATGCACGCGATGCCTGGAGAGCGCTGCGCTGCGGGGCGTGTCGTTGACGTAGGCGCCGCTTGGGTCAAGCCGGTCGGGAGCGTTACGCCGAGCGCACCGCCGCCGCTTCCGTTTTCGGTTGGCGGCGCCCTACACTTTTTCGATCTGGTAAAACTCTAGTTCGACCGGGGTCTCACGACCGAAGATCGAGATCAACGCACGGACCTTCTCCTTCTCGGGCTGGATCTCGTCGACGATGCCGGTGAAATCGAAGAACGGGCCGCTCGTCACCTTGACGCGGTCGCCCTTCGCGAAGTCGATCTTCAGTTTGGGCGTTTCGATGCCCATCTGCTTGAGGATGGTCTTCACTTCTTTTTCTTGTAACGGCACGGGCTTTTCGCCGGCGCCGGGCGATCCCACGAAACCCGTCACTCCCGAAGTGTTGCGTACGACGTACCAGGACTGGTCATCCATGTCCATCTCGACCAGAACATAGCCGGGAAAGACTTTCTTCGGCGTGATCTTCCGCTTGCCGTCCTTGAACTCGACCTCATCTTCCATCGGGACGAGCACGCGGAAAATCTTCTCCTGCATGTTCATCGAATGGATGCGGCGTTCAAGATTGGCTTTGACCTTATTCTCGTAACCGGAATACGTGTGGATGACGAACCAGCGGCGGCGTTCGTCCTTTTTTGAGGGAACCGTTGCGACGGAGCCGGTCGGGGCCTGAAGTGTTTCTTCCAAAGAATGCGCCTTTTGCGAATTACTTATGAACCAAACCGAACAGCAATCCGAAGAGCTGATCGGCGATGTACGTGTAGAGTCCGACGGAGATCACCAGACCAATCGTGAGGACCGTCGCCGAGACCCATTCAGGGCGGCTGGGCCAGGTGACGCGCCGCATCTCGTTGATGAGATCCCGCACGAAACGTTCGGCGCTCTGCCGGCGAGCGGCACGGTCGGCGGTCGGGCGCGCCGGTGGCCGCCCCGGACCCGGCCGTACCGTCGTCCCGCTTCCTCCCGTTGGCCTGTTCATGCGACTCGTGCTCCTCTAGGATAGTGTGGCAGGGCGGACAGGACTCGAACCTGCAACCGACGGTTTTGGAGACCGCAACTCTACCAATTGAGCTACCGCCCTCTGGCACGGCGGCGCACCGCCATCACTCGGTATTCGGCCTTTGTGCCGCGATGTGCTGCTAGTGGGTGGAAGACGGGCAAAGCCGACGGAATTCAGCGGGTTTCACGGTGTGCGCGCGCGCACCGGCAGAAGCGGCAGTATTTGGACAGTTCGAGCCGATCGGTGTTATGCTGCTTGTTTTTCTGCGTGTTGTAATTGCGGCGCTTACAATGCTGGCACGCCAACACGATCATAACCCGGGTCTCTTTCTTCGCCATCTCGTTTCCTAACCGCGTGGATCGCAAACATGAAGAAAACGGACGCGCCGTCCGTTCCGTGCTCAGTATAGCACGCTGGCCGGACCGCGGCAACGCCGCCCGCAGGCAGCGTCATGTCTCGTCACCCGAAGGCTTCCCATGGCCTCCGGGAACATGGGCCGAAGCCGCGGAACGGTTTTCCGCGCCGTTCTTCGAGATGCGCTTCACCAAGCGCCGTCAGGCTATACCGGATCTGGGCTGCGTCATCGTCGCGGTCCTGGGCCGCTTCGTCACCGTGGCGCTCCTGCTCGATTCTCATCTCATCACCTCTCCGGCGGCAGCGTGGCCGCTCCTCAAAGACGATAGAAGCGGCCTGTGCCACCCCTCTGGCACACCGCCGCACCGAGTCGGAGCGACGGGCGCACGGACCCTTAGCGGGATGCTCGTCGCCATGCAGGCAACGCAGCCCCCGTGAATCTTCAGCTCCCGTTCTTGACGGCGACAGGCCTCCTGCTCATCGCCTGCACGCGGGTGGGGACCACGTCGCCGGCTTCAGGCGCCCTGCATTCGTGGACCCATCCAAACGAAATGCGCATCGCGATGGTCGCGTCGCCGAACACGCTCAACCCGCTCCTTTCTACGCAGGAGCAAGAGCAGGCGGCCGAGGTGCTCGCCTTCGATCCGTTGATCGCCGCCGATCCGCAAGGACACGACGTGCCGGTCCTCGCCGCGCGCGTTCCGACCCTCGAAAACGGCGACATCTCGCGGGACGGGCTCGCGATCACGTACCACCTCCGTCACGGCGTCGTCTGGCAGGACGGCGCGCCGTTTTCCAGCCATGACGTCGCATTCTCGTGGCGGGCCGTCATGAATCCGAACTCAACGATCGTCACGCGTCATGGCTACGACGACGTCGCGCGCGTCGATACGCCCGATCGGTACACGGCGGTCTTCCGCCTCAAGCGGCCGTTCGCTCCGGCGGTGCACACCTTTTTCGCAGCGAGCGATGCGCCGTACGATATCTTACCGGCGCATCTGCTCGAACGCTATAAGAGCCTCAACGGCCTGGCGTTCAATTCCAGTCCGATCGGGACCGGACCGTTTCGCGTCGTGCGCTGGCTGCGCGGCGACCACATCGAGTACGTTGCCAACGACCGCTACTTTTTGGGCAAACCGAAGCTGCGCCGCATCGTCTGGCATTTCGTCCCCGACGAGAACACGATCGTCGAGCAGATGCGGGCACACGAGATCGACTGGTTCGTCCAAGCGACCCCGCACGTCTATCCGCAACTGCGCAGCATCCCCGGCGTCGCGGTGCACCTGGCGTCGTTCAATGGAAACAACTCGATTCTCTTCAACACGGCCCGCGCGCCGTGGAGCGATCCGCAGTTGCGGCGCGCGGTCGGTTTGGCGATTGATAAGCCGACGATCGTGGAGAAGGTGACGTACGGAACGACCGTGGCTGCGACCGAAGACTTGCCGTCGTTCATGTGGGCGTTCAACCCGCAAGCCGGAACGTCGCGGCCCGATGTCGCGGCCGCCAAACGTTTGCTCGACGCGGCGGGCTGGCGCGTCGGCTCCGAAGGCGTTCGTGAGCGCAACGGGCGGCGGCTGACGCTCGAACTCGCGTACCGCAACGACAGCCAAACGCAGAAAAACCTTTCGGTCTTCATCATCGCGATGCTGCGCGCGGTCGGCATCGACGTCACGCTCAAAAGCTACACGGTTTCACTGTACTACGGTCCAATGGCGACCGGCGGCATCCTCGCGAGCGGCAAATACGAGGCCGGGCTATTCGAGTGGTATGCGGGCACCGATCCCGACGACTCGAGCCAGTTGCTGTGCGCGCAGCGGCCCCCGGACGGTTACAATTGGGCGCGCTATTGCAATGCGCAAATGGACGCCGCGCAACGCATCGCGCTGACGAAGTACGATCGTCCCACCCGCAAACGCGCCTATGCGACGATTCAAGAGTTGCTCGCACGCGATAATCCGATGGTCTACCTGTGGTGGCCGCGCCAGATCGAAGCGGTCAACGGCGATCTCAAAAACTTCCGCCCCAACGGCATCATCGAAGGCTGGAACGCCTACCAATGGTCGTTTTGAACGAAGCGGGTTAACGAACGACTGCAGTCGACGAGCGCGACGACGGCACGCTCCGCGGCTCAGTGAATTCCAGGCGGGTGCTGAACCAGCCGCCGGCTGCGGCGGCTGCGGCGCCGACGAGCAACAGGAAGAAAGCGCCCAAGGCGGTCTTGGAAACGCCTTGCGCCGTAGCGTTGGCGACTTGTTGCGTCTTTTGTCCGACTGCCGCTCCGACCGCCTGCGCTTGGCGTTTCGCGGCGTCAGCCTCTTGCGCCCAGCCGTCGACCGTGCGCGCTGCTTGTGCTTTACTGACGTGCTGTTGGGCGGCTACGACGTTGATGAGCGCTTGGCGGTCGGCGGCCCGCGACGTCGCGCCGGTGCTATGTAAGAAGCGATAGACTAGTTCGTTGATGTTTTGGTGCGTGGCCTGGGGATTTTGCGCGGATGCCTTGGCGGCGTTCTTGGCGAGATTGCTTTGATGCCGAGCCTGCGCCGCAAGCGCTTGCGGCGACAACTTTGGATTACCGGTCTGGCGGAGGATCGTCTGGACCTTGCCCGTCACAGTGTCGACCGTGATGCCGTTCTTTTTCAGCTGCTTTCCGACCGCCGACGTGACGGCAGGCGCTGCTGCCGCGGCTCCCGTGCCGGCGGCGCCGAGCGCTTTGCCGAGAAGCCCGGTCGCGCCGCCGAGTATGCCGCCGATCGCCGTCGTGAGCAAGTAGACCGTCACGAGGGTCGTCAAGCTCCACACGACGACGCCATGCAGCAGACCTTCGACGCGGCGCGGCATGCCGGCGACGGTCCCGGCGACCCAGCCGCCAACGAAGAGCGCGGCCAGAATCGAAAGGAAAAACCAAATCGCGCTTCCGATGCCCAGGCCCGTCGCCGAAGCGCTGTCGTTCGAGCCTACGTGAATCGTACTCGCCCCGATGCCCACACCCAAAACGCTCAAAAGCAACTGGGTGGCCAGAGCCACGAACAAGCCGGCAAAAATGGCACCCCACGAGATGCGACGGATCGTCGCTGAAACATCCGGCGCCAGACGAGATTCAACCATAGCAAACTCCTTCAGCATCGCGTGACGGTGGCCGTGACGGCGAACTCGGCTCGCTTACGCGTCTGGCGAAAGTTCCGGCCACATCGCCGTCGGCGGTTCGCTCCGGCCGCACCCTTGTGCTGTCTACCTAGAAGACACTTCCCGACTAGCGCTTTGTCACATCAAGAATTCGGAAGCGACCGGTCGCCGTACGTCCACATGGACGGTGAACCGTGCGAAGATGCCGTTGGGCAGCACGATGCGCCGTTGCTCGTTCGTCACGACGACCACGCTCGTCATCCCGAGCCGCTCCACGGTGCCGGCCGCGCCGTCGACCGTAATGCGGTCGCCGATTTGAAAGTTCTCCTCGACGTAGCGCGACGCCACGGCATTCTCAAAAAACGTCCGCGCCCCGAAGCCGGAAGCGAGCGCCGCTGAAAGCGCGGCAGAACCGAGCAGCAGCAACAACACGTCGAGCAGAAAGCTGGATTCAATGGTCAGTTGCTGCAGCGCCATGAGTGCAGCAAGGACGATCACGATGGCACGCATCAATGTGCCGGCGACCGTGTGATAGAGGATACCGGCACGAGCCAACGTGGCGGTGGTGGCGCGAGCCAACGCGTCGGCGGCGACGACGCCGACGAGTAAGATGGCAACCGCGACGACCAGATGCGGCGTGTAATCCAGCAAATTCCGCAGGGCCGCCGACAACGGGACGAGTTCGAGCGCATCGACCGCTTGCACGAGCGTGGCAAGCCAAACGATGAGCGACACTAACCGTGCGACCAAGCGTGCCGGGCGTGCGCGGACGCCGACGTTGACCAGGTTTTCACGAAAGCCTGTGCGTTCGACGTTTCGGTCGAGTCCAAGCCGGGTCAAAACGACATCAACAGCGCGGCCGATGAGCCAGGCGAGCAAGCCGCCAACGACGAGAATGACGGCCGCACTGAAAAGGTGCGGTACGTAGGCGATCAGCGCCGTGAAGTCGCGGCTGAAAGCGTTGCCCGCATCATTCATCGTCGGCCCACTCCTTTGCGACCGTCGATGCGCCGGCGGAAGCGTTTTCGCGCGGGAACAGTATGGCGAAACTCGTGAGGATGGCGGCGATCACGGCCAGCAGCCCGTTGATGCGGGCCACCTCGCACGTTCGCCGTTGCAGTTGTGCGAGAGCACTCCCGGTCAAATCGCGGCTGGGTGTGAGATCGATCGCCGCGGTGCAAGCCAGCGAATCGCGAAGGCGCTGAATTTGTGCGAGCCGTTCGCGGCACGTAGAACAGAGGCCAAGATGGCGACGCATGGCGGAATCGTGAGCGAACCCCGCCGTCCCGAGTCCCTCAACGCTAAGATGCCGGCCGAGGCGTTTCATCAAGCCGGATCACCGTTGGCGCGGTTCTGTTCTTCGAGCAGCTTGCGCAGCGTCGCGCGACCCCGCGCGATGCGCATCTTCGCCGCCGAGAGCTTGCAGCGCGATAATGCGGCTACGTCGACGATGTCATAGTCATACACATCGCTGAGCACGACCGCGACGCGCTGCTCGGGCGGCAGGTGCTCGAACAGTGCATCCATACCGGTAAGGTCGCTCGCACTCAGCGCATGTTCCTCCGGCGTGCGCGCGAGCCTGTCCTCGAAATCGTAGAATGGATGGGGGACCGCGTCAAGCGATTCGAATTGCAAGCGGCCGCGGCGACGCAGCGCGTTGAGGCTCAAGTTGATCGCAATGCGCCGCAGCCAAGGTCCGAAAGTCGAACCGTCGTCGAGTTCCCCGAGATGAGTGTAGGCCCGCACCAGCGCCTCCTGCGCGATATCCTCGGCTTCCGTTCGCCCGCCGACCAGGCGAAGGGCGGCGCTATAGGCAGTCTTCTCGTGGCGCCGGAGAAGTTCACTCGCTGCCGCGAGGTCGCCGCGACGGACACGAGCGATGAGCGCCTCGTCCTCCATCGTTGCTCGCTCCTCACTTCAATGACACCCGGACCGCTCGCGTTTGTCACATGTGGGGTTCTCGACGGCAGAGGAGCGTCCTAAGCCGGTGAGCCGGTTTGAGCCGACGGGGCGCCCCTGAGATAATCGAGCGTTTGGCGGTCGATGCGGCCATCGTTGCGCACGCGGTTTTCCAAATTTTCGACGTGCATGTAGGCGACCAGCGTCTCGCGAGCCGTTGCATCGAAGGTTCGATGTTCGGGAATCAGCGCCCCGACGCGGCGCAGCTCGCGCACGAGCTCGTCGCCGAGCGCATCGTCGATGTCGATGACGTCTTGCGGCTCGGCTGCAAAAAAATACAGCTTGTGCAACTGCAGGAGGCGCGCCAACTCGTCGATCGGGTCGCGTGGTCGTCGACGCGCAGGTCGACGTAGCGGTCGTTGAAGGCCGCATATCCCCCGTGGGGCTTCTCGACGGTCAGCGCCGCACTCTGCTGCCCGCGCTTGTCGCCGCCGGCGTCCTGCGCAATCTTCAGCGCGGCCACCAGTCGATCCGAGAGCGGGCCTTTCGTCGCCTCAAACGTTCTCGCAAGCGCTTCAACGACCGCTTCACCGGCAAGGCAGTTGCCTTGCGCCGCGAATCCGGTGCCGCTGATACCGCCGGCATACGAAATGCAGCGCGAACCCGTGAACGTCGTCGACCGTCCATCGGCGGCGACGATGCCGAACTGGCGCTCATCGCGACCGTCGTCGTCGGCAAGCAAGGCTTGTGCGACATCGTCTGGCGGAACGCCTCGCGTAAGCAACTCGAGCGCGCGCGGTCCGTATGCCGTGTTGGCGAAGGCTTGCGTCGCGATTGCGCCGGCGCCGGCGCGCACCCACGGCACGACGGCCCCCACGCTCAAGAACCTCGACTGCACCGCGATCCCGATTTCGCCCGTCGCGGCATCGGAGGCAACGATGGAAAACGTACTAAACATCGAGCCCGACGATTGGGCATGCGTATTGCGCAGCCATTGCCGGCAAGTCAGTCATCGACGGACCTGCGAAACAGATCGTCGAGATCGAACGGATTGTCGCTCGGAAAGGCGGCGAGATCGAGGCCCGTTTCCATGGCGGCATGGTGGCGAGCATCGGGATAGACGTCTGCAATAACCGCGTCGAGGAACGGCAGCAACGATGGATTATTCTGCAGCAAGCCTCGGATCTGCGCTCGCTGGTCGACGATCGTCGAATACCACGACGGCGTTCGCTTCTCGGCTTGATAGCGGCGCTTGAGAAGGTGGGCCATCAACACGTCGAGACGGCTTCGAAGTTCCCGACGTTGCGAGCGTGCCAAGTCTTCGAGTTCCTCGGCGACGCCGTCAATATCGACATCGTGCCAGCGTTGCGTCCGAATCGCGGCTGCTTGATCGACGAGCCATGTTGAAAAGTCGGGTTCATCGGATGAAAAGTCCAGTTCATCGAAGCGGGGCTGGACCGGTACGCGGCGCATGGAGACATCGTACCACGGGCGGCGGTCGACCGTTACTCGAGTGCGATGCCTGGGTCGCCGTAAGGATCGGAAATCGGGGCCATCGGCAGGGGCGTCACCGGCAACGGAGACGGCCCCGGGTAAATTGGCGAGGGATACACGGGACCCGGGTAGCCCGGAATCGGCCCCGGAAGCGGCGGCGCATCTTGGCGGTTGACGAGGTAGCCGCCCAAATCGACGCTGTGCGCTTGCGCGCTTACGTCGACACCGCCGTCGCCGTCGGCCACCAGGCGCGTCGTCAGCGAGCCGCCGGTCGTGGTCGCATCGCTTACCGTGAGCGCATCATCGCGACCCAAAGCGACCGTTGCCCCGTCGGCGAGCCGGACGCTTTGGCCCTTCTGCAACTGCACATTTTGCCCATACGACACGGAGAACGACCCGTCGGCTTGCATCGTGATGTCGCTTGCTCCACCATCGAGCGCGACGGTCGCGCTCGCGTTCATCGTCACGCCGTTGGCCTTGGGTTTCGTGGTTGCCGTCGAGACCGTGTAGCCGCCTGCGAAGGAATCGGAATCGAGCAGGTCGACGTGCGAATGCATATTGTCCCATTTGCCGCCGATCGTCTGACCCGACGCGTTCGTGCCGTGGAAGGCATCGTGCGGGTCGCCGACCGAGCTCGCCTCGGCATTGCGAACGTACGTCTGCGGCGATCCCGTCGGCGCGCCCGCGCCGCCGAACCCGAATTGATTCGCAAGATTCGCGAACAGCGTCTGCAGCGCGCGGATGAAGTCGCTCATCAGATTCATGAAACCGGACATGCCGCTCCCGCCGGCATTCGGCTCGAAGAACGATGGCGGCTGGGGTTGCAGCACGCTCGACGGCGGCTGCGCAAAGCCGAAGGCCGGTCGGGTTTGATCGTTGGGGCGCACGCCGAACTGTGGTGCTCCCAAAGCGGACGGAATGGTTCCGGCTTGGGCTTCCGGCATCACCCCGACCGGCGGCGCGGTCGGATACGCATTGTTGTGGATGTAAGACATCGAGCACTCAACCTTCCTAGCGTAGCTGGTCGGCGTGCTATCGCGACGAAGCGTTCTTTGCGAAAGAGGGATCGAGGGCGAGCGGTGCGGCCAACAGCGCGAGCAGGGCCGCAAGCAGCATCGTGGTACGAAAGCCGTCGGCATACGCGCGCCGAATGGCCGCGGTCAGCAGCGCGCCCTGCCGGGCGGCGCGGATGTCGCGCGGGATGCTGCCGGCGACGATGCGCGCATGCTCGCGCTGCAGCAGCGCGAGCGATGCTGCAGCAAGGCGATGGTCGGCGGCGGTGCGCCGGGCAAGCGATGTTGAGAACGTCGCGGCGAGCGCAATGCCGAGCGCCGCGACCGCAACGAGACCGGCCGTGCGTGAAACGGCGTTGTTCACGCCCGAAGCGATCCCGGCGTGGGAGACGTCGACCGCATCGAGCACCGTCGTCGTCAGCGGCGCAACGAACGCCGCGCCGCCCAGACCCAGGATGACGGCACCGGGAAAGAACGTCGTCCAGTAGCTGCCGCCGACGCCGGCGAAGGCGAAGACGGCAAAGCCGGCCGCCGCCAGCAGCGCCCCGATGCCCAGCGGCATGCGGGGCCCGATTCGTGCGACCAGCCCGCCGGAAAAGCGAGACAGCGCGAACATGATGCCGATCATCGGCAACAGCGCTGCACCGGCATACGCGGGCGGGTAACCCTGCACGTTGATGAGGTCGAAGGGCACGAAGAAGAGACTGCCGCCGAGGGCGGCATAGAGCAGCAACGTGTACAGGTTCGCCGCCGAGAAGCGTCGCGAGGCGAACAGGTCGAGCCGCATCATCGGGTTGCGTTCACGCGCTTCGGCAACGATGAAACCGGCGAGCGCCGTGCCGCCGACGGCGACGGCAGCAAAGCCCAACGCATCGAAGGTTGCTCCCTGCACGCGGATCAGTCCGTACACCAGCGCCCCCAGGCCGACGGTCGCAAGCGTCGCGCCCAGGACATCGACGCGCCGGGACGCGGCTTCGTCGCGCGATTCACCGACGCGCAACCAAAGGATGGCGATGACGAACGCAGCCAGCGGCAGATTGATCAAGAAGACGAAGCGCCACGATGCGAACTGCACGAGCCAGCCGCCGAGTACCGGTCCGATCACCGACGTAATCGCCGAAAAGCCCGACCAGGTGCCGATCGCGCGGCCCCGCGCTTCACCGCTGAAGTTTGCGCTGATCAGCGCGAGACTACCGGGCGTGGCCAGCGCCGCACCGATCCCCTGCACGCAGCGAGCCGCGATCAACCATTCGATGCTGCGCGCCAGCGCGCAACCGAGCGACGCCGCTGCGAAGAGGGCGATCCCGCAGCCGTACACCAAGCGGCGCCCGAAACGATCGCCAAAGGAACCGCCGAGCAAGATGAGCGCCGAGAGAAACAGCGAGTACCCTTCGACGACCCACTGCGCGTTCGCGGACGACGCACTCAACTCGCGCTGCAGCACCGGCAACGCCACGTTGACGGCCGTCCCGTCGATGAAGCTCATGCTCGAGCCGACGATCGCCGCGACGAGCAGCCACGTCCCGTTGCGCGGCGCCTGCGCCGTTTGCGCTCCGGGGGAGGCCGCCCGTTGCCACGCCTCCGCTTCGCACGGCCGTTTTACCGACGCCGACATCGGCGCACCTCAGGGACGAGCGCAGCAACGCGGCCGGCTCAAATCTCCCATTCGTACGAGTTCCAGAAGCTGGTGACGGCGTGCGCCGGGCGATAGTTTTTGAAGTCGCTGTTATAGACGGAGATGCGCCGCACGTACCAAGTGATGATCGCGGGAACCCGCGCGGCGAGCACGCTTTGGATGGCGTCGTAGGCTTTTTTCCGCACGGCTTGATCGTTGCTGGTGAGCGCGACGCGTTCCGCCGCGTCGAGCGCAGGGTCGCAGAACTTGTACACGTTCTGTCCGCGCGGCGGAAATTGGTCGCACATCCAGTTGACGGAGTCGTCGGGATCGACGCCGTTGACCCAGCTGAAGAATGCCACGTCGAACTTGCTGCCCTGCACGATCCCGCCCGCGCCGTAGCTCGCGAAGAACAGCGACGAGACGTAGGTTTTGATTTGCAGGTCGACGCCGATATCGCGGAAGTCGCGTTGCGCGATCACGTTGACCGCATTGCCGCTGGCCGAACCCGAAACGCCCGCGAGGAGGAGGGACAGGCGCTGTCCCCCTTTGACGCGGATGCCGCCCGGACCGACTCTCCAGCCCGCGGCGTCCAACAGCGCGCGGGCCTTGGCCGGGTCGTAATCGTAGTGGACCGTATGCGGGTTGTGCGCCCACAGAAACACCGGCTGGTCTGTATAGCCCGGCGTGTAGACGCCGTGCGAGACATCGCGAATCAAGCCGGCGACGTCGATCGCATACCACAGCGCTTGGCGCACGCGGACATCGGAGAGCGCCGGCGCGCTCGTGTTGAGTGCGAGTTGCCCGTATTGCGTAAACGGCGTCAAGCGGACGTTCGTGCCCGCGATGTGCGACAGCTGGTGGAAGTTCTCGGCCGCGCCGTAATACTCGAGATCCGCCTCGTGCGACTGCAATAGGGTGACGATCGTGTTCTCGTCGGGAACCGGCGTGAACCAGATCTGATCGAGTTTTGGACGCCCGCGCCAGTAGTGCGGATTCGCGCGAAAGACGATCTTGCTGCCGCGCTGCCAGCGCTCGACGCTGAACGGCCCCGTCCCGACCGGTTTGCTGTTGAACGGAATCTGGTTGATGTTGGGATACTTCGCGAGCAGGTGAGCCGGTAGGACCGGATACGGAGAGGCCGACGGGGCGAAGAACGTCGCGATGAACGGCGCATACGGTCGGCGCAGGTGAACGGCGATCGTATAATCGTCACGCTTGTCGATCGACGTGATGAGATCGTAGCCGACGGTGCTGGACACGTTGTTGTTCTTGTTCATGACCGCGTGCCACGTGAAGATGACGTCGTCGGCGGTGAAGGGCATGCCATCCTGCCACAGCACGCCGGGCCGCAGGTGATACACGATCGTCTTGCCGTCGGCGCTGACGCCGCCGTTGCGCAGGGTCGGTACCTCGGTCGCGAGGTCGGGGACGAACGCGTTGCGGTCGCTCCAGTCGAACAAGAATCCGGCCCACAAGAAGGCCAGGTCGGAATCGGTCGCCTCGGCGCCGACCACCGGATTGAGCGTGTCGGGCTCCGTGACGTTGACGATGCGCAGGAGGCCGTGACGCGTCCACGGGTGACCGCTAGTCGTCGCCGACTGCGTCCCGACGCGCGCACAGCCTGCGCTCAGCAGCAGCGACGCCAGCAGCAGCCCAAAGGCATAGCGAGCCGGCTGCTTCACAGCTTTACCATCACCTTGATCGCCTCACGCGCATCCATCGCCGCATAGCCGCGCGGAACGTCGTCGAGCCCCACGGTCAGATCGAAGACCGGCGACGGATCGAGTTTTCCGGCGAGCACGTCGGCGAGAAGTTCCTCCGCGTAGGCGCGCACCGGCGCCACCCCGCCGCGCAACGCGATGTTCTCCCCGAACATGCGGCGCAAGTCCAGTCCCTGTTGGGCCCCGTACGGCACGCCGACGTAGCCGACCGCGCCGCCGGGGCGGCACATGCCGGTGGCCATTGCCATCGACCCTTCATTGCCGACGCACTCGAGGACGGCGTCCGGGCCGCCGGCGGTCATGTCGAGGGCGCGCGCGACGGCATCGGTTCCGCGTTCCTGCACGACTTCCGTTGCGCCGAATTCGGCTGCGACGGCGATGCGGTCGGGATGGCGCCCGAAGAGAATGATTCGTGCCGCACCCAAGCGTCGCGCGGCCAGAACCCCGCACAGTCCGACCGCGCCGTCACCGACGACCGCGACCGTCGCGCCGGGCTTCACGCCGGCGCACAGCGCGGCGTGATGACCGGTTCCCATCACGTCGGTCAGCGGCAAAATTGCCCTCAGCAGTTTTTCGTCGTTTGCGACCTCGGCCGGAAGTTTCACGAGGGTCGCGTCGGCCAGCGGCGCACGCACCGCCTCGCCCTGCCCGCCGTCGTTGTCGGCGCCGCCCCAATACCCGCCGCCGAGACACGACGTCTGCAAGCCTTTGCGGCAGAATTCACAGGTTCCGTCGGAATACGCGAACGGCGCGAAGACGTGGTCTCCCTTTTTCAGCGTCCGTACGCCGGCACCGGCCTCTTCGATGACGCCCATGAATTCGTGCCCGGTGCGCCAGCCCGGTTCCCACGGCGCGTCGCCGCGGTAGAACCAGAGGTCCGAACCGCACACGCAGGCATGCGTCACGCGCACGACCGCGTCGCTCGGCCGCACCACCGCCGCATCGGGAACGTTTTCGACCCGCACGTCGCCCTTGCCATGAAACACCGTTGCTTTCATGGCGCGTGACTACGGACTCGAAGCCGCCGGCCCCTTACGCGGGGGGCGCTTGGAGTGGCTCGGGCTTCGGCCGGCCGGATCGGCCGCAGGCCCAACGCAGGAGATTCGACGCGGTCGAAAGCCCTACGGGTCGAGGTGCGTGCGATCGGCGCCGTCCGAACGCTGCTGCGGCGTGGGATCGCGCTCTTCGGTCAGGTCGTCTTCCATGATGCTGTCGCCCGCAGCGAGGTTCTCTTGGACGTCCGCAGCCTTGGGCCGGCCCGGTTCGATCTTCTCTTCCATGCGCCCAACTGTACCCGCTGGTTCAGATTCGAGCCACGCCCGGTTGGGTAGTCGCATCCGTGCATGTCAACCCCGCCTCCCGACCCGACCGGAACGCGTCGTAATCCGCCGGTCGTGCTCTACGCCATCATTCTCGGCGCGATCGTCATCGTCGCCGTGATCATCGCCGTCATCTACGGCAAGCGAAATCAGAACCCGCGGCCGGCAGGAAGCTTGCACAGCCCCGCACCGGCGACCAGCGTCGGTCCGTCGCCGCGTTACTGACGTAATACTCGACTATGGTATTTCGGGCACTACAGTACCTTAGCATCGTTGAAGGTCCACGATGGTACCGTAGCTCTTGCTACGGTACCATCGCTAAAGGTCGCGCGTGCCGCCGTCCGCGTCGTCGGTATGGCGGCGATCGGGCGTCGGATCGACGCGCGGATCATCGCTCGTCCCCGCAGCCGGATCGACGTCTTGCGAGGGCAGGGGACCACGTTCCCGCGGATCGGGAGAGTCGTCGTCGCCGTTCATGCCGGCACGCCGGGGCGCGTCGTCGCGGCTGCCTGTGGATCGAGCCCGACCTTGATCCAACCGGGGTCGCGCACATCGAAGGCGGCGTACGCGTCGAGCGCACCCATCACGAGGCCACGAGGCCAACGAGTTTCGGCTCGTAGGCGCGGTGATTGCAGTTCCCCATGCGTACGGTGACATTGCGATTGAAGGCCGCACCGATCGGAAAGGCGTTCGCCCTCATTCGGATACACGCCGATGATCGCAAGTCCGTGCCGCAAATCGCGCTCGCCGTCGAGCGGACGATCGCATCGTATTGATCGCGGATCGTCGTGCCACACTACAGCTTTCATGCCCGCGTTCTGACACCCGCGCCGCATCTCCAAACACGCTTGGGCGCCTGGCGCAGACGTGCACGGTGCCTAAGGTCACGGCCAGGACGATTCGTTGGCCGGACAGACGACCATCTCGCGCACCTCGCAGCCCGGCGGCTGGGTGAGCGCGAAGACGATGGCCGTGGCGACGTCGGCCGGCTGATTGGCTTTCCAGTCGGCAGGCGGACGGTACTGCTGGGTGCGGCCTTCGAAGAAGTTCGTATGCATGCCGCCGGGAATCAAACACGTGACGCCGACCCGGTCCTTCAATTCGGCGGCGAGCGCGCGGGAAAAACCGATGACGCCGAATTTGCTCGCGCAATAGGCGGTCGCATCGGAAACGGCGCGCAATCCGAGGGTCGATGCGACCGTGACGATGCGCCCCCGGTTCTTTTCAAGGTACGGTAGGGCCGCGCGCACGAGCGCTGCGGTTCCGAGCAGGTTGACGGCAATCACCCGCTCCCACGCATCCGCGGCGACGCTTCCGAAGGGACCGCATGCGTCGATGCCCGCACAGGTCACGACGGCGGTCGGCGCACCGTGCCGATCGACGAAGCGCCCGACGGCGCGTTCGACGCAGGCGCGGTCGCTCACGTCCACGGGCGCCGCGTCGACTCCGTCTTCGTTTTTGAGATCGAATGAAAACGCCCGACCGCCGGCGGCGCCGATCCGTTCGATGGCGGCACGACCCAAGCCCGAACCGCCGCCGCTCACGATGACCCGCTCGAGCGTGGCCGCCGGCGCGCGGCCCTCTGCAATTTCCGTTGCGAACACAATGCTCTCCTTGCCTTCTCGCGCCCCTTCGTGCGCGCAGGAATGGCGCGGGAAACATGCTTGCTTACCAAACCGCCATCGTTTTGGTTCTGAGCAGAGCCGATGTCTCCCAGGGCAAGCAGCCGAGCGTGTTTCGGGGGGAGAACCGCGGAAACGCGACGGGCATGCGCGTGCTCGGCATCAATGCCGTCTTCCACGATTCGTCGGCGGCGCTGGTCGTCGACGGCGAGATCGTGGCTGCAGCCGAGGAAGAGCGCTTCACGCGCCGCAAGCACGCCAAAGACTGCGTGCCATTCTCCGCTTGGGAATTGCCGGAGCGCGCGATGGCGTGGTGTCTGGCCGAAGGCGGCATCACCCCCGGGCAACTCGACGCCGTCGCCTACTCGTACGATCCGGCGCTCGCGGAAGAAAGCGACGACTTGGTCGTCAATGCCTACGAAGGTTTACGCACCTATTACGTGCGCCGGCTGCCGCACTTCCTCGCCACCCTCTTCGGCGGTTTCGATCACGCCAAGGTGCGCTACGTGCCGCATCATGTCGCGCACGCCGCCTCGGCGTATCTGTGCGCGCCGTTTCCGTCGTGCGCCACCATGGCCCTCGACGGCCGCGGCGAGCGTGGATCGTTTCTCGCGGGACGGGTGCGCGACGGCCGCCTCGAAACGCTGGCGACCGTTGCCCTGCCGCACTCGCTCGGGCTGCGCTACGAGGACTTGACCGTGCACCTGGGCTTCCTGCGCTCGTCGGATGAATATAAGGTGATGGGCCTGGCGGCATACGGTATCCCACGCTATGCCGCGCGCTTGCGCGAAGCCATGCACGCCGATGGTCTGCGGTACTACGCACCGCCGCTCGATTTTAACGCCTATTGCAGGCCCCGCGCAGCCGACGACGAGGGATTCACGCCCGAGCACGCCGACCTTGCGGCGAGCGTGCAAGGGCGACTGCAAGACATACTGCTGAACATTGCGCGCGAACTGCACGCGCAGACAGGCGAGCGGAACCTGACGCTCTCCGGCGGCGTCGCCCTCAACTGCGTCGCCAACTCCTACCTCGCGGAGCACGGGCCGTTCAAACGCATTTGGGTGCAGCCGGCTGCGGGCGATTCCGGAACGTCGCTCGGTGCCGCTCTGTACGTCGCCGCGCAACACGGCGAACGCATTGCGCCGATGCGAACGGCGGCGCTCGGACGCGCCTGGGATGCGGCGGCGTTGCGCGCGCAGTTGGACGTCGCCGACCTGCGCTACGAGACGCCCGACGATCTAGCCGAAGCGGTCGCGGCCGTGCTTGCCGGCAACGGCTTGGTGGCGTGGTTCCAGGGGCGCAGCGAATTCGGGCCGCGAGCGCTGGGACACCGCAGTCTGCTCGCGCATCCGGGTTATCCCGACAATCTGCGCCGCCTCAATGACGTCAAAGGTCGCGAACAATTCCGCCCGGTCGCCCCGATGGTCTTGGCCGAACGGGCGGCGGACATTTTCACCGGGCCGCTGCCGAGCCCGTACATGTTGTTCACGCACGGCGTGCGGGAAGCATGGCGCGCACGCATTCCGACGGTGACTCACGTCGACGGCAGCGCGCGCGTGCAGACCGTCGACGCCGCCGAAGAGCCGCTGATGGCCGCGGTGCTGCGCGCCTTCGAGCGGCGCACCGGGTTGCCGGTGCTCGTCAACACGAGCCTCAATACCGCCGGACGGCCGATCGTCGACGAACCGCGCGACGTGCTGGAACTGTTCGGCTCGACGCCGGTCGACGCGCTCGCGCTCGGTCCGTTTTTGTTGGCCCGGCGTGCTGCGCTCGTCGCCGCCGCGTGAATTACGACGTGGTCATTCCGACCATCGGGCGTCCGTCGCTCGGGCAGCTTCTCACGTCGCTGGCGCGCGCCGACGGACCGCTGCCGGGTCGCGTGTTCGTCGTCGACGACCGCCGCGAGCGGTCGTCCGACTTGAGGCTCGGGGAACTCGGTGAACTGGGCGAACGCATCCGCATCGTCGCCGCTGCAGGCGCGGGACCGGCCGGCGCGCGCAATCGCGGCTGGCGCCGTTCGCAGGCGCCGTGGATCGCATTTCTCGACGATGACGTCGTCGTCGAGGCGGCCTGGCGCCGTAAGCTCGCAGCCGATCTGCAGGCGTGCGACGAAGCGACGGCCGGCACGCAGGGGCGAGTTCGCGTACCGCTCCCGACCGATCGGCGTCCCACCGATTGGGAACGCAACGTCGGTGCGCTCGAACGTTCACGCTGGATCACCGCCGATTGCGCCTATCGCCGCGCCGACCTGCGTGCGGTCGACGGCTTCGACGAACGCTTTCCGCGCGCATATCGCGAGGACGCGGAGTTGGCGTTGCGTCTGTTCGCCCGGGGGCGCATGATCGCGGTCGGCACGCGCTGCAGCGAACATCCGGTGCGGGGCGCCGGCCCGTGGATCAGCGTGCGTTTGCAGGCCGGCAACGCCGACGACGCCCTGATGGAGGCGCTGCACGGGCGAGCGTGGCGGCAATGTGCGGGCATTCCGCGCGGTCGCTTTCGGCACCACGTGACGACGGTCGCGTTCGGCTGTGCAGCGCTGGGCTGCGCGACCGCGTGGCTTCTTGCAACGCTGCGCTTCGCGTGGGAACGCATTGCGCCGGGTCCGCGCGATGCCCGCGAGATCGCGACGATGCTGGCCACGAGCGCCGCGATTCCGTTCGCCGCAGTGTATCACCGCGCGCGTGGCCGCGCTCGCCTTTGGCGAACCCTCCGGCGAACGCATCGACTGCCGTGCGCCGTGCTATTCGATCGCGACGGAACGCTCGTCGTCGACGAACCGGACTTGCGTGAGCCGGCGCACGTACGCCTGATGCCCGGAGCGCGCGCGGCGCTCGACCGGTTGCGCGACGCCGGCATCGCCGTCGGCATCGTGACCAATCAGCCGGCGGTCGGGGAAGGGCGGCTCACGCCGCACGAACTGTCGGCCCTGCACGGGCGCCTCACCGAACTGGGCGGCCCGTTTGCGACGATCCAAAGTTGCACCCATCCCGCGGCTGCCGGGTGCGGGTGTCGCAAACCGCAGCCGGGTTTGATTCTGGCGGCGGCCTCAACGGTCGGTTGCGACCCGCGCGACTGCATCGTCGTGGGCGACATCGGCAGCGACGTTGCGGCCGCTGCGGCAGCGGGCGCTCGTGCCATCCTCGTTCCGACGCCGCTCACCTTGCCCGCTGAACTCGCGCAAGCCCCGCTCGTCGCTCGCGACGTAGGCCAGGCGGTGACGTGCATTTTAGACGGCCGGGCATGAAGCGGTTCCTCGCGATCCGGCAAGACAACAACGGCGACGTGACGCTCGTCGGTCCGGCGCTGCGGGCACTCGCCGCGCATGGGCGCGTCACGCTCGTCTGCGGACCGTCGGGCGAAGGTGCGGCGGGTCTGCTGCCCGGCGTCGACGACGCGCTGGTCGTGCGGGCCGATTGGATCGAAGGCACGCCGCAGCCGATCGACGCCGGGCGCATCGCCGCCGACGTCGCGCGCTATGCTGCCGCGGAGGCCGACGAAGCCTTCATCTTTACCTCGTTCCATCAAAGCCCGTTGCCGACGGCGTTGCTGCTCCGGCTGGCGGGCGTCGGAAGCATCGCGGCCGTCAGCGTCGATTATCCCGGCTCGCTCCTCGATTGGCGGGTGACCGTGAGCGACGACCTCCACGAAGTCGAACGCGCACTTGCGCTCGTGGCAGCAGCGGGCTATCGGTTACCGCCCGATGACGACGGACGGCTCCGTTACCGCGCGCTACCGTCGCGCGATCGACGGCTGCCGCCGGATTACGTCGTCGTGCAGCCGGGCGCCAGCGTACCGGCGCGGGCCTGGGATCCCGCGAAGTTGCGCGCCCTCGTGCACACGCTGTGCCGCAGCGGCACCGCGGTGGTCATCGTCGGCAGCGCCGGCGAACGGGAACTGACGCACCGGGTCATGGGCGACTCGGACGCCTTGGATCTGTGCGGCACGACGACGTACGCCGAATTTGCCGCGGTGATCCGCGATGCGCGAGCGCTCGTCGTCGGCAACACGTCGGGCATCCATATCGCCGGCGCCGTGGGCACCCCCGTCGTCACGATCTTTCCGCCCACGGTCCCGCTGCGCCGCTTCGCGCCGTGGCGCGTTCCCTCCGTCGCGCTGGGCGATCAGACGATCGGCTGCGCGGGATGCCGCGCACGGAGCTGTCCGTTTCCCGCGCAGCCGTGCACGGGCTGCGTCGGGGTGGAGGACGTGCTGGCGGCACTCGCGACGCTCACCTCACCCGCGGGCGCGGTGCACTACGGGCGCGACGAGGTGCCGGCGTGAACATCGCGATGGTCTCCGAACACGCGAGCCCGCTGGCCGTGCTTGGCGGCGTCGATGCCGGCGGCCAGAACGTCCACGTCGCCGAGTTGTCCGCAGCACTCGTGCGCGCGGGGTGTCGCGTTGCGGTCTATACGCGCCGGGACGATCACCGCTTAGCGCGCGAGGTGACGATGCCGTCCGGCGTCACGGTCGTGCACGCCGACGCGGGGCCGGCGCGAACCATTCCCAAGGACGAACTCCTGCCCTACATGGACGCCTTATCGGTCGAACTGCGGCGTGCATTCGCCGCCGCGCCCCCGGACGTCGTCCACGGACATTTTTGGATGTCGGGCCGGGCGGCGCTGGCGGCCTGCAAACCGCTGGGCATCCCGGTCGTGCAAACCTTTCACGCCCTGGGCAGCGAGAAGCGGCGGATGCAAGGCCTCTTGGATACGAGTCCCCGCGAACGGCTGGCCGAAGAGGGGCGCATCATGCGGGCGGTCGACCGGGTCGTCGCGACGTCGAGCAGCGAGATGTTCGAACTGTGCCGGCTCGGTGCCGATCCGCGGCGTCTGCGCATCGTCCCGTGCGGCGTCAACGCGGCGTTCTTCGCTTCGTGCCGTGACGCCTTACCGCTGGAACGCCGCCGTTCCTATCGCATCGTAACGCTCAGCCGCCTCGTGGCTCGTAAAGGCGTCGACGATGTGATCGCGGCGCTGCGCGAGGTGCCCGATGCCGAATTGATCGTCGCCGGGGGGCCCGCACCAGCGGAGCTGGGCGGCGATGCCGAGGCGCAACGTCTGGCGCAGCATGCGCGGGCCTGCGGCGTCGCCGAGCGGGTGACGTTTCTGGGCCGGGTGGAACGCGAGGACGTGCCGCGGCTGTTGCGGGCGGCGGACGCCGTCGTCTGCGCGGCGTGGTACGAGCCCTTCGGAATCGTCCCGCTCGAAGCCATGGCGGCGGGCGTGCCCGTTATCGCGACCGCCGTCGGCGGCCAGAACGACACCGTGATCGACCGCTTCACCGGACTGCACGTCGCGCCCAAAGAGCCGGGTGCAATTGCCGCGGCCCTGCGTGAACTCTTCGCCGACCGGACCCTGCGCCAGCGGCTGGCAGCGGCGGGACGCCGTCGGGCGCTCGAGCGCTTCACCTGGGATCGCATCGCGGCCGAAACCGTCAAAGTGTACCGCGCCCTCGCGCGCACGCCCGAAACGGTCAGCCATACGGCGTGAGTGAGCGGCCGGCGCCGCCGCAGCGGTCCGCTCCCACCCTCGTCGCGTTGCGGGCGCTGGGCCTGGGGGATTTTCTGTGCGGGGTCCCCGCGTACCGCGCGCTGGCCCGCGCTTTTCCGCACCACCACCGCATCCTCGCGCTGCCGTGCCCGCTCCATCCGCTCGTGTCGCTGCTCGACGGCGCGTTCGACGAGAGCATCGCCGTCGGTCCGCTCGAGCCGCTGCCGCCGAGCCTCGGAGCGGTTGACGTCGCGGTTAACCTGCACGGCCGTGGACCCCAGAGCCACCGCATCCTGCTCGACGCAAAGCCCCGCTGGCTCATCGCATTTGCCCATCGCGACGTCCCCCAGAGCGCCCGCGGGCCACGCTGGGATAGCGAAGAGCACGAACGGCTGCGCTGGTGCCGGCTGCTCACCCAGGCCGGAATCGCAGCCGATCCCGCCGCGCTTTCCCTCCCACGGCCCGTCGCCGCCGCGTCGCGCCTTCCCGCGGACGCCGTGGTTCTGCATCCCGGCGCGGCGAGCGCCGCCCGACGCTGGCCCGCGGCCCGCTGGGCGGCGACCGCCGGGGCGCTCGCAGCGGAAGGCCTCACCGTGCTGCTGACCGGGTCGTCCGCTGAACGCGTCCTCTGCCGGGAGATCGCGACGCAGGCGCAAACGGCCACCGTGGTCGACCTCGCGGGGGAAACGACGTTGCTCGAGCTTGCATTGCTCGTGGCGAAAGCACGCTGCCTCATCTCCGGGGACACCGGGATCGCGCATCTCGCCAGCGCCTATGGAACCCCGTCGGTGGTGCTGTTCGGGCCGACCCCTCCAGGCACGTGGGGACCGCCGGAGCGCCCGCAACACCGGGTGTTGTGGTCGGGTTCGGTCGGCGACCCGCACGGGAAGACCGCCGATGCCGGCCTACTGGCGCTCACGGTCGCTGACGTGCTCGCGGCGGCGCGCCAACTGCTGGAGCACGCGCGACCTGAGCCGAAAGGCAAGCAAGTTTAGCGGGGCGAGCGCTGCGGAAGAACCGAAGTACCAGAGCGTCGCCGGCTGCTTCCGCGGCGACGAAGCGCAGCGGCAAGCAGGGCCGACTATAGCGCCATATTCGGAAGAGGTAGAGGTCGGAGGAATTTTATATGGGCATCCTTGCGTGGATCATCGTCGGCATCATCGCGGGCGCGCTCGCGAAGATGGTCGTCCCCGGTGAAGGTCCCGGCGGCATTCTCGGTGATCTGATCGTCGGCGTCGTCGGCGCTTTGATCGGCGGCTGGGTCTTCAACGCGTTCGGCCATATGGGAGCCACCGGTATCAATATATGGTCGATTGTGGTCGCCTTCATCGGCGCAGTCATCCTTCTGTTCATCATTCGCGCGTTCACCGGCCGGCGAGGAACCGTCGTTCGCTGAAGGCAGCCTGGGAGCGTTCCCAGGCGTAACCATTTCTCGTTTAAGGGCGAGCGCTGCGGCGTTCGCCCTTTTTTCGCGGATGTGCGGGCCGTCGCGGTTGAGCGATAATGCGATTGGGGACAACATACTGCGCTCCCCCGCGCAGCATCCCGTTCACGTTCCATCAGGAGCCCTCGTGTCCGACACCCTCATCCATCTACAAACGGTCGACGGCGTTCGCGTCGCGACCATCGGTAGCGAAATCGACTTGGCCAACGCTCCGGTCTTCGAACGGTATCTCGGCGAGGCGGCCGCCGACGTTCCCAGCTTGATCATTTCGCTCGCCGAATGCCGGTACATCGACAGCAGCGGATTGTGCGCGCTCGCGCGCTTGGCGAAACGCCTGCGCAACCGCTTCTCGATCGTCGTTCCGCCCGGTACGCAGGTGCGCCGCATCTTCGACATTGCACACTTCGGTGAAAAGATGCGCGTGTGCGCGTCGCTGCCGGAGGCTTTATCCGCTCTGTCCATGGGAGTCCCCGCATGAACTCAAGTCATAAAGTAAATCGTCCCGAAGCCGACGTCGAAGCGCCCGGAGAACTGCACACGCAGGCCGATGATGAGCCCGCGCTCACGCATCGCGAAGCAGAAGTAGCGGGCATCGTTCCGGGCATGGTGGTGTACGGGGACTCGTCCCTCGACCCCAACGCCGACGACAAACGGGACTCCGAACACGCCGCTCCCGACGAACACGTTTAGCAAAACATAGCCGGCCGAGCGGCTTCAAGAGCGCTTGACCTCCGGCGCTGGAATTGCGTCCAGCATCGCGGTCCATATGTCGACGGCACGGCTGATTCGTTTACGGTCTCCCGTGGCGCATAAGTCCAAGAGAAATCCGCGATAGCCGCACAGGAGTACGGTCGCGATCGCTCGCGCGTCGTGCCTCCCGTACCCGTCGCGCAGCGCCGGAGCTTCGAGATACGCGAGCCAACCGTCCACGGCTCGTTCGAAGAATCCGGGGAAGCGCGAGCGATCTTGCAAGGCGAGACCGTAAATCTCGAAAAACAAGCGAAAGATCGCCGCGTTCTTCGGCGCGCTCATGATCGCCCAGGCCGCGCGAACGGTTTCCGCATAGGATTCCGCATTCGGCAAACGCTCGAAGAGCGCGCGTTGTCGCTCAGCCGCCTGTCTGAGGATCGCGAGAATCAGCCCTTCCTTGGAGGTGAAGTGGTACAGGAGCGAACGCGGACTCGCTCCGACCGCTGTTGCCAATGGCCTGAGTTGCAAATCGGTTAGGCCATTGGCGGCGACGTAGTCGACCATGCGCTCGAGGAGTTCCGCCGGTCGCCTGTCGTCTACGGTCCGCGACACGCCCTCCAGCCTACCATACTTGAAACGGCGGTTTCAAGTATGGTAGAGTCGAACAACGATGGAACAATCCACTGAACAGACGCCCGTCACCAATCCTCCGGCGGGTTGGCCGCGCATCGCCCCTCACCTGATTTACGAGGACCCCGCCCGGGCAATCGGCTGGCTAACGCGAGCGTTTGGCTTCGCTGAACGTACGTCTGCGCGCCACACCTCGCCGGGCGGCACGGTTGAGCGCGCGCAGATGACGGTCGACGATAGCATTCTTACGCTTGGCTTGCCATCGATCCACGGACAAAGCCCTAAGGAAGGCGTGAGCACGATGCTCAAGATCTACGTGGACGACGTTGACGCGCACTACCAAAGAGCAAGGGCCGCGGGCGCCACCATCGTGCTCGAACTCGCGGATCGACCGTGGGGAGATCGCGTCTATCAAGCTTCCGACCCGGAAGGTCACCAGTGGTCCTTCGCGCAGCACATTTTCGATGTCGCTCCGGACGTCTACCTCGTTGGCTGCACCAACGATAACAAGTGCCTATGATGGATTTGGGCCGCGTCTCCCGAAACTCTGTCCCGCAACGCAAAGTCGCCGGAGACGGAACGTCTCGGTCCTGTGGCGCGCTGCGGCGCCTCGATTATGTCGCGCAGGCAGGGATAGACGAGGTCGATTCGAGCGTTGGCGTTGGTTGGGTCGATGATGTCGTGGTTGGCGGGGAGATCGTTTAGGACCGTTACGGTGGAAGCTGCGGGGCGAAGGGCGTTCCAGCGCATTGCCAGGGCGGTCGACAGCATGTTGTTGCAGGCGGGCTCGTGCGCGTTGAGTAACAGCGGAAGCTCGCCCGACGGGACGTCGCCGGCGGCGGCGCGGCGCTGCACGGTTTCGGCGAGCCGCAAACAGTGCGCAAGTAACCGCGTGGGAAAGCGCGGATAGCCGTAGGCCGGAATCTGTCCCGCTCCGCCGGTCGGGTCCCACGGCAGAAACGCGTTCGGCAGTGCTTCCAACAGAGCGGCGAGCACGGCGTTTGCGCGCCGGCCGAGATGACGCAGCCCGAACAGCGGCACGATGCCCACGGTGCGCGCGATGTCGTCGCGTTCGAGCGCGAGGGCGACCGCGACCGTTGCGCCGAGCGACAGTCCGGCGACGATGACGCGCTCACCGGCGCCGCGCGCGATATCGACGGCCTCAGCGGCGCACGCGATCAGAGCGTCCGCGCTGACGGCGGCGATTGCACGGGTTCGCCGATCGCGGTACCCGTGGCCGGGGAACCGCGGGATGACGACGTTTGCGCCGCGCTCGTAAAGTTCGGCGGCAAAACGCGCCCATTGCTCGGGGGACGTGGTGAAACCGTGCAGCAGCACCACGGCGAGTCCGGCGCGCGCGCCGTGGGTCAAAAAGCGCGAGCGGGCCGGAACGCTGATGCGCTCGCCCTCGCGCTGCCGCACGGCGTGAAAACGCGCGGCGGCAGCGGCATGATCCTGCGCCGGATCCGGCGGCGTTCCGTTACGACGCAACGACGTCGAACAACGTCGGATAGACCTCCGCGGCCAGACTTCCGCGGCGCAGCGGTTCGATGATGTCGTGCGAGGGCGGCAAACCGCGCAGATGCCGCACGGTCACGTTGGTCCGTCCATGGGACCATAGCGCCGCCAGCCGCCCTGCCGCCGCATTATTGACCGTCGTCTCACGGGCATTGAGCACGATGCGCAGATCGTGCGTGCGCGGCGCCGTCCGCTTTGCATCGGCCAACAGTTCGCGCGCGAGCGTGACGGCTTGCGCGACTGCGTGCGTCGCGAAACGCGGATAACCGTGCGCCGGCCCGAGCTGCTCACGCAGAATCGGATCCCACCACACAAATCGGTTCGGCGTCCGCAAAGCGACGCGCGCAGCCAGGCCGGTCAACGGACGCGGCAACCAGGCAACCCCCAAGAGCGGCGCGATGCTGACGCTGCGTGCGACGCTCTGGTGGTGCGCCAGCCACGCACTGAGCAGTCCGCCGGTGGAGAACCCGACGACGACCACGTCGTCGGCGAGTTCGCGCGCACGCGTCAGCGCGTCGCGGGCGAAACCGCGCAATTCGCTCGCGGTCAGATATTGCAGTTCCGTCGTCAGGCGATCGGCGTGCCCATGACGCGGTAAGCGGGGAATCCAGACATTGGAGCCGGCGGCGAAAAGCAACCGTCCGAACGTTTCGAATTGAAGTGGACTTGCGGTGAGCCCGTGAAGCAACAGATACGCGCGCGCCGTGCGCCGTCCGTGCGTCAACAGGAGCGAATCATACAAGACGGAAGGCGATGGCGCCGTGATGTTCACCGCTGAGGCGTTCGCCGCCGCGCAGGGATTGCTTGGCGCGCGGGTCCTCGGCCGCATGCTTGCGACGAGCGCCGGTGACCCCATCGTCGTCACCGCGGAACTGCGCCCGCCCGTAACGCTGGTTGCAGCCGTCGTGCCGGTGCTCAACGAGCGCGCGCGGCTGGGCGCTTGTCTGGAGGGCCTGCTCGCGCAAGGCCGCGGCCTCGTGCAGATCGTCGTCGTCGACGGCGGATCGACCGACGGCACGCAGGCGCTCACGCGACGCTACGCGGCGCGCGACGCGCGCGTGCAGCTCGTCGATGCGGCGCCCGTGGGCGCCGGTTGGAACGGCAAGGCGTGGGGACTCGCTGCCGGGCTGGCTGCGACCGACCCAGAAGCCGCGTGGATTCTCTGCCTCGATGCCGACGTTCGCGCGCAGCCGCATCTCGTGTCGTCATTGCTCGCGCACGCCGCGCACGCATACTGCGACGCGTTCAGCGCGGCACCGCTCTTCGAACTTTCCGACGCGCACGAAGCGGTCGTGCATCCCGCCCTGCTGGCCACGCTCGTCTACCGCTACGGTCTGCCGGGGAACGTCGCGCGCACGCCGCGCGACGCACAGGCCAACGGCCAATGCTTTTTCGCGCGCCGCGACCTGCTCGTGCGCACGCGCGCCTTCGCGGCGGCCAAAACCTCGCGCTGCGACGATTACACGGTCGCGCGGACGCTGGTGGCAGGCGGAGCGCAAGTCGGCTTCTTCGAGGGCGGGCGGCTGGCGCGCGTCGCGATGTACGCCTCGAGCGCCGACTGCTGGACGAATTGGCCGCGCTCCCTCGCACTCTGCGATGCGACGACGTCGCGGGTCGCGCTGGCCGTCGCGTTCGCGGAGATTGCCCTCGTGCAAGCGTTGCCGCTCGTGCTGGTGGCGGCGGTGGCAGCCAAACGCGCGCGCACCGATACGTTCTTTTTCCGCGTCAATGTCATCCTGGCGATCGCACGCCTGGGCGTGTTGTGGGGTACGCGACGGGCATACGCCCGCGTTCCGTTCACCTATTGGCTTTCGCCGCTGGCGGACGTGCCGGCGCTGGTCCGCATCGTCGGCGCGACGTTCGAACGCGCGCCGACGTGGCGCGGCCGCACGCTGGTCTCCCAACGCCGTCCGGCGTGATCGCCTTTCGGTGCGCCGTCGTCTTTTTGATCGCGCACGTGCTGGCGCTGGGTCTGGGCATGTTCGGGCTGCTGTCTGCGGTTCCGAACGTCGCCCAATTTGCGAACAACCCGTACGCGCTTGCCTTCTACAATTGGGCGCTGGTCAATACCGGAACGGTCGACATCTTGACCGGGGCCCTCGCGATGCTTGCCTTCGGCTTCGCCCGGGTCGGCGTGTCGCGGACGCTCGTTTTCTTGCTCGCTGCAACGCTGCTCTCGGCTGCGGCAGAACTGACCGGGACCAAAACGGGCTGGCCGTTCGGCGGTTATCAGTATCTCGGTTTTCTCGGGTTCAAACTCGGCGGCCGCGTTCCGTACACGGTTCCGCTTTCGTGGTTTTACATGGGCTTCGCCTCGTTTTTCCTGGCACGTGCGATTGTCGGCGATGCGGGCAGGCGCACGCGCTCCGTGTTCGCGGTCGTGCTCGGCGCGTGGCTGCTGATGGCCTGGGACTTGGTGCTCGATCCCGCGATGGCGAGCGACAAGATGACGATCATGCATTTTTGGATGTGGAAAGAGCACGGCGCCTATTTCGGAATGCCGCTGCGCAACCTCGCCGGATGGTTCGGGACCGGTCTTGCCTTCATGGCGGTCGCGCAGACCGTGTGGAACGCTTTGCCCGCACGGCGCTTTTCGCCGGGACGACGCACGGTATCCGCATGGTTTCCGTTTGCGCTCTACGCGGTCAACGTCATCTGGGCAATGACCTTGAGCGTCTCGGTCGGGCTGTGGCTCACCGCTCTGGCTGCGATTGCGTTGAGCCTCGCGCCGGCGGCGCTGGCTCTGCGCCCGCCGGCGCGCGGCATCGTTCTCCCGGCGTGAGCATCTTTGCCCTCGGCCCGCGCGCCATTGCCGAATACGTTGCCTGGCGTGATTTGCACGTGCGCGTCGAAGGCGCTGACCGGCTGCCGGCGCAGGGTCCGGCGATCCTTGCAGCGCGTCATTACCATCATCTCTACGACGGGGCGGCGTTGCTGGTCGCACTGCCGCGCACGCCCCGCTTCTTCGTCGCCCTGGATTGGACCGGCGGACCGCTGCAACGCCTCGCCATGGAAGTGGCGTGCGAGCTCGCGGAGTGGCCCGTCACCTTGCGCAGCGAAAATGCCGCCGGCCCCGCGTCCGGTGCGCAGATTCGCGGGTATGCACGCGCCGCATTGACGCGCGCGAACGCCTTACTGCAACGCGGCGACGTACTCGTCGTCTTTCCCGAAGCGTATCCGACCGTCGATCCGCACGGCTCGCCCAAAGCGCACGATGCGGCGTTCCTTCCGTTTCGTCCGGGCTTTGCGGCCATCGCGGCCCGCGCCGCGCGGGGCGACACGCGCGTTCCGGTGTTTCCGGTGGGTCTGGCCTACGGCGCCGAACGTGCCAAGCGCCGGGCGGTTACGATTCGCATCGGCCCTGCGCACTACGCAACAACGCGCGGCTCACGCGCCGAGTTCGTCGCCGCGGTCGAGCGCGAAGTCCATCGTTTGTCGCGCTGATGGCAATTCCCGAGCGGATGGACAGCCCCCGGTTGTGCGACTATCTCGCCGTGATGTCGCGCGCCGTTTTTCAGGCTGGGCTGTCGTGGACGCTGATCGAATCGAAATGGGACGCTTACGTACGGCTTTTTGAAGGGTTCGACGTCGAGCGGGTGGCCGCGTTCGACGAGGTCGACGTCGACCGCATCCTCGCCGACGGCGGGATCGTACGCACGCGCAAAAAGGTCGTCGCGACCATTGCCAACGCGCGCACGCTGTTGACGCTCGACCGCGAGTGCGGCGGCTTCGCGCGCTACCTGGCGTCGTTTAGCGACTACGGCGCGCTGGCGGACGATCTGCGCGAACGGTTCGCGTTCTTGGGGCCGATCTCGGTCTACTATTTCGTCTTCTTGTGCGGTGGCCGGGTACCGCGCTTCGAGGACTGGGAAAAAGCGGTGCGCGGCGACCATCCGCGCATGCGTGAAATGATCGCCCACGCCCGAGCACAAGGCTGGGACGGTTAAACGCGCCGTGCGAACGTCGCCCTGCTCTGCGCATTGGGTGGTTCGGAATGGTCGCCGGTCTCGTCTGTTTGGGTCGAGGCCTCGCGCATGCCCCGACCCACCGATGGACCACGGTAACGCTGCGACGACTACGTTTTGCGCAGCGAACCGAGCGCAATGACGCTGCGCTGCCAGGTGCTGTTGACGAGCATGGCGGTCGCGGCGTACAGCGCCAGCAGGGCAGCCAGAAAAAGAAAGTAACCGCCGATGTGGCCGACCACCGGGAGCCCGCCGACGTCGGTCACTGCCGGTAACGCGTACCCGAGTACGAGGGCTGACGTGATGCCGACCAGCGTCCAGTTGAGCCGTAAGGCTGCGACGGCTAAGGCTAGGGAGGCGTACGCGACCACGAACTCACCCATCCCGAGCAACAGCATCTGGGGCCCCGTCGCCACGCTGAGACCTCGCGAGACCATCCAGAAAAATGAGGCGACCAAAACGTTGTTGGCGCCGTACAGGCAAAACGCGGTCGCGCTGAACGTGTCGCCTTTGCCGTACGCGAACAGTCCTCCGATGAATTGCCCGATGCCGGCAACGAACAAGACCGAGGGAATTACTGCGGGGATCGACGTCATCGGCTCCAAGCCGCTCAAAACGACGGCGATGACGATCGTACCAATGGCAAACGCAAATAAACTAAACGGTCCGGGATCGCCGACGGACAAGGCATTGCGCTGCTCCAGCGTCCGCGTTTCACCGTCGGGCGGCATCGAAATCGGTCCGGCTTTCGTCCAAACTTCAGTTGGCATTGTGTTGGATTCTCCTAATTCACCCACGCGCTTGCAGCACGTACGTATCGGAGGTAACCGGCGCACGGCATTCGTAAACTTGCTCGCTTCCGGACGGCAGCACGGCATCCAAGAATGATCACCACAGATCGCCGTAACGGGTCGCACAGCATTTCATGGTGATAACGGCTAATGGGGTCCGCTCATTCGCTACTTCAATGCGTTGGAGCCATGAACCACGGTCGCTTAACCGACCGACGGTGTTGAAAAGCGCTATATTTCAACAGCCACGGTCCTTTGTGAGACTAGGACGTTGATACATCGAACGATTCAGGTTGCGCAGTTCGACCCAGGCTCGCCTGTTGCTTGCCGCGCCGTCCTTCAGAGAACTCCACGGAATAGCCATCGGGATCGAAGGCGGTCATCGCACGTTCCCATTTTTCTTCGTGAGGTGGAACGTCGATCACGATGTTCTTTGCAACAAATTCACTATACAAGGCGTCCAGATCGTCCGTACTCAGTTCAACATGCAAGCCTCGGGCTTGAAGCGGCCCGATCTCCGTCACGCCTTCCGCCTGGGCGTCAGCGAACGACAATAAGCCGAGCGTTCCGCCGTTAGAATCGCCGACGCGCAACATCGCGAAATGAGGTGCCGCATCCCATTCCAGTTTCAAGCCCAGTGCGCAGTAATAGTCAATTGACCGTTTCACGTCCGAAACGGTCAGGGTCAGGCCTTCCATCCGAAAATCAGTATTCATGATGCCACCTTTGGTACGGATCCAGCAACCTGAACCACTGAAGCGCCGTAAGCCGAGCGTCGTCGTCGCCGGCTCGACGCGGGCCACGTTCCGCTCCGGTTTGTCGAGACGATGTACGTCACGGACACTCGATATCCGAGCCCTTGCGCCTCTGGGATGAGCCGACGTTCGGAGTTACCCGAGAAGGTCGTCTCGATCGCGAACGTTTCACCGCGTGCCAGGGCGACATCGCGCTGAACGAGCGCCTCGCGGCCGGCGGCTGTTGCAGCTGCGTCGGGGTCACCGGCATTCATCGCGACGGCGATTCATCAAGATCGATGGTCCGCTGAATCGTGTAGTCGAGCCTGAGCTGCCGTTGCGGACCTCGCGAACGAACGTACTTTTCCCGAACGTTGGGTCCGGCGGTGACATGGAGTTCGGGCACGCCGCGCTAGAATTCGCGTACGCTTTTCGCCGACCGTCCGCCGTCGACGAATTCGACGACGTAGCGGCTGCGTCAGCGAGCCCTTCGACGTCGAGACGGGCGTCTCTCCAGCGATCGCGGCGATATCGTCGAAGGACACGTTGAACATGTCGTGCAGCACAAAGGCAACGCGCTCCGCCAGCGACAGCGTATCGAGCAGATTCAGCCCTCGAAGCGCGAACCCGTCACGTTTCACCGCGCTCGACCGGTCATCGAGATGGAAGGAGTTTGGAATCTTGACGGACGTCTCTCTATTCATGTATCGGGCAGCGGATCTTAGCGAGTCGGCTGGGAAAGAACTGGAGCCTAGACTGCCGGCGGACCTTCGCAACGTCCTCGCGGCTGCTCCGAGGGCTAAAGCGCTGTGGCTGGACCTCACGCCTATCGCGCGTAGAGACTTCATCAGCTGGATAGATTCAGCCAAACAACCGGAGACACGCAAGCGTCGGGTCGAGAGTCTCCCTTCGAGACTTGCTGCCGGAAAGCGACGCCCCTGTTGTTTTTCCGTTGTACCATTCGATCTGCACAAGGCGCTCGCGGTTACGCCGAGGGCGAAGGCTCAGTGGAGCGGTCTCGACTCGACGGCGCGAAGGGACTTTATCGATTGGATAAACTCAGCCAAAGAATCGGAGACGCGAAGAGGCCGGATCGAGGAAACGTGCATGAAGCTTGCGGCCGGAACGCGACGCCTTTAACATCTTTCAAATCCCAGAAGTCCCGATAGACGTGCGGCCACGTCGCGTCCGAGGACTCGTACGCAATGGAGCGCCGAGCCGTAGTCATCGAGCTCGACTTTCGACAGCTGGGCAGGCGTAGCGTTTTGCAAGCCGTGCAAGAGGTTTCGCGGAATCGCAACCTCGACGCCGCCATCTTCGCTTTCACGTTGCATCTTCTCCAAGCGGCGCGATCGTATCGTAGTAATCGCTGGCCGCCGCAGGCCGCGCCGGCAAGACGCTCTTCCATCGACGTGACTGCGTCTAGAGAGCGGCCTTGAAGGCCACGATCTCGTCGGCCTCGCGGTGGTTGGTCCAGAAACGTTCGCCGTCATACGCGAGCGCCCGCGCGGCAAACGGAATGCGATACAGATCATGCATCTGCGGCGTGCCGTTGCGCGCGTCGACGCGCGTCAACCAGTAGTCGTTCGTGCTTTCGTCGTCGGTCGTAACGCAGTAAAAGCAGCCGCCCACGACAACCTGCCCGCACACGTCGTGCTCGAGCGCGACGGTGGTTCCGACCGTACCCCGGTCGTCGAGCGAGATGATCTTACGGTTATAAAACTGACTGACGTAGAGCCGGTCCCCATCATAGGAGAGCTGCGAACCCGTGTCGTCGGGGACGTGCAGCACGTCGTTGGCCTTGAAGCCATGGCCGGGAATGAAGCGGCGCACGATGCGCGTATCATCCGCGCTCTCACCGCATAAGACGCGGAGTTCGTCGCCGACGACCGTCATGCCCCACGGCGTCCCGGGCGCCGGCGCTTCCTCGCGCACCGTCCACGTGTTGGGATCGAGCGCGTAGATGTGGCGTGTCTCACGCGAACCCATCCAGAGCAACTCGCCGTCGAAGGCAAGCGACTGCGGTTTGGGCGCCGGCGAAGGGAGGCGCAACACTTCTTCGACGATTTCCATGCTCATCGCTTCGCCATATCCTGCCCGCACCCCGCAGCGCCGCTCCTCGGGTTGAAGCCCGAAACGGGATTCGCTTGCCGTCAAGGGGCCGCTCCCTTCTGCAAAGGTTTCTTCTCATTGATAAGACTCGCCGCGCGGCGCGCGAATTGCGGCGGTACAGGAGCACGCCGCAATGTTGTCGCTCGATCCCCGCTTGAGCACGCGATCCCGACGCCGCCACGTCCGCCTTTGGCGCATCGGCCGCCGCAACGCTGCCCGGCGCTCCAGGACGCTCGTTCGCCGAGCGTCGCGTCTGGGCCGACGCACCGTCTGCGCCTGTTGCCGCTGAGGAGGTCAAACGGCGGTCGGAGGCGCGCACGGCTCGTACGGAATCGGCCGCCGGGGTGGATCGTGCAGGGGCGCCGTCGTACCGTCGGCGTAACGCAGCGTCTCCCGTTCGCCGCTTACCCATGAGAGCGGCTGCAAGGTCCCGGGGACGCTGAGATACGCTTTGAAGTTGGGCGAAGTGACCGTTTTCCCCGTCGCAACTTGCACCAGCGCGTGATTACGGCCGACGTTACCCGGTTCGTACGGTCCGAGGATGTCGACCAGTATCCAATGGCGGTCGGGAGACAGTTTGGGACCGGTCGTGCCGAGTTGCGAGAACGTGTAGCCGGCACAAACGGTCGCAGTGGACACGATGTGTCCGCTCGGGTCGAGCACCGTAAGCGAGTTATTCGTGAGTGAAATGCCGGGGTTGGACGGCAAGAGAGCGGCGGATGCCAGCGGAACGACCAAGAACGCCAGCGTGCGGAACAGCGCCGTCGGCTTCATGTTGCCGCAGCGCTTAGGGTTCGGTCGCAAAGACGCCTGCCATACGGCTCAGCGAGCACCGGAACGCTGCCATCGCTCACCGAAAAGACCGGCAATCCCATCTGCTTGCATAGGAGCCGTCTGCGCATGCTCGCCCCCATCTTGATCGCGGCCCTGGCCTCTTCGGGACATGGGCATTGCTTGGACTCGTACCTGGCCCTCGGCATGAATCAGCAACGTCCGGCTCGGCAAGTTCGTGGCGGTCGCGTTCCCTCCACCGCGGGCGATACGGTCACGCGCATCGACCAGGTCGTCGCTCCGCCGGGTCATACGATCGGCTTCCTTTACACGACGGCCGACGGCGGCCGCTTCTTCGGAACGCGCACGCGCGCGCACGAGCCTGCTGTCGGGCGCTCGTACGTCCGGCGCATCTTCGCACGAGACGGTCTGGTCTCGCGCGCCCAACTCGACAACATTCTCGCGAACCAGGGTGGCAACGCGATCATCTACGTGCCCAATCAAGCGCGGTTGTTTCCCAGGCTCGGCCTGAGCACGCAGGCTTGCGCGTCACCCGGCACGTCGACATAGCGATCGCTCTCCCTTCGAACTTACAGCGCTCGGGATGAAGCCGAGGCGCCGCTCCCACTGGTGGTTGGCTCTGCTGCTGTTGCCGTTCGGGGCGCTGCTCTTCCCCGCGTCGTATGCCCGCGCGACGCCTGCGCTTGCCGGCCTGCCGTTCTTTTACTGGTATCAATTCGCATGGCTCGTCGTCAGCGCCGGACTAACGGCCCTCGTCGCCGCACGAACGCGCTAAGCGATGCTCGATCCCGTCGCGCTTACGGTATTCTTCGTTTTCTTCACGCTCGTAACGGCGCTTGGGTTTTATGCGGCGCGCTGGCGACGCGGCGACTTGCGCAGCTTGGGCGAGTGGGGACTGGGCGGCCGACGCTTCGGCGTGCTCGTCACGTGGTTTCTGCTGGGCGGCGATCTCTACACGGCGTACACGTTCATCGCGGTACCGGCCGCGCTGTACGGACAGGGCGCAGTGGGTTTCTTTGCACTTCCCTACACGATCTTCGTCTATCCGATCGCATTCGTCCTGATGCCGCGGTTGTGGAACGTGTGCCGGCGCCACGATTGGGTCACGCCGGCCGATTTCGTCCGCGGACGTTACGGTTCGGATCTGCTCGCGCTTGCGATCGCGCTGACGGGCATCTTAGCGACCTTGCCCTACATTGCATTGCAGCTCGTCGGCATGCAAGCCGTCATCGCGGCACTGGGCATAACGGGGAGTGGTTTCGCGCGCGAATTGCCGTTGATCGTCGCGTTCGTCATCCTGGCAGCCTATACGTACACGTCCGGTTTGCGCGCGCCGGCTCTGATCGCGTTCGTCAAGGACACGATGATCTACGTCGTCGTGATCGTCGCCATCGTCGTCATCCCGCTTCGCCTGGGCGGCCTTGGGGCCATCTTCACCGCCGCTTCCCGTCATTTCGCCGCCGCGGCGGCGGCCGCTCCCAATGCGCCGCACGGCAGCGTGATGCTGACACCCAGCGCCTATTGGACGTACGCGACGCTCGCGCTCGGCTCGGCATTCGCGCTGCTCATGTATCCGCATACCATTACGGGCATCCTCAGCGCGGCGCGAGCGGAGGTCATCCGGCGTAACGCCGCCCTGCTGCCGCTCTATTCACTGCTGCTCGGTGCGATCGCGCTGCTCGGCTTCATGGCGCTCGCCGCGGGGGTGCGCATGCACTCGCCCAACGATGCCGTGCCCGCGCTTTTCAAAGCCGTCTTCCCGTCGTGGTTTACGGGTTTCGCCTTCGCGGCGATTGCCATCGGCGCGCTGGTTCCGGCGGCAATCATGTCGATCGCAGCCGCGAACCTGTGGACGCGCAACGTCTATAAAGCCTTTCTCGATCCGCGTGCAACCGATGCCCGTCAGACAAGCATGGCGAAAGCGGCGTCACTCGCCGTCAAGTTTGGCGCGCTGGTTTTCATCATTGCGGTCCCGCAACAGTATGCCATCAACCTGCAGTTGCTCGGGGGCATTTGGATCCTTCAAACCGTCCCGGCCGTCGCGCTGGGACTGCATCGGCGCCTGTTCCACCACAACGCGCTTTTGTGGGGCTGGCTCGTCGGCATGGTCGGCGGTACGGCACTGTCGTTCTCGGTCGGCGTGAAACCGGCGTTTGCGTTGCGTGCCGGCGGCGCCACCTTCGCACCCTACATCGGACTCGATGCGTTGGTCTTGAACCTCGCCGTCTGCGCGCTACTGACGCTCGCGTTCGATCGTGCCGGCAATGCCCGGCATACCGACGCGACCTGCAATGATGACTACGCCGACGCGCCGCGGACGGTGCCACCGACCACGACGCTCGGTACGCTGCGACCGATCTGACGGTCCACGCCGCCGGGGCGGCGGGCTGGACCGCGCTACTTCTTTTCGTTGGGTAGTGGCCCGGCGCGGTGTGCTTCGCCCGGGGAGGCGCCGTGCGCACCCTGATCATGTTGGGGCAGTATTTCCCCTTCCGTCGGATGCGGCTTGCCATCGTGGAGACTCTCGAGGCCGCGCCGGCTTGCTTCTTGCGGTGACTCGTGCTTCGGGGACTCGCGTTCGTCGCTCATCCGTGCTATTTTCCACGACGCTGAACGAAAACCGCCCCGCCGCCGCGCTTGACGGTCGGGGGAGATGCGCGGATAATCCGAACACTTCCCACCCAGCAGTCTGTCGGGGCACGGCACAATCTCATCTTCGGGCCGCCTTCTGTCCGAATACTTCGTTGCTCTTCGGTCACCAAGCTACGGCTCGCGCCTCAACCGGCTTGGTCTTCAAACAAAATTCGGCGCCGAATCTGGAAAGGGTCATACCCCGACAAGCTCCGAGGCCAACGGCGCATGGAGGTTTTAACGTTGGATCATAACAGCTCGGCTGCTGCGGCGGCGCTTGCCGCCTTGTTCGGCAGTTTCTTTTTCGTCTGGATAGGGCTCATCATTCTCGCCCTCGTGGTCAATTGGCGGATCGCGGCCAAAGCGGGATACGCGGGTGCGCTGTCGCTCCTCATGCTGATTCCCGTGGTAAATTTCGTCGTTTTACTCATCTTCGCGTTCAGCAAGTGGCCGATCGAGGAGCAATTAGCCGCGGCGCGCGGGGCAGGGCCCGGAACTGGATACGGACCAGGCACGACCGTCGCGCCGACCTATCCCGCCTAAGCCGGTACCGCTACTCGTCGAGTCAGCCACTCTGCGGTATGCTTTCGACGGTTCTCGTCGAACGTGGCGCGCTGTGAGCGGGCTCGTGGGTCGACTCGATTTTCTGCGTAGCCTTTGCGCCGGTCTGGTTGCCGGCGAGACGTTGACGTGCGCGCCCGTCCTGGCGGGGGGAGCGCGCCCCGGTGATTGGTGCTCGCATCCTAAGGGCGATCCACGCATCGACTTCTCGCTCGCCCTGCTCGACGGCGACGGAGCACGTTTGGTGCTTTCTTCGCTCGTTGGATCGCCCGTATGGTTGAACTTCTTCACGACATGGTGCCCGCCGTGCAATCAGGAAGCCGCCGGCATCGTCTCCATCGGCGCCCGTTACCGCGATGCCGGATTGAAGATCATTGGCGTCGACGTGAAAGAGCCCGACGACAAAGCGCGCGCCTTCGTTGCGAAGTACCACATCGACTATCCGGTCGCCCTCGACAGTCGCGGAGTGGTCTTTAAGGGCTTCGGCGGTAACGTGTTCCCGACGCACATCTTCCTCGACCGCACCGGCCACATCACATGCGTCGCCCACGACGCCCTGACGTCCAGCCAGATGGACAACGAGATCGCCGTCGCCCTCACGAGTGGCCAAGAGCGGACGCAAGCCAGAGCCTGCAGTTCGCCCACACCGACGGCATCATCCAAACCGTAAACTTTCCGAGCGACCGTCGAACAAAACGAGGACCGGCGTCGTAGGTGGACGCCGGTCTTCGTGATCGTACAGCCTAAAGGTCTTCGGGGTTGATCCCCTTGGGACGATATTGCGTCGTTTTCGGAGGCGCTACGACGGCGAGATCGCCCTCGTAGTCCCCTTCGTAGTGCACCGTTTGCTCCAGGGGCGGACGGCGGTCTTGGAAACCGCTGACGAGTTTCGAACCGCCGTAGGCCGCCGTTTCGTCTTCGGGTTCAAACTCGGCATCGAGGAAGACGCTGCGCGGACGGCCTTCCTCGTCGAGGTCTTGCCCTTCGGGTTCGATCACGATGTTGCGATAGCGCGACATCCCGGTTCCCGCAGGGATCAGCTTCCCGATGATGACGTTTTCCTTGAGGCCGAGCAGCGGATCGTGCTTGCCCTTGATCGCAGCGTCGGTGAGCACGCGCGTCGTCTCTTGGAAACTCGCCGCCGAAAGGAATGACTCGGTCGCAAGCGAGGCTTTGGTGACGCCCAAGAGCACCGGCTTGCCTTCGGCCGGCTTCTTGCCGTCGGCTTTCATCCGCTCGTTCTCTTCGGCGAAGACCGACGCTTCGATCAACTGCGCGGGCAGCATGCGCGTGTCGCCGCCGTCGACCATCTTGACCTTGCGCAGCATCGAACGAACGATCGTCTCGATGTGCTTGTCGTTGATGTCCACGCCTTGCGAGCGATAGACTTTCTGTACTTCCTGAACGAGGTATTGCTGTAAGGCGCTCTCGCCCTTGAGGTCGAGAATCTCGTGGGGATCGAGCGAACCTTCGTTGAGTTGGTCGCCGATTTCGATGCGCGCGCCCTCCTGGACGAAGGAGCGCGTACTGTACGGAACGTCGAACTCGTGCGCTTCCCCGACATCGTCGGTGATGACGAGAACCCGTTTGCCTTTCTCCTCGGTGATGTGCACGGTGCCGGCCGCCGTGGAGAGCACGGCCTTGCCCTTGGGTTTGCGCGCTTCGAAGATCTCTTCGACGCGCGGCAGACCCGTGATGATGTCTTCGGTGGCCACGCCGCCCGTGTGGAAGGTGCGCAACGTCAGCTGGGTGCCGGGTTCGCCGATCGACTGCGCGGCGATGATGCCGACCGCTTCGCCGATGTCGACCTTGCGGCCGGTGGCGAGATTGCGACCGTAACACATCGCGCAGACGCCGACGCGCGCCTGACAGGTGAGCACCGAACGGATTTTGACGTCCTTGACACCCGCATCGAGCAACGCCTTGGCTTTCTCCTCGTCGATCTCTTCATCGCGGGCGACGAGTTTTTGCTTCGGCTTCTCGGGGTCTTTGACGTCTTCGGCCGCGCGACGCCCAATGATCCGATCGTAGAGCGGTTCGATGATCTCCTTGCCGACGCCGATGTCGAAGACCGCGATGCCGTCCGCCGTGCCGCAGTCTTCCTCGCGGACGATCACGTCTTGCGCGACGTCGACCAGGCGGCGAGTCAGGTAGCCCGAGTCCGCCGTGCGCAGCGCCGTGTCGGCCAGACCCTTGCGCGCGCCGTGCGTCGAGATGAAGTACTCGAGAACCGTGAGGCCTTCTTTGAGCGACGCTTTGACGGGAATCTCCAGGATGCGGCCCGACGGATCGGACATCAAGCCGCGCATGCCACCGAGCTGCTTGACCTGCGCGACCGAACCGCGCGCACCCGACGTCGCCATCATGAAGACGGGATTGAGCGGGTTCTGCGCCGCCTGCATCGCGGCCGTCACCTCGTCCGATGCCTTCGACCAGACTTGGATCGTCTTGTTGTACTGTTCGTCGTCGGACATGAAGCCTTGATCGACGAAATCGTGCAATTTATCGACTTCGTCTTGGGCATCTTCAAGAATCTTGAACTTCGCGTCGGGAACGACGATGTCGCTGATGGAGACCGTCGTTCCGCTTTGCGTTGCGTAGCGGAAACCGAGCGTCTTGATCGCATCGAGGAAGGCCGCGGTCTCGGCATTGCCGTGACGGCGGTAGCAGTCGGTGATCATCCGCTTGAGCGCCGATTTATCGACGTTGATGTTGAGGAACGGCTGGTTCCACGAGCGCGGAAACGCGCCGTTGAAGATGGCCCGCCCGACGGTCGTGCGCAGCAACTCACCCTTCCAGCGAATCTTGACCCACTGCTGGAGCCCGATTTCTTTGTGTTCGTACGCGATGACGGCGGCGTCGACCGATTCGAACGTCGGCAACTTCTCGCCGTTCGCGTCGCGATCGGAACCGCTGCCGTCGGTCGCCGCCGCATTGACGTGCAGTTTTCCATTGCCGCCCGGCGATAGCGCTGCGTGAGCGTTGCGGCCGATCGAAGAGATCAACGCGTCGTCCGAAATGTCGCCCTTGGCGGGGCCCTTGTACTCGTCTTTTTGGAAGGTGAGGTAGTAGAGGCCTAGGACCATGTCCTGAGTCGGGATGGAAACCGGCTGGCCGAACGACGGCTGCAAGATGTTGTTCGACGACAACATCAAGATGCGCGCTTCGGCTTGCGCACCGGCCGAGAGTGGAAGGTGCACGGCCATCTGATCGCCGTCGAAGTCCGCATTGTAGGGCGTACAAACCAGCGGATGCAGATGGATCGCTTTGCCCTCGACCAGCACAGGCTCGAAGGCTTGGATGCCGAGACGATGCAACGTCGGCGCGCGGTTGAGCAGCACCGGATGCTCGCGAATCACTTCATCGAGCACGTCCCACACTTCGGGACGAACGCGCTCGACCATGCGCTTCGCGGATTTGATGTTATGCGCTTGTTGCCGGTCGACGAGTTTCTTCATCACGAACGGCTTGAAAAGCTCGAGCGCCATTTCTTTGGGCAGCCCGCACTGGTGCAACTTGAGATGCGGACCGACGACGATGACGGAACGGCCCGAATAGTCGACGCGCTTGCCGAGCAGGTTCTGGCGGAAGCGGCCCTGTTTGCCCTTGAGGATGTCGGACAGCGACTTCAGCGGCCGGTTGTTCGGGCCCGTGACGGGGCGGCCGCGGCGGCCGTTATCGATCAGCGCGTCGACGGCTTCTTGCAGCATGCGCTTCTCGTTTTTGATGATGATTTCGGGCGCCGAGAGTTCGAGCAGCCGCTTGAGGCGGTTGTTTCTATTGATGACGCGGCGGTAAAGATCGTTGAGGTCCGAGGTCGCAAAGCGGCCGCCGTCGAGCTGCACCATTGGGCGCAGTTCGGGCGCGATGACAGGCACGGCTGACAGAATCATCCACTCGGGACGGTTGCCCGACGACAAGAACGCCTCGACCACTTCGAGCCGTTTGATCGCCTTGATCTTCTTCTGGCCGGTCGTTTCTTTGAATTCGCGCCGCAGATCTTCTTGGAGCCGGCGCAAGTTGAGGTCGCGCAGCAACTCGCGGATCGCTTCAGCCCCCATGCCGGCCTTGAAGCCGTTGCCGTACTTTTCGCGCGACTCGCGGTACTTTTGTTCGGTGAGGATCTCGCGCTTCTGCAGCGACGTGTTGCCGGGGTCGATCACGATGTAGGCCGCGAAATAGATGACCTTTTCGAGCTGCCGCGGCGACATGTCGAGCAGAATGCCGATGCGCGAGGGCACGCCCTTGAAGTACCAGATGTGCGTGACCGGCGTAGCCAGTTCGATGTGGCCCATGCGCTCGCGGCGCACCTTCGCGCGGGTGATCTCGACGCCGCAGCGGTCGCAGATCATGCCCTTGAAGCGGATGCGCTTGTACTTGCCGCAGTGGCATTCCCAGTCTTTGGTCGGGCCGAAAATCTTCTCGCAGAAGAGCCCGTCGCGCTCGGGCTTGAGCGTGCGGTAGTTGATCGTTTCGGGCTTCTTGACTTCGCCGAACGACCAGGCGCGGATCTGTTCGGGGCTGGCGAGCCCGATCCGCATCGCATCGAAATTGTTGACGTCGAGCAGGTTGACGCTAATCTGAGTGTACCTCTATGTCCGGGGCGCGGCGCTCGGAGCAGCATGCAACCGGTCGCCTGCCGCTAGGTACGGCGAGCAGTCCGGACGTGCGAAAATCGAGGCGGCCCGCCGGCGTGGCGGCCGGTCCTCGTGATTCCCCCGTGCGCACAGACGTATAGTGTACCGCGAACGGCGAGGGTTGTCGAGGCGCGGCGTCGCCGCTATAATGGTCATCTATGGATGGCAACATGACCACGTCGAAGGTCAACGTCGCCGAGTTCAAGGCGCACGTCTCGACGTACCTGCGCCGCGTTGCGGCCGGCGAGACGGTGACGGTCTGCCGCCGGAACGTCCCGGTCGCCGAGTTGCGCCCGATCGCCCAGCCGGCGCCCAAGAAACGCGTCTTCCGCGATCTCTATCCGGGTTGGGAAATTCCCGACTCGTTCTTCGACCCGCTGCCGGACGATATTCTCGATGCCTTCGAGGGGCGCGATCCAAACGACCCGTTGCGCGAATTCATGGAGACCGACTTATAGACGCTTTGCTCGATACGGCGACGCTTTTGATCCTAGGCCGAGCCGGAAGGCATCTTTCGAGGACGGCGCACGGAGCGATCGAAAGCGCAACGGCGCGGCTCTTCATGAGCGTTATCTCCACCTGGGAGCTGTACGTCAAGAACACCGTGGGAAAGCTCCACTTGCCTGACCCGATTCCTACCTTCGTCGCCCGCGTGCGTGATGCGTACGACATCGAGCTGATCGAACTTACCGAAACGGACCTCATACCGCTTGCCGACCTGCCGTTGCAGCACCGCGATCCGTTCGATCGCGCTCTGCTCGCGCAAAGCATCGCCCGTGGTCTTGTTTTCATCACGCCGGATGCCGAGCTGCGCCGCTACGAAAGAGCTCGGATTCTCTGGTGACCGGGACGGGTTGCGTCTTTTCGCTACCCGGACCTTGATGGTTGGATGGTGTCTCGCCGCCGGGGCGGCTAGCGCTCATCCCGTCTCCGTGGACCCGCAGAAACTGAGCGCCGCCCAAGCCCCCTCGTCGCAGCGCGACTTCCTCGCCAAGAGCAGGAAGATTTTGGTCTTCGTCTGGTCCGTTATTGCATCAACTTGCGCGTGAAGTACGTCATTTCGAGCGCCGTGGTGAACGAGCGTTCCTTGATGTTGGCGCCGGCGCCGTGGCCGCCTTCGGTCACCTCGTAGAAGAGATAGGGAATGTGCATCGCGGCGAGCTTCGCGGCGAACTTGCGCGCGTGTTGCGGTCCGACGCGGTCGTCCTTCGTCGTCGTCCAGATGAACGGCTCGGGATATCGTACGCCGGCTTTGAGGTTGTTGTAAGGGGAGATCGAGGCCAGGAACGCGCGCTCGTCGGGATTGGCGACGCTGCCGTATTCGCCGACCCACGACGCTCCCGCCTGAATCTTTTCGAAGCGCAGCATGTCGAGCAGCGGAACCTGCATGTCGACCGCGTTCCACAGATCGGGATGCTGCGTGAACTCGACACCCATCAAAAGGCCGCCGTTCGAACCGCCTTGGATGCCGAGGTGTCGCGGGGTCGTAATCTTCTTTGCGATAACGTCGCGTGCGACGGCGGCGAAGTCGTCGTAGATGCGTTGGCGGTGCGTTTTGAGGCCGGCCTCGTGCCAGGCCGGACCGAACTCGCCGCCGCCGCGAATGTTCGCGACGACGAACACGCCGCCACGCTCGAGCCACAGCTTCCCGAGCGCGCCGCTATACGTCGGCGTAATTGAATCGGCGAAGCCGCCGTACGCGTAGATCAGCGTGGGATTGGTCCCGTCGAGTTTCATGTTCTTCGGGTGCACGACGAAATAGGGAACCTGAGTGCCGTCTTTCGACGTCGCTTCGTGCTGCTCGACGATGTCGCCCGACGCGTCGAACTTCGGAGTGAGCGCCTTGACCGTCGCCAGCGTGTCCGTATCCGTATCCGCGAGCAACAGGGTCGTCGGCGTCAAAAAGCTCGTCACATACACGAATGCGTTCGCGCCGTGCTGATTGGCGGAGGCGAGCGCGATGGTCGAATCGTCCGGGAGATCGAGGCGACGCTTGGACCAGGTCCCGCCTGACGCCGGCGGCGTGTAGACGAAGGCGCGGCCCTTGACATTTTCGTACGTCGTCACCACTGCATGGTCGCGCGTCGTGCTCACGTCTTCCAATGTTTCGCGCGGTCCCGGCGCATAGACGAGCGTCGGCTTCAGAGCCTGGGGATCGGCTAGCGCCGCAGCGAGGTCGAGCGACACGAGCGAACCAGCGGTAAACGACGTGCCGTTTGCCTTCCAATCGTCGTCGAGCTTTACGAGCAGATGCCCCGCGACGAGACCGGCGAGACTGGCTTTGAGCGGAAGGTTGATTTTCGGCGTGCCACTCGACGTCACGAAGTGCTTCTCGGTTTCGAAAAATGACGGCGCGCGGACGACGAAGACCGCGCGGTGCCCTTGACCGTCGTGCACTTCCCCCGGGTCGGCGCTCACGTCGGTCGCCGTCCCGCGGAACACTTCGGTCGCGCTCGTCAGGGGCTGCCCACGTTTGAGACGCTTGACGATGTAGGGATATCCGGACGTCGTCAATTCGCCGGGCGCCCATTCCCGCGAGACCAGTAGCGTATCGTCATCGACCCACGCCGCCGATTGCTTACCGCGCGGCAACGAAAACCCGTCGGTCGCGAACTGGTTCGTCGTCAAGTCGAACTCGCGCACGGTCGATGCGTCTTCTCCGCCCTCCGAGAGCGCGATCATGCAGCGCGTCTCACTCGGAGCGTCGCAGTCAGCGCCTTGCCAGACCCAGTTTTTCTGTTCGGCGTTCGCCAGCGCATCGAGGTCGAGAACCGTGGTCCACGCCGGCTCGGGTTTCATGTAATCGGCGAGCGAGGTCGAACGCCAGATGCCGCGCACGTGCTGCGCGTCCTGCCAAAAATTGTAAACGCGTCCGTTCACGAAGGCCGGCGCCGGAATCCGGTCCTTTGCTTCGTTGATCGTCAGCGCGGTTGCGTAGAAGCCGGCGAAGTGCGGATCGTGCTGCAGAACGCCCAGCGTCTTTGCGTTCTGCGCTTTCACCCAGCTCAGCGCTCGCGGTCCCGTGCGGTCTTCAAGCCACACGAACGAGTCGGCGGTCGGCGAGCCAACGGCGGGACTTCGTGCATTCATACCGTGTCCGCTTGTGGACTGCGCCAAAACGAGCGGCGTTTCTACGCCGAGGCACGCGAAAAGGGCAACAGACACAACCATTCGGATCAGCATGGCAACTCCCGGGCGGATCGCAGCGGCCTTCGCTGCACCGCTTCGTGGAGCATTTCGCATCCCAGAGCGGACGCGCAGGCGAGGCTGTGGCGAATCCTAGTCGGTGCAAAGTCTGCGATCGCAAGCGCGGTCCGGCGGCGTGCTCGGTTTCGCCCGCGCTCCGCTGGGCTACACGCCGTCAGACGCGCAGAACGACCTTGCCTTGCAGTTTACCGGCTTTGACTTCGTCGAGCACTTCGGGTGCCTCGTCCAGCGGTTTTTCCGTCGCTACTTCGACGGACAGCGTCCGGTCGACGACCATCCGCGCGAGTTCGTCGAGACCTTGCGGCGTCGACTGCGGCGTTTCATACATGACGACGTTCGTTGCTTGGATATCGTGGTCGCGAAACCACGGCTCGTCGGCGACGTGGATCGTCGTGACGAGGCGGCCGCCTTTCTTCACGAGGGGCGCGTTCTTCTTGAGCGTCTCGCCGTCGTTGACGAGATCGAACACCGCGTCGAACGCGTGAGGATGGCGTTCGCCGACGGCGCGGACGAGATCGTCACTCGACTCGATCACCTCGTCGGCGCCGAAGTCCGTTGCCTGTTGCGCTTGCCCGGCCTTGACGACCGCGGCCACCTTCGCACCCCGTCGGCGTGCGATCTGCACCGCCGCGGCGCCGACCGCACCCCCTGCTCCGATGATGAGCAGCGACGTTCCGCGCGCAACGCGCAGGATTTCAAGCGACGCGAGCGCCGTCAGTCCGGGCGTCGGCAGGGCTGCGGCCTGTTCGTCGCTCATGGCATCGGGAATCGTCGTGAACGGTGAATCCTTTTGACCGTCGCGAATCAGCGTCTTCTCCGCATAACTGCCGTGATCGCGCGCGCACCCGAAAACGCGGTCGCCCGCTTTCAGGTGACCGACGCGGTCGCCCGCGCGTTCGACGACGCCCGCGAAGTCCTGACCCAGAACCAGCGGAAATGTTCGGTCGCCGGTCTTTCCGTCGCGCGTCTTCCAGTCCACGGGATTGATGCCGGCGCAAGTCACGCGGATCAGAACGGAGTTCGGCTCAAGAGGCGGCTCCGGTACGTCCCGTAAGGTGCCTTGCGTCTGGAAACGGTCGATTACAATTGCACGCATGATTGGGTTCGTACCCGTGAACGGGGTTGAAGGCTCGGCTCGATGCTTGGTTCAACCCAACGCGTCGGCGCCGCCCCTATGCGGCAGGCGCCTCAATCGCTAGTCGCGGGCTGCAGACGGCCTCACGGACATTGAACTGCGCCTCGTCGAGTGTGGTACCCCAACTCGTGCAACTCGGAAGGTCCGGGACGTAAGCCCAAACACTTCCGTCGTCCGCCCGCTCGAACACCGCTTGATAGATCACTTCCAACCTGCCTGCTCGCGATACTCGCGGCGTCGGCTTGGGTTTGGTTTTCCGCCTGAGCGAGCACCGCCCGCGCGGAGGAGAGTGCGGCTTTAAACGATGTCGGATCGAGCTTCGCGAGGACTTCCGGGCGCGCACCAAGACCACGCTGGTTGCAATAAGCGCGAGCAGCGCGATCAAGGCTGCAAGCGTTCGCCGCGACCGCAGCCGCAGAAACGCGATCCGGGACACCGCGACGCATGGTAGGCGGGCGCTCGCGGGCGGCTTCAGCGTGCTATCCATAACGTTCCTTACAACGCTCCGCCGGAGCGGAGGGTGGTGGAGCGAACGTTAGACGACGTTGGGCTGCTGCTGTGACGCCGCTCGGGCTATTTTGCGGAGCCGGGTTCCGCCATGCTGCGGTGGACTTGGGCTTTTGCCGGATCCCCCGGTATCATGCCGATCGCTGCGGCCTGGGTTTTGGTCTTCAGAGACCCGGCGACGATGTGATCCTTGCCGGCCATCAAGGCTTCGTACCCTTGGCGCGCACACGCGACGGTTGGCCGCAATGCGAGGCGAATGCTCCGTGGGAGGGCGGGCCGGAGTGTTACCCGGGCGGTGGCGGACTTGGATCTGCCAGCGCCTTGGCCATCGCGCGATAGACGTTGAGACGACCGCAGCCTTCCCGCGTATCGTGGATGTCGTCCGCCGTCGTGCAGAGCAGTTGCTTCATCGCAGCCGGCGATTGGTACGACGGGTTGACGGCGAGGAGCAGCGCGGCTGCGCCGGCCACCGTCGGCGCCGACATCGACGTTCCGGCGATGATGACGCGGCAGTCGACGGGAGAACCCGCCGGCGCCAGGTAATCGGGAGAACAATTTCCCCGAAACGCCTTGTCGGCCGAAGACGACTGAAACGGCATGGACGTCCAGATGTTCTCGATCCAATGCAGGTTGTCGGTCGTGGGGTTATTGGGGTTGGCGTCGGCGCTACCCGGATCTCCACCCGGCGCGACGATACCCCACGCCGCCGCATTGCCCGGCGCTGCGCCCGGGCTCCCGGAGTTTGAGTATGACGCGACGTACTCGAGCGGCGCCGCAGGGGAACCGTTCGAATTACCGTCACCGTTGGGTTGCCCGTCTGCCAGCGCCGAGGCGCCAGCCGCAATCACACCCGAATCACAGGCAGGAGCGGAGAGAGGTGCGGATCCTCCCGGCTTGGCGTCGTTCCCTGAGGCGGCGACGACGACGACGTTGGCAGCAATCGCGTCGGCAATGGCGGGGCCCTCGATATTGTCTTGATCGACGCCGTTCGTGCAGCCCCCACCGCCGAGACTGATGCTGACCACATTCACCTTGTGCGCGATCGCGTCTTGGATTGCGGAGGCGATGTCGTACGTGTCGACCGTGCACTGTTTGTCGTTTGCCGGCGCAGGCTCTTTCGCGCAGCCGTCATCCGGAGTCGGAGCGACTCGATAATCGTAGATGACGCTTTGACCGCCCGTGCCCGTGAAGCCTAGACCGTTATTGGAAGCAGCTGCGGCGATGCCGGCGACGTCGGTACCGTGGCCCGTCGGATCCGTCGTGAAGTTGCTCGTGGATTGTCCCGTGCTCGGATTGGAAGCGTTGGGGTTGGTGATGAAACACTTCTGATAGGCGACCTTAGAGTTTAGCTCAGGATGCGTCGTGTCGGCGCCGGTATCGATGATCGCAATCTTGATGCCCGCTGAGCCCAGCGCGGCCGGATTGACGATCTGGCTGCCGTTGTTCGGTTGGCTGTACCCGAAGGCGTACTCGAGGCCGATCGCGTGCATACCCCACTGACCCGGGACACTCGCGCTCTCATCGTACGGCGGGACTCCTTTATCCGATGCGAAGCCCGTGAAATATGGGTCGTTCGTGTAATACGGCGTCGTAACGCTCGTCGGATAACGGCGGCCGCCTGCGGCCCCGACGTGGCGAACGCCGGGCTGCAACCGAAGGGCGGCCTCGACGCTTGCAGCCCTGGCCGGTGACACGGAGAGCAGATGCGTTACGAGACCAGCGTGCGGAAAGTCGAGCGTGTTCACCACGCTTGCACCGAGGCTCTGCTCGCGCATGGCAAGCGCCGGACGAAGACCCGCAGGGACAGAGCGGTCATATGTGACGGCGATCAAGCCACTAGGCTGCTCGGCCCCCTGCGGTATCGGCCGTGGCAGCCGTCGGTAACCCTCCGCTGACGAAAAACCGCCGCGCACTGCGGCACCGGCCGCTGCGCTCGACGGACACGTAAACGCCGTCGCTGACGTCGGACCGCTGCCGCCGCCTCCCGGTCCGTTCGTCGTGGGACCGTTGCCGTTGCCGGTCGGCGTGACGTGCGGCGTAGAGCCGCCGCCTCCGCCGCAGGCAGTTAGCCCGAATGCGACGATGAAAGCCGCCAGTGGTAGACGGGAAGACTGCAGCACAAATGACTCCCTCGGGGCGCGAAACCGGTCAGCGTAACAACGGCTTATTCTATGGAATCGGCTCGATGGTTCGCCGTTTTACCGCAGAAAGCCTCAGAAAGCCTCAAATCACCCGTCACAGGATAAGAGCCTGCTCGTACCTGGCGAGAAGGGAAGCAGCCGGCCGCAGGGCGCCGGCGCCCGTCGATCAGAACATGTCGCAAACTCAAGTACCCAAGGAATCGATTTGATGAACGCAACCGATAACCGGCTGGTTCGCATTGCGGTTTTTTACGACGGCAACTTCTTTTCGCATGTCAGCAACCATTACAACTACCAGCATCCGCGGCACGCCCGTATCGACTTCAACGGGCTGCACGAGTTCGTGCGCAGCGAGATCGCGGCGCAAGAGTCTACCGAGATTCGGTATTGCCAGATCGTCGACGCGCACTACTTCCGGGGGCGTAAATCGGCACGCGACGCGAACTTGGCCGCCGAACGCTCGTTCGACGAAGTGCTCATGCGCGCCGGCATCACGACCCACTACACGCCGCTCACACGCTACGGGGAAAAAGGCATCGACGTTTGGCTCGCGCTCGAAGCCTTCGAACTCGTCATCCTCAAGAAGTATAGCGTCGTCGTCCTGATCGCAGGCGATTCGGATTACGTGCCGCTCTTGCGCAAGCTCGCGACCTTCGGCGCGCGCGTGCTGCTGCTAGGCTGGAACTTCAAATCGCTCGGTGCCGACGGTCTCGAGCGAGAAACCCGTACGTCGCAGATTTTGCTCGACGAAGCGACGTACCCGATCATGATGAGCGACGTGATGGACGATGAGACCCGGGCGGACGATCCGCTCGTCGATGGTTTATTCGTTAAGCGCCCGTTCTTCACGCCCTTTACGGGCACGGAACGACTGCTGCCCGAAGCGCAACTCGGCGACCTAACGTTCGACGAGGCGGATTTCGAACCGGCAGACGATGCGCCGCTGGGCATTGGCCGCACCGGGCTCGTCAAGTTCATCAAGAACGGCTGGGGCTTTATCGTCGACGGTGAGACGCAGGGCGACGTCTTCTTCCACTGGACCGACGTGGAGGGCGACGATTTCAACGAACTCCGTGAGGGGACGTTTGTGACCTACGTTCCTGGGCGCAACGATCGCGGTCCGTGCGCGCGGCACGTTTTGCCAGTCGAGGCGGCGGCTGCCGAACCGGGTCTCGTACCATAAGCGCCGCGAACGCCGCTTCGTGAAAGCCGTCGCCCGCGGCGCTGCGCTCCTGACGTGCGTCTTGATCGTAGCGGCGTGCCTGCGCGCAGCGCCCAGCGGGACGAGACATGCGTGGACCCGCGCCGGCGAATTGAGCTGGACCGAAGGCGAGGACATCGACAACCTCAATCCACTGCTGACGACCGAAATTCTCGTCACCGACCTCTCCGCGCTGACGCAAGGCTATCTCGTCCTGCCCAACGCCGCGGGGACGCTCGTGCCGTCGCTGGCCGTGGCGGTTCCGACGCAAGCCAACCATCTCATCTCGGCCGACGGCAAGACGATCGTCTACACGTTACGGCACGGGGTCGTTTGGCATGACGGAGCGCCGTTCACGTCCGCCGATGTGGCGTTCTCCGTCGCAACGATTCTCGATCCGCGCTTCAACGTCGCCAATCGGTTGGGCTTCGACGACATCACGAGTGTTGGGACGCCCGACCCCTATACCGTTGTGGTCCACTTGCGCGAACCGTATGCACCGTTTGTTTCTCTGTTTCTCACGCCGCACGTCGGCTCCGGGATTGTGCCCGCGCACGTGTTGCGCGGTCAAGACCTCAATCACGCCGCCTATAACGGGCTGCCGGTCGGGCTGGGGCCGTTCCGCTACGTGCGCTGGTCGCGCGGCAACGACGTCGAGTTGGCGGCGTTCGATCGCTGGTGGGGCGGCCGCCCGCAACTGCGGCGCATAACCTACCGCATCATCCCCGATGCCACGGCCGCCATCAACCAACTGCGCACCCACGAACTCGATGGGTTCGCGCGCATTCCGAACGAAGAGTATCCGAGCGCCAAAGCCGTTGCGGGAACACGCACGCTCGATTTTCCCACGACCTCGTTCGATCACATCGACTTCAATCTGCAGCGCCCCATCCTGGGCGACCGCCGCGTCCGTGAGGCGTTGGCGCATGCGATCGATCGGCAGACGATCCTGCAGAAGATCGATCGGGGGTCCGGAGCGCTCTCGTGCTCGCCGGTGCCTCCGGGCAGTTGGGCGTACGACGCGCGTACGCCCTGCGTGCCGTTCGATCTCGCCGCTGCGAATCGCTTGCTCGACGCATCCGGCTGGAAGATGGGCCGTAGCGGCATCCGCGAGAAGAACGGTCACGCGCTACGCTTAACGCTCGTCTCTACCGTCGGGAATCTCACGCGCCTGGAAGCCGCCGTTCTGATGCAGAGCTCTTTCGCCAAGATCGGCGTGGAGTTAGCGTACCGGCGCTATCCCGCAAACGAACTCTTCGCGCATCCCGACGGCATCCTCGCGAGCGGAAAGTTCGACCTGGCGCTCTATCAATGGTATTGGGGCGTCGATCCCGACCTGAGCGACCTCTACTCCTGCGCTGCGGTCTCGCCGCGGGGACAAAATGAATCACGTTACTGCAATCCCGAGGTCGAGCGCCTGCTGCACGACGCGCTGGTTCACTACGATCGTGCGCGCCGACGCGCCGACTACGTGCGCATCCAAGAAGTCCTTGCGCACGATCTGCCGAGCATCACCCTGTCGGCCGTAACCGGTCACTTCACGATCAACAGCGATTTCCACAACGTCAACCCGGGGCCGACGTTGATCCTCACGACGCCGGCGCGGATCAGCAACTGAAGCGGCCTGGCAATCGGTCGGCGGCATCTCGGCCGCAAGCTTTAGTAGTGAACGAGCGTGTTGCACTCCAACTTCTGTGGGAACCTACTAGTACCGCGTCGTGCCCCCGAAACGGTCAGGCAAGCGCTTCGGGGGACCCGCTGCGAATACGCCCTTAGAGACCGGTCGAGCGCCACGGCGCTGTCGGGCCGAATGGAGGAATACGTCGTGAGACAACTCTTACTTTCCACTGCGGTGGCGGCTCTCGGAGTCACGGGCGTCGCGCCCGCACAAGCCGCCGCACCCGTCGTGACGATGCCGCTGCAGGCGGCCCAAAACCCCGAGCCGGGCCAGATGTCCGGTTCCATGATGGAGGGAATGTCGCAGCGGATGTCCGGCACCATCGTGGACCTGCTGTCGTACGTCACCCGTCGGTCGAGCAACCAAAGCAACGGCAATGCGGGCGGAAACGGAGGCGGCAGCAATAACAAGGGCGCTCAGTTGCCCCGGCCGTTGGGGCTCGTTTCCAACGATCAGATATACTTAATCGAGATCACCCCGCGGAGCGGCGCTCACAACGGCGGCTCCGCGAGTTCTGGGGGCAGCAACAACGGTAACGGGAACGGCAACGCCGGCGGCAACGGCGGCAATGACGAGAAGCGCATCGAAAACCGGCTCAGCAACGATATCGGCAAAACGGTGAACGTGATGGGGCGGGTCTATCGACGCGGCGGCGTTGAGGTGCTCGTCGTCGAGTCGGTGATGTAGCATGAGCACACGTCGATATTTGAGCCGCCTTGCTGGGGTCGCCGCCCTGACCACGGCTTTGCTCCCCATAGCGCTTGTGCCGGCGGCGGCCAACACGGCGCTCCCCAGCAGCCATGTTGCAACGGTACAGGCCCCCGCGGGTTCCACCGCGCGAGAACACGCCGGCGGTGCCACCACCGTCGTCGCCCAGAACGGTGGGGCCGCGACGGAGAACAACAGTGGCGGCGCCGCGGGCGGCCAGAACAGCGGTGGCATTGCTACGGCCAACGGTACCGCGAACGGAGGCGGCGGGGGTGGCGGCCTGTGGGGTTTGGTCGGGCTTCTCGGACTGTTCGGTCTCCTCGGCATGCGTCGCAATGCCGGCGCCAGACCGGGCGTCGTGACGACGACGAGCACTCCCCCGGTCCGCTAACCGCTGCGCGCGCGCCGACCCACGAGGAGGCGGCAAGTCAGCTCAGCGGTTCCCGCGCCGCGCCGGGAACCGCTGACGCATTCTCGTGTGCCGAGACGGCACTAGCCTCTAGGGTTGCTCCAAGTCGAAGACTGCAGGTTGGTCGCCGAGCACCCGTTCAACGACGTGCATGTTGAAGGGAAAGCCGCCGTCGCTGTTCGTGAACGAGACGACGCCGCGCTTCGCGCGCAGGTCACCGAACATGACGGCTTTGAAACCCGGGTTGGCGCCGGTGTGAAAGAACGAGAGGGCGGCGCCGCGCTTCTGCAGCGCGATGCCGAGCCCGCGCCAGACGTAGCGACCGACTCGAACGGCCGGCCGCAGCATCGGATCGTCGGGATGCTGCAGAAGCGCCTGCACGAAACGCGCGTAGTCACTCCCGGTCGTCAGCAAGGACCACGCCGCATTGGGCATCGCGTTCCAGGGCAGGGCGGCGCGCGGAGGGCGTAGGCGCGGTAACGCAGCCAAGGCATCGGCGACCGTCCAAGCCGACAGCGGCTTCGTGTCGGCCGCCGCCGCAATGAGCTCGTCGCCGAGCAGTGCCGTATCGTGCCGCAGCGGACGTCCGTTGAGGCCGTACGGCAGGGCGGCGTCGCGTGCGTACGAGCGACGCCACACGTAGGAACTGCGGCGCATGCCGAGCCGGTCGAGCGCCGCGCGCATAAACTGGGAAGTTGACCGTCCCGTAATCCGTTCCACCACGGTCTGCAAAAAGTAGAATCCTTCGCCGGAATACCGGTACCGCGTTCCGGGTGAGAAGTGGAGTTTGAGCGGTTCCCCCGCCGCGTGGCGCCAGTTGGCAAGCCCGCTTGTGTGCGTAAGGACATGTCGCGCCGTGATCGCCTTCCCCCGCGGATCCGCGATGGGGTACGGCTGCGGCAGGTACGCATCGAGCGAACGATCGAGGTCGAGTTTACCGGCACGGACCAGCGCCAACACGGCAAAGGCGAACACCGGCTTCGAGAGCGAGGCGGCTTCGAAAATCGTGTCGGCGGTAACCGGTGCGCGCGTGGCCGCGTCGCGCACGCCGAAATGCGCCGCCGCAACCGACGTGTCGCGGATCATGGCGAGCGAGGCGCCCGGAACGCCGGCCCATTGCATCTCCTGGCTTACGAGCGACAGGCCAGCGGCGCGAAGGCGCGCGGACGGTCCCGCGGCAGCGAGCGCCGTGGCAGCCAGCGCGGCAAACGCGGAGCGCTTCACATGCTCCACTCCCACGTATTCCAAAACGGCGTCACCGCGCTGGCCGGGCGATAACCCGATAAATCGGAGTTGACGACGTCGAACTCGCGCTGATACCACAGCACGATGAACGGGACTTCCGTAGCGGCGATGCGTTGGATCGTCGCATAAGCGGCACGCCGCGTGGCGCGATCGTAGTGCGAGAGCGCGGTCTGCTCGGCCGCGTCGAGCGCGCGGTTGCACAGATGGTAGATATTCCAGCCGGCGGGGGGCGCCATGGCGCAGCGGTAGAGAAGCGCATCGTCGGGATCCGTGCCGCCGGCCCAGTTTTCGAAGGCGACGTCGAACTTGCCGGACTGCTCGATGCCGCCCATCCCGAGCGTGGCGTACAGCTGCGCGCTCGAGAAATTTTTGACGGTGACATCGACGCCGGCCTTACGCCACTGCGACTGCACCTGCACTTCCGCCGACGCTGCGGTGTTGGAGCCGGTGAACCCGACGAGCGTCAGGCGCAGCGGAACGCCGTTCTTGCGCCGCATGCCGTCCGCCCCCACGCTCCATCCGGCTGACTCGAGCAACGCCGCGGCGTGCTTCGGATCGTACGCCTGCGATGCCGCGTGCGCATCGTATGCCCACGACCACGGCGGTTGATCGGTGTTGCCGGACAACGCCACGCCGTGCGTCACTTTGGCAACGAGCGCGGCCTTGTCGGTGGCAAAGGCCAACCCTTGACGCACCCGGCGGTCGGCCAGCGCCGGTACGCCGGCGTTGAGCCCCAGGTCCGCGAAGCGGAAAAACGGCGCCAGCACGATGCGAGTTCCCGGTATTGCGCGGACGCTCGGCGCAAGCGTTTCAGCCGCACGAAAATAGAAGTCGATCGCATGCGAACGCAACAGCGTGAGGATTGCGTCGTCGCTCGGAACGATCTGGTACTCGATGCGGCGCAGCTTCGGTGGTCCGCGCCAGTAGCCGTCGTTCGCGACGAACGCAATCCGCGAACCCCGCTCGTAACTCGCGATGCGAAAGGGCCCCGTTCCGATCGGCAGCGAGTTGAACGGCGCCCGATTGATGTCCGCGTAACGCGCCAGCAGATGTTTCGGTAGTATGCAGTTCGAGTGGTTGGCCATCGTGAAGAACGTGTTGACGAACGGCGCGAACGGATGTTTGAGGTGAACGACGATCGTATAAGGATCGCGCTCGTCGATGCGCGTGACGAGGTCGTAGCCCACGCGGCTGACGACGAGGTTGCGGGGGTTGAGCATCTGCTGCCATGTGTAGATCACGTCGGCTGCATCGAACGGCGCAGCGTCCTGCCAGCGCACGTTGCGGCGCAGATGATACGTGATCGCAAGGCCATTCTGCGCGATATCGCCGTTCTCGAGGGTTGGAACGCGCGATGCGAGTTCTGGAACGAGCGCGTTGCGATCGCTCCAATTGAAGAGATAGCCCGCCCAGAACATCGAGAGATCGATGTCGATCGTTTGCGTGCCGAGCAGCGGATTGAGGTTCTCCGGTTCTTGGCGGCCCGCCATGCGCAGCACGCCCGGGACGGTCCACGCATTGCGCTCGGAACGGCGGCCGGAGGCTTCGTGGGCCGCCGTGCACGCCGTCGCCGCAAGCAGGGCGAGCAGCATCGCGGTCGCCCGCTTCGAGCGCTTCAGTGGTGGTCCCGACGAGGCTCGATCGCGCGTGCCCGCATCTCGTCGATCAACTCGACGAGCCCGTTTGCTGCGGCATCGAACAGCGCGCGTCCCTTTTCGGCCGACGCCGTCGTGGGATCGCCCATCACGCCGCTTTCGCTCAGCACGCTCCAAGGTTCCATCATCACCAGAGGCCCATCACCATCGATCAGATCGGTCCAATAGTTTTTGCTCGGCCGATGCCCGTACTCAGGCACCGCGAGGCTCATATCGACGCACTGCGGACGCAGCGCCAGATAGAGCGACGTCTCGAACTCGCCGGCATGGTTCATCCCGCCTCGCGGTTGCGATCCGCGCAGGCCGTTCGCGACCTCGCGCACGCCCGGCGCCGCCCAATAGTTGACGGCGGCGCACAACGACTGCGTCTCGACCGTCGTCAAGCGCGCGATGATATCGACGAAGGGCGTGTTGCTGCCGTGGCCGTTCACGATGAGGATTCTGCGAAAACCGTGGTGCGCCAGGCTTTTGCAAACGTCGAGCCCATAGGCGATCAGCGTCTGCGCCCCGATCGTCAGGGCGCCGGGGAAATCCAGGTGGTGCGGACTGTAGCCGTGATTGATCGCGGGAATGACGACGGCGCGATCGCGCGCGCGAGAGACGGCTTCTTCGGTGACGGCGGTGCACAGCAGGAGGTCGGTATCGACCGGCAGATGGCGCCCATGGTCTTCGATGGTCGCGATCGGCACGACGGCGAGCCGCCCTTCGTCGGCGGCGACCTTCACTTCCGGCCACGTCATCTCACCGTAGCGATACTTCGTCACGCTTAGTGCCTGTCGGCACCTAACCGTGGCTTCCTGCGTGCCGGCAGCGTTTGCGGGCTGCGTTGCCGTATCGGTACGGATGCGATGCGTGCGAACCTCTCTTGCCGCCGTCACCCTGCTCGTCGCGGTGTTCGCCCTTCGCGAGAGGGCTTGGGCGGAATGCACGCGTGCGCCCGCCGACGGCGCCTACTTCGTAACCGATCGCGAACCGGTCGGAGGCGACCAGCTTTTTAGCGGCGAGCGCGGGCTAACGAAGGATCGCGACGCGATCGTGACGCGCGGCGTCATCAGCGGGAAAGACGAGCGGCGCGAACAGCGTTGTTCTTCCGAGCGGGCATTCTTCGCAGCGCTCGCGCAAAGCTTCACGCCGAAAGACGCGCGCCAGGTGCTCCTCTACATCCACGGATATTACACGCCCTTCCGCACGGCAATCCGCGACGGGCTTGCGATTCGGCGCGGGCTTCACTTTGCGGGTCCCCTGATCGTCTATTCTTGGCCGGCGAAGGTCACGAGCCGGCTCGCGTACGTCAAGGACGAGGCCAACGCCGGGTGGTCGATGGCGCGCTTCCGGCGGTTCGTCGCATCGCTCGTCGAGCGGTATCGCAATGTGCCGCTCTACGTCGCTTCGCACAGTCTCGGCGCGCGGTTCGCCGCCGACGGCATCGAGACCATCCGACGCGGTCCATGTCCGACGTGTTTCCGGCGCGCTGTCTTCTTTGCGCCTGATATTGACGCCGATACGTTGCACGCGGCGCTCGCCGACACGGGTTTGTGTGGCGGCCGGCCGCCAGAAAACCCCAAGAGTTCGGCTCCGGTGACGCTGTACGTCTCCAATAAAGACCTCGCGCTGCGTCAATCGCAGTCGCTGCACGGATTTCAACGCGCGGGACAAGCGGGCAGCGAGCTCGTGCTGTGCGGCGGGGTCGATACGATCGACGTCGGTTACTATAAGAGCGACGACAAGGCGGGTCACGGCTACCACGTCGAGGCGCGGGTGCTCCAAGACGCGCGCGCGGCCTTGGAAGGCATCGCGCCGACGAACCCGCGGCGCAAGCTTACCGTCGTCGCCCGCGAGCGCGGACGCTATTACGAGCTGAAACAATGAACCGGCTGCAGCTTCGGTGACGATTACCGTCGGGACGTGCGGATACTCGTACAACGATTGGGTCGGCCCCGTGTATCCCCCCGGAACGAGACCGCCGCAGATGCTCGAACTGTACGCGCAGCGCTTCCGGGCCGTCGAAATCGACTCGACGTACTATCGCGTGCCGTCGCGTAAGACGTTTGAATCGATGGTCCGGCGGACGCCGGCCGATTTTCGCTTCACCGCCAAACTTCCGGGCAGCGGCACCCACCTGCCCGATCTGACGGCTCCGACCGTCCACGATGACGTACGGCTCTTCCGCCACAACCTCGAGCCGCTGGCGGCAAGCGGCAAGCTCGGTTGCGTGCTGATGCAATTCCCCACGTCGTTCCGGCCCTCGGCGACCACGCACGAGTACATCGCGGCGCTGCGCGGCGAGCTTACGGGCATCGACGTCGTGGCCGAGTTCCGCAACCGCGAATGGCAGACGAACGATACGCTGGAGCTGCTGCAAGACCTGGGAATTGGCCTCGTCAACGTCGACCAGCCGCAGTTTCGGTCGCTCTTACGGCCGAGTACCGACGTGACCAGCCGCATCGCGTACGTGCGCTTTCACGGGCGGAACTACCAAAACTGGTGGAAGGGAACGAACGAGAGCCGCTACGACTATCTGTATCGTGCGCAAGAACTGACCCCTTGGGCGGACCGGATTGTCGACATCGCGGCGACCGAACAAGCCGAAAACGTGTTGGCTTTCTTCAACAATCACCGTCGCGGTCAAGCCGTCCGCAATGCCGAGATGCTCGAAGAGATGTTGCAGGCACGGCTGCCGGCGGGGACGGTGGACACGGTGCCCCAGTCACTCCGGTCGCTGGGCGGAGAGCCGTTAGCCCTCGATCTCGGGCAGTGACGAGGTTGCGTCCGGCGGGTCGCCGATCAGTTCGAGGCGGTTTCCGAACGGATCGGCGACGTAGGTGTGCGGCGCACCGTCTTCGAGCGTGCCTGCGGCCGCCAGGACGCAACCCGCCTCGTGAAGGCGGCTGATCAGCACGTCATAGTCGGTGCAGCGCAGCGCCGGATGCGCTTTACGGGCCGGGGCGAAACCGGCTTCGACGCCGAGGTGCAACTGCACCGAGCCGCTTTCAAACCAAGCGCCGCCACGGTCACGCAGTGCCGCCGGCTTGGTCACTTCAATCATTCCGAGCAACTGGGCGTAAAAAGCTCGCGCCCGCTGTTCTTCCCCGGCCGGCATAGCGAGCTGTACGTGGTCGATGCTGCGAAACGGGTCGCTGTCGCGGCGGGTCATATGAAATGATTATCGCATGGTCGAATGCGGGCAAAACCACGGGAAGGCGGTTCCGGGATGAAAGAGCGGCGTACGGCGATATGGGCTCGGCGTTGGGTGGCCTCGGCGCTCGGCGTGGGGCTTGTTGCTGCCGCAACCGGCAGTGTTTTTGCTGCGGGGTTGCGCATCGTCCCGATCGATCCCGTTCCGGGCGCCCATGTTTCCTCGCAGCGGCCGGCGATCGAGTTCGAGATCCATACCGCCGACAACGCGAGCGTCAATCGGCGCCAGGTGCACGTTACGCTCGACGGCGCCGACGTCGAGCGCGATCTGCAGATCGCCGGATCGCGACTCGAGATCGTTCCGCGCGATTCGCTGGCCCTGGGTGCTCATCAGGTCGACGTCAGCGTTGAAGACGCAGCCGGCGAGCGGGCCACCGACCACTGGGCATTCACAATCGACGCGAGCGATGCCGCCGTTCCGACCGTCAGCGACGACACGTCGGTCAACGACGGCGCGTCAACGTACGATGACGGCTACGGGTCAAACGGCAGCTACGGCAATGGCGGCTATGGTTACAACAGTGCCTACGGTTATGGCTATGGCTACGGCGGCAGCTACGGTTATAACGGCGCGTTCGGATTGCCGTACGGCTACTATCCGGGTTCCGGGGCGTTTTTCCCGGTTGGTTATGGACCGTACTATTACGGCGAACCGCTACGCTTCATCTACACCGGTTTCGGCCTGGGTGGCTTCGTGACGGTGGGCGGCTTCCCCGGAACGTATCCGCTGGTGCCGTTTGCGCCGAATTACTATTTCGTCACCGTCCCGGTCCCGTCGTACTACACCGGCGGCAACCCCATCGCGGTCTGTCACTTCCCCCACCACCGTCGCTACCTGCTCGACAGCAAACCCGTCGCCATCGAGCACGCGCACCGGCCCGTCGGAAGCGCGCCGCCTGCGTGGGTGGCGCCGCACTGGCGTCCGACCCTGACGACGCTCGCAACGTTGCCCGGCACGCCGGTCGCCGTCCGCGCACTAACGGAGCGCGCCGTTCGGGCCGGTTCGCCGCTGCACTCGGCTTCGTCGGGACCGGTCATCGTCCGGTACGGCTCGGGCGTCACTCCGGCCCAAGCCGAACCGCGCATCATCCGCATCATTTCGCCCGACGGGCCTCGCGTGCTGCACATCGTCCCGCCGACATCGCGCCTCGTCGCGCCCGCCATGCCGCAGCGCGCCGCGCCACGACCCAGCTACGCCGTTCCGGGTCCCGTCGGGCAGCCCGCTGCGGCGCCCGTTTGGCATGCTGCGCCCGCAGCGCATGCGGTTCCGGCCGCTCCGGCCCACGCCGGGTCCGCCGTCCTGCACCGCTAACGGCCGTCACAGCCCCGAGCGGCTGTGGCCCCGTTCGTTCAGTACGAAAGGAATATGGGCCGGCGTCACGAGTCGCGCGATATCGCGAACGATTGAGTTGGCCGTGCCCAGGGCCGGTTTGCTGGACTGAAAGGGCACCCAGGCGACGATCATGGTGTCCTTGGCCGGAAAGTAATAGTTCGCGGTGTTGTAGCCCGGCAGGCCGCCGGTGTAGCCGTACCAGCCCGCGCTGCAACCGATGCCCAGGCCGAACGAGAGGTTGCCTTCGCCGGTGTAGAGGCACGTCATCCGTGCGCGCTGCGTCTTGGGACCGTTCGTTTTACCGGTGACGTACAATTTCACCCAGCGCCGCATGTCGGCCATGTCCGAAATCATCTCGCCCGCCGCACCCATCAGCGACACCGGAATCGTGCCGCTGACATCTTGCCAGTTCCGGTTCTTGTCGAGGCCGTACCCGTGCGCCCACGGGGTCGGCATTGCTTGGGTGGCCGGATAGCTCGTGTGCGTGAGACGAAACGGCACGAGCAGCCGCTTGCGGACCTCGTTTCCGACCGTGTCCTTCGTGACGCTTTCGATGACCAGCCCGAGGAGCAGATAGTTGGTGTTGCTGTAGTGGTAGCCTTTACCGGGCGCGAAGTACGGTTTTTGCTTCACCGCCCAGCGGACGACCGTGCGCGGGTCGAACGTCATGTTGCCGGCCACGTTCATGTGACTGAATTCGGGCGAATCGTACGCTTCGAACAGACCGCTGCGCATCTGGCACATTTCGCGCAGCGTGATGTTGCGCGCGTTGGGAACCGTCACGCCGACCGCGAAGCGGCTCAGCGGGTCGTCGAGGCGCACCTTTCCCTCATCGACCAGTTGCAAGAGCACGCTGATGACGAACGTTTTGGTGTTGCTGCCGATCCGAAAATGGTCGGCGGCCGTCAGCGGCCGGCGTTGCGCGAGGTCGGCGTAGCCGAAGGCGTGCACGTAACTGCGCCCCGTGCCGTCCCAGACGCCAACGAGCACCGCCGGCACCGGGGTGCGACCGCCGTAGATTTTGCGCTCTTTCTCAACGGCCGCGACGATTGCAGCCTGAACCCGAGGATTCGTAAGCGACGTCGTCGCGGTCGCGGCGGACGCACGGGCCGGCAGCGAAAGGGCGACGGCACACGTTAAAACGAGGCCGGCCCGGATGCGAACGCACCGAGCCCTGCTTGCCCGAGTGCCAAGCCCCCGTCATTGGCGGGAACGCTCGCGTTGAACCACGCCCGCGCTCCGAGACGCTCGCGCAACAATTCGACCAGGAGTCCGTTTTGAAAGACGCCGCCGGAACAGACGACCGGCACGTCGCCATAGCGTTGCGACACGGCCGTGACCCCGTCGGCAACCGCAACGTGAAACGCCGCTGCAATCTGCGTAGCCTCGCGGGCGGCAGCGCGATCGGCAACGATCGCGCGGAGCAACGGCCGGTAGTCGAGCTCTTGGGCGGTAAACGGGAACGCGTACGTTGGACGGCCGGCCGGCGACGCCGCGGCCGCGAGATGCTCGAGCCACATCGCTGCCTGACCTTCGAAGCTCATCGGACGCGTAAATCCGAGCAGCGCGGCAACCGTGTCGAAGAGCCGGCCTAGGGACGTCGTCGCAAAACACCGCACGTCGTGCGCGATGAGTTCCCGCGCCGCCGCATAGCGCTCTCCCAGCGAAAAGGGAGCCTGCGTCAGATCGGGGAGGTCGTCGAGTTCCGCCAGAAATCCGGCCGCGGCCGCCACCGGAAAGCGCGCTGCCGCGTCGCCGCCCGGAAGCTGCGCGCGCCGCAGGTGCGCGACGCGCTCGAAGCCGTCCTTCACGGTGCCGGTGAAGAACTCGCCACCCCAAATCGTGCCGTCGTCCCCGTAGCCCGTGCCGTCGAAGGCGACGCCGAGGAGCGGTGTCGTCCAGGCGCCGCGTTCGGCAATCACGCTCGCAACGTGCGCGCGGTGATGTTGCACCGCAATGGCCGGCGCTCCGAGTTCCCCTGCAAGCGCGGTCGACACGTACTCGGGATGCGCGTCATGCACAACCAGTAGCTCAGCGGGCCGAACGGCATAGATCGCGCACAGATCGCGGATCGTGGCGATGCACGCTTCGCGTGCCGAGCGGTGATCGAGATCGCCGATGTGCTGGCTTGCGAACACTTGGCCGTCGACCACGAGCGCGAGCGCGTTTTTCAGATCGCCGCCAAGTGCGAGCAGCGGACGTGTTGATGGCACCGTCGCAACGGCCATCGGCGCGTACCCGCGGCCACGCCGTAGGATCGCAGGCGCGCCGGCGCTGATACGTACGACCGAGTCATCGAGCCGGCGCGCGATCGGCCGGTCGCCGACAAGGAAGGCATCGGCGATCCCCGCCAGGCTGCGTCGTGCGTCGGCGTCATCGTAGGCGATCGGTTCGCTCGAGCGGTTCGCGCTCGTGAGCACGAGAACGTCGGGAGCGCCGGCTGCGAAGAGCAGATGGTGCAGCGGCGCATACGGGAGCATGACGCCGAGTTCACGGTTGTCGGGTGCGACGCCGGCGAACACGGCACGCGCGGGAGCGAGCACGATCGGGCGCGCGGTCGAAAGCAAGGCGGCATCGAACGCGTCGTCGTCCGGCGCAACGAGCGTGCGGGCGGTGGCGAGATCGCGAGCCATCAGCGCAAAGGGTCGTTCTTTGCGAAACTTACGCTCACGCAGCGCCGCAACGGCATCCGCATTGCGCGCATCGCAGGCGAGATGGTAACCGCCGATGCCTTTGACCGCAACGATGCTGCCGGCCCGCAGCATCGTTGCAGCGGCAACGATTGCATCGTGTCCGCGCACTTCCGCGGCAGCACTCGCCCACAAGACGTATGTCGGCCCGCAAACGGGACACGCGACCGGCTGCGCGTGGAAACGGCGGTTGGCCGGGTCGTGGTATTCCGCCGCGCAAAAGTCGCACATGGGCCACGCCGCCATCGTCGTCCCGGCGCGGTCGTAGGGCAATGAGGTGACGATGCTGTAGCGCGGACCGCAATCGGTGCAGTTGATGTACGGATACCGGTAGCGCCGGTCGGCGGGGTCGAAGAGTTCACGCAGGCACGCGTCGCACGCCGCCAGATCGGGCGCGATGCGAACCGTCGGTCGCGACGACGGCCGGCTCTCGCGAATCTCGAACTCCGCAAGTCCCTCGCAGCGCGCGTCGGCGACATCGGTCGACGCGATGCGCGCCGCGGGCGGTGCTTCGCTCAGCAGCGCATCCGCAAACGCGTCGAGTGCGCCAATCGTCCCTTCGGCGAAGATCTCGACGCCGTCGCCACCATTCTTCACCCATCCCGAGATTGCGTAGCGGTGCGCAAGGCGATGTGTGAACGGCCGAAACCCGACGCCTTGAACGATGCCGCGGATGCGAATCAGGCGGGCGCGACGTAACACGAGCGGCCGCTCATCCCGACCTGCACGACGCTGCCGTCGTCGACGAGCACCGGGACGGCAAGCGGCGTTCCGCACAGCGCGGTCAAGCGCTCGCGCGCGCTCGGGTCCTCTTCGACGTCATACTCGACGAACGCACGACCCTGCCAGTCCAGGTCGTCGCGTAGTTCCGCGGTGTACGGACAACTGCGCGTGCCGAAGAGTTCAAGCGGCATCGTGCGTCGCTTCGAGCAGTACGCGCAGCACGTGATAGATCGCGGCCTGCACCTCTTGAATGCGGGGGATGTAGTCGGCTTCAACCACGATGGCGTGGTCGCACAGACCGCGGCGCACGATCTCACCGCCGTCGTAACCCAGGAGCGCGACGGTTAGCAGGCCACGGGCCCGCGCCGTCTCGAGCGCGGCCACGACGTTCTTCGAACCGCCGCTGGTCGAGAAGGCAAAGGCGACGTCGTGCGCGCGAGCCTGCGCGATCAGTTGCCGCACGAAGGTCAACTCCATGCCGACATCGTTGCCCACTGCCGTTAGGATCGCGGGTTCGGCCGCCAGCGACAGCGCGGGTATGGGCGCAAAGCCGCACTCCGGAGCGATGCAGTCGAGCGCGAAGTCCGTGGCATCGGTCGCCGATCCGCCGTTGCCGAAGGTGAGAATGCGGCCGCCGTGCGCCAGCCGTTCTCCAATAGCGAGCGCTGCCCGCGCCAGGACGTCGCTCTGCCGCTGCGCGACCTGTTCGCGCAGTCGCGCACCATCGGCCGCTTTGGCGACGATCGAGCGGGCCACCGCAGGCCGATCGGTCTGCGTGCCGGCTCCCAGAAACGGATACAGAAAGCCGGCGGCGCCGCCGTCGTCGGAGGTTCCCGCGCGCGAACCATGCTCGAGAAAGACGTGCACGCTTTCGTACAGGCAATGGCCCAGCAGTTCGAATATCTCTTGGTGCACGTGCACGTCGGTGGTCGGAGAAACGGCCGCGTAATCGGCCCTCATGCCCGGCAGCGCAAACGTCAGCACGCCCCGCCGCTGCGCGCGCTCGAGTGCGGCCAGGACTGCCTCGTCGCCTTCCGGCGGCCCCAGGCCAATCGCGATGTCGTCCGGCGCGGCCAGCGCCTCGAGCATCGCCTCGAACGCCGCGCTGGCGTCGAGCGCCGGCAAAGCTCGTTTCCCCACGATCACCGGATGCACGAACTCGACCGAGAGGTGAGCGGCGTCGGTGGCGTACGGGCCGCGTCCGAACGCGAACAGGCGGCCACCGCGTTCGAAGCGTTCCGCCATGGCCGCGCAGGCGTCGGTCAAGCGCGGCGCTTCGCGCGCAAAAAAGTCGGCGCCGACGGCCTCGCGCGCGCGTAAGCGTTCCGCGCCCAATGCAGCGAGCGAGGCAAGTGCCGGAGCGTCGCTCAACATATACGCGGCAGCGGATCACCCACCAGCATGTCGATCGTGCGCGTTCCGCCGTAGGGCGTGACGCACAGGACCGTCCGCGCCGGCTCGTCGCGCACCTCCCCGATCAGCGCCGCCTCTTCACCGCCGGGCATGGAACGCACGAGCGCGAGCGCAGCGTCGGCGCGCTCCGGTGCCAGCAACGCTAAAAATTGACCCTCGTTGGCGATGTGCAGGGGATCGAGACCGAGCAGCTCGCATGCGCCGCGCACCTGCGAGCGCAATGGAATCGACGCTTCGTCGAGCACGACGGCGAGCTCGTTCTCGCGGACCAATTCATTCAGTGCCGTAGCAACGCCGCCGCGCGTCGGGTCGCGCATCCAGCGCACGCCGTCGCCGCACGCGCGCAGCAGCGCTTCGACGAACGGCCAGACCGGCCGCGTGTCGGAGCGCAGCGACGACTCGATCTCCAGCTCCCCGCGCGCGAGCAAAATCGTGATGCCGTGGTCGCCAATGGGTCCGCTCAGTAGCACGCGGTCGCCGGGGCGGACGGAGCGCGGATCGAGCGTCGTGTCGCCTTCGACCTCGCCGAGACCGAACGTCGTGACGTACATGCCGTCGCAGAAGCCGTGCTCGACGACCTTCGTATCGCCGCCCACGATCGCGACGCAAGCGCGCTCGGCGGCGCCGGCCATGGCTGCCACTTCGGCGCGCAGCATGTCGGCGGCTAAGCCCGCTTCCAGCACGAACGTCGCCATCAGCGCGCGCGGACGCGCTCCCGAAACGGCCAGGTCGTTGAGCGTGCCGTTGACGGCGAGTTCCCCGATGGAGCCGCCCGGAAAGCGCAGCGGCCGCACGACGTAACCGTCGGCCGTCGTCGCGACGCGCCGGTCGCCGAGGGAAAACGTCGCTGCATCGGAGAGCGCGGCGAGAATCGGATTGGCGAAGGCCGGCGCGATGAGACCTTCGACGAGCCGGCGCGAGGCTTTTCCGCCCGCACCGTGCGACATTTCGATCCGCGCGTCATCGAAGCGCACGCGGCGTGCGGTACGCACGGCCGCCGTGCCCTCGCCGGCAATCACACCTCGACCAGTTGGCGACTCGCATAGCGGTAGTGCGCCGCGCAGGCACCTTCACTGGAAACCATCAGTGCGCCGACGGGCCGCTCCGGGTTGCACTCCTTGCCGAAAAGTTTGCACTGCGGCGGTTTGAGCACCCCTTTGAGAACTTCACCGCACTGTGCCGCCTTGGGATCGGTTACGCGCACGCCTGGGATTTCGAACTGCACTTCGGCGTCCCACGGCATGAACTCCGGGCGCAGCGCCAGCGCCGACTGCGAGATGAACCCGAGCCCGCGCCATTCGAAATACGGGCGCAGCGCAAAGACGCGCGCCAGCGCCCCGAGCGCCGCACGATTGCCTTCCCACGGCACGATCCGCCGGTACTGATTTTCGACCTTCGCTTCGCCCGCATGAAGCTGTTGCACGATCCACAAGATCGCTTCGAGAATGTCGAGCGGTTCGAAACCAGCGACGACGACGGGCTTACCGTAGTCGGCGGCGATGAACTCGTAGGGACGGCAACCCGTGATCGTCGAGACGTGCCCCGGGCCGACGAAGCCGTCGATGCGCATGTCGGGCGAATCCAAGATCGCGCGCATCGCCGGCACGATCGTGACGTGATTGCAGAAGATCGAGAAGTTCCGAATGCCCTGGGCCTGCGCGCGCAGCAACGTCAGCGCCGTCGAGGGCGCGGTCGTCTCGAAGCCGATCGCAAAAAAGCACACGTGCTTCTCGGGATGCTGCTGGGCAAGCGCCAGGGCGTCGAGCGGCGAGTAGACCATGCGAATGTCCGCGCCGGTCGCTTTGAGTTCGAGCGGCGTGCCCTGCGTGCCCGGCACGCGCATCATATCGCCGAAGCAGCACAGGATCGTATCGGGATGGCGGGCGATTGAGAGGCCGTCGTCGACGCGCCCCGTCGGCAGCACGCAGACGGGGCACCCCGGCCCGTGAACCAGCTCGATGTTGTCGGGCAGCACGTCGCGCAAGCCGTGGCGATAGATCGCGTGCGTGTGGCCGCCGCACACCTCCATGATGCGATAATCGCGCTCGGGGTCGACGACCTGCGCGAGTTCGCGCGAGACGTTGCGGATCAGGTCGGGATCGCGAAACTCATCGACGTACTTCATCGCTCATCACCCTGCCGCGCCGTGGGCGGCGCCTTCTGCATCAAAAGCATACCCGCGCACTTCTTCGATCGCAAGCTCGTCTTCGCCCATGGCGCGCAGCATGCGCAACTGATCGCGCGCTTCTTCTTCACCGATCTTACTGAGCGCAAAGCCGACGTGGATTAATATCCAGTCCCCCGGAGCCAGCTCGCTCTGCTCGAGTAACCCGACGTTGACGTTGCGGCGCACGCCACCCACATCGACCTTTGCGAGTAAGGGCTGCACGGCGTCCATTTCGACGACTTGACCCGGAATCGCGAGACACATACCGGCTACGAACCTTCCTGTGCGGCGGCAACGAGGTGCAGGCGCACCTCGACGACCGGCGCGACGGTGAACATCAAAAATCGCGGTGGTTTGAGGCCGAAGTCACGGATGTCGAGCGGCAGCCGCCCGTCGACCGTCACCCGAACGCCTTCCCGCGTCACCTTAAGTTCGCCCGTGTAGCGGCGCATCTTTCCGGCAAGCGAGATGTCGCCCGTCGCAGCGTAGCGATGCGCCCCAGCAGGCCGCAATTCGTGCAGATCGGCCACCACGCGCGGATTACGCTTGCTATCGAGCAGTTTCCACATCTGGCGATCTTGCATGTCGTTGCCCGAGCGCAAGCGTTCCACGCCGAACTCGACGTGCATCACGGGCGGCGGATCGAGCGCCACTTCGCCGTCGTCCCATCCGGCTTCGACGTGCCCCCGCAACTCATTCGCCGATCCTTTGACGGGATGCAAGCTGCTGCTCGCGATAAACTCGAGCTTCGTCTCGGACGGAAGAAGGACGTAGCGGCTACATTGATGAGATGCGGGCATAGCGAAGCGCGTCGCTCGGTATCGACATCAATAGCTTGCCGCTCTCGCGGCTGGCCGCATCCATCAGCGGCGGCAGCGCGGACATCAAGTCCGGAAGCTTGCCGAGCAATTCGAACACGAACGGCCCGTCGCCCGACTGCGCGCGGATCATATCGTAGCGCTTCAGGTCAGTCGTGAGCGTACCGACCAGGCGTGAGGCGCCGAACGCGACGGCGAACCCGACGCTACCCCAAATCAGACCTTTGACCATTGCGTCTCCTTCGGCTAAATGCCGGCAGTTGCATCCATGGTGGTCGCAGCGGCCGCTGCGACCACACGGCGTACCAGCGGCAGCGCCGCCTCGACCGCGCGTTCCATGGTTGGTGAGAGCCCGATTCCTTCGTCGATCGTCGCAGGCTCACAGCCAACGATCGTCACGGGCGGCGGTTCGCCGCCGAGCATGCGCGCACAGGCAAACACGTTTTCCAGATCCATCCGGTGGGCGTCGGGAGCCATGCCGCTCTTGACCGGCTCCGGTTCGATGACGTACAAGGTTCCCGGCTCACCGCCACGCGGGACGGCGTCGATGAGAACGGCCGCGGCGTATCCCGAGAGCAACTCGTAGGCCAGGTGCATCCCGCGAATACCGAAATCGGCAATGCGGGCGTCGGGGATCGTTTCGCCCGCGAGCCGCTGGGCGACCGCGGGCCCGAAGCCGTCGTCGCCGAAGAAAATATTACCGACCCCGGCGACCAGCACGCGCGCCGTCACGACGCCGGTCCGAGCGGTTCGATCTCGTCGGGTTCGTAAAAGAATGCGCGGCCGTACCATTCGTGCAGGTCGCTTGCCGGGTCGTCGTCGATCGTGACCGCGGCATACCATTTGCCTTCGAGATCTTGATGGACTTTGCGCACCGTCGCCGTCTTGCCGGCGAGGAACATGTCCCACGCATCGGCGCGGCGTTTGGGCTGCAGTCGTACGCTCGATCCCGCCGCTACCGTTATGCCGTTCACGACCATGCTCTGCGGCGCCGGCGCATCCATCGCTTCCAACGCGGCGCTATGGATGCGGGCATGCTCGGCCGCGTCGAAGCGTTCGGCGCGCTCGACGATCGCGCGCGCACGCGGATCCGTGGCCCGCGCTTCGGCACGTTCGGCATCCGAAAGCCCGAGCACGCCCAACCGCAGCAGCTCGTCGATCTCGGTTCCGTCGTGGGCTTCGGCGGTTTGGGCCGCGACTTGCGGAAAATCGCTTAGCACGATCGGCGATGAGAGCACGATCGCGGCACGTTGCGGATCGAGTTGCGCGTCACCGACGAGCACGGGCCACGTGTGGCGGTTTTCCAGTGCGGCGGTCGCGCCGCCGGCATACGGCGGCGGATCGATCGGCGAGAGAAATGTCCCGTCGCGCGCACCGAGCAAGGTATGCGCGGAAACAAACGCCGTGCGTAATACGCCGGCGCGTTCGCGGCCCGCAACGATGCCGGAATGGTTCTCGAGCCGCACGCGCAAGCGGTAAAGCAGCGGCGCCCCATCGACCGGCGCGGCCGTCGCTCTCAGCACGCCGGCGAGCGGCAGACACTCGCGTACGACCCGCCCCGCAACCGTGCCGTCAGAGGCGTGCAGCAGCTCGATGAGGCGCTCGCCTTCGAAGTTGAACGACACGTCTTCCTGCGCGCGGGGCGACGTTTGAAGCGTCAGCGCGACGTCGCGTTCACGCGTCTCGTCGAACGTCACGTGCGTCGTGCCGTCGACGGTCAGTGACGGAACTTCGCGGAAACCACCGTCAAACTGCGCCGCTTCGACGGTCCGGGCGACGACGTGCAAGAAACGCACGAGGACGTCGACCGCCGGTGCAGCGCCGCTCGGTTCGAACAGGATGTCGGTCTGTTGCTCGCCGTGCTCCCCCGTGCCAGCGGCCTCATACGCCAGCGGCACCACGACGCCGAACTGCCAGCGCATCTGGTTCTTGCGGGTCGATGCGGTGTACGGAAAGAGCAAATACCCTTCGTAAAGCACCGTATCGGCAATCGCCCGGGCTGCCGAAAAATCGGTCATGGCTTGCGCACCCCGCCCGTCCCGGCGCCGTTTGCGGCAACGCCGTTCAGGCCGACATCGCCGGCGAGCAGGGCCAGCAACGTGCGGTCCCATGTCGGATGGCCGGCACTCCGCCGCGCGCGGTCGAGCGCATCGAACGTGTCGCGGTGGACGCGAATCCACGCGCTGTTGGGAAAATGCGCTTCCATCGTTTGTCGATACACCGCCACCGGCAAGCGGTAGCGCGCTTCGCACGTCCAGGGCACGAGCTCACCGGTAACGCCGTGCTCGCCGTGCACGAACACCGTCCCGCTAAAGAAGGCAACCAAGGGAATCTCGCCGTCCTCGAGGGCGGCCAGATACTTGTACGCGGCGACCTCGAAATCGTAACTGCACGGTAAGGTCAAGTCGGCGTGCGTCGCCCCCGAAAAACCCAGCACCGTCGTCGCGAGGTTGGCCCACAGCATCGTGCGCAACGTGTCGCCGAACCGCTGCTGCGGCCCGAACAAATCGCTCAGTTTCTCCGCTTCACCGTGGGCATAGCGCCGCCGCTGCGGTTCGATCGAGACTTGCGCGCGCAGGGCAATGGCGTCGACCCGCACGCCCGACGACTCGGCCACGTGCAATTCCAGCGTCAGCGCGGGTGCGGCCGCATATGGTTCCGGCCGCGCGCCGACGACCGAGAATGCAAGGGTGCTCACGCGCGCGCCTCGACGCTTTCGAAGAACGCGTCGATGCGGCGTTTGGCGTCCTCACCGCCGTCGAAACCACGCCACGAGGACCGAATCACGCCGACGAGTTCGTACGCCCGGTCGATCGGAACCAGATATGCCGCCGTCGCACCCTCGCGGCGTCGCAAGACGAGCGCCTCGACGTCGGCTTCCAAACCCGCGACAACCGGATGCGCTGCTAGCAACGACCACGCATCCAGCGGGAGCTGCGATTCCGTGGCGCCCGCCGGGCCGGGATAGAGCGCGATGACGCGGTTCTCGACCGAGTTGTAAAAGAAAAACGCGAGCCCGATCGGAATCTGCAGCGCATCCCATGTGGTTTCGTCGACCAGAAGATCGCTGAGCACCGCGTAACGCGTCGGAACCGGCTTGTAGCGGCCCTGCGCGGCTCCGGTCGGCTCGAAGACGAGCCAACAAGGACGGCAGCCGCACATGATCCGGCGCGCTTTGAGATCGACGAGATGACCGTGTTCGGCCCCGACCGGCTGCGCGCAAAAATCGCACCGTTCGCCCGTATCGGGAACCGGCTTACGGAGAAGCGCCTGCAGCGCGGCGAAATCGCCGCGATCCTCGACCGCCACTGACGTTAAACTCCGAGCGGGATGGCGACGCGAACGCGTTCGCCTTCACGCACGAGCGGGAACGGCTCGGCGAACGTGCGGGCATCGTTCTCGGAACGTCCGGCACGCACGACGTCGAAGCGACCGCCGCAGGCGCCGCAGCGAACGAATGGCCACTCCAAGTGGGCGTCGCCGAAGCTGCTCGCGCACGCGGGACACCGATCGCGATAGGCGTACAGGGCCGCTTCCCCGCGCACGAACAACACCGTGGTTCCGTCGAGCGCCAAGCGCGCAAGACCATCGGTCGGGAGGGTCGGCAGCGCATCGAGCGCGACCCAATCACTCTCGACGCGAAGCGACGACGATGCCGCGGGCGCGACGCCCGCTGCGCGCACCGTCGTGATTTCCGGAACGCGTTCAAGAATCGCACGTTCGACGGCGCCCTGCATCGTCGCGCTCGACGACGGACAGCCGTCGCAACTCCCGCGGAAGCGCACTTCGGCGACGTCGCCCTCGATGCCGACCAAATCGACGGCACCTTCATGGGAAGCGAGATACGGACGCACCGATTCCAGCGCCGCTTCAACGCGCTCCTCGAGCGACAGCGGATGTAACCCGTGTAACACCAGCAGGCTTTCCACGAACTCGTCCGCGCAGAGCGCCTCGAAGATCGCGGGCGCCCGCTCGGCACCCGCGTCGTGGACGATCGTCAGAATCTTTTCGAGCCCGTCGCCGTAGAAGCCGACCAGCGTTCGCACGAGTTCTTCGGTCTTCTCGTGCGCACGCTCGACCGAGGGCGCCGCGGCGACCTCGGCCAGGAGCGATGCGATGGCGTTCGATGCCGCTTGCGCCGCGGGTTGCGAAACCTCGTGTGTCTGCGTGGCGCCCGTTACCCGAACGGCGCGAGCGGCGAGTGCACGGTCTCGATCGTCTTTCCGCCCCCGACGTACATGTGCACGCCGCACGGCAAGCATGGATCGAAGCTGCGCACCGTACGCATGATGTCGATGCCCTTGAAGTTCTCGGGCCCGTTCTCTTCGAAGAGCGGACAGCCCTGAACCGCATCCTCGTAGGGTCCCGGCGTTCCGTAGATGTCGCGGGGATTCGCGTTCCACGGCGTCGGCGGCCAGGGATGGTAGTTCGCAATCTTGCCGTCGCGGATCACCATGTGATGCGAGAGCACGCCGCGCACCGCTTCGGTAAATCCACAGCCGATCGCGTCCTGCGGGACCGTGAACGGCTCCCAGGTGCGCGTCCGGCCGGCTTGCAGCTCTTCGAAGGACTTATCGAGGAAGTGCAGCGCGGCGGCAGCCGCATAGGCTTGGAAGTACGTGCGCGCGCGGTCGCGTTCGATCGTGTTGGACCATTTCGGAATCTTCCACTCGAAGCTCGTCGCCCCGCTCAGGACGCTCTTGGGGAGGTTGATGACGACGCTGTTGCCGGTCGCTTTGATGTAGCCGATATCGACTAGGCCCGAGAGTGCGGTCGACCACAAACGAGCGAGCGGGCCGCCGCCGGTGTCGAGCGCGAGATGGTCCTTCCCGTCGAACCAGCGCGGCGACATGACCCAACTGTAATTATTGTTGAAATCGCGCTTCTGCGGACGCGGGTTGGTGTGCATGTTCCAAGGATGCCGGCGGTCGACCGGATTGCCGAGCGGGTCGTTGGGAACGAACGTCTCTTGGCTCTGCCAATCGTCGTAGTACGAACTGCCGAGCAGGATGCGAATGCCCAGGTTGATCTGCACGAGGTCGTTGGTGACGAGTTTGCCGTCGACCACGACGCCCGGCGTGACGAACATCTTGCGACCCCAGTTCGTCATGTTCTTATAGTCGAAGTCGCAGTATTCGGGATCCTGGAAGGCGCCCCAACAGCCGAGCAGAATGCGGCGCTCGCCGACGTGCTCGTAGCCCGGCAACGCTTCATACATGAAGTCGAACAGGTCATCGTGCAAAGGCACGGCGCGCTTCATGTGCTCGATGTAGCGCATCAACCGGGTGTAGTAGTCGGTGAAGAGTTGATGGGTCGCGACGGTCCCCATGCCGCCCGCGTAGACCGTTGACGGATGAACGTGGCGCCCCTCCATCAAGCAGAACATCTCGCGCGTGTAGCGGCTGGCCGTCAGTGCTTCGCGATAGAAGTCGCCGGTAAACGGATTGAGCGCCGCCATGATGTCGGCGATCGTTTTGTAGCCGTGGATGCCGGCGTTGGGCGCCTGCTTGGCCTTGGCTTTTTCCCAGACGGACGGATTGGTTTCGCGAACCATCTGCTCGCAGAAGTCGACCCCGACCAGATTCTCTTGGAAGATGTTGTGGTCGAACATGTACTCGGCCGCTTCGCCGAGATTGAGCACCCATTCGCCCAAGTGCGGCGGCCGCACGCCGAACGCCATGTTCTGCCCGTAGACCGAGCAGGCCGCATGGTTGTCGCCGCAGATACCGCAGATGCGCGAGGTGATGAAGTGCGCGTCGCGCGGGTCTTTGCCTTTCATGAAAATCGAATAGCCGCGGAAGATGGACGACGTGCTGTGACACTCCGCGACGACCTTTTGGCCGAAATCGATCTTCGTATAGATGCCGAGGCTGCCGACGATCCGGGTGATCGGATCCCACGACATTTCGACCAACCGGGACTGCGCAGCCGACGTGCCGCTCTGGGGTCGTGCTTGGACTGCCATCTAGTGCACCTCTATCGTGATAAGCGAAGATCGAATGGTAAAATGCGGACCCAAGGAGGCCCTAGGCGCCGCGGCGGGGGTTGTAGCCCGTCGTGAGTTGCGTGCCCTTATGGCGCCATTTCGGTTCTTTGTCGAGCGTATGCGTGGTGAAGCTGCGCAGCTGCCGGATGAGCGCGCCGTAGCCGCCGATCAACGTCGAACTGAGGTGGCCGCCCGGCGGCTCGTCCATGAACGGCATGAACTTGTCGGGGAAGCCGGGCATCGTGCAGCCGATGCAGATACCGCCGACGTTGGGGCATCCGCCGACGCCCCCCATCCAGCCGCGCTTGGGAACGTTGCACTTGACCGTCGGCCCCCAGCAGCCCAACTTGACCAAGCACTTCGGCGAATCGTACGTTTCGGCGAATTGGCCCTGCTCGTAATAGCTGCCGCGGTCGCAGCCTTCATGCACCGTGTTGCCGAAGAGCCATTGCGGGCGGCCCGCTTCATCGAGCGGAATCATCGGTGCGCGGCCGGCGGCTTGCCACAAGAGATACAGGATCGTCTCGGACATGTTGTCGGGCTGGACGGGACAGCCGGGAACGCACACGATCGGCACGCCGGCACTCGATTTCCAATCCCAACCGAGGTAATCGAGCGCGCCCATCGCGCCTGTCGGATTGCCGGCCATTGCATGGATGCCGCCGTAGGTCGCGCAGGTTCCGGCCGCAAGCACTGCCCACGCCTTGGGAGCCAGCGCATCGATCCAGTCCGAGAACGTGCGCGGCTGGTCGGAACCGGCCTTGTTGCCGAAGCCGGTCCAGTAACCTTCGCTCTTGATGGCTTCGTTTGCGATCGAACCCTCGAGCACGAGCACGAAGGGGTCCATCTCACCGCGTTCGGCCTTGAAAAACGCCTGCAAGAACTCGTCGCCGGTGCTGTACTCGATCAGCGGCCAATAGAACTTGACCTTCGGTAAGCCGGGAATCGCTTGCAGCGCGATCTCTTCGATCGCCGGCTGCGCCGCCGCCGTCAGCGAGACGGAGTCACCGTCACAACTGAGACCCGCGGGAATCCAGAGTACGTTGACCAGTGTATCCGAAGGTGGAGCAATCGACATCGAACGCTTCCTTTCGCGCATCTGCGCGCTTCGAGTTCCGTCAGCCGTGGGGATACAATCCGGGTTTTCGTTTTAGACCCAACGCAGAGGCTACTCCGTTGGATGGCGTTGCGCAAGAGGATGGCGCGACTTTTTCGTCGCATGATCGGCAACGCCGTAACGCGCAGTCGCGCCGATGGTTCATGCGCTTCGGAGGCGTCCCAGGATTCACGAGCTTTCCATCGCACTATCGCTGCTCGACGAAATCGGCGAGGCCGCTGCGCGTGAAGGCGCGAGCCGCGTCACGAGCGTTCGCCTGCGCATTGGGCGGCTGAGCGGCGTGACGATCGATGCGCTGTGCTTCGCGTGGGACCTCGCTCGAGCCGACACGGTCGCCTCCGAAGCGGAACTTCTCATCGACGACGTTCCGGTGAGCGTCGCGTGCCCGCAGTGCGAGCGCGAAGGTGAACCTCGCGAAGGCGGCGGACTGATCTGTCCTGCGTGCGGAGCGCCGGCCCCGCTGATCGTGCGCGGTCGCGAACTCGAACTCGTTGCGATGGAGGTACCGGCGTGAAGCTGCGCGTCGTCGAAATTCAACAGAATATCCTGCGCAAGAACGAGGACCTCGCCTGCGCGCTCCGCGGACGGTTTGCCGAGAGCGGCACGCTGGTGGTCAACCTCCTCTCCAGTCCCGGGTCCGGCAAGACGACGTTGCTCGAAGCGACCTTGCGCCACTTCCAACAAACGCGCCGTGTCGCCGCCCTCGTGGGGGACCAGGCGACGAGCAACGATGCCGACCGGCTCGCCCGCAGCGGAGCGCCGGTCCGTCAAATCACGACCGCCGCCGAATGCCGGCTCGATGCCGACATGATCGGCCGGGCGCTCTCGGGCTGGGACGTGGAACCGCTCGACATCCTGTTCATCGAGAACGTCGGCAACTTGATCTGCCCCGCGGAGTACGACCTCGGCGAGGACCTGCGCGTCGTCCTCTGCGCCGTCACCGAGGGGGAAGATAAACCACTAAAATACCCGCTCGCCTACAATACGTCGCAGATCGCGGTGCTGACGAAGATCGACCTCGCCGAGGCGGTCGGCTTCGAGCGCGCGGCGGCGCATGCGGCCATCGAGAACGTACACGCCGGAATGACGGTCCTCGAGCTTTCGGCGCGGACGGGCGCCGGCATGGATGCCTGGCTGACAGCGCTCGAAACGCGCGCCGCGGCCAAAAACGTCCGCCGTACCGCGGCCGCGCTGACCTAACCGCCCGGCGAGGTGGATTCAGCAGCGCCGGTTCGTGCATCGACGCGCGCGAGCGGATCGTCGACGCCGCCGCACAAGGCGGCGTCGATCGCGTTGCGCTGCTCGTGGCCGGCGCGGTCGCGTTGATGGGTTTGCTCGCCTTGCTCTTCCTCGCGCAACAAGCACGGCTTGCCGCCCGCCTCGAACAGCCGCGGTCGCTCGGAATCGGCGCGCCGGCGTACGGCGGAACTGCGGGCGGCTTACGTCGCCGAGAAGCGCATCGCCGACACGGCCAAAAAGGCCGCCAGCGCGTGACGCAGTGATTTGGCGTTCGCCGGATAGGCAAGACCGTGCAGACGCAGCTCCGAGCGGCCCGTCACGTGGTTTCCGGATTCGAGAGGTACGTCAGCGCCGCGGCGCGATTGTCGAATATCTTGAAAGCCGCGCTCGACATCGACCCCGACCTCACCGAAGACGTGCTGACCGCCGTCGGCGAAGCCCTGGTGAACGTGGTCGAACACGCTTACGGCAGCGAAGGCCCCGGTGAAATCGAACTTTTCCCGCGCATCGAAGACGATAACGTCTTGTCGGTCGACGTTTACGACCGCGCGGCTTCGGCCTGAGCATCATCCGCGCAATCGCCCGCGCCGTCTCGGTCGACACCGAAGGGGGCACGCACGTGCACATGCTCTTCGACGCCGCGCGCGACGACCGCAACGCAGCGGCGCGGTAGCGGCGATTACTTCGCTATGCCCCGCGGCGAACATTGAACGATAAAACGACCGAAAGCTTGTGCGCTCGTCGAAGCGCCGGGACCCTGATTATGTGTCACGGCATGAAGCGGCCGACCAGCGATCACACGATAATTTTTGCAATTTTGTACAGTTCGAAGGCGGCGTCCGCCGTCAGGAGGGTCAGCCCTTCGACTTGAGCTTGTGCGATTAGTAAACGATCGAAGGGATCGCGATGGTGCAACGGCATCGAAGCGATCGCATCGACATGAGCGATACGTATGCCGAGCAACTCAAATCGTTGGCGCTTCATTTGCTTGAGAGCATACGTCGCCGGGGGACGTGGAAAGGCGATCTTACCGAGTCGCGACTTGATTGCAATCTCCCAAAGGCTTGCCATCGAGACCATGACGCGCTCGTCGCGTTGAGCGATCCTGCTACGTACGTTTTCCGGCAGTCGCTCCTTGGACCCGTACGTCCACCAGAGCCATACGTGCGTATCGAGCAGCAAACTCACCGCGGGAAAACGTTGTCGGCCTCAAATGCATCCAAAATGTCGGCGGGTAACGGCTCGTCGAAGTCATCGGGAATCGTTATGTCGGCGCGGCCGATACCGAAGCCTCGATCGGGCGCCGCGGGAACCACTTCGGCTAGAGGCATGAGCCTCGCAATCGGTCGCCCGTGCCGAGCCAACGTGATCTCTTCGCCTTGCGAAGCGCGCGCAACGAGGTCCGAAAGCTGCGCTTTTGCTTCGGCGATGTTGACCGTGGCCATGTAGGACCCAGCCTACCACGATGACCAACGTTAGTCAATATAAACGCAGCGACAGCACCCAGCCCTCCTGGGTGATACGAGCATCGACGACATTCAGCGAGTGATCGGCGTCTCGCGAGCGACAGGTTCGCGAAAACGGGGTCAACGCGGACCGCTGCGGCCGCTTCCATCGGACCGTGCTTTTCGTCTGGCGTCGATATATGGGTTTGCTCGACGGGTCTTTGAAGATGACGAGAATGCAAGCGCATGGTTCAAAGAACCGAACCGCGCGCTTGGTGGGGAGAGGCCACTGGATCTACTCGACACCGAAGTCGGTACTCAACAAGTTTTTCGTGTCCTATACCGCCTGGAGCACGGTATCTATTCGTGATCGCTTGGCGCATCGCAAAGCGCCGGTACAGCAATCGCGAGAGCGTGCTCAGCCGGGAAGGAGCCGAAGAGTGTGGAGGGCGCTGGAACGCGCCGGGGCTTCGGCTGATCTACGCTTCGGAGAGTTCCTCGCTGGCGTTGCTTGAAACGCTCGTTCATACCTCATCGCGGCGACTTCCGAAGTCGCTCGTCGCCGTAACGATTCGCGTTCCACAGAACGCTGGTGTCCGCACCATCTCCCTCCGCGACCTGCCGGCGGATTGGCGTGAACCGGACAATCGGATCGGCGAGCACCGTGGATCGACCTGGATCCGCTCCAACGCAACGCTCGTCTTGCGCGTCCCTTCGGCAGTGAACCCGCTCGAGTCGAGCATCTTGCTCAATCCTGGTCATCCGGACATCGCGCGCTGTACCGTCGGAGTGCCGATCGCGATAAACTTCGATCCGCGCCTGATCGCGCTATTTGGCGAAGTTCCGCGTCGGCGCGCAAAACGTTGAGTGCGCGTGCGGCGTCAGTCGAACGGCGCGCCTTCGAGCAGGTGGTCGAACGCGACGGAACGCGGGCCGTTTTCGTCGCAGAGGGCGTAGCCTTCGCCGACGCGGTACAGCGAGACGCCGGCGAAGCGGCCGCGCTTGTCGAGCGCGTAGAACTGCAGGCCGAAGCGCGGATTACCGCGCGAGTTCAGTAGCCGGCGTTCAATCGTTTGGGAACGCACGCGGCGTAGCGCATCCATTGCCGCGTCCTTGGGATGACGGCCGGCGCGCATGCGCTCGACGATGAACATCGAATTCACGCCGTAGAGGTTGGCTTCGCCGCGTCCGGTCGACCCCGCGGCGCCGACCTCGTTGTCGACGTATAAGCCCGCTCCGATGATCGGTGAATCGCCGACGCGGCCGGGAATCTTCCACGCCAGGCCGCTGGTCGTGGTGACCCCGCACAGGTCGCCGCGTGCGTTGATGCCGTCGCAGTTGATCGTGCCCCAGTAGTGCGCGACGTCGACCAATCCGTCGCGGATCATCGACTCTCCGGCGCGTGCACCGACGAGCGCTCGTTTGGCGGGATCGAGATAATGATCGGGATCGGTGCGCCGCTTCCACTCCAGCCACAGCGCGCGCGAATGCGCCGTGTTCAGATCGGGCTCGGTCGTAAAGCCGACGTCGCGCGCGAACTCTTGCGCACCGCGCCCGACCAGCAAAACGTGATCGGTCTGTTCCATGACGGCCTTCGCCACGAGGGAAGGCGTGCGCACCCCTTCGAGCGCGCCGACCGCTCCCGCGCGGTGCTTGGGACCGTGCATGCAAGAAGCATCGAGCTGCACGACGCCGTCGGCGTTCGGTAAGCCGCCGTAGCCGACGCTGTCGTCGAGCGGATCGAGTTCGACGATGTTCACGCCGGCGATCAGCGCGTCTAGCACGTCGTCACCGCGCGTGATTCCGACAAACGCGCGCTCGACGGCCGTCTGGGTTCCGCCGTTCTTGAAGCGGTTGCCGTTGGAACTGGCGATGACGACCGGCTTGACGCCACGGTCCAGGATGGCGGCCGGCGCCGCGGCCGCGGCTCCGGTTGCGGTCAGAAATTCCGAACGGTTGGGCACGGCCGGCAGCGACCGTTACTTCTTGGGGGCCGTGGTGGCTTTCTTTTTCGCGCCGACCGTCTTCTTCGGTCCCTTGCGGGTGCGGGCGTTGGTTTTGGTGCGCTGACCGCGCACGGGAAGTCCACGCCGATGGCGCACACCGCGGTAGCACCCGATGTCGGTGAGGCGTTTGATGTGACCCGCGACCTCGCGTCGCAGATCGCCTTCGACGCGAACCTGGCCGTCGATCGCGTCGCGCAGCTTCTTCTCTTCGTCTTCCGTCAGGTTCTTGACGCGCGTATTAGGATCGATGCCGGCGCGTTCCAGAATCTTCTGCGCCGTCGGCAGGCCGATGCCGTAGATGTACGTCAGCCCCATTTCGATGCGCTTGTCGCGCGGCAAATCGATGCCCGAGATGCGCGCCATCAGCCTTGCACCTGTTTATGCTTGGGATTGACTTCACAAATCACGCGAACTTTGCCCTCGCGACGAATGATGATGCACTTCTCGCAGATGCGCTTAACGGACGGACGGACCTTCATAACGGACAATTCCTTGATGGTGAGGATGCTGGGATTTATCGCAGGGCGAGGAGCCTAGGGTAGAAGTGGCCTAGTGGCCATGAGACCCGTAGCGACGACGCCATGCGGTAAATCACAGCGTCCTCACGCGGCTAGTTCTTCTTTGGGGCGGTATGGCGCGACGTCGAGTTCCATGAAATCGTGGTCGCGCAGGGTGAGAATCCGTGGACCTTCCTCCGTCAACGCGATCGTGTGCTCGAAGTGCGCAGCTAGTTTACCATCTGCAGTGACGATCGTCCACCCATCGGTGAGCGAGCGCACTTCGTAGGTGCCTTGGGTGATCATCGGTTCGATCGCGAGCACCAGCCCCGGACGCAAGATGATTCCTTCGCCGGGGCGCCCCCAGTTGGGCACCTGTGGCTCCTCGTGCATGCTGCGGCCGACGCCGTGACCGACCAGGGCCCGAACCACGCCGTAGCCGTTCTTCTCGGCGTGGCGCTGGACGGCGTGACCGATGTCGGAGAGGCGGTTGCCCTTCTGCATGGCCGCGATGCCGAGCATCAGGCACTCCTGCGTGACGTGGAGCAGCCGCTTGGCCTCGGCGGTGATGGTGCCGATCGCCACCGTCGCCGCCGAATCAGAGACGTACTTCTGGAAGGTCGTGCCGATGTCGATCGAGAGGATGTCGCCGTCGCGCAGCACGCGGTCGCCGGGAATCCCATGCACGACCACCTCGTTGACCGATGCGCAGATTGAGGCCGGGAAGCCGCGGTAGCCCTTGAACGTCGGGATGCCGCCCTGTTCGCGAATGCCTTTTTCGGCGAGGCGATCGACCTCGCGCAAGGTCATGCCGGGCTTGGCACTGCGCAGCAGCATCGCCAAGACGCTCGAGGTGATCTTGCCGCTGCGGCGCATGATCTCGATTTCACGCGCCGATTTCATCGTGATCATGCTAAGCCGCTCGGTCGCCGAGTGCCCGCAGCACGTCGGCGGTGACGGCTTCGATCGGTTGCAAACCGTCGATGCGTTGGAGCAGGCCCCTGCGCGCGTAGTAGTCGATCAGGGGTTTCGTCTTCGCATCGTAGGTGGCGAGCCGTTGCGCGACGACGTCGCGCGCGTCGTCGGGGCGCTGCACGAGCGGACCGCCGTCTTCGTCGTCGATGCCGGCGACGCGCGGCGGATTGAAAAGCGTATGATACGTGCGACCGGTCCGCGGATTGGTCCAGCGGCCCGCCAACCGTTCGATGAGCACCTCACGGTCGGCGTCGAACTGCAACGCCGCACCGAGCGGCAGCGCCAGCCGCGTCAGCATCGCATCGAGCGCTTCGGCCTGCGCGACGGTGCGCGGAAAACCATCGAGGATGAACGCCGCGCCAGCGCCGAGTTCGGGTTCCATCATCGCAACGATCACGTCGTCGGGCACCAGGGCGCCCGCGTCCATGAAGGCTTTGGCCCGCTTGCCGAGTTCGGTGCCGTCGGCGACGTTGCGGCGCAGGATGTCGCCGGTCGAGATTTGGCGTGCGCCGAATCGGCCGACCAAGATTTGCGCCTGCGTTCCTTTGCCCGCGCCCGGCGGTCCCAAAAAAACCAGCCGCATGGCATGCCAAGCCACCGGCACGGTCATCGCTTGATGAAGCCCTTGTAATCCCGCATCGCCAGGCGCGCTTCGATCTGCGTCATCGTATCGAGCGCAACGCCGACGACGATCAAGAGTGAGGTCGAGCCCAAATAAAACGTCGTGACGCCGAGGCCTTGCTGCAACGTCGTCGGCAAGATCGCGAGGAGACCCAAGTACACCGCCGCGACCGTCGTGATGCGAAACAGGATGCGGCGAATGTAGTCCTGCGTCGGACCGCCCGGCCGAATGCCGGGAATGAACGAGCCGCTCTTCTTGAGGTTGTCGGCGATGTCGCCGATGTTGACCACGACCGAACTGTAGAAGAACGTGAAGATCACGACCAGGATGAAGTACGCCAAATTGTAGAGCAGACTGTTCGGGCTGAAGTACGTCTGCAGCGCGAGCGACGTGGCCGTCGGGTTGGCAGGGAAGCCGATCGGGCCGAGGTGCCAATACGTCGGCGTCCCGCCGGAGTGCGCGAACCACGATAGCGCCTGTTGCGGTAAGAGCAGAATCGAGATGGCGAAAATGATGGAGATGACGCCCGCGTTGTTGAGGCGCAGCGGAATGTAGGACGAACGGCCGGCGAACATTTTCCGCCCGACGACGCGCCGCGCTTGCTGCACGGGGACGCGGCGCTGACCCTGGTACATGAAGATGATCGAGACGACCGTGAACAGGGCGATGATCAGGAAGAGCACGAGGCCGAAGACCGGGAAGCTGCCCTTCGCGCCCGCCGTGATCGTCTGCGAAACGTACGTCGGGTAGCGCAGCACGATGCCGATGAAGATGATCAGCGAGACGCCGTTGCCGATGCCTTTGTCGGTGATCTGCTCGCCGAGCCACATCAGGAACAGCGTTCCCGACACGAACGCGATCACCGCGAACACGACGAACTGCCACGATGGATCGTAGAACACGCCCGAGCGGCTCATGTTGAGCGACATCGTCGTCGACTGAACGACGGCCAGCACGATCGTCAACCAGCGCGTGTACTGGCTGATCTTTTTGCGGCCTTCCTCGCCGCCCTTCTTGGCCAGTTCCTCGAGGTGCGGCAATACGACGGTCATCAGCTGCATGATGATCGACGCGTTGATGTAGGGCGTGATACCCATCGCGATGACCGACAGCCGCTGCAGCGCGCCGCCCGAGAGGAAGCCGAGGAAGTTGTAAAACGAGCCGCCGCGCAGCTCTTGCTGCCAGCGCTGTTCATCGACGCCCGGCAACTGGACGTGGATCATGAAGATGAAGCCCGCAAACGCGAGCAGCACGAAGCCGACGCGTTTGCGGATGTCGGGAACGAGTAAGGCCGCGCGAAGATTGTCGAGCATGGATTCCGGTTTCCGGCGCTACGCTGGGGAACCGGACGCCGGCGTCGTGGCTCCCTCGTCGTCGCCGAGGTCGGCGCCGGCCGCCGTTAGCGCTTCGCGCGCGCTCGCCGAAAAGACGACATCGCGAAAACGCAGGCCGCTTGGGAGCGTTTTGCCGCCTTTGTTGCCGCCGAGAATCTTGATGCCGTCGGGCGCTTTCGAAAGCAGACGCTTGGCGATGAGCGACTCCGGAGAAACTTCAACCGCCGCGTCCCAATCGGCGAGCGCCGCCAGGTTGACGACGGCGTACGTCGTGCGGAAATGGCCGATGTCGCGCGCCTTCTGCGAATACCCGCGCTTATGCGGCAGGCGGCGCGCCCAGGGCGTCTGGCCGCCTTCGAAGGCCGGCCCTTTGCCGCCGCCCGAGCGGACGGTTTGGCCCTTGCCGCCTTCGCCACCGGTCTTCACCATGCCCGAACCGTGTCCGCGCCCGACCCGCGTGCGCTTGGGGCGCGCGCCGGCGTTCTCGCGGAGGCTCCCTAGGGTCGTGCCGGGGGTCGACGCGGCGAGACCGTCTCCGCGCGCGACATGCTGCGCCGGCGGTGCTTTGACGGCGGCTGGAGCCGGCTTCTTGCGGGACATGCGTGCTTGTGCCATGGAGCGCTTACCTTATAGATCGTACGGCGTTTACGCGTACAACTCGGCGACCGTTTTGTCGCGGAGCTTGGCGACGGTCTCTGCCGTCTTGAGCGAGCGAAGCGCTTCGTAGGTTGCGTAGACGACGTTGACGGGATTCGAACTTCCGAGCGACTTGGTGAGGATGTCGTGGATTCCGGCCAATTCGAGCACCGCCCGCATTGGGCCGCCCGCGATTACGCCCGTTCCCGGCGACGCGGGCTTCATGAAGACGCGGCCGGCGCCGATCTGCACGGTTACTTCGTGCGGAATCGTCCGTTCGACCATCGGTACGGTGATCATCGCCTTGCGCGCCTTGTCAACGCCCTTGCGAATGGCTTCGGGAACTTCGCCCGCCTTGCCGATCGCAAACCCGACGCGGCCCTTGCGGTCGCCGACGACGACGAGGGCCGAGAAACTGAACCGCTTGCCGCCCTTGACGACCTTTGCCACGCGGTTGATGCGCACGACGTTCTCATCGATGCCCGAGTTGTCGCGATCGCGACTTCTATTATACACCCGTTAAAACTCCAGTCCCGCGGCGCGGGCGGCATCGGCGAGCGCTGCGACGCGGCCGTGATATTTGAGCCCCGACGTATCGAAGACGACGGAATCGATGCCGGCCGCTTTGGCTTTGCGCCCGATCGCCTCGCCGACTTTGCGCGCGGCGTCGACGTTCGAGCGCGAGCCGAGCTCGTTCAGGTCCTTGTCGCGCGTCGAGGCGGCGGCGAGCGTGTGGCCGCGCGCGTCGTCGACGACGGTCGCGTAGATGTGGTGCAAGGTGCGGTGAATCTGCAAACGGGGCCGCTCGGCCGTGCCGATGACCTTGCGTCGCAGACGGCTATGACGCTTGAGGCGCTGTTCGGTGCGGCTGATCATTTCTTGCCGGCCTTTCCGGCCTTGCCGAGTTTCTTGCGGATCACTTCGCCTTCGTAGCGCACGCCTTTGCCCTTGTAGGGTTCGGGCGGACGCAGGTTGCGAATCTCGGCGGCGACTTGTCCGACGCGCTGCTTGTCGATCCCGTCGACGTGCACGCGATTGGTCCCCTCGACGGAAAACGAGATGCCTTGCGGCGCGCTGTACGAGACGGGATGCGAGTACCCGAGCGTCAGGTTGATGTTCTCACCCGCTTTGGCGGCGCGATACCCCACGCCGTTGATCTCCAGGCTCTTGCGGAAACCTTTGGAAACGCCCTCGATCATGTTGGCGACGAGCGTCCGGGTCAGGCCGTGCGCCGAGCGGTGTTCTTTGGCGTCGCCGTTGCGTTGGACGACGACGCTGCCGTCATTGACCGAAACGGTGACGACGGGCAGCACGTGCTGCTGCAACTCACCCTTGGGACCTTTGACGCGCACGACCGAGTCGGTCACTTCAACGGTGACTTTGTCGGGAATCGCGACGGGCAACTTACCGATACGTGACATGCTTCCACCCCACAAGCGGAGCGTGTGGGGTCCGCTTACCAGACATACGCCAGAACTTCGCCGCCGACGCCTTCGCGCTTGGCGCGTTTGCCCGACATGATGCCCTTGCTCGTCGACATGAGGACGACGCCCAGGCCGCCGAGCACGCGGGGGATGTCGCCGCGTCCGATGTAGACGCGCAGGCCGGGGCGACTGATGCGGCGCAGGCCGGTGATGACTTTCTCTTTTTCGGGACCGTACTTGAGCGTCACGCGCAACACGCCTTGCGGACCTTGGGTGACCCGCTCGTAATCGCGGATGAAGCCTTCTTCTTTGAGAATGGCTGCGACCGACGCCTTCATGCGCGACGCCGGAATGTCGACGGTCGGATGATTGGCCGTGTTGGCGTTGCGAATGCGGGTGAGCATGTCGGCGATCGGGTCGGTGATGACGCCCATTAAATCGCGCCCCCGCGCGACGTTGCGCACGGGCCCCCCAAGAAAATGCTTCGCACTTTCACCAACTGGCTTTCGTCAAGCCGGGAATGAACCCGCGGTGCGCGTTCTCGCGCAGGCAGATGCGGCACATGCCGAACTTGCGGTAGTAGCCGCGCGGCCGCCCGCACACCAGGCAGCGGTTGTGCTGGCGCACCGCAAACCTCGGCGTGCGTTTCGCCTTCTCGATGCTCGAAGTCTTGGCCATCCTTACGCGGTCCCTTCACGCCGGAGCGGGAGCCCCATGCCGGTCAGAAATTCAGTTGCTTCTTCGTCGTTCTTGGCCGTCGTCACGATGACGATGTCCATGCCGCGCATCTTGTCGACCCGGTCGAAATTGATCTCGGGGAACACGATCTGCTCGCGCAGGCCGAGATTGTAGTTGCCGCGCCCGTCGAACGATTTACGGTTGAGGCCGCGAAAGTCGCGGATGCGCGGCAGCACGACGTTGAAGAGCTTGTCGAGGAAAACGTACATGCGCTCGCCGCGCAACGTGACCTTGGCACCGATCGACATCCCCTCGCGCAACTTGAAGGCGGCGATCGATTTCTTCGCTTTGGTGATCACCGGCTTCTGACCGCTGATCGCCTCGAGCTCCTTGGCGGCCGTGTCCAGCACTTTGGAATTCGAGATGGCGTCGCCGACCGACATGTTGATAACGACCTTCTCGAGTTTCGGCGTCTGATGGAGGTTGCGGTACCCGAAGCGTTCGATCAACTTCTTGCGCACGTCGGTATCGTAGCGTTCGCGCAATCGCGTCGCTGCCATGTTACTTGCCCTTCCCCGGTATCAGCAGATCTTCGCCCGACCGCACCGCCACGCGCAGCACGTTACCGTCGCGCCGGATGCGCCGCACGCGCGTGGGCAAATTCGACTTGGGGTCGATCACTTGCAGCGACGAAATCGGGAGCGGCGCTTCTTTTTCGTAGATGCCGGCCGACGATTTGCCCTGGACGCCTTGCTTGGAATGCCGTTTAACGACGTTCACGCCTTCGACCGTCGCCGTGCCGTCCTTGGGAAACACCGCCTTGACGACGCCGCGTTTACCCTTCTCGCGCCCGCGCCGTAACACGACGGTATCGCCCTTCACGATGTGCGGTTTCGCTATCGCCGACGGCATATCAAAGTACCTCCGGCGCAAGCGACGCGATCTTGAGGAATCCACGGTCGCGCAGCTCGCGGCAAACCGGCCCGAATACGCGCGTGCCCCGTGGGTCGAGGTTGTCCTTGTCGCCCTTGATGATGACGCACGCGTTCTCGTCGAACTTGATGAACGAGCCGTCGGGCCGCTTCATCGGTTGCGCACAGCGTACGACGACCGCTTTGACGACCTGCCCCTTCTTGACCGCCGCCCCGGGGATCGCGCTCTTGACGGTGCCGACGATGATGTCGCCCACGAACGCATAGGGATGGCGCGAGCCGCCCTGCACGTGAATGCACAGCAATTCGCGCGCCCCGCTGTTGTCGGCAACTTTCAGCCGCGTCTCTTGTTGGATCATTTGGCCCGCTCGACGACTTCGAGTAGCCGCCAGCGCTTGTCGCGCGACATCGGCCGTGTCTCCATGATGCGCACCGTATCGCCGACCTTGGCATCGTTGCGCTCATCGTGCGCCTTGAAGCGCACCGACTTGCGGACGATCTTTTTATACACGGGATGCGGCACCCGCGTTTCCGTGACGACGACGATGGTCTTATCCATTTTGTCGCTGCGCACGACGCCCATTTTGATGCGCCGCCGATGTCTGGAGGAGGTCGACGTCGCGGGCGCAGGCTGCTCCGCCGCGGCCGTCGCCGGCTGCGGCTGTGCGACGGCCTCGGGCAATTCTTCCGCCGGATCGTAGGCATAGCCGGAGACGGCCGGGCTTGCCGTTTCGCTAAGCTGCTCCATGCCGGGCCTCCGCTAAGCGCTTCTCGCTGATCACCGTCGCGATTTGCGCGTACTCGCGCTTCGTCGCTTTCACGCGGCTGAAGTCGGAGAGGTGGCCCGTGCGTAGCTGAAAACGCAAATTAAAAAGCTGCTCCTTGGTCTCGCGGGCTTTTTGCTGCAACTCCGGCATGGTGAGGTCGCGCAGTTTCGTCAACTCGTCGTGCTTCACGAAACGGCCTCCACCTCGGATTGACGGGTCACGATCTTGGTTGAGATCGGCAGCTTGGCGGCGGCGAGCTTCAACGCTTCCCGCGCCACCGACTCTTGCACGCCGGCCAGCTCGAAGAGGACGCGTCCGGGGCGCACGACGGCGACCCAAAACTCCGGGTTGCCCTTACCGGAACCCATGCGGACTTCGGCCGGTTTTTTCGTCACCGACTTGTCGGGAAAGACTTTGATCCAGACTTTGCCGCCGCGCTTGATGTGGCGCGTCATGGCGATACGCGCCGCTTCGATCTGACGGTTGGTCATCCACACCGGCTCGAGCGCCTGCAAGCCGAATTCACCGAACGTTAACGTGTTGCCGGAGAACGCCTTACCGGTCATGCGGCCGCGGTGCTGTTTGCGCCACTTGACGCGCTTGGGCGTCAGCATTATTGCGGTGCCTCGCCGGCGTCACCGCGCGTGTCGAATTCGGCGTTCGCGTCACCGCGTGTCTCGAGTTCGGCGTTCGCGTCACCGCGGGTGTCGAGTTCCGGACGATCGTGCGTGCCGGCGCCGGGCGCGGGTTCGGGCTCGGTGGCCGTCGGCGCCGACGAAGGGGCGCCGGGGCGTTCCTGGGCGTCGGTCGTGTGCTGCGACGCCGGATCCGGTGACGAAATCTCCTCGAGGCCGCCGGGACGCTGGGCATCGGTATCGTGAATCGCCGCGCCGCCGTGTTCGCCCGTCGACACCGGATGACCGGGTTGCGCGAACGCGCCGTCGATATCGCTTGCGACCGAGGCGCTGTCGCGCTCGATCTCGCCCGGCGTCGGAAGCGGCAGGCCGTCGCCGGCAGTCTGCGCCGCCGGCGTGGCGGTCCGTCCGGTGCCCCCGCCGGTGCCTGCAGAGCCCGCACCGCCAC
>JACRTY010000030.1 GCA_014305025.1 Candidatus Nyctobacter psychrophilus | reverse complement strand
GTGTGGGGGCGTTTCGATTACCGAAGCCGGTCCCTTTTCGATTACCGCGCGCAGACTCGCCTGAGTCGCCGCCTACCGCTGCGGTCTGCAGTAGCAACATCGTAGGAAACCAAAACGCGCCTCATTCCGTCACATATGGAGGATAAGCGCCGAGCTCGCCTCGGATGGTGCGCGCCATCAGCCGGGCTTGAATAAACGGCAGGAGCAGCACCGTCGTCGACTCCTTCGTGAACGGATGCGTCAACGATTCTGTCTTCCGGTGTTGATACTCGGTCAGAACGATCTTTCGCGCTTCGTCAGTCAGCTTGACGGAAGTGGGATCGTGCACGAAAGAGCGTTCAGTAAGCTGCTCGCGGTTCAAAAGCGCATACGCGAGGCGGTCGGCAAACGGCACGCGAAATTCCTCGGCCAGATCAAGGGCAAGGGATGGCCGGCCCGGTCGGTCGACGTGCAGAAATCCGACCTGTGGGTCAAGGCCGGTCGCTTCCAGCGCTGCCCTGACGTCGTTGATCAGAATGGCGTACAGGAACGAAATAAGGGCATTGAAGGGGTCGCGAGGCGGACGCCGCGTTCTACCTATGAAAGTCCCGGCCAACCACTTCGCTCTAACCATCCGCGGAACAACGCCAAAATACCAGGCGGCCGCCTCCCCTTCAATGCCCCGAATCGACACGATGGACTGCGCCTCGCGCAAACGAGTCAAGCAGCTCTTAAGTTTGTCGGCCGCCTCCGCTATGCTGGGCTCATCTTGGTGGTCCCGAGAAACGCGACGCAGATATGAACGCGTGTTTGCGATCTTCCCGACGACGATGCTACGTCCGAAGCGCGCTTGCCGTTCTGGATCATCGGCGGCCCGGAAGTGGGCACGGCGTACGAGTACGTTCGTGCTCATGCGACCTTCGACACGAGCAAGAAATCGCCCATTTTCCGTCAAGAAAGCGACGCCGATCCCTCGCGCAGCGCATGCCGCCATTGCCGCCGGACTCATCGAGGTCTGCTGTCCGAATAAGACGACCGAACCAAGGTGATGTAACGGGATTTCGCGCTTCGTGCCACCCGATCGAACCTCCAGGCACAAGTGATCGAGCCCGACGTACGACCCAGCGGTCGTCACGTAAAGCGTATTAGCATGCCGTGATGGCACGAGCTAAGACCGAATGATCCAGTCGACGTAGTCCGCTGATCGGGATCCTCTCGACGTGATGTTCGGGAGGCAGAGATCGAACAAGGAGCATCGTCTGCATTTTGGGGCCTGCCGCGCCAAGGGGGTCTCTTGAGAAGCCCACATTGCGTGGTAGCGTTGCGCTGCCCGAAATGTCTCCGCTTGCAGTTCCGCGGTAAACGTAACGTCTCGCCGCCGCCTTGACGCACCGTACATTATCGCGCCTTCGGTCACCCTCGCGTTCAGAGACTCTTCCAGGGCCAGGGCTTGGGCGCATAACTGCACGTCATCTGCAAGACGCGTAAGGCGGCTCCCATGCTTGTATTCCACTGGGCGGTAAATCGTGGCACCATCCGGCCCCGCGGTAACTTCAACCACGTCGGCTACGCCGGACACTCGCAAGCGCTCGCTTCGGATACGCAAGCCCCGAAGTATTTTCATGCCGGCTCGCCGCTCCACGGACCGCCTATCGACCCGCGCATGGAGGGCGGTTCCTTCAAGCGTGAGATCGTTTTCGACCCACTCACGCTCAACGTGAATCAGCGCGCACTGGCGCTCACAAAAAACGAGATGCTGCAAGCCGGACAATGGCAAAAAATCGTCGTCGTCCATTGCTACCAGTTGGAAGCCGCTATGCTGCTTCCCGCAGTTCCGGCCGCAGCTCCAGGGCCACCCCCTCGGGAATCTTCGCGCGATCAATGTGGACCTCGTAGTCACTGAAACTGCGCGCAGGGCCGGTAGTAACGTTGCCTTTTCGGCTGACCTGGAGTGCCTCGAAGAGCCGATGGGCTGGTGCATTGCCATACGGACTTTCATGCTTGAAGATGCAGAGAAGCCGGCTTGACATAGTGCCGCGCGCGGCAGACCGGTCGAACTCAAACATGTTTTCGAGGGCCTCCCATAATCTGGCGAGATCGCTTTCGGAAAAGCCGGTTTGCTTTGCGAATTGGTAAGAAATGAAGCCGTGCGCGCGGTAGAGTGCATAAGGAACGAGGTGTTTACGCCCCATAGTCCCCTCACTACGCGCGTCTGTAGCGTCCTCGGGTTTGGTCAAGGCCACGCGAGTTAGTGAGATGTCTAGCGGGACGATCGGGTCGATGGAGCGCGAGAAGGTGAGTTGGACCGGTCCCCGCACCTGTCCGGCGCCGCCCGTATGCTCGCCCGTCGTCATCACTGCACCGAAGGTTCGCACGTCGTAATAGGTTTGGCACATGAACTCTCTGGCAGCATCGCGTTGCTTGCGGTCCAAGCCGGCTTTCTTAGGACTCCTGGTCTTCTCGTCGGCCTTTGCGCCAGTCCGGCCGGCGGCTTCGGCCGTATCGTCGCCAGCGCCGCGCTCGTCGGCTTCGTGAGCCGCTTTCTTGCCTGCGGAGCGAGCACGGTCAATTGTGTCGTTAAGGATGGCCCCGTGCTTGACGAAAATGTCCATCCCTGGTACGGCTTGATCGTCAAAGTAGCGCATATAAACATAATCCCGAATTTTTCTCTTGAGGGCTACGTCGGATACCAAACCGTGCATCGTTTCGGGATCAAGGCGTGGCATGTTGCCGGCGTCCGGGTCGCCATTAGGATTACCATTTTCGACGTCGTAGAGCAGAACGAAGTCATACCGGGCGCTTATCACGTTACGTTGTCCTCCGAAGTTGCGCTTTGGCGCTTAGTGAAGAATGTTTGGCGCTGATGGTAAAAGCCGAGAGCAAACAGGCCTTGCTCTTGAACGGAAAGCGTGTGCGGGAATTCCGCCATAGAAGCCAATATCTCGCCGATCAAGCGATTGAAATAGATCCCATTGCTTTTACTGGTTTGGTCCAGTTTGCTAAGGTGGTTCTGAGCGTTTCGTAACAGCGTGCCGAAGACGCTGGCCGGCGCGCTGCTGGCCGAACCAAAATACCGCTCGACGACACCAGCCGCGGCGCCCGTAGCAAGTTCTTGGAGTCGGTCCAATACCGCCAAGAGCCTTCCGCATCGATATGCGGGTTCTTTCGTTTCGGGATCGAGCATGGGTTTGAGTTCTCCGTAAGGCTGAGAGGGTAACCGTAGCAGGACTGCTTTGATAATTCCGGCTCGCAATGCGCCGGTGTGCCGCTCAAGCATCTTGTTGTCGGCCCGGTTTCGCCGAACGGCAGCCTCTAAGGCGCCCAGAGGATATGGCCGGCCGCACAGCGCTGCATAAGTCAAAGGGCCGGAAAGCGTTGTGGCGGTAGCTTCACCTTTCCCGGCTGCACTGAGCGCTTCCAGTAGCGCCCAAATGCTCGGCGGGCGATCGGCGCCTTCCATATCCAAATCTGCGAAATGCCGTCGTAGATTTTCGAGAGCGGACGATATGGTTTCTTCAATCCAATTACGGGCCGCAATTCTTGCCCTATCGCCGGTCAGCGTAACCGCATAGACGCGCCCCGAATAGACCGTCATCTTCAGCCCTGTTTTGGCCGACTGGAAAAGACGTCCGACGGCCTCGGGGCTTCCTTCGAGCAACTCACCGAATAGCGAGTCGGCAACGCCGTTCGCGTCGCCACCCCGTGTCCAGTATACGATGCTTGCGGCGTTGCCGATTCGAACGCTTTGCTTCAATTTATGCCTGTCGAGCATGGCGTTGAGTGCTGTTGTATAACTCGCCATGCACGATAAGCACATCGGTGCGTTAGCGCCCTGTTCGAAACCGTACGAGCAAAACGCACTCTGATTGAAAGACACCATGTCTGCGCCCTTGGGCATCGCCCCGGCCACGCCCTTAATGTTGTCGTGCGTTCGGGCAACGGTGCCCCTTCTTTCGCATACACTGCATGCCACCTCATTGCTGACCCGGTCCGATTCCCGGGTCACAATGAAAGTGTGGAGCGTTCGATTCTGCGGGTCGTGTAATGCCGACCGCTGAGGCTCAAGGATGAAGCCGAAGAGATCGTTCGTCGCGTGGTCCGCCGGCGGTACCCGATCGAGAAATTCCCCGGCATCGAATCGCTCGAGAAATCGCAGCGCGGCAGCCGCGGTCTCGTCGCGAGTTTGCTCGCACGCAAACCGAATAATGTCGCGGAAACTCCATTTGCAGGCTTGGGCTCGGAGTACAGTTTCTTCTTTTGCCGAGGTTTCGTATCCGAAAACGTATTTGGAGTTATCGACGAACGCCGATGCCTTAACGTTAATTGAGCGTTTCGGTGTAGTCGGCGCCAGAGACTGCTTCGGGCGAGGTTTCGCCCCGGGCCTGTCGCCAGCGGTTTGCGTGTCCTCGACGTTCACGAGCGATCCGTCGCTCCGGATATGAACGAGCCAGCGAATCGGACGTAGCTGATAACCTTCAACGTCGACGAGGTTCTTCGACTGGGCGAACTCCACGAGCGACTCAAACACCGCTATCGAGTTCCCAACCACGATGGCTCAGGGGGTCTCACTATTCCACCTTCCAGCAGCGCATCGAAAAAGTGCGCACGGTTTTCGTTCGCGAATTCCACATCGTGTAACATGTGGCCAAGTTTCCGCGTCTCAGCAATGGGCTGCTCCCCGTCCTGCGGGCCAAAACTGGCCGCAAATTCTCGACACCCGAGGTACGGTTGCTGAAAGCACTGGCCGCGCTCGACACGCCGGCGAAGCATGTCTACGAATTTTGCGGCAGTCTCGTCAGGGGCCGCCCTCTCGGTTAGCCGCGGCTCGACGTCGACAAAGTAAGCGACGTCGCGAAGCGCCAGCGTATTGCGCTGCGCACGACGCTCGTCCGCAAGAAAGAGTTCGATATCGCGCGACGCCTTGTCGTTGACTTCATTACGCCTAAAGCTTGTAAATCTGATCGGCCGGAGTACGCAGATCTGGCGGACCACCCAGTAGACCGCCGGGCGCCAGAAGATTGCTTCAACCGCTCCGCGCGCGGCCGAAGGTGTCATGACGGGATAGCTAACTCGCTCCACCTTTAGGTCTGGGCGCGTAAAACAGGCGAGTGTGCCCCAGAACTTTATTCGCACGGTCATATTACAAGCTCGCGCACTTGCTCCGGCTCCGACGCCTCTAGGAGCCCGAGGCGCTCATCGTACCGCACTGCTAGGTGATCTGGCCTCAGCGCGAAGAGCTCCATCTCCCCGATCTGGTCCAGTGCACCGATGGCTCGGAATTGGTCGATATCGCGGCGATAAACCGAAACGATGAGCGGCTGAAGATCGCGGAGCGCCGCTCGCTCACCGACACCACGTTCAAATGCCGCACGCACGCGATAGAGGCGCCTTTCGTAATCAAGGTAGGGAACGACAATTGGGAACTGGTCATCGGGAATCAGCTTGAAGTTAGTGCCCACTTGCCGATAGGCATATCGTTCGCGATCGCGCTGGACGGATTCTCGGTCGAGAACCGCGTTGTCGTACAGCCGGTCGAAATATTCATTGAATACGCTTGCATCCGCCAAGTCGAGCCTGTGGTCACGCAGTTCGAGAACGGTTCGCCCTACGTCGGTAGCAAGCCTCAGGCCCTTGGGCGGGGCCGTGTCCGGGACGAAGACTTCAAATCTGCCGAGCATCGGCTTTCCGAAATCATCGACGAGCTTCCCCTCTCGATTGCAACGACCCGCTGCTTGCGCAAGGGAGTCAAGTGGACCCAAGGCCCTCATTACGAATGGAAAATCAATGTCGACCCCAGCTTCGACGACTTGCGTCGTCACCGCCGTACACGGGGCGCCATCTTTCAATGTCTTACGGATGGTGTTGAGCACAGCCGATCTGTGAGCCGGGCACATCGACGCCGAAAGATGAAACGCCTTCGGCAAAGCTCGAGCGAGGTCGCGCGCGTCGGCGCGGCGGTGGGTTATCACGAGCGCCTGTCGCGCCTCCCGAACCCTCGTCACGATGTCGGCGAGCGGCGTCCGTTTTGATAGATCGCGCGGTATCAAGACATTAACGCGTGCGAGCGCTGTAAACAGCTCCGTTGGATTTTGCACGATCTCGCGAACCGGCAGGGACGGTTGTGAAGTCTTAAGTTTGTACCAAGCAGCCGCGGGCTGCGTCGCGGTCGCGACCACGATCGTCACCCCGTAGTGAGCAACAAGGTCCCGTAGCCCATCCACGATTGGCTCGAGAAGGCCAGGGGGGAGCGTCTGAGCCTCATCGAGCACTACGACGCTGCCGACCAAGTAGTGAAGCTTCCTGAATCGCGATGTCTTATTCGTGAAGAGCGACTCCAGCAGTTGGACATTGGTCGTGACGATGATGGGCGCGTCCCAATTCTCGGCCGCGCGCCGGTTTTCGTCGGTGTCCGCGATCGCATCGATCGCGCTGTGATGCTCGATAACGGCGTCAGGCCCAAAGACTGACCGATAAATCGCCGTCGTTTGCTCGATGATGCTCGTATAAGGAATCGCCACGATGACCCTCTTGAGATCGTGCGCGACTGCGTGTTCCAGAGCAAACAGCATGGCCGCCAACGTCTTACCGGTCCCTGTCGGTGCGGTGAGCGTAAAGAATCCCGGATGGCGAGTCGCGGAGGCCTCGCAATCGCGAACGACTTCCGCCCTAGCGGTATTCACTGGCGATCGCGGAGCATCGTTCATCAAGTCACCGATGTGAGCCGCAAGCTTGTCGCGCAATGTAAGCAATGTCGGAAATGCTCCGGTGCGGCCGGCGGAGCCCCGCGGATCGAAGAACCTCTCGGTGTCGAGGCGGTCCGCGTCGATAAGCGCGGAGAAAACGATTCGGCCAAGCATCTCTGCTTGTGTCTTCGTTTTCACCCAATCTGGAAGTGGTCCAGCATCGATCGTCAACAAGTCAGATGGGATTCCGGCAGCGAGCGCGGCCTCAAGGCGAGCGCGCTTCACGGGAATCCGGCGATGAAAGAGGTCTACTCCGTCCGACAAACCCGAGTGATGTCCCGCAATCGCAAAAGCCACGACTGAGGCGCTCGCGCCACCCTTGTCGTGAGCAAGGATGGCACCGGCACTTGAATGATCGACACGGGCCCCGGTTCCTTCATTCGATGCCTCGTGATCTGCGCGCAAATAAGCCTGGAAGTCGTGCGCATACTTGCCAAGATCGTGCCATGCGCCGGCGGCATAAGCGATTCGTTCGGCACCAAAACGGCGCGCGAATTCAGCCGCAAGCTTCCCGACATCGAAAAGGTGGTCTTCGAGGGCGTGCCATTCCGATTCGGGTCTTCCCGGCTTCGAATGGGCAAAGGCAGCCCCACTGGCGAGCCCGGGCTTATTCATCGTCAATGGCCTCCGGATATATGACAAAAATAATAGAGGCGTAGAGTGCCAACAGTCTGGCATAGTAATCGCCAAGGTTATGAATCGTCAGGTCTGCAAGTTCGAAAAAATAGCACGTTTGCTGTCGGTGGGCTCGCGCTGCGCGCCGGGGCCCGGTCAGGCCTGCCTAGGCGTAGCCCAGCAGTCGCCCGCGAGCTCGATCGACCGGCAGGGCTGCGACGCGCGGATTGCCTGGGCGCGGCACCGAACGTCACGCGAACGATGACGCACGAGTCCCATGCGAGCGCGAAAGCCGAGTCCGACCCAGTCGTCGTCGGGCACTACGAGCTCGTTGCGCCGCTGATCGCGGCGTCGTTCGGAGGGACGCCGGTCGCCGCGGCGAGTTATCCCGACGGCTACGATGGCGACGCGCAGTACTACCAGCATGCCGCCCTGCCGATACCGCGCTACGTCTCGACCGTTGCCGTGCCGACCGTCGCGGGTGAACGGCGCTACGTCGCGGTCTCGCCGGAGGCACTCACCTGGATGGCGCGGGACCACGGCGCGGTTACGTTCTTCGGCTGGAGTCCGACACCCGAGGACCCGCGGCGTTGCGGGTACGCGCGCATCATCGTCGAGCCGTTCGGCGGCGCGGACAATGCGGCTGCCGCACAGGCCGCGGCGGCGACGCGCGAACAGCTTCACGAGCAAGACACCGACGCGATCCTGTTGCGTTCGGGAGCGATCGGCTACGCGCTCTACGTTCCGCTCGCCGACGGTCCATCGTATCTGGCAGTGCGCCCGTGGCTTGAGGACATCCGTCTCCACGCTTCACTCGCGTTTGAGCTCATCTCGGCGTACCGGCACATGGGCCGCAAAGGCGCCTACGTCTTCCTCTCGGTCGAAACGAACACGCCGGGCCGCGTCAGCGCGCTACCGTATGCGCTGCGGCCCGAAGAGTTGGCGGTCGTGACGCCGCTGCGCTGGGAGAATCTCGAGAGCGGCAGTTACTGGACGGTCGCCGACGCGCGCGAGCGCCTGGCGGCGGAGGGCGACGTCTTCGCCGCAGAGCGGGCGCGCATCGGCGCGTGCCGTCTGCCGAAATCGAGGGGAATCCCGCTCGGGATGTCGGCGCCGCTCGAACCGGTCGGCGAACTGCAGGTCGACGATCCGCAGCCGCGCGCGCACGTGCTCGACGCCGCCCTTGCGATCCTCGCCGACGGAAAGCCGCGCGAGGCGGGCGAGATTTTGGCCGCGGGGATCGCCCGCAAGCTGCTGCCCGCGACCTTGACGCGCAAGGCGGTGTACATTCTCCTCGAACAGTACATCGCGCGCACGCAGGGCCGCGGGCGCACGCCGCGGATCGTCCAGGACCCCGATCGCCGCTTTCGCGTCAACCACTTTCGCGACGACTGGCCGGCTCCGCCGGCGCTCGGCGAGCCGGCGGCGGCCGCCCCCCCGGAAATCGCGCGCCAACTCGCGGCGTCGTCGCGCGGTGCCGATCCCGCCGCTTTCGAACGCGCCGCGTGCGATGCGTTCGCGCACCTGGGCTTCTTGGCGACCCACGTCGGCGGCGAGGGCGCGCCCGACGGACTGCTGCGCGCGCCGCTCGGCGGCCTCGGTTACGGCGTCGCGCTCGAGATGAAGACCGCGGGCAGCGGCGTCGTCAAAGATCCCGACGCCGCCGAGGCGCGCAAGAACGCCGACGCGTCGGGAATGGAATACGCGGCGCTGGTCGGCCCCGAATTCGGCGACGACGTCGAGTTCCTGGGCGAACTGCAAACGCATCGGGTCGCCGCGTTTACGGTCGCCGATCTCGCGCTGTTGCTCGACCGCGGAAGCGATCCGTACGAAATGCGCACGCTGTTTGCACCGGGAATCGTCGCCGACCGGCTCGACGATCTGTTGTGGATGCGCGATCACGGCGAATCGAAACGCGTCGCGGTCGTCGCCGGGGCGATCGTCGACGCGGGATACGCCGCGCAGTCCGCCGTGGCGGTGCACGGGACGCCGCACAACGCTCCGACGCTGACCGCCGATGCGGCGATGTTGCTCGTCGACGAGCGCCTGGCGAGCGCCGGCGTGTCCGACGCCTGCACGCGCGAACAGGTCCAGGCGGCGTTCGCCTATTTGACGAGCCCGCTCGTGCGGCGCGCGGTGTGGGCCGACGATACGCGGCAAGCGATCGTCGTCGTCCGCGCGCTATAGACCGGCACGACGGGTTCGTAGACCGGCTCGACGACCAAACCAGAACGCTTCAGAAGATGGCTCTCGCGCGCATCCTCAACAGCGGGCTCAGGGCGCAGACCGGGACGCAAAGCGAGAACGTGGTGCCAGAGTATCGGCTATGGCGCGACGGTGAGGCCGATGTGTTCGGCAACCCCGCGCTGGCGTTCGTCATAACTGAGGAAGTTCGTTGCCGTCAACAGGGACGCGGCGGCAACGTGGATCAGGTCGAGCGTGCGCAAGCCCCGGCGTGCCGTGTAGCGCGAAGAGATTTTTTCCGCGCGTGCTGCCAGCTCGTCAGCGTCTATCGGGACGGCGACGATCGTGCGCTTTGCGAGCGACTCTTGCAGCAACGCCAACGTTTCGGCAAGCGCTTTCGCATCGAGCTGCTCGCGAAAATGGAGAAGGCGTAAGGCGTTTCTGGCTTCGAGCAGCGAGAACCAGATTGCGCTGAGAGGCTTCTTGTACCGCCGCAAGAGCCGTCGCGACTCGCGTGTTCTGTCTTCCTCGACATAGAGTGTGACGAGGAAGCTCGTGTCGGCGTAGATGGTCACCCGCGTGCGTTGCGCTGTTCGATGACCAAGTCGCTTGCCGGTGATCCTTTCGGCGGCTTCTGGGCGAAAATCGCGTGCAAGGCCCGAAAGTGTTCGTCCCAATCGACAGGGCGGGGTTGCCCACCGACCGGCACGAGCCTGGCAACGGGCTTACGCCGCCGCGTAATCTCGACTTCCTCGCCAGCGTCAATCCAACGCAACACCTCGCCGAGGTTATGCTGCACCTGACGGAGTGACGCGCTCCTCATGTTGCACGAATTTGACGCACATCGCGCTAATCCTGTGCCGAGAGGAGCGTGGGGCCTTCCGTGGCACGGGGGCTGTCGCCGAGGCGGTTGCTGATTTCTTCGAGGATCGGTTAACCGTCGAGCAGTGACTCCAACAAAATGTGTCGCGATTTTGCGAAGGGATTGACGACGGTGACGCCGCTCCACGTGAAGCCTTCGTGGAAGTCCTCGCTCAGGAGCAGCCTACAACCGGCTGCCGCCGAGACGCTGAGAATCACTGCGTCCCAGATGCCGAGGTCATGCGCGGCCGAGAGATCCGCTGCGGCGACCATCGCGGCCCCGGACGTTTCGATACATGGAAAGGCATCGCGCCAACTCAAGATCGCAGCGCGGGCGCTGTCGCGAGAACGCTTGGCCTTGCGCACGAGAACGTGAAACAGTTCGCCGAGCGCTTGAACCGGAACGACGATCGCGTCTTCAGAAACGGCGCGCACCAGCATGAGCGCAGTCTTCTGCCGCGCCGCGTCATTGACGCCTTCAGCGTAGGCCAGGACGTTCGAGTCTAGCGCCGCCCTCACGAGGCATCGTCGTAGAGTTCATCCCGAGTCCAGCGAATGTTGCTGGGATTCTGTTGCCGTAATCGCTTGAGAAGCGCGCTGCGCGCGGCGGCCGCGTCATGGACGGTGCGATCGACGGGCACGAGCTTCGCGACCGCTTCACCGTGCGAGGTCACGATGTAACTGCGGCCTTCACGGACACCCCGTAGCAGGCGGGAGAACCATCGGTTAGCATCCGCCGCAGTGATCGATTCATCCATATATGAGGCGCTTTCTGCTAGTAGTGATTGTCACTACTATGCGGCCCGGTGCCGCCGAAGTCAAGAGCTACGCCGGCGCACGCTTCCATGCTGCTACGTCGCCGTCAAACGTCAGGCAGAGCTCGGTTAGACGGTCCGGGACATAGACGTCGTAGGACGGTTCACGGTGTGGGATGACCGAGACTCGAACTCGGATGCTCTCACGAGCGGCAAATTTTCACACCACGATGGCTTTGGCCACTATCGCGTCCGCGCGATATTCGTGGTCCGGACTGTGCCTTGACCGTACTTGTTCGCGCTTGGCGCACGAATGAGCGTAGGCCGCGCCCGTCCAGTCTCTACACCTTCACATTGGAACGTGGCCATTGGCCACGTTCCAACGAAGTCGTGGCCACGTTCGAATGAGCTTGGCTCGGCGTTGTCGTGCGCGGGCGCGACGAGTTCACCGACTTTGAGCGCATCCCGACCGCCGTTTCCGCGCGGCCGGCTCCAACCTAAAAGTCTGCTGTGTCTACCGATTCCACCATCATCCCTCGGAAGGCTCTACCATCCGCGGCGACTGTTTTGACGCCTTCACTCAAAACACCCGGAGGCGCGGCTGCCTTTGAGAGGAGATAGCCGAGCAACAGATCGTTGCGCTCCACCTGCGCCGCCCTCGTGCCGAGCGCGCGCAAAGTCTCCGAGAGCACGATGCCGCCCCCCACAATGACGTCCGCGCGCTGCGGCAGCATGCCGGGCAGTGCGCGACGGGCTTCGAGGTTGAGCTCGAGGAGCTGCTCGAGGGTCGCATCGAGCCGTTGGAGCGTCAGCATGGAGCCGGCGACCCGCTCGACGTCGGAACCCTGCGCCACCGCGGCGATCGTCGCCGGGCTACCGGCGACGGCCCGCACGTGGTCGACCGGCCCCAACTCAGCGGCGCCGGCCAAAACGCCGGCAGCGACCGCGCGGGCTCCCGCCGCCGCTGCACGCGCGCGTGCTCCCGGCGCTGCGCCTTGCAGTGCCGGAAACGCCTCCGCCAGCCGCACCGAGCCGATCTCGAACGACCGGACTTTTTCCGGTTGCCCATTCCGTCCCACCGCACATTCGGTGCTGCCGCCACCGACGTCGACGACCGCGATTCGGCTGCCGTCGCACGGCGCACCGGCCGTCGCGCCCCGAAAGCTGTAGGCCGCTTCTGTCTCGCCGTCGAGGATTTCAAGCGGTACGCCCGCAATCGCGCGAACCCGCTCGGCGAAGGCTGCGCCGTCGTTGGCGCGACGCACGGCGCTGGTCGCAATCGCGCTCAGTTCCGCGCCGCGCCGTTGCGCACGCGCCACGAAAGCGGTGACCGCGTCGAGCGTGCGCTCGATAGCTTCGGGCGCGAGCGTTCCCGATTCGCGTAAGCCCTCGCCCAAGCGCGTTCCGGTCTGCGCGTGCTCGAGCTCTTCGAGCGTACCGTCGCGGGCGTCTCGAACGATGAGCAGGCGCACCGTATTGGTGCCGAGCGAAATGAGCGCGCGGGTCAATAGCGCTTGCCGGCCGATGCCGCGCGCGTCCTCTGGACGAGCCCGAGCGCCCGGTCGTAGTCTTGGTTCGCGATGCCGGCGTACAGCGTATCGATGATCGTGAGTTGCGCGATGCGGCTCGAGGTCGCGTCGCTCCCGAACGCCGTCTCTTTGGCGGCGGTGAACAACTTGATGTCCGACGCTTTGGTGATCGGAGAGGTGGCGCGGTGCGTGATGCAGATCGTCGTCGCACCCGCTCCATGCGCGTTCTCGAGTGCGTCGCACACGTCGCGGGACGCCCCCGTATGCGAGATGCCGAGCGCCACGTCCGGGGAGCCCAGCAGCGACGACGACATGGCCATCAAGTCGGAATCGTTGAGCCAGACGGCGCACAGACCCAGCTTCATGAACTTATGATAAGCGTCGAGGGCCAGCGGCGCGCTGCCGCCGATGCCGTAGATTTCGACCTTGCGCGACCGGGCGAGCGCGTCTACGGCGCGTTCGAGTTCCGCATCGGAGAGGACTTCGAGCGTGTCCTTTAGGGCTTGAGCGTTGGCCGCGAAGACTTTGGTTTTGAGCGCTTCCGGGGAATCGTTGGACGCAATCTGCTCGTGCACGGTCTCGGTCGGGCCGACCAGATCGCGCGCCAGCATGATTTTGAATTCCTGGTAACCCTTGTAGCCGATCTTTTGGCAGAGCCGCACGACCGTCGATTCGCTGGTCTGGGTTCGCTCGGCCAGTTCGGTCACGGTCAGGTAGATCAGTTCTTCGGGATGTTTGAGGATGAAGTCGGCCACGCGCTGTTCGGCGGTACGCAGCGAGTCGAACGTGCCGCTGATGCGAACGAAGCAACCCGGGACCGCGGCCGGCTCGATGTCCACGCCGGCGCTTTTCTCCGGGAGTCGTTACGTTACTTTGTTCCGCGCCTCGAAGGATGCGGCGCGCCGCTTCTTACGGATAAAATGCCGCTCAGCGGCCGGCGGTTCATCGGCAGGTTCCCATTCCTGCGTCGAGCGGAGAAACGCATTCATCTGCGCTTCGAAAGCAGCATCGAGTAAGCGCGGCGCGCTGCGCTCCAGGGCGACGATCGCGTGGCCGCCGCGCCGTTCCAGGACGAGCGCTAACGGCGCCCGGGACGCATGGCTGGAGACGTAGGTCGGCCGGTTCTCCGCAAGTTCATCCGCCGCAACGGCGGCGAGCGTTCCATCTTCGAGACGAACGGTGGCGCCGTGCTGATGGATGTTGATCACCGTGCCGCGCACGCCGCTCACGGTTCGGGCCAATCCGTTTCGGGCTCCGGCGTCGGCGTCGGCATCCCGCGCACGTAGATGATCTCCTCGTGCGGCCCGACGAGTTTGAGTTTTTCATGGATCTCGGGAATCGCTCCGAGCGGATTGCTCAAGCGCAGAAGCGTGCGGCGTTGCTCCCGTTCCCGCGCGCGCAACCCGTCGATCTGGGACTGCGATGCCGAGATCTCATGGGAAAGCGCGACATTCTTGGCGAGGATGCCTTCGAATTGAATGGCGATGGTCGCGAACACGGCAACGACCAGCGCAAGCGCGCCGATGCGGCCGGCCATGCGCACCCTGCGTGGAAGACGCCGCCTCACGGCACGGCCACCACACGCGGTACATGCGCTTCCTGCCACCTGCCGATGCGCCGGAATTTGCTGAAGCGCCGTTCGCGCAAGTCGCCGGCCGGCAAGCGCTCCAGATCCCGCAATGAAAGATCGACGGCATCGAGCAGGCGCTCGATGAAAGCGACGGCATCGCGGTGCGCTCCGCCCAGTGGTTCGGGCACGACCTCGTCGACGATGTCGAACTGCAACAGATCGGCGCTCGTGAGTTTCAAACGTTCGGCGGCTTCGGGCGCCCGTGCGGCATCGCCCCATAAGATCGCCGCGCACCCTTCAGGCGACGCGACCGAATACACGGCGTTTTCCGCCATGATCACCCGATCGGCGAGTGCGATCGCGAGCGCGCCGCCGGAGCCGCCTTCGCCGATGATCGAGGCCACGACCGGCACACACACTTTGGTCAGGGCCATCAGCGCAGAGGCAATGGCTTCGGCTTGCCCATGTTCTTCGGAGGCCACGCCCGGATCGGCGCCGGACGTATCGACGAAGGTGACGATCGGCAAGCCGAAGCGGTCGGCCAGCCGCATCAAGCGCGTCGCCTTGCGATAGCCTTCGGGCGAGACCATGCCGAAGTTGCGTTTGATGTTCTCTCTGGTGTCGCGGCCCTTTTGCTGCGCGAGCACCATCACACGCCGGCCGCGCAGTTTCGCAAAGCCGCCGACCAAGGCTGGATCGTCGCGAAACTGGCGATCTCCGTGCAGCTCGTCGAACTGATCGAACGCGGCGAGGTAATCGCTGGCGATCGGACGTTTGGGATGGCGCGCCATGTTGACCCGCTCCCACGCTCCCAAGTTGCCGAAAAGATCCCGCAGCAGTCCGCGGTAGTTCTCTTCGAGCATCCGCACGTCGTCGTCGAGCGCGCTGCGGTCGGCCGCCGTCTGCGTACCGCGCGCTCGCAGGGCGGCGATGCGCTCTTCGAGTTCGGCCAGCGGTCGCTCGCGTTCGACGATGACATTCACTAGAAGGCGAATTCCGGGACGGCTTTGAGCAGCGGCGCCGTGCGCCGGCGGTCGATCGCGTAGTCGAGGATGCGCACGAGCGTGTCGCGCAGCGCGGCCCGCGTTACGACCAGATCGATTTGGCCCCTTTCGAGCAGAAACTCGGCGGTCTGGAAATTGTCGGGCAGCCGTTGACGCACGGTCTGCTCAATGACGCGACGTCCCGCAAAGCCGATCGAGGCGCGCGCTTCGGCGATGATGACGTCGCTCTGAAAGGCGAACGACGCCGACACGCCGCCGGTCGTCGGATCGGTCAGCACGCTGACGTACAAATTTCCAGCGGAGGTAAAGCGTTCGACCGCCTGCGTCGTCTTGGCCATCTGCATGAGCGCGAGCATGCCCTCTTCCATGCGGGCGCCTCCGCTGGCGGTGAAGATGACGCAGGGCAAACGCCGTTCGCGCGCTTCCTCGAGGAGGTGCGCGATGCGCTCGCCTACCACGGTCCCCATCGTGCCGCCCCGGAAGCTGAAGTCCATGACGCCCAGCGCCACGGCGAACCCGTCGAGCGTTCCGAAACCGGTGACCACGGCTTCCGAAAGATTCGACTTCGCCCGGTCACCGTCGAGCTTTTCGCGATACGAACGCTTATCGATCCATTCCAGCGGATCGCCCGGCACGATCTCGTTGCCGATCTCGACGAAGTCATCGTCGACGAGTGAATTGATGCGATCGTAGGCCGACATGCGGAAATGGTATTGACACTTGCTGCAGACCGAGAGGTTGGCAGCCAAGTCCTTGCGATAGAGCATCTCTCCGCAAGACGGACACTTGATCCACAACGCCGCATCCTGGGCCGGAACGTCGCGTTCCCGCAGGCGGCTCAGCCAGTCGGGCATCGGCATTTAGACCGTTTTTTCCGCCGGCGCGCCGGCGAGCGAAGCCGCCGCTGAGTGCGCGCTCCTCCGCCCGAGGATGCGACCCGCGTAGATGCGCCGCAGCTGCCGAAGATAATTGGTGATTTCTTTTCCGTTGAGTTTCGATTCGCCGACGACGCGATCGGCGAACACGTACGGAACCTCCAGCGCCTTACCATAATGCGCTTTGGCGGCGACTTCGAGGCCAATCTTGAAACCGATCGGGTCGAGCGCGACCCCGGCCAGCGCGTCGCGGCGTACGAGCAAAAAACCGCTCGTTATGTCGCGGATGGGGGTGAGCGGCCATGCCAGCATGCAGGCGATGATGGACGTAACCTTGCGCTTGAGCGGCCAGTTCGTGATGCCGCCGCCCTTGACGTAGCGGCTGCCGACCGCCAAACCGTAACGACCGCTTTCAAGCGCCTGCACCATCCGCGGAATGATCTGCGGGTCGTGGCTGAAGTCAGCGTCGATGGCCCCAAGGGCTTGCGATTCGGCTCGCGCCCAGCGCCAACCGTCGATGACGCCGCTTGAGAGGCCCAGCTTGCCGGGGCGGTGCAGACAGCGCACGGGAAAGCGACCGGCGAGCCGGTCGACGATCGCTCCGGTACCATCGGGCGAGTTATCGTCGACGACGATCAATTCGCCATCGAGACCGTGGGCAGTAAACACGTCGGCGAGCGTCGTCACCAGCTTCTCGATCCCGCCGGCTTCGTTGTACGTCGGGATGACGATGCTGAACTTCAACCGCGTTTGGGCCTCATATAGGCCTCGTTATACGCCTACGCCTCGCTCGTCTCATGCTCGGCCGACTATGGTTATAAATTGCCGCTGGCGTAGAGCACCGCGCTGCACGCGACGAGTCCGGCGGTTTCGGTTCGCAGAATCCGCGCGCCCAGTGAGAGGGGTCGCCCTCCGCTGCGTTCAGCGAGTTGTGCTTCATCATGCGAAAGGCCGCCTTCGGGCCCGATCACGATGAGCGCGCTACGCGCGCCGGCGAGCAATGTAGGAAGCCGCTCGCGCAGGGGAACGCCGTCCGCGAGTTCCCAGGCGACGAGCGCTACGTCGAACATGCCGAAGCCGGCGCAGACCTGTGAAAAGGGCGTCGGCTCATCGAGCACGGGCACGTCGGGCCGTCCGCACTGCTGCGCGGCGCCCTTGGCAAGCCGCCGCCAGCGCTCGATCTTGCCGGCGCGCGCGTCACCCGCTTGGGTTCGCTCGCTGGTAAAAGGCACCAACTGCGCGACGCCCAGTTCCGTTGCTTTTTCGACGACGAAGTCCATCTTGGCGCCCGTCGGCATACCTTGCGCGAGCGAGAGGCGCAGGGTCGGATGAGCCTGCGGCGTTTTTTCCGCGCGTAAGTGTGCCCGAACGGTCTCGCGCTCGACGATCAATTCGGCGGCGTACGCGCGGCCCGATGAGTCCAGGATTTCGACGGCGTCGCCGGGACGCGCCCGCAAGACGATGCGTAGTTTGCGCGCATCATCCGGTGCGGGTTCGACGACGTCACCGACGCCGAAGATTCCCGCAACGAAGATGCGGGGCGGCCTACGGGGCAAATGCGTCTTTAACGCGCTCGAAGAAAGACCGATCGTCGACTTCGTCGCCGCCCGCGCGCGCGTACTCTTCGAGCAGTTCGCGTTCTTTGCGCGACAGCTTGGTGGGCACGACGACGTGCACCGTCGCCAGCAGATCGCCGTGCCCGCTGCCGCGCACCAGCGGCATGCCCTTACCGCGCAGGCGGAACGTTGCGCCGCTCTGCGTTCCCGCCGCCATCTGCAGCGGCGCCGGCACGTCGAGCGTGTCGACATCGATGGTTGCTCCAAGCACCGCCTGCGTGAACGAGATCGGCAGGTCGGTATAGAGATCGCTGCCGTCGCGCCGGAACCGCGGATGCGGCGCGGTGTTCAAATAGACATACAAATCGCCCGGCGGTCCGCCGCGCGCGCCGCCTTCTCCACTGCCGGCAACGCGGATACGGCTGCCGTCGTCGACGCCCGCGGGGATCTTGACGGTTAAGGTCCGATGCTTTTCGACGCGGCCCCGACCCCGGCACGTCCGGCACGGCGTGGGCACGACGCTTCCGTCGCCGCCGCATTTCGTACAGGTCGTCTGCGTAACGAATTGTCCGAGCGGCGTCTGTCGAACGGCCCGCATCGTGCCCGAACCATTGCAGCGGTCGCAACGCTGCACGAGCGTGCCCGGTTCTGCGCCGGAGCCGTGGCAGGTTTCGCAGTTTGCGAGATGGTCGAAGGTCAGTTCGCGTTCCGTGCCGCGATAGGCGTCTTCGAGCGTGATCCGCAGATCGTAGCGCAGATCGGCGCCGCGCGCCGGACCGTTCTGACGCGGCGTTTGACCGCGGCCGCCGCCGAAGAACATGTCGAAGATGTCACCGAAGCCCTCGCCGCCGCCGCCGCCGAAGCCGAAACCGCCCATGCCCCCGGATGCACCGTTGGGCACCGTCCCGAAGCGGTCGTACTGCTGGCGCTTGGCGGGATCCGAGAGGATCTCGTAGGCCTCGTTGATCTCCTTGAAGTGCGCCTCGGCGGAGCCCTTATCGTCGGCGACGTCGGGGTGGTAGCGGCGGGCGAGCCCACGATAGGCACGCTTGATCTCGTCCTCGGAAGCGTCGCGTCCGACGCCGAGCACCGTATAGAAATCGGTCGGCACGAGTTCCTTTAACGCGGATCCGTATCAGCGAGGTGGCGGTTGAGTGACGCGGCGGTGCCCGAAGCGACGGCGAGCAAGCGCGCGTACGGCATGCGCCGCGGTCCGAGCACCGCAAGCACGCCGACCATCTCGTCGCCGAAGTGGTACGGAACGGTAACGACGCTGCACTCCGTGATATCGTCCGAGCCCAGTTCGTGCCCAATCTTGATGTTGGGCTCGCTCGAACCCACCGAATCGGCGACTAAATCGTAGAGCGCTTTTTGTTCTTCGATGATGCGCAGGATCGAGCGTAACTTGCGCAGGTCTTGAAACTCGGGCTGGTCGAGAAGGTGCTGCGCGCCGCTTGAGATGACGGCCGGAAGCTCGTCGGTTCCGACGGCATCGCCGAGCGCTCCGGCGAGCGCCGCGACGAGTTCGGCGGAGAGACCGGCTTCCGACACGATGCGCGCGACGTCGGCCGTCGAGATGTCGCGCATCTGCTTGCCGCCGAACGCGGCATTGAGGCGGTTCGAAAGGCTCGTGAGTTCGTCGGCTTCGATTCCGGCAGCGTGGTCGAACGTTTTCTGTACCGCTAAGCCCAGGGACGTCACGACGATCGCAAGTCCTGTTCGCTCGGAGAGCCAAATAAGTTGGATATGCCGGAAGGTCTGCACGTCGCGATGCGGCGCGACCATGAACGCGACGTTACGGGTTAGTTGACCGAGCAGACGCGTGGTATGTTCGATCACGGCGTCGAGTTCGCGACTGGCGGCGCGGAACTCATCGTGGAGGCGGCGTTGTTCGCTTGTCTGGAGCGTTTCGGGTCGCATGAGTTGGTCGACGTACGTGCGGTAACCGGCATCGGAGGGAACGCGCCCGGCCGAGGTGTGCGGCTGAACGAGATATCCGGCTGCTTCGAGTTCGGCCATCTCGTTGCGAATCGTCGCGGAACTGACCCCGAGATTGTACTTCTGGGTCAGCGTGTTCGAGCCGACGGGCTCTGCCGTCGCGACGTACTCATACACCACGGTCGCCAGAATGAAGGCTTTCCGCTTATCCAGTTCGGGCCGCACGGGAACGACCTCGCCGGAATAGGAGCCTTTAGCAGTCACGAGTTGAGAGTGCCAGCATCAGCTCCAAAATAGCACTACGCGGGAGGTGGGTCAAGTCGCCGAACGTCCGGGCAGAACGGGGCTTACGGCCCGGGGCGGCGGTAAGAGCGTCGGCGGTGCGGGCAGCGTGGCAGTGACTGCGGAGCGCAGTTCATCCCAGGTGACTTCGCCGATCGAGACGTACGACACCGTGCCGTCGGGACGGACGACGATCGTCACCGGAATCGGGCCGCCACCATTGGTGAGCGAATAGGCCGCGAATATTTTGCCGCCTGGATCGTCCACGACGGGAAGGTCGACGCCGCGTTTCCGCAAGTACGCGCGAGCGGTGCCCGGCGGCTCGTCGTCGATCGTCAGAAGGTCGACCGCCTTACCGTACTCGGTCTGCAGCTTTTCGAACGTGTCCAGTTCGTCGTTGCACGGCGGGCAGTACGTCGCCCAGAAGTTGATGACGACCGGTTTTCCGCGCAAGCCCGCGAGCGATTGGGGTCCACGGCCCGCGTCGAACGTGAAATCGGGCGGCGCTTGAGCGTAGGCAACCGTACGGAGCCCGGTCGAGGGATGACGCCGAGCATCGACGGCCGACGGCAGCCCAGCCGCGAACAGCGCCACGAGCATGACGGCGATGGGTCTGGACCAGCCCGAAGAGGTCCGCACGCCTTACATGATTCGGGCGATGCCGCCCTCGGTTGCCGGATCACCCAACGCGGGAGCGGAGCTCCCGCGTTGGGTGGCAAGGTAGGCTTTTGCCTTGTCGACTTCACTCGTCAGCGACGTGACCGTCTGCTGCATCGAGCCGATGGCCTTGACCTTGAAGTTCGACATGTCGTCCATCGCCTGCATCACGTTGGCGAAGGCAGCCTTCAGTTTCTCGACGTCGACCGTCGCGCTCGAAGCTTGCCCGTAGACGCGGGTCGCATTGTCTTTGAGCATCCTGGCGTTACCGGCGATCAAGTTGCCGGTCGTCGTGTTGAGCGCCTGGATTTGGTCGAGCACGAGCCGCTGGCTCGCGACGGCTTGCGCGACGACGACCGCCGTGCGCAACGCCGCCACCGTCGTGGTGGTGGCACGCTCGATGCCCTTCTGCAGTTCGGCGTTGTTTTTCTTGACGAGATCGAGGGCCATATAGCCTTGGACGTTGACGGCCGCCTGGGTCGCGATGTCCTGTTGTTTCTGTCGCGCGTAGAACAGCACGTCTTCCTTGAGAATTCGGGCTCGCTGCGGATCGTTGACTTCAATCGACGCGATCTGCGCTTCGACGGCATCGGCAACATGCGCGGCGAGATAGGCATACTGCTCGAGTTGGCCCATCAACTTCCACATGTTGGCCTTCTCTTGTTCGATCGAGGCGTTGTCGCGCATCAGTTGATCGCGCGAACGGTAGAGCGCCTCAATGATTGCGTTGAGATGGCCCTGCGATGACTCGTAACCCCGGAAATAGTCTTGGACTTTATTGCCGAAGGGCAGAAAGCCCAGCACCTTTTTGGCGCCGAACAAGTCGCCCTGACGCGAGGGGTCGAGTTTTTCGATCGTGCGGCGCAGATCGAGCATTTGCTTCGAAACGCTCGACTCGTTGCTGAACGCGCCGGTCGACATCGTGCGCGTGGGGCGATCCAAGAGCGAGTTGGCAACGTTGGCGGAAGCGACGATCTCTTTGCTCGCCATCGATCCGATCGCGGCGACGGCGTGCTTGAATTCGGGACCGTCGACCGGTAGCGACACGAGCGTGCGCGCGACCTGCTCGACCTGCGCTTCGAGCGCCGCCTTCTGCTCAGCCGTCACCGGCACTTTCCCGACCGCCGCGGCCGGCGAGACGGGCTTGACCGGTTCGGGGGCGACGAGCGCCGCTTCGGGGGGCGTGAGTTGGATGTCGTCGGTCACTGGTATTGTACTCCCGATCAGCGATCGTTGATGCCCAGCGTCTTCGGGCCGCCGCACAGATAGCGTTCGTAGATGATCGGCTCGCCCTCGCCGCGTTGCTCCTCGCGCGCGGAACCGAACAGACCGGCGATCATGTCGCCGACCCCCCCGGCAGCGTCACCGCCGGCGGCATCCCCGCCGAAAATGCTACCGATGATATCGCCGAAATCGCTCACGTCTAGAGCCTCACTAATCGTTGAGCCCGATTTGGAATTGCGGTCTGACGCCCTTGGACTGGGCCCGCTTGATGATCGATGTCCCGATCGCCAGAAATTCGATGATGTGCGGCTGCCAAATGTGGTTCTTCTCGACGATCTGCATGCCGACGACGCCCTCGGCGGCGTGCGATTCCGCTTCCGCTTGCATGCGCGACATGGCGAGCTCGCGGGCATCGTAGATCGCCTCGGTGTAATTGGGCAGCTCGATATTGTTGCCGAGGGTGCGCATGCTCTGCATGAAGCCTTGATGCGCGATGTGATAGACGCACGTTCCCAGCACGAGTTCGGCGGGAATGTAGCCGGCCTCGTGCAGTTTGTAGAAATCTTGTACGGAAAGGTCGCTCGTGAACGGCTTGCCGTGTGGCGTGCGGTAGTCGTTGCCCTGCGGTGCACCGACCGCCGTTCCGATGGCCGTGAACTCCAGCGCATTGGCAGCCCAGGCGTAACCGCCGACCTCGAGCCGCACGCCGACGATACCATCCGCGCCCAAGGTCGCGGCTTCTTCTTCCATGCGCGCCATCGCGAGTTCCCGCGCTTGATACATCGCCTGCGTCAGCACGCCGAGTTCTGAATTTGCGTAGTAGTTGGCGTATTGAATGCCGACGTGATAGATCGAGCTTCCGAGCACCAGGCCAAGCGGCTCCATGCCCAGTTCCTTGAGGAGTACGAACTCGGAAACCGACAGGTCGCTCGTGAACAGCGGCTTGCCGCCTTCGCCGCGCATCCGTCGCAGTCGTGAAATCGCATCGACCGGAACGCCGCCATGTGTGGTTTGCACCACGCTTTGAGCGCCCGTATTGCCGCGGTTACCGCCGAAAAAGCTCATCGCTCGTGGTTACCTCGAGAAGAAGGATGTGAGTTGCTCGCGCGCTGCGCGGTCGCGTTCGACGTAGGCCCCGACGTCGTCGAAGAGCCCGCGAAGCCACTCGCCGACGTCGCAGCGCTCGGTGCGTAGCGCGATCCCGCGCACGATCTTCGTGCACGACGTTTGAATTCCCAGACTTTTCTCTTCCAGCGCATAGCGCAGAACGTGGTCCCCACGAGGAACGTCGATGACCACGGCGCGCGGGGGTCCCCCGAAGAAGCCCCGCCGAACCTGCGTGAGCGCCGGAAGCAACGCCGAGAAACGTTCGGCCGCAACGTTGACCAAGCGCGCGGGCTCCGTGGCCGCCGCTTCCAGTTGCGAAAACAGACGGGCGACGAGGGCCCGCGACGGCGCGTCGGACGATACCACCGGCGGCGCTTCCGGCAGTGACTCAACCGGACCGAAGCGCTCGCCCAGGAACGCACCGTTGGCAGCGAGCGCGTCACGGTGCGCCGCGGCGAGCGTGGACAGCCGTTGCGCCGTCGCGCGTTCGAGCAGCGAAAGTTGCCCGAGCAGCATCTCGGCGGAGGCGGCGTCGCGTTGGCTGGCCGGAATGTCGAGGTAGGCGGACAGCGTATCGGGCAGATAGCGGCGCTCGGTTTCGCGCAGTGCGAAGGCGGCTTCATCCGCGCCGCCGGGATCGCCGACGCGACGCGCTTCGTTCAGCATCGCTTCGATGCGGGCGACTGTGGCAAGCGCTTCGGCCGGCAATCCCGAGGAGTCCATTGCGGGCCTGCTTCGACCGCCCATGGCGAAGTTTCTCCTGCGATAAGGAAAAGGCCGACAAAGAGCGAGCGAGCAGCGGGTGACGAAACACACCGGCGAAGCAACCATTGAATTGTAGGGAGGAGCGAGAATGAGCCAGGTACGCGTACTCGTCGGCACGCGCAAGGGCGCATTCGTCCTGACGGCCGACGGCAAGCGCGAACGGTGGGATGTTGCCGGCCCCTTTTTCGCCGGTTGGGAGATCTACCACCTCAAAGGGTCGCCAGCCGATCCGCAGAGGCTGTATGCATCGCAGACCAGCGGTTGGTTCGGTCAGGTCGTTCAACGTTCCGATGACGGCGGTGCGACGTGGGAGCCGGTCGGCAACCAGTTCACATATGACGGCGTTCCCGGTACGCACCAGTGGTACGACGGCACGCCGCATCCGTGGGAGTTTGCGCGCGTGTGGCATCTCGAACCGTCGCCGACCGATCCCGATACGGTCTACGCCGGCGTTGAAGACGCCGCGTTGTTTCGCTCGACGGACGGCGGCCGCAACTGGCAGGAACTCGCCGGACTGCGCGGCCACGGCACCGGACCTTCGTGGCAACCCGGAGCCGGGGGAATGTGCCTGCACACGATCCTCTTTGATCCGCGCGATTCCGCACGAATCTACGTCGCGATCTCGGCGGCGGGCGCGTTTCGGAGTGATGATACGGGCACGACGTGGAAACCGATCAATCGCGGACTGAATTCGCAATACATCCCAGACCCGACGGCCGAGGTCGGCCACTGCGTCCACCGCATCGCGCTGCATCGCTCGCGTCCCGATGTGCTTTTCATGCAGAAGCACTGGGACGTCATGCGCAGCGACGATGCCGGTGAATCGTGGCAAGAGATCAGCGGCAACCTGCCGACCGACTTTGGATTTCCGATCGACGTGCACGCGCACGAACCGGACACGATCTACGTCGTGCCGATCAAGAGCGACTCCGAGCATTTTCCGCTCGACGGCAAACTGCGCGTGTACCGCAGTCGCACCGGCGGGCACGAGTGGGAGGCGCTTACGAACGGATTGCCGCAGCGCGACTGCTACGTCAACGTGCTGCGCGACGCGATGGCCGTCGACTCGCTCGATTCCTGCGGTGTATATTTCGGCACGACCGGCGGCCAGGTGTATGCGTCGAAGGATGCGGGCGACAACTGGGCTCCCATCGTGCGCGATCTGCCGGCGGTACTATCCGTCGAAGTTCAGACGCTGCCGTGATACGCGTCGTGCTGCCGGCACATCTTCGCACGCTCGCGCACGTCGACGGCGAGGTGGCGCTCGACATCAATGGCGAGGCCACGCAGCGTTCGGTGCTCGATGCGCTGGAATCGCGGTATCCGATGCTGCGCGGCACCATGCGTGACCAAGCGACGCAAGCGCGCCGACCGTTCATGCGGTTCTTCGCCTGCGAGCGTGACGTGTCGCACCAACCGCCGGACGCCCCGCTCCCCGCAGCGGTGACGACCGGCAACGAGCCGTTTCTCATCGTCGGAGCGATCGCCGGCGGTTAGTCAATGGTACCGAACGTAGGCGACGTTATACTCAGGCTCTCGTTCGATTCCAATGGGCATTTGAGGCTTCATCAGCGCTCGTCGTCAACGATCGCGACGATCACGACGCGACGCGTTTCTTCGACGACGACAACGCGAATCCGTGGTCGGCCCGGAACCGAACCGTAAAGCCTCAAACGCTTCGGATCGGTATCCGGCGACCTAGGAGCCCGTCGGGGTTGTGGTTGGTTTAGTCGCATAGCACGCTTGTGAGCG
>JACRTY010000050.1 GCA_014305025.1 Candidatus Nyctobacter psychrophilus | reverse complement strand
GTGCGCACCGGGAGGAGCGCAATGCGGCGGCATTCTCCGTTGCTGCGCGCGACGATCATTTCCGATGAGAACACGTCGAGCGACGCTTCGACCGACGTGCCTTGCACTGGTATCGGCCCGGTCGTCACGCCGCGCGCCGACAACAGCAGCGCGGTGAACATCCAGTTCGGCTGCGTCGGGGAGAGCGCAACGCGCAGTTTCCCCAGCATCTGAAGGTATAAGTGAAAGCTCTTTTTCGTCGGCGCCCAGCGGGCGACGTCGACGTCCGGCCAACGGCCGCCATCCGGCTTGGTGTTATTGTGCATTGGTGCTCCTCATGGTCCGGGACACGCGCGTGCGAGTGCTCCCGCGAACGTGTCTTCGTCCCATAACCTCAAGCGGTTCCGTTGTCGCTTGGCGCGCTTCGCTCACGTAGCGCCTCCCCGACGATCGTGTGGCGTGCTCACCGCCCGCCGACGAAGCGTGCAGGCCGGTGCAGCTACGGATGTTAAAATGAAGGTGATGCGGGAGTCGCGCGGTGCCTGAAACGCTCGTCAAAGTGACGCTCCCCGAGATGGGCGAATCGGTCACCGAAGGCTCGATCGTCGAATGGCGCGTCAAGCCGGGCCAGTGGATTGAAAAGGATGCAACGCTCGTCGACGTGACGACCGACAAGGTCGACGTCGAAATTCCGGCCCCGGCGTCGGGCGTCGTCACGACGCTCGCGGCCGATGAAGGCGCCTCGGTCGACGTCGGCGGCTTGCTCGCCGAGATCGACACGGCGGCTGCCCCGCCGACTGATGGCGCAACACCGGCCGGCGCACCGACAGCCAAGCCTGCAGCCGGCGCGGCGCCCAAGGCCGGCAACGCCGCAACGCCGGAGCCGCCGACGCCCGCCTCGTACGGCGCGGCCGGCAGCGCCGCGTCGGCCGGAGCGCCGCCGACGAAGGGCCGTAACGGTGCCCAAAGCGGCGTCGCCTCGCACCGCGCGCAGCGGCTCGCCGAGCGGGCGCACCTCGACCTGCAAGGCGTTGCGGGAACGGGGCCGGGCGGGATGATCCTCATCGAAGACGTGTTGCGCGCCGAAGCGGCCGCCCCGGCTGTCTCCAACGGCGCAGTCGCCTCGGCCAAGCCCGCCCCACCGGTGGTCCAGCCCCCACGTCCGTCGGACGCCAAGACGACGCCGCTCAAGGGGCCGGCCGGCGCGCTCGCGCTGGCGATGGAGCAATCGCTCTCGATTCCGACGGCGACGAGTTTCCGGACGTTCGGCGTCGGCACGCTCGAAGCCAAACGCGCGGAACTCAACGCCGCCCTGCGTGGTGCGGGACGCAGCGAGAAGGCCTCGTTCACGCACCTGATCGCGTTCGCGCTCGTGCGCACTGCAGCGGAACAGCCCGCGATCGCCACGAGTTTTCGGCGCGAGGGCGCAAGCGCGGCGCGCGTAGAGAGCGGCGTTCACCTGGGCATCGCGGTCGACACCGAGCGCAAGGACGGCTCGCGTTTTCTCATGGTGCCGGTGATCAAGAATGCCGCGTCACTCGATTTCGTCGCCTTCCGCACCACCTACGAAGACCTAATCGCGCGCGCGAGGGACGGCAAACTGGCCGCCGACGATCTCACGGGCGCGACGTTTACGCTGACCAATCCGGGCGGGATCGGAACCAGTGCCTCGGTGCCGCGCTTGATGGTCGGGCAAGGCGCGATCATCGCGGCCGGGGCGATTGCGTATCCACCCGGGCTCGCGCACGCGAACGACCAAGCACTGAAGCAGCTCGGCGTCGAGAAGACGCTGACGTTGACGAGCACCTACGATCATCGCGTCATTCAAGGCGCGCAATCCGGTGACTTCCTCAAACGGGTCGACGAGTTGCTGCAGGGCAAGGACGGTTTCTACGATGCGGTATTTGCAGGCTTCAGCCTGGCGACCGCCGGCGACGGCGTTGCGGCGGCCGGCGCCGTCGCGACCAGCATGGCGCAGAAGATCGAGCCGTCGCATCCCGTCCAAACGCACTCCGACGAACTGCTGCGTGCGGTGGCGGCCGGCATGTCGATCCTGTCGTCGTATCGCCGTCACGGCCATCTCGCCGCCACGCTCGATCCGCTCGGGACGCAACCGGTCGGCGATCCGGCCCTCGACTGGCACAACTACGCGCTGACGCCCGCCATCATGTCGGCCATTCCGGCCTCAATCCTGCGCACGAAGCTGCCCGCTAAGACGCTGACCGACCTCGTCGCTGAGTTGCGGAAGACCTACGGCTCGACGATCGCATACGAAGTCGAACACATCGCCAACATCGAGCAGCGTGAATGGCTGCGCGACTACATCGAATCCGGCTCGCACGTCGTTGAGCTCACGGCGCAGCAGGCACGGCAGGTGCTCGAGCGGCTCACGCGCGTGGAAACCTTCGAGCGATATCTGCGCAAGACGTACATCGGTCACAAGACCTTCTCGATCGAAGGCCTCGACATGATGGTCCCGATGCTCGAAGAAACGATCACGTTGCTGGCGCAAGACGGCGTGAAGACGGCGGTGCTCGGCATGGCGCATCGCGGTCGCCTGGCGACGATCACCCATGTCGTCAATCGTCCGTACGAAGAAGTGTTGGCGGAATTCGAAGCCGCCGAACTGCGCGGCGACGACGAGAGCGCAAGCGACGTCACCGGCGACGTAAAATACCATCACGGCGCGTGCGGGACGTACGAAGCCGCGGCCGGTCCCGTAACGGTCGCGCTTGCCAACAACCCCTCGCACCTCGAAGCCGTCGACGCCGTGGTGGAGGGCCGCACGCGCGCCCTCCAGACCGATCGCGATGCACCGATGCCGCATCTGCACACCGGCCGCGCGGCCCCGATTCTCATTCACGGCGACGCCGCATTTTCGGCCCAAGGCGTGGTCGCCGAAGCCCTCAACCTGCAGGCGCTCGAAGGTTACGCCACGGGCGGCACCTTGCACATCATCTCCAACAACCAGATCGGCTTCACGACCGATCCGCGTGACGCACGCTCAACGCGCTACGCCTCGGACCTCGCCAAGGGTTTCGACGTGCCGATCGTGCACGTCAACGCCGACGACGTCGAGGCATGCATCGCGGCCGTGCATCTCGCCGTCGATTTCCGCCGGCGCTTCGGACACGACGTCATCATCGACCTGATCGGCTACCGCCGCTTCGGCCACAACGAGACCGACGAGCCCGCATACACGCAGCCGGACATGTACGAGCGCATCAAAGCGCATCCGACGGTGCGTGAGTTGTATGCGCAGAAGCTGATCGCGTCCGGGACGATCAGCGCCGAGGACGCGAGTACGATGCAGGCCGACGCCACGGCGCGCATCATGCAAGCGCACGACTCCGTCAAGAGCGCGGCGTGGACGGGACGCGTGGGCCCGCTGCCGTCGAAGAGTGAAGGCAAGCTGGCGGAGTTGGAGACCACGGTCGACCGCGCGGCGTTGCTTGCCTGGAACGATGAGTTCGTACGGGTTCCGGCGGGCTTCACGATTCATCCCAAATTGCTGCGGCAATTGGAACGTCGTAAAGCTGCGTTCGCTAGCGACGGCGAATTCGATTGGGGGCTCGGCGAGGAGTTGGCGTTCGCGTCGCTGCTGGCCGAGGGAACGCCGATCCGCCTGACCGGCCAAGACACGCAGCGCGGCACGTTCTCGCACCGCCATCTGGTCTTTCACGACGCAAAGTCGAATGCAACGTATACGCCGCTGCAGCACCTCGCCCAGGGACGCGCGAGTATGGAACTCTACAATTCTCCGCTCTCCGAATACGCCTGCCTCGGTTTCGAATACGGCTACGCCGTCGAAACGCCGCAAGCGCTCGTACTGTGGGAAGCGCAGTTCGGCGACTTCAACAACGGCGCTCAAATCATCATCGACCAATTTATCGCTGCCGGCACGGCCAAGTGGGGCGAGACGTCGCGGCTAGTCTTACTGTTGCCGCACGGTTACGAGGGCGCAGGCCCGGAGCATTCCAGCGCGCGCATAGAACGCTTCGTGCAACTCTCAGCCGAAGGCAACGTGCAAGTGGCCAACTGCTCGACGGCCGCGCAGTACTTCCACCTCCTACGACACCAAGCGCGTCAACGCCGTGCGCTGCCGCTGGTGATCTTTACGCCGAAGAGCCTGCTCCGCATGAAAGCCGCGTCGGGCCACATCGACGAGCTCACCGCCGGAACGTTCCAGCCGGTCATCGACGACCGGCGCTTCGCGCCCGACGAGCGCAACCACGTAGAACGGGTGCTGTTGTGTTCGGGCAAGATCTATTACGACCTCATTGAAGACGACGCGTATTCGAAGCTCTCCAAGACGGCGATCGTGCGCCTTGAGTTGCTCTCCCCGTTACCCCTCCAAGCGCTCGTCGCAACCCTGGAGGCGTATCCGAATCTCAAGAGCGTCGTCTGGGTGCAAGAAGAACCAAAAAACATGGGTGCGCGCGCCCACGTCCGGCGTCGCTTAATTGAGCGCCTACCGCACGGCATCGCGGACGTGGACTACGTCGGCCGTCCATACCGTGCGAGCCCGTCAGAGGGATACGGTGGTTCGCACGCCGTCGAACAATCGCGGATTGTGCGTGAGGCGCTCGCCGAAGCCTAAGGCATCTCTGAGTTAGTCGTTTTTATGGTACACTACCGAACGATGAGCGACAAGCGCATTTCGCTGGTGCGGAGTTCGGATGTCACGCCAAAGTGACAAAACGGGCGAAAGTTCTGGAAGCGATGGAGATTCATTTTCTCCAACAATGGCACGATCTCAGCGATCCCGCCGCTGAGGAGGCTTTGTACGATGTCGTCTCGATGCGCAGATTCGCCGGTGTCGATCTGGGCAACGCGCCGGTACCGGACGAAACCACGATTTGCAAGTTCCGCCACCTGCTGGAGCAGCACAGCCTTGGCGAGAAGATATTCGATGACGTGAAGGCGCATCTCCAAGAGAAGGGCGTATCGATCGGCACCTGCTTCGCGCTTGCCAATATTTTCGTTCATAAAAAGCAGTTAACGCGGCTCGCAGGGGCGTAGCCTGCCCAAAACCCGATCGATTCGTAAAAATCGAACGAAAACCGGCGAAAAAGAGATCGACCGTCCAGAATCTGAAGCGGAAGAACGTGACGAAACGCTACGTTGAGGGCGAAGTCGTAGGAGCGGGCTAAATCAGAGCTGCCCTGTGCGCCGGATAAACCAGCAAGAGAATATGAAGTGAAAGTCTTCTGTGATGAAGGAGTAGCGACCCGCATCAGCCCGAGCCGTGCAGTGCGATCCGGAGGAACGCGATGAAGCGCCGGTAGGGAAAACGTGCAAGCCAGCCACTTTGCCGCGAAAGTCCCGGAGCGCTATCGCGAGCGCCGGGGCGGTCCCGCGCGGTCTAAGACCCTGGCGAGTACGGAAGTCTCTTGTGTGGAAACCGGGCACGGGAGTGATCGCGACTGACCAGCTCTGCTGGTCCGCGCCGGGAAGGCGCATGCGTCGAAGCCGATGATGCACCGTGGAGCGACCGCAGCAATGGCGCCGCAGCCACGCCCACGGAAACGTGATCGTGGTGCGATACGCCGACGATCTGGTCGCCGGATTCGAACAGGAGGCCGCCGCCAGAGCATTTCTCAACGACCTGCATACTCGTTTCGAGGTGAAGGGGCATAGGAGCGGTTTTTCTTTCTCGGCTATGCGAATTACGTCTCCGGGGCCGCTCCTCTAGGGAGTCGCTCGGTTTCTGGCTGTCGTTATGCGCGCCAAGGCCGGGAAGTTGTTGCAGGCTCACGGGACGAGTCCTAGTTCGCTTGCGGTTGTGATGACCTCGCGACTGGACGGTGAGAGCGGCTCGGTCGCCACGATGTCGAACCGTCGTACAAACTTCTCGCCGGCGAAAATGACGACGACATCGCCAGCGTGGCGTGACTCGACGAAAAGACCGTCGACACGCGGGAAAAGCGTACCGCGCACAACCGCACCAACAATTGCCTGGGTCAGCGGACGATGCGGTGACAGCAGTGCGCCACGGTCCAGCTGAGCAAAGTCCCTCGCGCGCAGCTCTCGCGCGATGACTCCGACGCCGGCAAGGCGTTCGCGAACCGCAACCTCGCGCAGATCAAGCAGCGCAAGCGGGTTCCGCTCGTATTTGAACCCCGACGCGCTCGTAGAGCGATGGTGGGACGCGCCGGGGCTCAGCCGCGATTCGTTTGTCGAGATCGGCGTCGATCGCTTCGTCGTCGCTCGTTGGCTGAGGTATGGATCCGAGAATCACGGACGCCTCGGACGCAGGTGCCCAAGGGAGCAAAAACCTCGAGCAGGCACGTGCGCAGTAAAGGTGCGCCGTAGAGCGTCGGCACAAGCCGCTCCGGATCGTCGAATCGTCCGGCGCCCTGGTAACGGACGTCGACACGAAGAGGGTCAGCGCGTCGGCCGACCCTCCAAAATTCGGTGACGCTTACCGTCACCGTTCGACGAGATCACGCACGGCCGCAAAAACCGCGGCGTCATGGCCGTCCCGCAATTCGTCCGCCGGCATTTTCAGATCGAGGTTCGGGTTGGTGCCGGTCAGCCACTGCGCCGCGCTCGTAGTCGATCCGACGATCGCGCTAAGGGCGATATGAATCGTTGCGACGGTGCGCAGACGCTCCCAGACACCGCGATCTGGGCGTGCGCGGCCCGAGGCCCAGCGCGAGACGTTGTTCGCGTCGGCAATCCCGGTAATGTGGGCGATGAGCGGGCGCCCGAGGACGCCTTTGAGGTACCGAACGAGCTCCTGCTCGCCGAGACGGTAGGCTTCTCGGTGGGCCGCCCGCAGCAAATCATCTGCGGTCTCGGTCCGTTCGAGCGTAGGAGTCGTCGTTGGCGCCATCAAGCCTCACTTAAGCCTCGTTATAAGCCTCATTCTACCAAATCCACCGACTCCGCGCAACGACGACGTGGTTCATCCGGTGCCGATGATCTCGAGCAGCGGCGGGTCTTCGTCGAGCGTCGCGGTCGCCACGTAGTCGAGCACATTCTTGGATCGACCACCGCCTCGCGTGAGCGCCTGGACGGCTGAATCAACGGTATGCTATTCTGACAACATAAACTGTTGTCAGACATGGAGGCGCCTGAAGTGAGCTGGGCTCTTGCGATCGATAACAACTCGTTCAAGGATAGCCGCCCTTTGCAGGAGTTGCGCCCAATCATCGAGCGCCTAAAGGCAGTATTCGGTCTACGTGCGCTGGCAACGATCCTCAATACCGACGCGGGCAATCTCTCGCGTTTTCTCTCGGGTCGTCGAGCGCTCAGCGATCAAGTAGCGCGGCGATCGGTGGATCTCGATCACGTCCTGATGCGCGCCGCCCTCATTTTCGAACCGGACGTCATCCCGGACTGGCTTACCGGCAATGAACCGTTCTTGAGGCACGCCCGCCCGATCGATGTTCTCGCCGTGCACGGCGCCGGCCCACTGATTGTCGCGCTGGATGGGATTGCCGCCGGAAGTTATGCGTGAAGCTCTATCGAGTCTTTCCATGGGATATCGACGCTGCCGACGATGAGTTCGGCGGCGCGCTTTATGCACCGCCGACGAACGCTGGCCGTATCGATAATGCTGACCTGTACAGCACCCTCTACCTTGCGTCACATCCCGAAGCCGCGGTGGCTGAAAGCCTCGGTCGCTTGAGGGTGTGGCGCCGCGCCAGCTTCTTCCGGGCTGGCGTGCAAGTCGCCCTGGCCGCATACGAATTGCCTGACGATACACCCATAGCTGACTTGACATCGGTGGCCGTTCTTACCAAATTAGGCGTGCAACGAGCGCCCGATGTCGTGTCGCGCGATCGCGAGGCCACGCAATCGCTTGCGCGGACTCTGTACGGCAGCGGGCGTTACGCAGGCATCTCCTGGTGGTCCTATTACGCGCCGGATTGGACGTGTGTCGCTTTATGGGATCGTGTGGGCCTCCGGCTTAGGGACACGCCTATCCGACTCGATGAAAACGATCCTGCCGTAGCTGTCGCCGCAGATGCGTTGCCCCGGCAACTATTCCGCAGTGCCGGGAAAACGCGGCGCGGTCTCCGGAAGTAAGTCGGGATAGCGGTGGCGGGTCTTTACTGAGCTGTCCCAAAGGTTTCGCGCTATGCCTAAGCGACTACCGTTGGCTGCCCTGCTCGTGGCCGTGCTTGGAGCGGCGCCTTCTCCTGCCCCGCAGGCAACGATGGACGCGTCGCTCTGCCGCCGATTCTATCACAGCGCTTGCAGCGACGCGATGGGACGATGGCTGCCGCGCAAGCTCAACGTCGACTATCAATGGCTTGACCAGCATGCGCGGCATATCAACCGTCTCGACCACTTCGTTTACGAGAAGCAGCGGCAACGTTTAAGCGGCCCGTTAGCCGGCGAAGGACCGGAAGACGGCACGTTCTTCGTCTATGGAAACGCGGGACCACCGAAAGGGCACGCCGTCTACGACTACGCGCATCATATCGCGTTTTACGAGGAGGGATGCTGCGCATGGCACGCCGTCGTTGCTGCAGCCGACGCCCCGGCGCCGCCGAAGGGCATCGTCGCTCGCGATCTGCGTAATCTCCGCACGCTGCGTGGAATCCGTTTAGGTATGACGCACGCAGAGGTCGTGCGTTTATACGGGCGCACGATCCAGCATCCGCTGAAAGGCCGTTCGCACTTGACCCTGCTCGCCTATACGACCCCAATCGAGTTCCGCAACGGAGGCTACAGTAACGCATGCTGAGCGCGCTTAGCCTGAACCGGATGAAGCGGTGGCCGGCGAATCCGCGCTGAACGTTCGGGCAACGCGACAGGCGGATAGCGCTCTACGTTATCACGCTTGAAAGCCTAAACCGGAGCTTCACATGTTTACGGCATTCCTGGCGACGGTCGCCATGCCGCTTCTCGCTGCATGGCTTGCGCCGATCCCGCAATCACGTCCGTGACCGCAACGAACATGATGCCGAGCGGCAATCTCGCAACGTACCAGGTCACGAACCTTCTCATCGCGGCACAGGTGGTTGCGCTTGGTACCCATCGTAACCAACAACGACGCGGAAGTCGCACGCATCGACGGGCTCGTCGCGCGAAATCGGTTGCGACCGTTCTAAGCGGTTGTCGAGACATCCTACGCTGAGTTGTCGTTGTCGCTCGAAGTCGCGGGTTGTTCGGGGTTGTCGATTGCGAGATACGTGACGATGTCCCAGGCGTTATGGATGCCGATGAAGAGCATCATCACGACGGCGGACGCCAGCAAGAAAAGGGCTTGCACCGCCAACGTGGGCAGCGTTATTGCTCCCGCACCGATCAATTCGATGAGATCGTTCTGCGTTAGCCCCGCCAGTGCCGTCGCCTTGGGTCCTCCGGCCCACGCCACGACGAGTTCGCTGCGAACCGGCAACTGCGTCCAATACGACGCGAACGACTGCTCGGGGCTGCGAAAGAATGCGCCGTCGCGATAGCGACCGTCGCAAATCCGTTCCCAGAACGCCGTCCGAAACGACAGCACGACTCTGACCACCCGCCCCATCTCGATGGAGTTCAGCGCCTCTCGCTTGGCCGCGGACAGCAGCGGGTCGAACACGATTTCGCTCTCGTCACCGGTATGCCGCAAAACGCCCACCGGTACGGTCACGATCGCTGCTCGCGCGCGCATCGTTCGCGAATCCATACCACGGCCGTCAACGACAACGCGGACATCTCCGTGGCCCCATGCGATCCGTCGCACACGCGTCGAGAGTTCCATCTGTACGCCTGCAGCGTCACACGCGCTACGCAGGTGCTCGAACATCGGACGGTAACCGCCGAGCGGTCGCGCGCTCACCGAATCGACGCCGGACTGCCATTCATCCGCGATCGCGCGTGCGCTTGCGAGCTCGGGATCGGCGGCGTCGAATCCCTCGGCGAACGAACGGGCCGCCCGCGCGGCATTTCGCGTCGCTCCATCGCCTTCGAAGTGCTGCAGAAATCGATCGACGCTCTCGTCGTCGCGCAGCGACGACGCTTCTTTGAAGATCGTGGCGGCGGCGACGAAGTCGTCGTCATGCCGAAGACGCAGTGCGCCGTCCGCGAACGTCCACGACTCGCCGCCGGTATCGATCGCCGCCCTTCCCGCCTCGCGCAGCAACGCCATCGTCTCCGCGGCGTGTCCATGGATGAATTCCGCGCCGAGCTCCGCCGGCACCGCAGCGCGCGCAAGAGAAACCGACCATGCTCGGCCGCCGACGCGCTCACGCGCTTCGACGACGACGACCCGCAACGATTGCGCGGCAAGCCGTCGCGCCGCCGCTAAACCCGCCGCACCCGCGCCGATCACAATGACGTCGTCCACGCTTGCCGTATACCTACCCGGGTGTGGTTGTGCGGCCGAGCGTTTCGAGTTCATCGAGCGTTCGCGGCCAGTCGGTCTTCAGTAGCCGCGACAATCTGCGATCCATCAGCATGCGACCACCCGTCTGACATCCGGCGCAGTAGTTCGTCTCGTTGTCGGCATAGCGGATGCGCCCGATGGGCGCGCCGCACACCGGACATGGTTTTCCGAAGCGCCCGTGCACTGCCATTTCCGGGCGAAACGCCGTCACTTTCTCCGGAAATCTGTTGCGCGCTTCGTTTTGCAGCCGGTCGATCCACACTTCCAATGTCTGACGAGTCGCCGCGAGCAATCGTTTCCACTCGTTATCGTTCAGCCCGTGGGTCAAGGCGATCGGCGAAAGGCGAGCGCGATGCAGGATCTCGTCGGAGTAGGCGTTGCCGATGCCACTGACGATTCGGGGATCGGTCAGCGCGCGTTTGAGCGTCCGGTTTTCCCGGCATAACGCCTGGCGGAACGCGCTCACATCGTTGCTCAGCGGATCGATGCCGCCCGGGTCCGCCGCACGAAGCGCATCTTCTCCTTGGTAAACGTGCAATGAACTGCGGTTTGCCGTGCCGGCTTCGGTGAGGACGAGGGTCCCGCCGTTGAAATCGAATGCCGCAAGTTGACTGCGGCCGCCGATCTTCGCGTCGGGCTCACGCCAATGCAGGCGGCCCGCTATCATCAAGTGGAGCACGAGCCATAACTCTCCCTCGAGACCGATCGCAATGCGCTTTCCCAAGCGCCGCAGTTCGAGGACGCGTCGCCCCTCCGTGCTGGCCGGCGTCGGATGGACGGTGCGTAGCACGAAGGGACTCCTCAAGCGGACGCGCAGCAGCGGGTGCCCGACGATTCGTTCATCGAGTGCGGTCAGATAGGCGGCGATGTCGGGCAGCTCCGGCACGAGTCTTGCTTGGGTCTCAGCCGGCGGACTGCGTTACCGCCGCCAATATGAACGCATCGGTCTGCGCGACCTCGCGCAGGTAATCGTAACGGCCCGACGCGCCGCCGTGCCCTGCACCAAAGTTCGTCACCAGCAGCAGCGGTTTTTGGCCAAGACCGGCATCGCGCAGCCGCGCGATGAACTTTGCGCCTTCCCAATACGGGACTTGGCTATCGTTGATCGACACCTTGACGAGCATGGCGGGATACGCTTGCGCGCGGACGTTATCGTAGGGCGAGTACTGCAGCATGTAGTCGAAGTCGGCCGGCACGTTGGGGTCACCCCACTCGAGATATTCGGCCGTCGTCAGCGGTAGGGACGCATCGAGCATCGTGTTGACGACGTCGACAAACGGCACTTGCGCGACCGCCGCGCCAAAGAGATCCGGTCGCATGTTGACGACCGCGCCGACGAGCAGGCCGCCCGCGCTCCCGCCTTGGATGGCCAGCCGCGGCGCGGACGTGTAGCGCTGATCGACCAGATGCTGGGCGCACGCGATGAAATCGGTGAAGGTCGTGATCTTGCGTTGCAGGTGTCCGGCCGTCCGCCACCGCTCGCCAAGAGCTCCACCGCCGCGCACGTGCGCGATCGCATACGTCATGCCGCGATCGAGTAAGACGAGTCGCGCAGGCGAAAACGCGGGGTCGATCGAGACGCCGTAGGAACCGTACGCATACAGCAGCAGGGCCGCCGTCCCGTCGCGCGGCGTGTCCCTGCGGTGGACCAGCGAGATCGGGATCATCGTGCCGTCGGGCGCCGGTGCGTGCAACAGCTCCGTGGCATACAGGCCGGGATCGTAGTTGGGGACTTCGGTCGCCTTGAGCGGCGTCTGCGCGCCGGTGTCGAGCTCGAGCTCGTAGACCGTCTTCGGCGTGACGAGAGACGAGTACGAATAGCGGTAGCGCGCGGTGTGGAATTCGGGATTCGGTTCCGCTCCCAAGGCATGGACTGGATCATCAAGCGCCACGGGACGCAATCGATGCGTGTGGAGATCCAAGATTTCGAGATTCTCGAACCCGCCGCGCCGCTCGCGAACGACACCGTGGTGCTCAAACATATCGATATGCTTGAGGTGAATGCCCTCACGCTCAGGCACGATTTCACGCCAATTCAACTCGTGCGGTGCGTCGTCGGGCGCGACGACGATCCGGTTGTCGACGGCTCCGCGGTTGGTCACGATGTAGAAAAGGCGGCCATGATGTTCGACGTTGTAACGGTGGTCGTCGCTGCGCGGCGCGAGAATCACCAGCTCCCCGTCGGGTTTGTTGGCGCGGACTGTGCGAACTTCAGTCGTTGCCTTGCTGTAGCACGAAAGCACGATGTACTGTCCGTCGTTCGTGCGCGCGACGTCGATGTCGTAGCGTTCGTCGGTCTCGTTGAAGACCGGCGTCGGCTGATGCGATCCCAGCGCGTATCGCCAAAGCGTATCGTGGCGCTTACTTACCGCGTCTTCGGTGGTCAACAGCAGCGTGCGGTTGTCGTTCGCCCACACGACGGAGGTGACGCGCTCCAAGCAATCCGGCAAAATCTCGCTCCTGCGCAAGTCTTTGACGTGAAGCGCGTATTGCCGATAGCCCGTCGTGTCGGTCGCGTACGCCAGCAGGTTGCCGTCATCGCTGACTTCATAGGCGCCGAGACCGAGGAACGCATGCCCTTGGGCGAGTGTGTTGAGGTCGAGGGTAAGCTCCTCGGGCGCATCCAAATCCGGCGCGTCAGCGCCGCCTCGTTTTCGCGCGAAGATTGGATACTGCTTCCCCTCCTCGGTGCGCGCGTAATACCAGTACGCGCCTTTGCGGTACGGGACGGAAAGATCGGTCTGCTTGATGTGCGACAGCATCTCATCGTAGAGTTGTCCTTGCAGGCCCTGCGTCGGCGCCATCACCGCGTTGGCGTAAACGTTCTCCGCTTCCAGGTAAGCGATGACGTCGTTATCATCTTTGCAGCGCAGCCACGCGTAATCATCGGTACGCGTGGTCGCATGAGTGACCATCGTCTGCGGCCGCTTTTCGGCCAGTGGTGCCGGCGCCGCATGTGGATCGAGCGCCGGCAGCGTTACGTGAAGCGCCACCGCCTTACGCGCCGAGCGGAACGTACAGCGCGGGATGCCGGCTCTCGGCGATGGCTTGCAGCCCGTTTTTGCCGTACTGCTCGAAGTGCGGCGTCGCGCGGTGTGCGTCGAGTGCCGCCTGGTCGTCGTATTGTTCGTACAGGAAGAAGGTACGAGGGTCGTCCTGGGCACGGTGCGCGAAATACATCCGATTACCGGGTTCTCGGCGCGTTGCGACCGTCAGGCGCTTCAAAAACTCGACCGCCTCCGCTTCATGACCCGACTTGATGACGTACGTAACCGCGAGCGCGAGCATTCTCGGCTGCTACCCGCTTGCGACGAAGAACCCTCCGCGGTCGACTCCAGAATCGCGCCGGTGGGGACCGCGATTACGTCGGAGCGTCCTCAACCCACGCGGGCTGCATCGTAGACCTGGGCGAGATCGACCTGGAGGTCGATTGAAGCGAGGGTCAACGTTCCGGAGACCAGGTCGGCGTCGAACACGAAATGGCCCGCAGGGTCGCGGCGGTAAAGGCGTCCCCAACGGCGCCTGCTGTCGAGGAGAGCATATTCCTCCAAAGAGGCAAGCTGTTGGTATTCGGCAAGCTTGTCGCCCAGGTCGGTCTCGGCCGTCGTTTCGCTGAGCACCTCGATGATCAATTTCGGGTAGCGCACGATTCGCGCATCCTCGTCGCCTGCAGCGTCAACCTGATCGCGTTCGTCGCAGGTCACGACGATGTCCGGTGAGCGGCCGTTCAAGCCGGCGGCGACCAGAATGTCTGAAGCATACGAATCGCAACCGTGGGGCGTGACGTGTGCGTAGATGCGCGCGTGCAATGCGTTGACGATTCTATTGTGACGCTTCGTCGGATGCGCAAATGCCAGCGGATGCCCGTTGACCAGCTCGAACCTGCCTTCGTGCTCGTCGACGAAGCGAAGAAACTCGCGCATCGTCATGGGTGCCGGGTCCAACACTGTGGTCGTTCCCACTTGGCCTACGCCGGCACGTAGGTCGGCGAGCCGCCGGCCTGCTCGATGGCGTCGGCGATCATCGCGTCGGCGGTGACCTTGTCCTCCCAACGCCCCTGTGCTTCGGGCGACAGCGTGTCGAGCGGGTCGAAGTAGATGAAATGCTGGCCCGGCTTGACGCTGGGCGCCGAGTACACGACGATGCCGTTTTCCCGGTCGTAGTAATCGAAGCTGTGGATGTCGCGTTTGCCGCCGCCGCCGGGGGCGTCGCAGATGAACAGCGGCGTGTTGAAGCCGGCGGTCGAACCGCGCACGAACTTCTCGATCTCGCACGACGTGGCAACCGACGTCCGCAATTCTTCCACGCCGCGGACCATGTCGTGCATGTAGACGTAGTACGGATGGACGTTGATGTAAGACAGGCGTTTGACCAGCAGCCGCATGACTTCCGGATCGTCGTTGACGCCGCGCATCAGCACCGACTGATTGCGCACGACGATGCCGCGCTTGAACAGCACGTCAATTGCCTGCTGGGTAATCCACGTGATTTCGTTCGGCGAATTGAAGTGCGTGTGGAGGACGACGTCTTTGCCGAGCGTTCGCCCGCGCTCGACCACGGCCGCCAGCGCATCGACCCAGGCCGTATCGGTCAGCAATTTCATCGGCATGATCGCCGGGCCTTTGGTCGCAAAGCGCATGCGCTTGATGTGCGGGATGTCGAGCAGCGCATCGCCGATGAGACGCAGATTCTTGGCCGGCAACTGATAGGCGTCGCCTCCCGAGATGACGATGTCCTCGAGTTCGGGGCGTGAGGCGATGTAGTCGAACGCCGCCTGCCAGTCTTTGGGCGTCTTGGCCAGCGGTACTTTGTCCACCATTTCGGTATCGAGCCCGATCGCATACGAACGCGTGCAGAACCGGCAGTACACGGGACAGGTGTTGAGCGGGAGGAACAGCGCTTTGTCGACGTAGCGGTGCGTCAGTCCGGGCACCGGTGAATCGTCGAGTTCGTGCAGCGAGTCGAGCGTGAGGCGCGGATGATCTTGCCGCAGCTTCGAGGCGACGGGAATGAATTGGGTGCGAATCGGATCGCTGTAGGGCTTGCGCCAATCGATGGCCGCGATGGCATACGGCGAAACGCGGACCGACATGGGCGCGCGCTTGAAGCCTTCGCGCGCGTCGGCGATGAACGACGGATCGGCAAGTTCCTCGATCGTTGCGAGCAGTTCGTCCGCGTTCTTGACCGACTTGCGCGCTTGCCACAGGTGGTCGAGGAACGTCGCTTCGTCGACGTCCCGGTAGGCCGGTATCGCGCGCCAAAACTCACCTTGTCGCAGATTACGATGCTCCAGTTCGATTGGATCGACCGGCGGCTTGCGGCGCCCCGACGGCGCGCCCGCCGTTGCAACCGGATACGTGTCGGTCTGCGCTTCGAGATGAACTTCCATGGTGAACTCCCGTCAAGAGCCGTAGCGTGCGGTGAAATAGGCCGCGATCGGCGGATGATCGCGCAGCGTCTGTAAGGCGGTGGCGGCGTGGCCTTTGGCATACCCGTTGCCGACGATCATCGTGACGTCTTTGGCGATGCCTTCGGCGCCGAGCGCGGCCGCGGTGAACGAGGTGCTCATTGAAAAGAAGTAGACGGTGCCTTGGTCCTTGGTCAGCAGGATCGACGACAACTCCGTGCCTGCGACGTTAACGCAATTGATCGTCAAGTCGGCAAGTTCTGGGAGAACGCGTGGAATCGCGTTCATGATCGCGAAGGCGTCGCGCGCATCGGCTTCGAGAAAGGCATCGACGTAGCCATGGTCGACCAGCAGGCGCGCCGCTTGCGTGGATTTATCCGGTGCAATGCCGACGATTCGGCCCTGTGGACCAACGCGTTCGCGCGCCTGCGCGCACGATAGCATTCCCGACTTGCCGTCGGCTCCGAGGATCGCAATCGATTGGCCCGGCTGGGCGAGCCGACGTACCTGTGCCGGCGCACCGGCGACATCGAGCACCGCGAGCGCGACATCGTCGGCGATGTCGTCGGGCAGTTTCGCATACAGACCCGAGGCAAAGAGCACCGCCGTGCCGCGAATCCAGACGCGGCCGCTCGCCATGTCGATGCGCTCGATCGCCGCGATGCACAGTGGCGTCAACGTCAGCGACACGAGCGACGCGATCCGGTCGCCGACGTGCAAATCGATCTGCCCGGCCAGCGTCTCACCGATGGAGCGTACGCGGCCGACGAACATGCCACCGCTGCCGGTCACCGGATTGTGGTGCTTGCCGCGTTCTTCGACCAGCGCCATGACGTGCGCGGCGACGCGATCGACGTCACCGCCATTGGCTTCGGCAATCTGGCGGAAGGACGCAGAATCGATGTTGAGCGCCTCGACGTCGCACAGAATTTCGTTGGGCCGCGCGACGGGCGTCGCGTCGAGCTTCCACGCGACTTGCGGCAGGACGCCGTCGGGCTCGAGCACGCGATGTGCCCCGAGCGCCGAAGCATCGACGCTCACGCGGCACCTCCCGTCAGCTCGGCCAGCGCGAGCCCTTCGCGTTCAAACGGCGTTGAGAGGACGATCGTCGTTTTGGTCCGCCCGATGCCGGGGACGGCCTTGAGCCGCGTCAGGAACTCATCGAGGTGGGCCGTCGACCGCGTCACGACCTTGAGGACGAAGGTCTCCTCGCCGGCGACGCTGTGGACTTCGAGCACTTCGGGCAAAGCGGCGACCGCGCCGGTGAACCGCTCGTAGGTGACGTCGGGGGTCGTAAAGGCGCTGACGAAGGCGATCAAGCCGAGCCCGAGCCCCTTCGCGTCAAGGCGGGCCGCATAGCCGCGGATGAAGCCGCGCGATTCGAGCCGCTTCACGCGCTCGTGAACGGCCGGCGGCTTGAGTCCGACGAGCGCTCCCAGCTCCGCGTAGGTCGAACGGGCGTTGGTCTGTAACGCGTGCAACAGCCGGAGGTCGAGATCATCCAGCGCGAGCCGATCGGCAATCTGTAAGGTGTTCTGCATAAAGTAAGGCCGAAGTGTTCGGAGTTGTTCAGTATACGCACCTTGTTCGTTCGGTGCAACCCCGAATCTGTGGTCTGTTCATCTCCTTGGCGCTCGGTGGCGCGCTCGCGGGCTGCGGCGGCCGCTCTCAGTCAGCCGGCGGGGTCGTGATCCGCTTCGACGTTCCGGCCGACCCGGCCAATCTGAACCCGCTGTTCGCGCACGCCGATGCCGGCAACGTGGAGCAGCAACTGGCCCACCTCGCCTTCGAGCCGTTCTTCGACATCGATGCCCATGGGCGGCAAGTGCCCGAGCTGCTGTCCGAAATCCCGACGCTGCGCAACGGCGGCATCTCGCGCGATGGGCGAACGCTCGTCTATCATCTGCGCCGGAGCCTGCGCTGGAGCGACGGCGTCCCGTTGACGGCACGCGACGTCCTGTTCACGCTCGCCGCGATCCGCGACCCACGGAATCCGGTCGGTTCGCGCGCCGGCTACGAGCTGATCGACCGCGCCGACGCACCGACGCCGCGCACCGTCCGCTTTCACCTGTCGCGTCCATGGGCTCCGGCCGTCGCCACCTTCTTCACGTACGGGACGAGCCCGCAATACGTCTTGCCCGAGCACGTGCTATCGAAAGAAAGACCGCTGGAACGTGCGCCGTTCAATGCGGCGCCGATCGTCGGCGATGGACCCTTCCGCTTCGTTTCCTGGACGCGCGGCGACCGGCTCCGGTATGTTGCGAATTCGCGTTACTGGCGTGGAGTGCCGCCGGTTCCACGGCTCGACATCCGCGTCGTGCCGGATCCGGAAACGAATCTGACGCTCTTACGTAGCGGACAAATCGATTTCAACCTGATCGCACCGGCGCAGCAAGCGACGCTCCAGCGGTCGTCCGCGAACGTACGATATGCGTATGCGGCGACGGCGCTGATCGCGGGCATCGCACTGCAGACCGCCCGGCCGCCGCTGGACGACGCGCGCGTGCGCCGCGCATTGGCTGCGTCGATCGACCGCGACGGCATCTCACGCAAGATTGCCTTCGGCCGCTACCCCGTCGCCGACAGCGACCGCCCGCGCTTTTCATGGGCCTACGATCCGAGCGTTCGGGAACCGTCGTTCGACCCCGCCGCTGCCGACCGCGCCTTCGACGCCGCCGGATGGCGCCGCGGCGCCGACGGTATTCGGCGCAAAGCCGGTCAGCGTTTGGCGTTGACGTACGTGCAGTTTCCCGAAACGGCGACGGGCGTGCGGAGCGCAGCGGTCGTTCAGCGTGAACTCTACGAACGCGGCGTCGCGGTGACCATCAAATCGATCTCGAACGCGCAGCTCTTTCTGCCGGCCGCCGATGGGGGCACCTTAGCGACCGGAAACTTCGACCTCGCGTACGTGCCGTGGTCGATGGGCGCCGATCCCGACGACCGCTTCTTACTGGGCTGCGAGCGCGCCGTCGCGAACTACATGCGATATTGCAACGCAAATGTTCAAAAGCTTGAGGACGCGGCGGTCATCCGGCAAGCGCGCGACGCACGTAAGGTGGACTATCGCGCGATCGACAACATCATCGCACGCGACGTCCCGATCATCTATCTCTTCAACCCGACCTACATCTACGCGTATCGTCCACGTCTGACCGGGTTCGCGCCTAATGCCTTCGTGCCGACCTGGAACGCCTATGCGTGGCGGGTGGGCGGTGGCGGATAAACCGGAGAAGTCACCGATGCTAGCGGCACGACCTCATTGAGATACTCGATTAAAATTTCCTGTAAACTCCGTTTTCTAACCGAGGGGCTTAGTACTACCCTGATTCACCATCAAGAAGTTGAGCGGACATGAAAAAGCCCGTTGGTGCGGGAAGTTTTCGAGTGTTCAAAGCTACGAAAAGCGCACCTACGGGGTGAAGCAAGTATGGCACAAGGCGTGCTGCCGTTCAAGTACCAGGAAGAGCGCTTCGGCAGCGGGATGACCGCACTTGCGGGCTTCCAACCTACCTGGATTTGGCCACCGTGGCCGGGCTCGGAACCTCGATTGAGCGCCACGTTCGGGCCCGGTCCGGTGTGCAAGGCTGGACCGCCAGGCAAGTGGTGCTTTCCTTATTGCTTCTCAACTTGGCTGGCGGCGATTGCGTCGACGATCTGGCGCTCTTGGAAGGCGACCACGGATTTGCCGAGGTGTTGCGGCGCGTACAGATGCATGGCATGTCGCGGCGCGCGCGCCGCGCTTTGTTACGGCGTCTGCGCAAGGAGCGCAGACGCGCGGTGCCTTCACCTTCGTCGGTCTTTCGCTACCTCGCGGCGTTTGGTAACGCTGCAGAAGAGACCGGGCGGGTCGCTCACAGGGCCTTCGTCCCCGAACCCAACGAACACCTCCGGGGGCTTGCACGGGTCAACGCCGATCTTGCTGCCTTCGCGCAAAAGCATTCACCGCAACGGTGCGCAACGCTCGATCAAGACGCGACGTTGGTCCAGACCCACAAAGCCGGCGCTTTGTTTTGCTACAAGAGTTGTCGCGCGTACCAACCGTTGAACACCTATTGGGCCGAACACGATCTGATGCTGCATTCGGAGTTCCGCGATGGCAACGTCCCAGCCGGCTTCGAACAGACGCGAGTTCTGCGAGAAGCGCTCGCGCTGCTGCCCGAGGGAGTGGAACGGGTCTTTGTGCGCTCGGACTCCGCGGGATACCAAACCGAACTGCTCAAGTATTGCGCCGAAGGTCGGCATGAGCGCTTTGGTGTCATTGAGTTCGCCGTATCGGCCGATGTCACGCCGGCGTTTCGCAACGGAGCCCTTGCCCAGGATGTGGAGTGGAAACCGTTACCACGCAAGCGCTTGCGGCCTAGTTCTGAAGACGCGCTCGACGAACACGTCGGGGAGACGGACCAAGAGTACGCCGAAATCGCGTTCGTTCCGAATTGGATCGGCAACGGGTCCAAAGAGGCTCCGCAGTATCGCTTCCTTGCCATCCGCGAACCCTTACGTCAGCTTGACCTCCCGCCCGTCATTGAGCAACCGGTGCTTCCTTTTCCGACGATGACCGTTGCTGACGGGAGCCGTTACAAGCTCTTTGGCTTGGTCACCAATCGTTTGACGATGCCGGGAGACGACGTGATTCGTTGGCATCGTGAGCGTTGCGGAAACAGCGAAAAAGCGCATGCGGCCATGAAAGACGATCTGGCGGGCGGCACACTTCCATCGGCGAATTTCGGCGTCAACGCGGCTTGGTGGTCGATCATGCTCCTGGCGATGAATCTCAACGTCATCATGAAACGCTTGGTGCTCGAGCGCGTGGTAGCGGGTGAGAACTGGGCAACGCGTCGCATAAAAGCCGTACGATTCCACCTCATCGCGCTGCCAGGGCACGTCACGCGTCACGCGCGGCAGCTCATCATCCGTTTGAGTCAGGGCCATCCTTCCAACGAGATGTTGGTCAAGGTACGTCAAGGCATCCTCGCTTTGGCGGCCGTACCCTCGGGATAAGTATCGCATCACACTCCCCACTGCAACGATGGCCCTCGACGGCGGTGGCCGGCGTTAGCTCGCCCTCGGCGCGACAGACGCTGCCGCCTGGAGCGCCTTTCGCCGAAATACCGCCGGGAAAGCCTCGCGAACCTCACGACCGGAACGCCTTTACGTGTTGAGCCCTACCAAAACGTCGCCTTGGCCACGTTCCGCGAGCCGGGCGGTGGATTATGGGACTACTGTGTCACTGTCATAAATTGACAGCGCGTGGTACAATTGAGCGTGTCGGCTCAAGGATCTTCGCGCATCATCGACCGCCGATTTTCGCGGTATCTGAGCAAACTCGAAAGAACCCTCGGGCACGCTGATCGCGCCGTACCTTTCCGCGCTTATGTGACGGGATTACTGTTACCCGGCGAGCGCAAGAGCATCGAGCCAATGGCGGCGCGGCTGGCACCGGATCGGGTTCGGGCAATGCATCAGGCGATGCCGTTACCGCTTCACCCTGGAGTTCAGATGAACTCATGACGGCGGTGCGCGCTCTGGTGTTGCCGTCTATCGAGAAGCACGGTGCGATCGCATCATGGATCATCGATGACACGGGGATTCCCAAGAAGGGGAAACACTCCGTCGGGGTAGCGCGGCAGTATTGCGGCCGAGTCGGCAAACAGGAGAACTGCCAAGTCGCCGTCAGCCTATCGGTAGCCAACGACTTCGCGAGTCTGCCGATCGCATACCCGTTATATTTGCCACGCGTCTGGAGCGACGATAGCCGTCACCGTCGCGTAGCAGGAGTTCCGCGAATATTCGCTTTGCCACAAAACCGGAGTTGGCTCTTGAGCAGCTCCGTCTCGCCTGCGCTGCATCCGTTCCGCGGGGCGTCGTCGTCGCCGACGCCGCCTACGGAAACAATGCGGAGTTTCGAGAGCAGATCGCTTGCTTGGGGCTCTCTTACGTGATGGCAGTCCAGAGCAGTACGACGGTGTGGCGGCCAGGCGAAGAACCGCTCCCACCAAGGCTGCGCGTCCGTCGTAGTCGCGGTCGACCTCCAAGGGTTTTACGCCGGCGACGTGGTTGTGTTCCCGTCGCGGTGATCGACGTCGCGAACGAACTCTCGTCGCGAGCGTTCCATGACATCGCCTGGCGCGAAGGAACCGCTGGTCCGTTGCGATCGCGATCGCGGCGGTTCGCGTGCACGTCGTACATGGCGATGCACAGCGACACACCGCACGACCAGCACAATGGCTACTGATCGAATGGCCCAGCGGCAAAGCCGAACCCAGAAAATACTGGCTCTCCAACTTACCAGAGACCGCGACGCTGGGTGAACTTCGTCCTTCAGGCGCAACGCCGTTGGCGCATCGGACGAGATTATCAAGAGCTTAAAAATGAGATCGGCTTGGATCACTTCGAAGGTCGAAGTTGGCGAGGCTTTCACCATCATGCGGCGCTCTGCATTGCCGCCTACGGGTTCCTGGTCGCCGAACGCGGCGTTTTCCCCCTGCAAGCATCCGCGCTGCCATGCCGCAACTCTGCCGTACCCGACGACTATCAACCCCGCGGAGCTGCCCGTGCGAGTTGAACGGCACGTGACTGCGCCGATCACGTCACGTCGCTACGCCGTGGTTGCTGGACTCGCACCACGGCTGGGCCGCTGCCCGAGTTGCCTGAACGGACCCCGGCAAAAAAATTTGCCACTACGTTTATGACACAGTAGTATTAGATCGCACGACCGAAACTGAACCCCCGTTTTATTTTAACAGTAGGGACATTCTGTTGAGCATTGCGGCCGCCCATGCTCGCCAACTTCGATCTTCGTAAGGATCTTACCATGCGCCGTCTCTATTTTGCCAAGGTTTTGTCCTTGCTGGCGTTTTTGACCGGCACGGCTTCGTGCGGAATCCACGAACGAACGTTGCCGGATGGTAATCTTCCGGTGGGCGTGGATGGACAGGTCGAAACCGGTCAATCTGCTATGTCCGCCACGCGGAAACCGAGCGCGGTGCCGGCCATCCCAACGGTTCAACCGACGCCAACGCCGTCACCCACGCCGGTGCCGACAAATGTGCCAACGCCGAGACCAACCCCGACGTATACGATCGCCCCGACACCATTGCCGACGCCTACACCTCCTCCGCCGACGCCAGCGCCGCCAAACTATGTCAGCTCCGTATCGGGCAGTTCCACCGATACGGTAAACCATGAGAAGTGCCCGACCGGCAATGATCCGCCCTATCCTCAATGGTACGGAGCGACGATCGATGAGGGCGATACTTCAACGACCTATAGCGAGCCATCTTACGCCGATGCGCCTACATCTCCAAGCCTAGCGATCTCGCTGAATCTGTCAACTGGATCAGCCGGATCTGTGCAGATTTTGTTGTACGGACCGCCCGGGCTCCTTAGCTCCACGAAGATATCGCCTTCGTCCTCCGGCGGTCTAACGTGGTTCGCCGGCGGAGCGCAGCGGGGTACATACTCATTCATTGTGTCGGGCACAAATTCGGGAAATGGTAACGACGATTGTGGCCGCGTACTTACGAGCAGCACAACCACAGCCGCGACGTGGTCAGGTACGCTTACCGCGCACTGAAGTCATCGTAAAGCGGTCTTTAGCAGTTAGTCCGGGTGAGCGCCGTCACAACGGAGTCGCGGCATTTTCGCCGGATATGGCAACCACTCCACGTCGAGGATGTGTCGAATTGACATGGCGCCGAGCCGGCTTGCGGCTCATAGCCGACAACGCTCTCGCTAGCATACGCCTATGAGCCCATCCGATCTCTCAACCGTTACCAACGCGGATAGCACGACCGAGTCGTTCGCCTGCGACGATCCCGGAGCGCTCTCACTCTTCAACGATGAAACCACCCGGAAGCCTCAACTACGGTTACGGTACGATCTAGTGTACTGCGGCCGACGGATGGGCATTTATGAGCGCTTCACGCCCTCGCTTACTTTTTCGAGGATATCGGAGGCTTTCTTCGTCCAGATGAAGGCCTTCGGGCTTTGGTTATGTTTAGCGATATACTCGTCGATCGCGCTGATCAGCTCGGCTTCACTGCGGAATATGCCGCGACGGATCCTCTGATCTGTGAGGTCACGGAAGAAACGCTCAACCATGTTCAGCCAGGAAGCGCTGGTCGGCGTGAAATGCATATGAAAGCGTTTGTGACGTGCCAGCCAACGCTGAACCTTGGGATGTTTGTGCGTCGCATAGTTGTCGGCGATAAGGTGAATCTGGAGGTCGGGCGGCGTCTGCTCATCGATCAAGCGCAAGAACTTCAACCACTCGGTATGCCGATGCCGCTGCATGCACGTGCTAATGACCGTTCCATCGAGCGTGTTGAGCGCGGCAAAGAGCGTCGTCGTGCCGTTACGCTTGTAATCATGGGTCATCGTCGCACCGCGACCACGCTTTATCGGAAGTCCCGGCTGCGTGCGATCCAGGGCTTGGATTTGGCTCTTTTCGTCGGCGCACAGCACCAACGCGTGTTCCGGGGGCGAAAGATACAGCCCGACAATATCTTCGAGTTTTTCGGCGAAGCACGGATCGTTGCTCAATTTGAACGTCTCAACGCGGTGCGGTTTAAGACCATGAGCATGCCAGATGCGACGAATCGTTTTCTCGCTCACGCCGACCTCCCGTGCCATGGAGCGCGTGCTCCAGTGCGTTGTGTGAGCGGGATGTTCGGTCGTCGTCTTGGTTACAATGCGTTGCACGAGTTCCGCGCCGACCCGCGGCGTGCGGCCCGGCCGCGACGCGTCGGTTTTAATACCTGCGATTCCGCGCTCAGCAAAGCGGTTTCGCCAGCGGGCCACCGTGCGCGGCACGATCTTCATTTGGGCCGCGATCTCTTGGTTCTCCAATCCTTGCGCCGCCAGCAAGATGATGCGTGCTCGCGCCGAGACACGAACCGATACCCGCCGTCCTCGCGACCATCGGGTAAGCCCTTTGCGAAGTTCCGGTGTGAGCGGTATGGTCGGTGCGACGCGCATTGCTATCTCCGGAGAGTTTTCACCATTCTACCAAAGCGCAGCATAAATGTCACTATTTACGCCTCAGTACACTAGAGAGGCGGAGGTCGATCGAGACGTGACGACTCACCGACGGCAGCGGTATCGGATCCCGACGACTTACACTTACGATGTTGACCTCAGTGGGCCGTAAGAGTGCCTGACCACGTTGCGTCGGTATAGGTTACTGTTGTACAACGGATGTCACAACCGCCAGCGCTAGGAGGCCCGTCGCTGGGTCCCCGCGATCCCGCAACCGTGAACCTGTAGGATCCCGACGACGCACCGCCTGCATACCACACGAGGTTTCCGCTCGTACCCGCGTTGACCGATGTCTGCGCGACGGCGCCTCCCGCCGGATTGTATAACGTTATCGTAACGGCAAGAGATCCGGCAGCGTTTTGAAGTTGCAGCGACAACGCATACTGCGGTCCGGTCGGCGCATTGGCGTAAGTGGGCGTTGCGTAGGTTGACACCGAATCTCCTGTTGCCTCGTAGCAGGGGTAGGTTTTCGGTCCGTGACCAGGTTCGTTGTCCGTGAAACACGCTCCAGACGTCTTGCTCCACGTAGTAGACCCGTTTGCCGCCGAACTATAGGTTGGCGGAGTAGGCGTCGGCGGAGGAGGCGTAGGCGTCGGCAATGGTGTCGGGGCGATCGTATACGTGGGGGTTGGTGTCGGCGTCGGCACATTTGTCGGCACCGGCGTGGGTGTCGGCGTCGGTTGGACTGTTGGGATGGCGGACACGATCCGCGCCGGCAGCTGGTCGGCTACGGCACGCCGGGCTGAATCAACGTCTTTATTCGATTCGCCAAGGGCGTTTACATCCGGCAACGTTCGCGTTTGAACACTGCATGAGGCAGTAGCCGCGAGCACCGTAGCACCGATTACAATGGCAGTAGCACAGCGTTGCATGAATGATCCCGTCTTCCCGCATAACGTAAGCGTCGTTTGAAGGCCGTCTTGCCGACGAGGTCCGCGGTTCGCGATGATGG
>JACRTY010000049.1 GCA_014305025.1 Candidatus Nyctobacter psychrophilus | reverse complement strand
CCTTGAAACTGGCCCACGCCGACGTCGTCTTTGCGCCGGCCGTAGCGGGAGGGCGATTATTGGCCGACCTCGTGGACGGCGTCGCAATACCCAACGATTTTCACGACCTGCTCTCCGAGCGATAAAACCTTCAAGCCGGCTTTGCGACGACGGCCACGATGACAATCGCCGTCAGCAAGAGCAGAATCAGCGACGAATCGTGCACGCCGATCAGACGCCCACGGTCTTACGTCTCAGGACTGCTCCGCTATGCAACCGGCGAAAACAGTCGCCTTGCGATCGTGGTTCCGCCAGGACTCCACGTGTCCTGACCTAGAGTGAAGGCGTATTTGGTTGTAGTCCCGCGCGCGTAGCACGGGATTCCGGAGGTCCATATACAGATCTACGGCGTTAAGCTGATCGGCGTGAACGCGCACACCGGTGAGAAATTTCTGTTTGACGCTGATCTTGATCGCGGGCTTCGTAGGGGGTTCCAACCCGGCGCCGATGTGTGAGCCGGTTGAAGCACCGTCGATGACAGTGCGGCACTAATCGGCAAAGGCGTCGCGTTGGCTTTCGAACGGCAGCGCCAGCACGCGACGCAGCGTCAGGTCCGCGTCGCGCGCGTAAGCTGGCAGTCCGATGGTGAGGCGCTCCTGCGCGATCCCGCTGCGATAGGTGCGATGGAGGACATCCCAGAGCGTGAGGCCGCTGGAGAGGTTACTGTACTCGAGCTCGCGACGGTCGGCGTGGTGGATGCCGTGCAGCGGTGGGGTGATGATGAGGAGCCTGAGAACCCGCTCGAACCGTGCCGGCAATCGTACGTTGCTGTGGTGAAAGACGATCGAGGCAAGGAACGCGGTCTGCCAGAGGGTGAGCTGGAGCGGCGTCGTGCCGATGACGAGGATCTGCGCCGCGCGCCACGGGACCGAGAGGATCTGCTCGCCGACATGAAATCGTAGCGCGGTGCTCGCGTCCAAGCCGCGATCGACGTGATGCACGACGTGGAAGCGCCACAGCAGCGAAGTGCGGTGCGCGAGCACGTGCCAGAGATACATCGTGTAGTCCATCAGCGCGACCGCCGCGATCGCGCGCGCCGGCGCCGGAAGCGGCAGCCGCCCGGCGATCCCCCACCGCCGAACGCCGGCAAAGCGCGCTAAACGCGCCGCGACCGGCGCCTCGACCGCAGTGGTCGCGCCCAGCGCGAGCGCCGCGATGACGGCGTTGCGCGCGTCACGGCGCACCTTCGGCTCGGGCGCGGTGCGCAGCGGCCGGCGAAGCTCGAGCGCGAGGAGCGCGAGGCCTTCCGTCGCGAGAAGTGTTGCCGAGAGCCACGGGGGCACCGGCCGAGCGAGGGGTCTCATCACGATATTCTTTCCTAGCAAGTGATGTTTTCTTTGCCAGCGGGAACGATTGCGAAAAGGGAAACGACGTGCCGTCCATTTCGAAACTGCGCGCGCTGGCATCGTCAGCACGTAATCTGGCGACCGGGAAACCGCTGCTCGCAATCTTCGAGATCAACCTGCGCTGCAACTCGGCGTGCGGCTACTGCGCCCTGCCGCTCAATCGCGGGCGGTATGAGATGACCCGCGCGGAGATTCGCGCCGTCTTCGCACGGCTTTCGCGCGGTGGACTGCGCATCGTGTTCGTCCAGGGCGGTGAACCGACGCTGCGCCCCGACCTGGTCGACGTGTTGGAAGACATGTGCGCGCTCGGCCTGTTTCCGGTTCTGGTTACCAACGGAACCCGGCTCTCTGCGGCGCTCGTTGCCCGGTTGACACGGCTGCGCATGCAGATATCCGTCAGCCTCGACACGCTCGACCGCAGCCGCTACCGGCAGATCCGCGGTGCCGATCAGCTGCCGCGCGTGCTCGAGGGGATCGCCGCGTTGCAAACGTTTGCGGGGACGAAGTTCATCACGTGCATCGTCAGCGACGTGAACCGCGGCGACGTGCGCGGCGTCGTTGCCTTCGCGCGTGAGCGCGGCTTCATCCCCGTCGTCGGCGCCTACCATTGGGGCGTCGGGACGTACGGGAAGAAAGACGAGCGCTTGCGCTACGAGCCGGCACTTGCGGCGGCCGTCTTTCGCGAAGTCCGCGACTCGGGAGAGGTCCCTGCCGGCTATTATCGTGACTACCTCGACGACTCGGTCCGCTGGCTCTCCGGGGGCAGCCTGCCGCCCTGCGATGCCGGACGCTACAGCGTCGCCATCGACGCCTCCGGCAACGTCGCACCGTGTCTAGCGCATCCCGCGGCGGGCAATCTGCGCAAGGCGTCGCTCGACGAGATACTCGCGCGTTTCGACCGCGACGCGATCGGCCGCTGCTCGCGCGCGTCGACCTGCAACCTGCTTTGTTCGCGGGTCGTCGGGACCGCGCTGCGCCGGCCGATCTCCGGCGCTCGCACGCTGCTGAGCTTCCGTCCCTGACCGCTCGAACGCGGGCCGGCTATGAACGTCGAGCGCTCCAGCGCACACCTTTCGGCAGGAGATAACAGCGCCACTCCGAGTCGGTGTCCCCGCCTATCGCGACGCGACCGACATCTCGCTCGTGCGAGCGTTCCGTATAATCGTGGAGAACAAGCTGCAGGATGGCCGCCGCCTCCAGCAGCCATGGAACGGGCGCCCAAAAATTGCTGATGACGTCGCGTAGCGGATGAACCGCCGCATCGGCCACGGTGTTGGCGCCATCCGTCGCAAGACGCTCAGCTGCTTCGGTATCGTCAGTCCAGGTGCATTGGGGTTGAAAACTTGATCGGCGTTGCGCACAGCCGCGATCCGACTGTTCATGCTACGACTTAGCGGTCGCCCGAGATAGAGCAGGTGCAAACACTTCGCGGGCATTTCACCATGGGGGCAACCGTCCCGAAAGACGTTCCAGCCCGGTCGTGCCTTGCGAATGTCGGCGGATCGCTGCCCCTCGTAATCACCGTAGTCCCACTCCGCCAAGTCCGGCTCAACCTTCGCGGTCGGGTCCAGTCCAGCCAGCTCGCACGTTCGCCGTGCCCGCTGCCGCGGACTGGTCAGCACAGCGGCAAATTGGACGTGTTCGAGCATCGGCCGCAGTCGGCGTGCTTCGTCCTCGCCGCGCGGAGTCAACGGGATGTCCGTGCGACCGGTATGCCGGGCCGAGAGCGACCACTCGGTTTCACCATGTCGAACGAGGTATAGCCGCGGCGTCAAGCCGTCACCCGAGCGATAAGCTCCAGCGCCGTCATTTCGAGCCGCCATCGAGACACGCGATCATGGCCTCGATGACGCGTTTGGTTTCATTCGGATCTCTGACCTGGATGCAAACAGCGCCCGTTTCCCTCGCCGGAGCATCGTTTCCACCCGGAAACAAGGCATCGCCGACGTAAATCATGTCCGCAATTGCAATGCCGAGGATGTCGCGCAGTTTTCGAATGCCGTACGCCTTATCGATTCCGGGCAGCGTGACGTCGATCGACGTCGACCCTCCTAGTCGAACGGAGAAGTTTGGTAATTCCGGGTCGAGGGCCGCTTTAATCTGCCTGCGTTTGGCGAAGTCCGGGCCCCATGTTTTCTTTGCGTCCAGCGGAGCGTGCTGGCCGAGTGCGGAATACGTGATTTGGCTTTCGCGATCTTCGATGACCTCGCCCCACGTTTTCGTCGCTGCAAATCCCGATGCGGCGACCTCTTTGTTGAGCGCAGCGATGATCTTCTGCTTTTGGGCTCCGCTCAGATCCTCTGAGTAGAGCTTGTTCCAACCATCGGTATACCGGAAGAATCGTGTCCCGCAGGTTGGCAGAAGCGATAGCTTCGTCAGATCTGCGCCGTGAGGGAGATGAGCGAGAATTTGCTTTTGGAACTGGGGCAAGTCGCCGCCGGAAATGACGGCCATGCGCACCACCCCGAGCAGTGCGGTGAGCAGCGTTCCCATCTCTGCATCGATCGCGGACTTGCTCGGCGCCAAGGTACCGTCGAGGTCGAAGACGATGAGCGTCTTCACCCTTCGATTGCGGTCGATCGCGCCGCGAGCACTATCCTGGTGAGCGGGTGAAGAACCATGTGTTAGGCGTCGCTGAACAGCGCCGGGCGAGGGTGACCCTTGGCCAGTGGCGGGGGCGCGCTCGTCTCGCTGAAATCGGCGGTCCAGCGCCAGTTTCGTATCTCCGGCATATCGTCGAGGTGTTCGCGAATATACGAATGGTGTTCGTAGAGCTTGGCGTTGAACATGTCGATCACGTCCGAAACCTGCGAGCGCAGGCGAGCGACTTGTTTGAGCGCATCGATCGCCAGGTGAAAACGGCTCATCTCGTTGAGGACGACCATGTCGAACGGCGTGGTCGTCGTGCCGCGATCCATATAGCCGCGTACGTGGAAGCGCGCTTCATTGGACCGGCCATGAACCATCGTATGAATGAGCCAGCGGTTGTTGTGGAAGGCGAAGATAACCGGCGCATCCGTCGTGAAGAGCGCGTTGAAGGACATGTTGTCCATCCCGTGCGGATGATCGTCGGGGCTCATCAGCACGCTGAGGTCCACCACATTGACGACTCTGACCTTAATGCCGGGAACATGCTTTTGCAGCAACCACGACGTCGCGCAAATTTCGATCGTCGGTACGTCGCCCGCGCACGCCAGGACGACGTCGGGCTCCGTGCCCCCGTCGTTGGTCGCAAATTTCCAGGTCGATGCGCCGCGTGAGCAATGTTCGAGTGCCTCGTCCATCGTCAACCATTGCAGTTGCGGCTGCTTGCCGCACGTAACGACGTTGACGTAGTTTCGGCTGCGCAGGCAATGGTCAAAGACGCTGAGCAGACAGTTGCCGTCGGGCGGATAGTACACGCGGATGGTTTCGCTCCTGCGTCCCAAGGCGTTGTCGACGAATCCGGTCGCTTGATGGCTGAAACCATTGTGATCGTTTCGCCAAGCGTGACTCGTCAGCAGCACATTGAGCGATGCGAGCGGCCGGCGCCAGGTAAACTCACGGCATTGCTCGAGCCACTTCGCGTGCTGCGTGAGCATCGAGTCGACGACTTGGGCGAACGCTTCACAAGAGGACCACATACCGTGGCGTCCGCTTAGTAGATAGCCTTCGAGCCAGCCCTCGCAGCAGCAACCACTTTCTGTGACGCCTTCAACCGGAGCACCCTCATCTCACGGCGCTCGATTCGCGGCCGGAGCATTCCCCGCGAGAGATCGAACGGCGTACGTTCGATAGACGGCGACGATGACGAGTCCGAGGATGACCACCGTCAGAATCGTGGCTAGCGCTGCCGGCGATGGCGGATAGCGGTCGACGGACAACCCGTTTTGCGGCGACGGATAGCCCGGAAGGAGATACGGGAACAACGTTACGGCCGCCGATGCGAGCATCCCGGCGAGGAACACCGTCGATGCACCGAAGATGCTGCGACGGCGCCCTTGCACGACAAAGAAGAGGACGCCGACGAGGCCTAGGATCGAGCCGATCGGCGCGATTGCGATCCATGGCACCGCCAGCAGATTGGGCCACGGCGAGCGCACCTGGAACGTCGCGAGGGTCATGACGCCGGCTAGTACCAAGACGAACGGCGATAGTACGCGCAACGCCGTCATCGAACGATCGGCCGGCGGCCCGTCGACCTTCATGACGACCCACGCCGCGCCGTGCTGCGCGAGAGCAACAACGGCGAGAACTCCGACCCCGACGGCATACGGGTTGAGCAAGTAGGCGAACGTGCCTACGAAGTAGTGCGCCGCGTCGAGCGGCACGCCGTGCAACACGTTTCCGAGCGCAACGCCGAGCAATAGGATTAGCAGCGCGCTCGCGATCGCAAAGGTCACGTCGAAGAAACCGCGCCACAAGTCGCTCGGAAAGTGGCTGCGGAGCTCGAGCGCGATGCCGCGGAACATCAAGAGCCACAGCAAGACCATGAACGGCAGATAGAAGCCGCTGAACGACGATGCGTACACTTGCGGAAAAAGCGCGAACAGCGTACCGCCGGCCGCGATGAGCCAAACCTCGTTGCCGTTCCAAAACGGACCGATACTGGCCATCGTCGCAGCGCGTTCGGAATCGTCGCGCGCGACGAAGAGGTGGATCGCACCGACGCCCAGATCGTAGCCGTCCAAGAGCACGTAGGCGCCGAGCATCACCGTCAGAACGGCGAAGGCGAGCACGGTCATTGCGCCACCGCTCCGGCAACCGGCGCGCCCGTTGCGACCGGCTCACCCTCCGGTCCGATGCCGATCTCGCGCAGCACGAGCAGCATGAAGAGCAGGCCGAGCAAGAAGTACATCCCGACGAACCCGATGATCGTGAAGATCGTCTCGCCGGCCGCGACGTTCGCGGACGAGGCCTGAGCGGTCCGGATCAAGCCGTAGACGATCCACGGTTGACGGCCGATTTCCGTGGTGGCCCAGCCGGCTTCGTTTGCGATGTACGGAAACGGCATCACGAGCATCAGCAACCACAGGAACCAGCGGCTTCGTTCAAGACGCTTCATCCACCATAGCAAGGCTCCGACGGCACCGAGGCCCAGGAAGATCGTTCCCAGGCCGACCATGATGTGATACGCGTAATACGTGAGCGCCACCGGCGGCCGCACGTCCGGTGGATACTCCGCGAGGCCCTTGACGTTGGCGCCAAAATTTCCGTACGCGAGAAAGCTCAGAACCTTCGGAACGAAGACCGGGTCGATCAGCGTTTGGTTCTTGGTATCGGGCATGCCGATGATCGCCAGGGGCGCGCCATACGCCGATCTAAAAAGTCCTTCCATCGCGGCGAGTTTGACTGGTTGATAGCGCGTGACGTCGGCACTATTCTGATCTCCGGTCGGGAAGACCGCGACCGCCGAAGCGACGAACGCCACCAGCACGCCCGTACGGACGAACAACGCGCCGTACGCTTCTTGGCGCCGGGCGAGCAGATAGTATGCGCCGATACCCGTCATCAAGAAGCCTCCGGTGACGACGGCGCCGGTCATCACGTGCACGTACTGCCACCACAAGAACGGCGAGAGCAAGACGGCGGGCAAGCTATCGAGCCGCAGGCGTCCGTCGCGCATCAGCGTGTAGCCGACGGGACGCTGCATCCACGCGTTCGCCGCGGTGATGAAGAAGCCGGACAGCCACGCACCGATCCAGATAAGCACCGCCGACAGCGCGTGTAAGCGTGGCGAGACGTAGTCGCGGCCGTAAAAGAAGATGCCCAGAAAGATCGACTCGAGGAAGAACGCATAGATGCCTTCCATCGCGAGCGGAGGGCCGACGAGCGCTCCGGCGCGGGCGGAAAAGATCGCCCAATTCGTTCCGAACTGGAATTCCATCGGGATACCGGTGACGACGCCCACGACGAAATTGATCGCGAATATCTTCGCCCAAAACCGCGCTGCCCGGTCGTATTTCGGGTCGCCTGTAGCAACCGCTCTGACCGTGTACCAGGCGACAAACGGCGCCATTCCCATCGTCCCGATCGGAAACAGGTAGTGGAACATGATGGTGAACGCAAACTGAATTCGGTCGGCGATCAGTGCGCTAGCCAAGCCCGCCCTCCACGTATCGCGGCATCCCCGGCGCATACGTCACATGTCGCCGCACGTTAGCCGGATTCCCCAATATGAAGTGGCGGTTCGGCGAGGAATTACTGTTTTCCAGCCTTGACCGCTCGGCTCGGCCCTTCCGTTGGGCCCGTTTCGTCCCCTGGGATAGATTTCTGCGCCGTTGGGCGCGAGGACGCTGATCGCAGGCCGGCGATCATTCGCAGTATTCCCGCGAAAATGTGTCGCGGGATCGCGACCTCCGCCATCTGACCGTAAGCGACGGTTTTATTGACGGCGCGAACACGCCGCCGCTGCCACCGGCGCCTAGCGTAAGCGACGTTGCCAGCGGTTTGAGCGCCGCGAGTATCAGCGAATGTCCCACCGGTACACGGGATGTGAGAATGGCGTCGATATGGTTGTATCCGACGCCGAATACTTGCAGGTACCACATGTCGATGACGCCGACGGCGCCAAAACCGACAGCGGCTTTGAGGATTGGACTTACCGCCACGCATCGAATCGATCCCCGAAGAGATAGAGCAAACGCACGAATATGGCGGCCCACAGCGCCGCGATGATGCCGAGGATCGCGTAGAGCCCTAGCTCCGAAGGGAAACCAGATAGAACGCGGACGCGGTGAACGACGGATGATTTCCGAAATGAGCGCGTCCGATCACCGCAGCGACGACGCTGGAAACGACGATCGTCGCGAAGGAACGCGGCGCAAAATCGCCGAGGATCACTTCGCTGGCGAAAAGGACTCCGCCGATCGGCGCATTGAACGTTGCGGAGATGCCGGCGGCGGCCCCGCAGGCAACGAGGGTACGAATGATCGGCGTCGGTGCACGCACGAGCTGTCCGGGCACGGAGCCGATCGTCGAGCCGATCTGGACGATCGGCCATTCGCGGCCGCAGCTTCCGCCGAAACCAATGCAGGTTGCCGATGCAACACTCTTTACCGCGATGACGCGCGGCCGCATGACCCCGCCTTCCATCGCGACCGCGGCCATCACTTCGGGGACGCCGTGTCCTTTGGCTTCGCGGGCAAAGCGGTTCACGATGAACGCAGTGAGCACGCCGCCGACGATCAGGACAGGCAGCACTTGCGCCCGGCCGATCCCATGGAGTGCCGCGTGAATAAGCCGAACGCCAGCTGCTGCTCGAGGAGAATCAGATAACGGAATCCCACGGCACCGTAGCCGCCGCCGACACCGACGATGATGGCCGCCAGTAAGAGGAACGTGCTTTGGTTGATCGATACGCGACCGACGTCCAGCCGATAGCCTCGGTCGGTTTCGACGTACCGCACTTTCGGTAGCGAGAAAGGCGAGCGCATCACGCCCGGTTCTCCGCGCGAACCTCCGCCACCGCCGCTTACGCGATAGTGCGCATACCCCAGATGGCCGTCAACTCGAACAATCCACTGCGCCGACGCAACGGTTCTTCTACGAGAGTGATTGCTAAATCGACAGCCCGTAGGCAGATCACCGGAAGACGCTTCGGCGTGAACCGCCTGAGGTTGTTGACGTTTAAAGTCGGCGCCTTAAGCGCGCGCTTAATTGTAAACGCCGGCGGAACTGTTCAATCCTTAAGCCAGTGGAAGATGCGTTCTACAAACTCCTTTGCGTCCCGCTCGACGCAGTTACCGTGAGCTACGACCAACTTATCGAAGTCCCACGTAAGCATCGTTTCGAGGCTTTCTCGAGCTAGCTTCTTGTGTGTAAATGACATGCGAATGTCCAGCGGGACGCCGCCGTTCAACACACCTCCAAGCCGCTTTGAAGCATTGCCGATGACGTTGCCGTCTTCCGCCACATAATTTTGGATGAAGTCCGCCATGATGAGCGTGCGCGATTTCTTATGAAGAAACTCTATCTCTTCGACAAAGACGTTTCCCCTAAACACGACCTGGTCGAGGTCGTCAGCCCAAGCCCGGTGTCCGGCATCGTGGGATGCTTTCGGAGGGCCGCAAAGCTGAGCTTCAGGGAATATTGCGTGCCAAGATCTGAGCCTCCAGGCGTGAAGCGACGTTGGAGCCACAAGATATCTTACGGGCCCCATCTTCTGGATGATCTCAAGGGTTTCCGACGATACGGCGACCGGCGAATTGATCCACAATGATCCGTCGCCCAGCCTCACAATGATCATGCGCGTGGGAAGCCGCGCAAACATGAAGCGGACTCCTGGGCCATTCGCAAGCCAGATGTTTTCGCCAAAGGGCCGCAAAACGGACGCGCTACTCACCGTAGAGTGGTTCACTAATTCCTTCCGCAGTCCGCCAATCCGTCCTCAAGGAGATTGCCTCGAAAAAGTCGTTTGAGAGACGATGAGAAGGTTCCTAAGGTGATCACGTACCAGCCGCGCGGCTCATCATAGAACGGTCTCGTGGAATATTCAGTTCCGATATGGGCCGCTCTCGCGGTCACCGAAGCGTCCGAGTACGAGGTTACTGCGACGGTCGCGCTTGCGCACGCATCGTACCTGCTTGCGGACCTCCTGCACCTCTCGGGCATCTTCGCCAGCTCGGCGGCAGCAATCGCGTTGCGCACCCCTCTTCGGCATGTGCCGATGGCGAACCGAAACGACGTCGACGCATTTTGGAACGCTGCCGCATACATGGCGAACGCCGTGCTCTTTCTTGCGGCCGGTATTCTCATCAGTCCTGAGCGCGTGTTGCACGAGCCGCTACTGGTCGCCATCACCGTGCTCGCCGTGGTTTCAGCGCGTGCCATAATGGCGGTGCTCGTCGTTCCTGACACACCCGGTCGCGTCACCGTGTTCATGGCAGGCATGCGGGGAGCCCTACCTTTAGCTTTGGCGATTGCTCTGCCGGCAACGCTTATCTCCCGGCCTCAGATATTGGACGCCGTCTTTGCGACGGTGATGGCGACGCTCGTTATCCAAGGAATTCCGCTGAAGTCCGTGGTCCAGCGGTATTATGGGGCTCTTACGTCCGTAGGCGCTAACACGGCGTGAAAAGCGGGCGGCGTTCAACGGGATTTGGACCGCAGTTGTCGGTGTTTTTTTGCGGCCCGGTTCTGACGACCGTGTCGGTCTTGTGGTTTGCGGAGCCGCCCTGGCCACGTTGGCAGTGGAATTGTCTGTTGTGCACCGAGCAAGGAATCCTGACCTATTCGTCATCCCGGCCGCCACGCTCGCGTACTCGCGATCGCGCTACTACGCGTTCAGGTTTGGGCGATGGCCTAGGATTTGACCCGCGCGTGGGCGTCGCCGTAAACCTTGCTTATTCGTTCATTGGATCGGTCGTGTTTATCGCAGCGCTCCTGCGCTCCACTCGCCGCGTCCGCCGCTGACCGTGCCACTTGAGCTACGAGAAATTTGCGGCAGCTCGGCCTGGTGGCTGACGGGCAAGGCGTGTTCGTGATCGATCATCGTCTTGCGCTCGCATCGCGGAGCTTGCCGTGCATCTGACCCATGACGACGCCGTTACGATCGGCCAGATCGCTCGCGTTCCCGCACGCTCCTGTCCGCGGACGACACGTTGGAACACGCCGCCGAGTTGATGGCAAACCCGGCCGTGTCGTTGTTGCCGATCGTTGACCCTCAAACGGAAACGCTACGAGGCGTGGCGCACGCTTCAGATGCCCGAAGCCCGATTGACCCGCATCAAGAAGTCCTGCATGCGTGTTGTTAAATAAATCCCGAGAACAACGCCGAAGATTGCGTGCGCGACGAAACCGTTCCAGAGCGGATTCACCATGCCGAATTGCGCAAACAACGCTGGTGCGATCGCATAGAAGTCGACAACCCAAATCACGAGTCCGCCGAAGAGGCCGAGAATGAGAAAGGCCCACCCGCGCTCGAGCGCCGCACGTCGTCCGAGAAACATGGCGATCGATGTCGTGACGATGCCGAACAGGATCGAGAGCAGGTAATGGATCACGAATCCGACGACGACGGATGAGGGGATCGCCGAGTATCCGGGCATGGCCGCGGATGGCCCCCGAGCATCTGCGAAAAGAACATCTCCGCAAGGATGAATGCAGTTCAGGCGATGATACCGCCGGTGATTCCGTCCCGAATCGTCAATCCGCCGAGCCTGGGGGTCGTAACCCGAAGTGCCACGCGATGACTCCTTTGTACCGAAGAGGCGCTTCATCAACGCGTCGGACCGAAGGGTCGCCGAACGTGTCGCGGCCGTGATGTGGCGAAACTACTCATCGTGGTTCGGCTTCACCGGTTTTTTGGCGCAAGGCGTGGCAGGGTGGTTTGCGGCGACCGCCCGATCCGATTGTTGGATCGTACGACCGCATCGAAACCCCAACGCAACCGGCGAAAGGCAGTCGCCTTGCGATCGCGGTTCAGAAGGACTCCGTCATGCCTGGGCCTAGAGTGACCGCAGGTTTGGTTCTAATCGTGCACGCGTAGCACTGGATTCCGGGAGGTCCATATGCAGATTTACGGCGTTAAGCTGATCGGCGTGAATGCGCACACCGGTGAGAAATTCCTGTTCACGCTGATCTTGATCGCGGGCTTTGTCGTGCTTCGAACCGCCCTCGGAGCGCTGACACAACTGGTTTTCGCGCGGTACGAAGACACGCGCATCCGCTTCTGGACGCGCCAAGCGATCAATGTCGCGACGACCGTGATCCTGCTCGTCGGATTGCTATCGATCTGGTTCGACAACCCGGCCAACCTGGCCATCGGCGCCGGGCTCGCTTCGGCGGGGCTCGCCTTTGCGCTTCAGAAAGTCATTACGTCGATCGCCGGCTACTTCGTGATCCTGCGCGGCAAGACGTTCAACGTCGGCGACCGCATCACCATGGGCGGTGTTCGCGGCGACGTTCTTGCGCTCGGCTTCATTCAAACCACGATCATGGAGATGGGGCAACCGCCGCCGGTGCAAAACGCAGCTCCCGCCATGTGGGTCATGGGACGCCAATTCACAGGGCGCATCGTAACGGTAACCAATAGCAAAATCTTCGACGAGCCCGTCTATAACTATAGCCGCGACTTCCCGCTCATTTGGGAAGAGATGCAGATTCCCGTCACCTACACGTGTGACCGCGAGCGCGCGGAACGGATTCTGTTGGAAGCCGCCGAGCGGCACACCAAGACGCATCGCGAGATGGGGACGGAAGCGCTGCAAGCCATGATGCGCCGCTTCGCGATGCCGGCGGCCGACGTGGAACCGCGCGTGTTTTACCGTATCACGGACAACTGGCTCGAACTGGGGCTGCGCTTCCTCTCGCCCGCCCACGGCGCACGCGCGCTCAAGGATGCGATGAGCCGGGACATCCTACGCCTTCGACGTGGCCGGCATCGGCATAGCCTCCGCGACGTACGACATCGTCGGATTTCCGCCGCTGCGCATGGCGGGGGAGGGACGCGACGGAAGCGCCGCCCAGACCCAGGCCGGAGAGAAAAGCTGATGAAGGGCCGCGTCGGCCGGCTCACCGATGCACTGGCCGCCAATTTTTGGCTCATTCCGTTAGCAGCCTTCGTCGTCGCCTTCGGTCTCTCGCGGGCGCTGGCTGCTTTCGATCACGCCTTCGACATTTCGTCGAAGGCGTGGTTCGTGTACGGGGGATCGCCGTCGGGGGCGCGCTCGTTGCTGTCCACGATTGCGGGCTCGATGATTACGTTCATCGGCCTCGTCTTCTCATCGACGATCCTGGTTCTCCAGTTGGCGAGTAGGCAATTCTCTCCGCGCGTGATGCGCTCGTTCTTTCGCGACAGGATCATTCAGGCCGCTCTCGGGACGTTCATCGCCACGTTCGCGTATGCGGTCTTCATCTTGCGCGAGATTCGGGAAGATCCGGCCCACCCGTTCGTTCCCGGCTTATCGACGTACGGAGCGATCACGCTCGTGTGGCTGAGTCTCGCGATGTTCGTGCTCTACATCGATCACATCGGTCAACGCATCCGCGCCATTACAATTATCGAGACCGCAGCCAAGGAGACGGCCGCGACCCTCGTGCGTCTGAACCGACATCGCCCGCCGTATGCCTCATTCGTTCGCCCGAATTTCCGTGCCCAGATCGTGCCTGCACCGAGCCACGGCTCGGTGTCGAGCGTTGATTCGGGTGACTTGGTTCGCCTAGGCGCGAAGGTCGACGCCGTACTGGAAATCGTTCCCCTCGTCGGAGATTTTGTTTGCACCGGTGCGCCCATCGTGCGGGTCTGGCGCGCGCGTAAGCTCGAAACGGCGGAAGCGGATCGAATTGCTGCAGCCGTGTCAATCCAACGGGAACGGTCGATGCGGCAGGATGTGCTGTTCGGCTTTCGCCAGCTCGTCGACGTCGCCGACAAGGCACTTTCTCCCGGCATCAACGATCCCACGACCGCCGTCCAGGTCGTGGATCAGTTGCACGAACTCCTCCGCCGTGTCGCCGCGGAACGGCCGCGCCCGCACGTCCACCGGGACGATGCGGGAGTTACGCGTCTTTTCGTTCCGCAACCGACGTGGGAGCAGTTCCTCGACCATGCGCTGGAAGAGATTTTGCTGTACGGACGCCACTCGCTCCACGTGATGCGGAGACTGCGCGGCCTCATCATCGATTTGGAGCAGACCGTCCTAGCCGAACAGCGTCCCGCGCTTGCGGTGTATTTGCGCCGCTTGGAGTCATGCATCGATGAGGCGTTCGATGGCGCTGACGACCGGGAGGCAGCGCGCCGCCTCCCGCGCGCGACCGCGGCAACATAAGAAGTCGCGCGCGCTCGCTGTAGTTGCGCTGAAATTATTGGGGAAACCACCTTGTGTTCCCGACATGGCTCACCGTCGTCGCCTGGGTGTCGATCGGCTCGGCGTTTGTTTGCGCCGGCATCATTCTCGTTGACGTCAGCCGCCATCGACAAAAGATGGCCATCATGAACTGGGTTTGGCCGATTACCGCTCTCTATGCCGGGCCGCTCGCGGTCTGGGGCTACTTTCGAATTGGGCGGCCGTCATCGAAGGAAGCGAGCGAACAGGCCGGCGGCAAATCGCCGGCCAAGCCCTTCTGGGAAGCCGTCGCCGTGGGCGTCACGCACTGCGGCGCCGGTTGCACTCTGGGCGACATCATCGCGGAGTTTGTGGTCTTCTTTGCCGGACTGAGCGTAGCAGGCTCGGTTCTCGGCGCGGAGTTCATCGGCGATTACATCCTCGCATACGTGCTCGGCATTGTCTTCCAATACTTTTCGATCGCGCCGATGCGCGGACTCTCGTTCGGACCGGGTGTTTGGGCCGCAATCAAGGCTGACACGCTGTCGTTGACCGCTTTCGAGATCGGGCTGTTCGGGTGGATGGCACTCACCTATTTCGTGTTCTTTCATCCGCATCTCAAGCCGAATCAGCCCACATACTGGCTGATGATGCAAGTCGGCATGCTCATTGGCTTCGTGACGGCCTACCCGATGAATTGGTGGTTGATTCGCCGCGGGCTCAAAGAGACGATGTGAGGCCACGATAACGCCTTCATGGCGGGGCGAAGAACTCTCTTGAGGCCCGAAGCCGCCGTGCAGAGCGGGGGCGATAGCGGAATGCGAATGGGGGTGCGGCGCCGTGTCGACGGCGTCACGTTCCGAGCGCGGCGCAGCCGGTACGACGTCGCGATCCCCGAACGCGGCGACCGTCACGAAAGCGAAGTCGATCCCGGTCGGATCGCGAGACGGCGGCTTCGGCCGTCCCTCAGGGCTGCGAACTGTTGCGACTTGTCGACGCGACCCTGCGCGGCAGCGCAAAGGCGACGATCGCGTCTCCGACCGGAGACTTCTGGTCCAGGTGGCGCTCCATTGCGCTGCCGCCGAAGACGCCGACGACGTACTCCCGGCCGTTACGCTCGTAGACGCTGAAGGCGCCGTCCGCACCGCCGGCGTTCTTGATCTGCTTTGGAACGTCGTAGGTCCACAGGTTCTTGCCGGTTTCCGCGTCGGCGGCGTGGACCTTGCCATCGGTCTCACCGTAAAAGACCAAGTCGCCTGCGACCGCCGGCCCAGTGAGCGGCGCTTCGTCCAGCTTGGTCTTCCACGCGATCTTCCCCGTTCTCGTGTTGGTCGCGCCGAAGTAGCCCCAGTACTTCATCCCCGGCAACGGCCGCACGAACGCCGAGCCGGTGTCCTTCGTCGTATTTCCGGGGTGCCCGATCGAACTCTGCTTGCCGCGAAATCCCGTCGGCTCGTAGCGCGCGCCGTAGTAGATGTCGTTCGTGCGCGGGCTGAACGCCGTCGGTGGCCACTCGCAGCCGGCTTCGGTGCCGGGCTGCTCGACGGGCATCGGATAATCGGCCGGGGTGAAGTACGGCTGGTAATTGTAGCCGTATCCTTTGGGCTCGTTCTGGAGGCCGAGCGGCGTGAGCGCTTGCACCGTCGACATCGGCTGCGTCGGCGACGGGTGCTGCCACGCCGGTTGCTGCGGAACCTTTGTCTCGTTCACCGCGAACAGCGGCTTGCCGTCACGGCGGTCCAGGATGAAATACTGTCCGCTCTTGGCGCAATGCCCGAGTGCCGCGATCGAGCGCCCGTTCCTGTTCACGGTGAAGAGTATGGCGGGGCTAGGACCGTCGTAGTCCCAGATGTCGTGATGGACCTCCTGAAAGTACCACCGAAGCTTGCCGCTGCTCAGGTCGAGCGCGACGTCGGATGACGCATACAGATCGTTGCCGGCGCGATGAGAGCCGTTGAAATCGGGCGAGGCGTTGCCGGTGGTGATGTAGACGAGCCCGAGTTGGGGATCGACGGTCGGATTGCCCCACGCCGGGACCCCGCCGTTCTTGGCCGAGTTGCCGGCCCACGTGCTCGCCTCGATCGTGTCGAATCTCCACGCCGGCTTGCCGCTGTTCGCATCGAACGCCGTCACGCGGCCGTGGATTTCGTACTCACCGCCGGAGATGCCGATGACGACCTTACCGGCGGCGAACTGCGGCGCGCCGGTGATCGTGTAGCCCTTTTGCCATGGCGCCACCGTCGCTTGCCAGAGCTTGCGCCCCGAGGCGGCGTCGAGCGCGACGAGCGTGGCGTCGAGCCGCCCCAAAAAGATCTTTCCGTCGCCGTACGCGACGCCGCGGTTGTCGTGGCCGCAGCAGATCGCAAGCTTGCCCAGCGGCGGCATGTCGCTCGGCCGGTAGACCCACTTCTGCTTGCCGGTTGACGCGTCGAGTGCGAACACCGCGTCGTTTCCGGTCGGCACGTACACCGTGCCGTCGACTTCGATCGGCGAGGCTTCGAACGACTCGTCGCCGGCGATCTGGCCGGTGTGGACGACCCACGCCGGCTGCAAGCGGGACACGTTCGAGGGGTCGATCTCGTCGACGTTCTGGTACCGCTGGTTGAGCAGATCGTTGCCGTAGTAGCGCCAGTTGAGATCCTGCGTGTGCGTTGCTTTGGTCCCGGCGGTGGCGGCCATCGCCGAAACCGCGATTACGAGCGCGGCGGCGATGCCGAGCATTCTCTTCTTGACGTGCGAGCGCTTCATGAGGTCCTTTCCGGGATCGCCGAGCGTATGCACCGATGGCTCCCGTCACCGTGATGGCCGATGTATGCCCAATCCATGAGCGTCTGCAGCAACGCGTCGTGGTAAGAGACTCCTCGTGCTGTACAATGCGGGAATCTTCGTGGGCGGCCTGGTGCTCGTTTCGCTCGCCGGCCTCGTCCTGTCAACGAGCCTCGAACGCATCGGCGTGCGCTTCGGCTTCACGCAAGCGCTGTTAGGCATCGTAACGGCGCTCGGCGCCGATTCGCCGGAGATATCGTCCGCTATTACGGCCCTGCACGGCGGAAACGCGGTCCTTGGAGTCGGCGTCGTTTTCGGCTCCAACCTGTTCAACATCGCCTCTCTGCTCGGGTTGAGCGCGGTGACCGCCGGATTTGTCCGCATAGCTCCCAAAGCGGCCATCTTCAACGGCACCGTGTCGCTGTGCTTGACCGTCGGCGCGGCGCTCATCGTCCTGTCCGTCGCGCCCGCCTGGGTCGGCGCTGCTCTACTGGCCTTCGTTTTCGTGCCGTACGTCGTTCTGTGCGCGCTCGGTTCGGATCGGCTCGGACTCCTTGCGCCGTTGCCGCCCGTTCAAGCGTTTTTGCGCGACGCGCTCTCGGAACAACATGCCGATGAGCCTTCGGATCGAGGCTCCACCAAGGCGGCGACGACCTTCGACATGCTCGCTGCCGTACCGGCGCTGGTCACGATCGTCGTGGGGAGCGTCGGAATGGTGCAAGGCGGACAAGCGCTCGGCAAGCACTTCGGAATCAGCGATGTCATCATCGGTACGATCGTGCTGGCGGCCTTGACCGGCGTCCCGAACGCAATTGCTGCGATCCGCTTGGCCCATAAGCAGCAGGGCGCCGCGGTGATCAGTGAAGCGTTCAACAGCAATACGCTCAATATCGCCGTCGGCATTTTTCTGCCGGCGTTGGTCGTCGGACTCGGTGCATCGCAAGCCGCTGCTCGGCTATCGATCTACTGGCTGATCGCCCTGACCGCCGCGGCCGTCATACTCGCCTTGCGCAAGTGCGGCTTGCGACGAAACGAAGGCTTCGCGCTCATTGCCGCTTATGCCGCCTTCGTCGCCCTGCTCGTCATCTTTTCAGCCGGCTAGTTCAAACCTTCGCGCGCCGCTGCTATCGTGAGCCGCGAAACGGAAACGCACAACGTGTGCGATGCCGAAGGGACCCGTCACCCTGAGGTTTCGGACGGATCAGCCTGCTCCGTCACGCTGGATGCGGCCGCGCGCTTTTGACCAGCAACAGCATGTCATTGAACTGGGCGCGGGCCAGCGCGTAGCACTCGCACGTTGCATCTTCCAGACCTGCGCGATTGAGAATCGTGATAGCCGCGAACCGAGCATCGTCGCCAGAAATTCATCAGTCAGCGGCAACCTGCGAGAAATGCCCCCAGTCACCACGCCCGCTGAGCGTTTCACGAGTGCCGTTTACTCTGTCGTAGTGTCGGGGGTGGTCCGCAGCATCGAGTGTCGCGGCAACGTGGACGATGACGTCCCACGCCGCCTCGAGTGCCAGCATGGCCTCCGGGCGCGTGAAGGACGCACTCGGCAATGCGTAATCGAGTACGTCGGGATAGCGCGTGGTCGTATAGTACTTGTCGAGCGCAATCGCGCGCAGTCGCAACTCCGGCTCGAGTCCCGCGTCACCGGCCTCCAGTTCGGCGAGCAACGTTTCTATTAAGGGCACGCGCGGTGCGTCACCTTTGCCCCAGTGCAGCAGCCCCTTCAACGCTTTCCCGCAACCCTGCTGTGAGAAGAAGCATGTGATGTGATAGCGACCATCGCGAAGGGCGCGATCCGCGTCGATGAGGTCTTCACGTGCCTGTTCGTGCCAACGCCGAGCTAATTCAAGTGGGTGGCGCTGCATCGATCCAGAGTCCTTCGCGAATCGCCTGTGCGATGAACGGCCGTTCGCGACCGAGCCGTTCGTATTGTTCGGGTGTGGGTAGACGACGCGGCCGATTGCGCATGCCATCGCGTTCGCCGCCGCTTTGCTGCCTCTTCCCCGATAGCGACGTTACAAGCCCGAGACGGATAGGCCCGTGCGAACGCGCGGCACGAGTTTTCGTTCGGTCACGATCGCGACGAACGTCCGCGTTCCGCTTCCGCTTCGCCGCCACCGGCGTCAATCGCCGCAACCAACGACTGCGCCTCGACGAAGATTCTCGTGACTTCGGGATGCTTGCCGCGGATCGAGCGCTCGATGCGGTCGACCGCGCGGGCGACGTCATCGCCGCCGCCGCGATGGAACGCCAAATCGATATTCAGCAGCACCTCGTCGGGCGCCAATTGCATCGTCAGTGCGCGCCGAACGTCGGCGACCGCTGGATCGCTCGCCGCGATCGATTGGATGTCCTCGATCGTCTCGCGCGGGGCGCTCTCGCCGATCAGCAGCCCGCGCGTCTCCCGCACCAAGAAGACGGCGACGGCCGCGAGCACGAGACCGATCGCGATCGACGCGAATCCTTCGATCGCCGCGTTTCTAAACGCGTGCGCGAAGAACGTCCCGAGCGCGGCGATCGCCAGCCCCGTAAGCGCCGCGCTGTCTTCGAGCAGCACCGTGAAGCCCGTCGGGTCTTTGCTCGCCCTGATGAGGTCGAGTGTCGAGCGCCTTCCGCCGCGTCGACGCACCTGCCGGTAGGCTCGAGTCCAGGATATCCCCTCGAAGACGGCGGCGATCGCCAGCACGACGTAATCCCACCGCGGGCTCTCGAGTCCAGGCGGGTGGACGATCCGGTAAAATCCTTCGAGCATCGTCACGCCGCCGCCGACCCCGAAGATGATGACGGCGACCATCAGCGTCCAGAAATAGAGTTCTCGACCGTAGCCGAACGGGTGCTGCGCATCCGCCGGGCGCTGGCTGCGCACCAGCCCCATCAGCATGAGGCCTTCGTTGGCCGTGTCGACGGTCGAATGGACCGCCTCGGCGAGCATCGCGGTGTTCCCCGTGGCGAGCCCCGCCAGAAACTTTGCGAGCGCGATGACGGCGTTCGACCCCATCGCGATCAGAACCGTCCCCCTCGATTCGTGTTTCACCGGATGGCATCATACCCGCGTGGCGCGAGGACGGGGAAGACATACGCGCGCACTGCATCACCGTCGATCGTCACGTTCGTGTAACGGCTCGCGTTGCCGCCGATCGCTGTGCGGGTGTATCGTATCGGGAACCGAGTAATCCGAAGTGAGCAGTACGCCGCCGTTGGGGTGAAAGAGCGCCTGGGCGTGCTCGGACGATGTACGTTTCGGGAATCAGGTTGAGCGCCGGGTAAGTTCGAAGAGAATGAAGCCACGCGGCGCAACGAGGAGCGTGATTCCGCGCCCTAGTTGCTTGGCCTCGAGTGTCTGTTCGGGCAGCCATGCTTTCTCGAGGCTGTCGAAGCGCTTGCAAACGTAGGTTCCATCGAGGTCCTCGATGCGCAGTGCCGTGGTGATGCTACGATCGTTCGTGTTTCCCACGAGTGCAACGAGCCTGTCGGCAGACGAAAATCCGAGGCTGATCGCGTCGCCGCCGCTGCACTGCACGCGCTCGCTGATGTCTTCGTCGAGCACCTCGCACGGGAAGTCGGCGTCTAGTTCCCGGTTCGCGTACGCGCGCAGTTCGGGCGCCCGCGTCACGAACCACGTCAGACCTTTTCCGCGGAACGGGGCGTTACGCAGACCGCACCACGTCCAGTAGGACGGCATGTTAGGCGAGATGCTGGCGCGTTCGCCCGATATGTCCATGCCGAGTGCGCCCTCGATCGCCGCCCACAAATACCGCGGCGGAAACCAGGGCGAGAGCAGCATCCCCTCGTTGACCAGGGTTTCACCGTGCAGCCACTCGGAGAACTGGCCCGGGACCGTATTGTTGCGCTGCGGGTCGCGCGCGTAGTTTTCGTACCCGTTGGTCAGCGCTTCATCCATGAAGTCGGGATCGTAGGCGGCGACGGCCTTGGCGAACCAGAAGGTCATCCCGTTCCACACGCCGCCGAAGCAGCCGCTGTCCTCCTTGGCGCTGTAGTTGACGGCGTCGTGCGGGATCGCACGCATGCCGCCCGGCGTCCAGAAGTCGCGATCCATCAGCCGCCGCACGATCGACGCGGCTTTTTCCGGCGGCGGGACGTCGAAGAGCACCGGGAAGACGAGATCCGCGGTGATGTCGCTCTGCGGCGTTCCGTCGACGTCGATATTCAAATAATACAGGCCGTTGCCGGGATTCGTAAGGTGCTTTTCGATCGCATCCCGTAGTTGCTCGGCCAGTCGGTCGAACTCGTCGGCGGTATCCTCGTCGCCGCGCGCGCGAGCCAGCGCCGCGACGCAGCGGAATGCCCCATAGCATTCCGAGTTCGGTTCGGTCACCGCGCCGCTGAGCCGGTAATTCTTGATCACGTTGCGCCAACTGACGATTCCGGGACTACCCAACTCCTCCGAGGTGCACCACACGAGGCCTTGTTCGTTGCGCTGCGAGGCGATGTGGCGGCCGGCCTTGAGCACCGCATCGAACGCTTCATCCAAGAACGAGCGATCGTGCGTCACCGCGTAGTGATGCCACACGCCCCACATGAACAGCGGCGTGTCGTCGTTGATGTTCAGCCCGAAATCTTCGGTCTTACCATCGAGCATGTCGTAGTCCTCGACGATCAGGCCGTTCTCTTTTTGCCGCTGCGCGAACTGGAGGAGGCACGCGCGCGAAAAATCGGGACGGAAATAATCGGTGCCCGCACAAAACCATGCCGAATCGCGCCCCACGCACTTGTTCGACTGGGTCGGACTGTTGGTGAACCCCCAGCCCGACGGCGAGGGATGCAGCAGCACCCGTTCGATATTGGCTTTGGCCCACATGCACCCACGGTTGATGGCGTCGTTGGGCGTAAAGACGATCGAGCGCCCGAGCGCCTCGCGATAGTGATCCTGCGTCGCGTCGAGCGCGGCTTTGGCCGGCGGCGCTGCACGGTAGTCCTTCTTCAGCTCCCCGGTGCCGTGCGCCGACACGCCCAGACGAAACACCAGTTGCGCACGGTCGCCGGGCGCCACTTCGGTCGTGTAGTGAAGGACTCCGGTGGCATAGCCGGTCGGTGCCGCCGTGTTCCCGGAGAGCCTGCCGGGGTGCTGCGCCGTGACCGCCTTGGCATGGTCGATCGACACTTCGTAATCCTCGGGCGCCTGCGAGCAACCGACGAGGCGTGCCAAGTCCGGCTTCTCTTTGGCATGCGCCACGAGCGCTTGCAGCTCTCCATCGTATTCGACCGCCAGCGCTTCTTTGAACTCGGTCGCCAGCTGCGCGAAGGCATATGTCGCGATGCGCTGCTTTTCAGCCGTGTCGTTGGTGAAGGCGATGACGTAGTAGGCGAGCGGCGGATCGACCGGGCCATCGGCTCCGGGGCCGCGGCTGAGCACGAACACGTCTTCGCGGACGTATACGCCGTTGGTCAGCATGTAGCGATGCTCTTGATGCTCGGGATACATGAAGAAATGGCCGCTCGCCGGGTCGAGCTTCATGCCCGAGATATCGTCCCAATGCTTGAGAACGAACGTCTTGAGCAGCACCGAGCCGGCGTCGACGCAGAAGATCTTTTCGATCGCTCCTGTGGCTTTGATGACCATCTGCAAAGCCGGGTTGCCGAGCGTGCTCCCGGCAGCCATCTCCTCATCGGCGAGCCGGTAGGCGTCGAATCCGTGATCCCAGCGCAGCTTCGTCGTGTGGTCCAGACCGCCCAGGACGTTCGCTCGATAGCTTACCGTGGACGGTGATGTGCTCATTTGTGCGATTTGTTCCCCGGCGCTTGGCGTTCAACCCAAGCAGTCGCGTTTACCGTTTCGGCCGGCTCACTCCATCGGCGGCTCTTCGCCCTTCTTTATCCTGGCCACACTGATCTGTCCATCGAAGCGTTCTCAGCTGGGGAAGGTTTACGGGGCTAGGGAGGGACGCACGATGAAGCCTGCGGACATCGTACCGGTTGCCAAAGAAACGTATCAGCAGTTCTCAAAAGATAACGCGCAGTGGCTGGCGGCCGCGCTTGCGTACTATACGATCTTCGCGCTCGCTCCGTTGTTGATCATCGTGATCGAGGTCGCGTCGCTCATCATCGGGCATGGCCAGCCGGCGGGTCACCATCATCAGGCCCGCGCGCTGATCCTCAACAAACTGCAAGGAATCGCGGGGCGCCGGGAGGCCGACGCGCTGGCTTCGATGATGCAGAACTCGCTCGACAACCAAAAGCAGGGCGTGATCGGCGCGATCGTGAGCTGGTTCATCTTCTTGTGGACGGCGATCGGGCTGTTCGCGGCGATCCAGTTCGCGCTCAACACGGTCTGGGGCGTGGTCGGGAAGGGGCCGCAAGGCATCTGGGCGACCGTTCGCAACCGGGCCGTATCCTTCGGCGTCGTCATGGGATGCGCGCTGATCCTGCTCTTGTCGTTAGGCGTGAACACGGTGCTGACGGCCGTGGCGGGACCGCTGTCGCACCTCTTTCCCGGCGGCGCGCTCGTGGTCAAAGCCGGCTACTTCATCGTTTCATTGGCCATCATCTCGCTCGTCTTTGCGATCGTCTACAGATACTTGCCCGATGCCGAAATCGAGTGGCGTGACGTGGGCATCGGCGCCGGCGTCACCGGCCTCTTGTTCGTGGTCGGGCAGTTTCTGCTGGGCTGGTATTTGGGGCGCATGGGTGCATCGTCGACCTTCGGAACGGCCGGCTCGCTCGTCGTGCTGCTGATTTGGATCTTCTACTCTGCACAGATCGTGCTGTTCGGTGCGGAGTTCACGAAGGTGTGGGCCGCCAAGTACGGATCGAAGATCGGCGCGCTCGACGCCGCGCCGGGAACAGCGCCTGCGGCACAACAGCACGCCGAACAGGCCCCCGCCTAGGGACTGGCGGCTTTGCGGCCGAGCCGCCAACCATGCGCCCAAGACGTCCGCCGCGAAGCATCAAGACCAGCGTCAGCAGCGTTGCAGCGATCAGCCACGTCTTACGTTGTTCGGGGACCTCGCGGCACACGCACGCAACGTCGTCGGCAATGACCAACTCCCGCCCGCCTCGTCACCCGGTCACGCCCTTCATCGAGGGTTCGTCGCCCTCGTTTCCGCGCCATACGACGGAGAGCTGTCCTTGCGTTTCCAGCACGACGCTGTCGACGTCTTTCAAGTCGCGCAAGCCGACGGCGCGGACCGCCGCGCGGATCTCGGGCTCCCCGATGCCTTGGCGGCGCATGACGACCAGATTGAAGCCGCCCGCCGCATAGACCCGTTTCGGCTTCGGCGTGACCAGGTAGTGAAATCGTAGCGACCGCGCGCCGGCCTTTGCCACCAGCGCCTGAGCGCCGAGCAAAACGATGAAACCGACGACGAGTTGGACGATTGAGTTGTTCTGCGCGAGCAAGGCTCGAGCCAGCATCGATCCCAGCGTGACGCTGATGATGAAATCGAACGCGTTCATGTGGGACAGCGTCCGATTTCCGGAGATGCGTACGAACGCAACGAGCGCCACGTAGCCGATCAGCGCGACGACGGCGGTGTGCTCGACCGCCGCCCAGGAGTTGAAAAGCATGCGGAAGTTTGCGCTACAGTGTCGGTCGTGAAAGGCTGAGCTACGCTATTTTGCGAGCCAACGCGATGGTTCCCAGGGCCAGCACCGCCGTGGCGGCATAGACGGCCCACATTCCGTGCGTCGCCAGCCAGAGCTCGCGACTGAACTCACGCGAACGCTCGTCGAAATCCCCGTGCGCGCCGTAGTCGCCGGGAGCCGGCTCCCACAGGTTGATCGGCGCGTCGGGATCGCGCGAGCCATCGTACTGCTGCGACTTATAACCGGTCTTGCCGAGATAGACGTCGAGCAGACCGGGGATGATCTTTTGTCCGAGAATCGCCTTGACCGTCGACCCACCGACCCACAACTCGCGGGTACGATGATGCGCGGCCCAATAGAGCGCTCGAGCCGCGACTTCCGGTTGGAAAATGGGCGGCACCGGCTGGGCCTTGTGCGGCAGCTTCGATTTGCACCATGAGAACTGCGGCGTATTGACGGCGGGCATCTGCACCATCGTGATGTGGACCTTGCTCTTCTCGTGGACGAGCTCGCAGCGAATGGAGTCGGTGAAGCCGCGAATTGCGCTCTTGGCGCCGCAATATCCAGCTTGCAGCGGGATGCTGCGGTAGGCAAGCGCAGAGCCGGTCTGGACGATCGTCCCCCGGTTGCGGGAACGCATGCGCTTGAGCGCGGCCAACGTCCCGTATACGAAGCCCAGATACGAGACCTCGGTCAGTCGCTTGTATTCATCGGGCGTCAGCTCGTGAAACGGTGAGAACACGTTGGAAAAAGCGACGTTGATCCAGATGTCGATCGGACCGAACGTCTCTTCGATCTTCGCCGCGGCGGCCTCGACCGCGGTCGCATCGGCGACGTCGGTCGGTACGACCAAGGCCCTGCCGCCCGCCTCCTCGACCTCCCGCCGAGCGGCGTCCAGACCGTCGTGCCCGCGCGCGATCAGTCCGATCGACGCGCCATGCCGAGCGAACTCTCGTACCGTCGCCCGGCCGATGCCGGCGGCGGCGCCCGTGATGACGATGACTTCATTCTTACAACTGTGCATGATGCTATTCTGCCCCACGTCCGTTACATGAAGCGCCGCGGGGGAACAACGTCGTTGTCTCGCCGTCGATATCGCGGAGGTTCCGTAGTTCCATGAAGGCTAAGCCACGTTTTCCTTGGCCGGCGCTCCGGCAATTGGATGGCGACCCGCTCGGCACCGGCGCGGCCGTGCAGTCGCACAAGACCCAAGCGTGGACGGCGCGAACGACGGACGCGAAAGTCGTCAAGTCGGTGTGCCCCTTCTGCGCGGTCGGTTGCGGGCAAAAGATATTCGTCAAGGACGAGCGCATCATTCAGATCGAGGGCGACGAGGAAAGCCCCATTTCACGTGGCCGGTTGTGTCCCAAGGGTGCTGCCACGCGGGCCCTCACCCAGAGCCCGCTACGCGAATACCGCGTAAAATACCGGCGCCCGTACGGCACGGCGTGGGAAGAGTTGCCGCTCGACCGCGCGATGGACATGATTGCCGACCGCGTCATCAAGACGCGGCGCGAAACGTGGGTCGCCGACCATGAGGGCAAGCCGGTCAATCACGTTGCCGGCATTGCGAGCCTCGGCGGCGCGACCTTGGACAACGAAGAAAACTACTTGATGAAAAAACTCTACTGCGCGCTCGGCATCGTGCAGGTCGAGAACCAAGCGCGACTTTGACATAGCTCCACCGTCCCCAGTTTGGGGACCTCGTTCGGGCGCGGCGGCGCCACCACGTTCCAACAGGATTTGCAGAACGCCGACTGTCTTTTGATCATGGGCTCCAACATGGCCGAGAACCATCCGGTCGGTTTTCAGTGGGTGATGGAAGCGCGCGAACGCGGCGCCACGATCATTCACGTCGATCCGCGCTTCACGCGCACGAGCGCCGTGGCCGACATTCACGTGCCGATCCGCCCCGGCAGCGACATCGCGTTCCTGGGCGGCATCATCAATTACGTCTTGCAGAACGAACGCGACTTTCGCGAGTACGTCGTCAATTACACCAACGCGTCGGTCCTCATCGGCGAAGAATACGAGGACACGGAAAACCTCGAGGGCCTCTTCTCGGGTTGGGTCAAGGACCGCAACGGCTACACTTTCAACTCATGGCAATACGACGGCACGAACGTGCACGGCGCATCCGGGCAGCGAGAGAGCCAAGAATCGCTGGCAAAATACCAAGGCCTCAACCCGCAGGAGATGAGCAAGCTCGAGGCTGGCATGCCGCCCAAGATCGACCGCACGCTCAAACATCCGCGCTGCGTTTATCAAATACTCAAACGCCACTTCGCTCGTTACACCCCCGACATGGTGGCGCGGACGTGCGGCATCTCCGAAGAAGACTTCACCAAAGTCGCCGAAGCGCTGTGCGAGAATTCGGGACGCGAGCGCACGTCGGCGATGTGCTATGCGGTCGCCTGGACGCACCACACGACCGGCGTGCAGATCATTCGCTCGGCGGCGATTCTCCAGTTGCTGCTCGGTAACATCGGACGCCCCGGCGGCGGCATTCAAGCCTTGCGCGGACATTCGTCGATTCAAGGCTCAACCGACATCCCGACCCTGTTCAATTTGCTGCCCGGCTATCTCAACATGCCGCAGGCGCAAAAGTTCGGTCCGTTGGCCAAGTACATCGAAGATGAGGGCGGCAAGACCGGCTACTGGGGCAACATGGACACGTACATCACGAGCCTGCTCAAGGCGTGGTACGGCGACCATGCGACCGCCGACAACGATTTCTGCTTTGCGCTGCTGCCCCGGCTCACCGGCGATCATTCGGCCTACCGCAGCATCCTGGGCATGCAGGACGGCGCGGTCAAAGGCTACTTCGCCGTCGGTGAAAATCTGGCGGTCGGTTCGGCCAACAGTTCGCTGCACCGCAAAGCGATGGCGAATCTCGACTGGCTGGTCGTGCGCGACTTCTCGGAGACGGAGACCGCGTCGTTCTGGTACGATTCACCGGAGATCGAATCGGGCGACCTGAAAACCGAAGCGATCGGGACCGAGGTCTTCTTCATGCCGGCCGCGTCACACACGGAGAAGAACGGCTCCTACACCAACACGCAGCGGCTGCTACAGTGGCATCATAAGGCCGTCGATCCGCAAGGCGACGCGCGCTCGGAACTGTGGTTCTACTATCATTTGGGCAAGCGCATCCGCGAAAAGCTCGGCGACGATACGACCGAACCATATGCGGACGCAATCAAGTTCCTTACGTGGGACTACCACACCGAGGGACCGCTCGACGAACCGAGCGCCGACGATGTCCTGCGCGAGATCAGCGGATGGGATGCCGAAGGTAAGGCATTAAACGGATATGACAAACTGAAGGCCGACGGCAGCACGCGGTGCGGTTGTTGGATCTACTGCGGCGTCTACAAAGACGAGCAGAATCAGGCCGCCAACCGCAAACCGCGCGCCGAACAGAACTGGGTCGCTGCCGAATGGGGCTGGGCGTGGCCGGCAAACCGGCATCTGCTCTACAATCGCGCGTCGGCCGATCCCGACGGGAAGCCGTGGAGCGAACGAAAGAAGTACGTTTGGTGGGATGAGGAAAAGTCGCAGTGGGCCGGTTACGACACGCCGGATTTCGAGAAGACCAAACGTCCGGATTACGTGCCGCCCGACGGCGCGCGGCGCGAAGCGGCGATTGCCGGGACGCACCCGTTCATCATGCAGGACGACGGCCTTGGCTGGTTGTTCGTGCCCAACGGGATCGTTGATGGGCCGCTTCCGACGCATTACGAACCCTCGGAATCGCCGATCGGCAATCCGGTGTATCCCCAACAGTCCAATCCGGGGGCGCAACGTTTCCCGCGCGAGTGGAATCCGTCCAATCCGTCGCCGAGCGAATCGCACGGCGATGATTTCCCCTTCATCCTAACGACGTACCGGCTGACCGAACACCACACCAGCGGCGCCATGACGCGCACCGTTCCACAGCTAAGTGAGTTGCAGCCGGAGATGTTCTGCGAAGTGAGCCCGGAGTTGGCGAAGCTGCGTGGGCTCGAGCATGGCCGGTGGGCAACGATCGTCACGACCCGCACCGCGATCGAAGCACGCGTGATGGTCACGGGACGTTTGCGGCCGTTGCAGCTCAACGGCAAGACGTTGCATACCGTCGGCGTGCCGTACCACTGGGGCCGCAAGGGATTGGTCACGGGCGATTCCGCCAACGACCTGCTGCCCATCGTCCTCGATCCCAACGTCCACATCCAAGAAGACAAGGCATCGACCTGCAACATCCTGCCGGGACGACGGCCGCGCGGGCGCGCTTTTCATGAGTTCATGGAAAAGGTTCGCAGCGACGCCGGAGCCGAGGTGACCCCATGAGTACGTTCATCGATCTGACCGGCGCGGCCGCGCAATCCGCCACATACGGCGCAGACGAACAGCAACGCATGGGCTTCTTCACCGACACGACGTTGTGCATCGGCTGCAAAGCGTGCGAAGTCGCGTGCAAAGAGTGGAACGAGCTACCCGAAGACGGCTATGAGTTTACCGGCTGGTCGTACGATAACACGCGCGAGTTAAACGGCAACACGTGGCGCCACGTCACCTTCGTCGAGCAGTTCAGCGGCCGCAGCGCCGGCACGGGGCGGTGGCTGATGGAGTCCGACGTCTGCAAGCATTGCACGCATGCCGGCTGCCTCGACGTGTGCCCGACGGGCGCCATCATGCGCAGTGAGTTCGGCACCGTCGTCATCCAGCAAGACGTCTGCAACGGCTGCGGCTATTGCATCGTCGGCTGTCCTTTCGGCGTGATCGGCCTCAAAGAAGCGGAGGGTACCACCGGCAAGTGCACGTTGTGCTACGACCGGCTCAAAGCCGGCGAAGAACCCGCCTGCGCGAAGGCGTGCCCGACGGACTCGATTCAATTCGGCGCGGTCGACGAGTTGCGCGAACGCGCGGAGAAACGGCTGGAAGCGGTGCAAGGCCGCTTCGACGGTGCGCAGCTCTACGGCACCGACACGGGCGACGGCGTCGGGGGGACCGGCTCGATGTTCCTGTTACTTGATAAGCCCGAAGTCTACGGCTTGCCGCCCGATCCGATCGTGCCGACGAAAGACTTGCCGCAGATGTGGAGAGCTGCAGGCGTCGGCGCAGCGTTACTCGTGGCCGCGTGCGTCGCGGCTGCGGTTCGCGCATGAGTACGTCCGCCGGTTCGATCGAAGCTGATCGCTATGGATATTACGGACGCTCGCCGGTCAAGCCGCCGGACTGGAGCGACAAGATACCGACCTACATCTTCACCGGGGGATTCGCCGGCGCGTCGTCGCTGCTCGCCTTTCCGGCGCGGTTGCGCGGCAACGATGCGCTGGCGCGCCCGTTGCTCTACGGCGCCGCGGCCGGCGCCATGGTCAGCACGTATTGCTTGATCATGGACCTCGGACGGCCCGAACGTTTCATGAACATGTTGCGCGTCTTCAAACCGACGTCGCCGATGAACATGGGCGTGTATATTTTCAGCGTCTACAGCAGCGCTGCGATGCTCGCGGCGGCGGCCGACGCGACCGGCGTCGCGCGACCTGTGGGACGCGCGTGCGAAGGGGTCGCGGCCCTCGTGGGGCCCGCCATGGCCACGTATACTGGCGTCTTGATTGCCGACACGGCGGTGCCGACGTGGAATGAAGGGCGGGTCACGATTCCGTCGCTCTTTGCGGCGACCTCGGCGGCGGCAGCGGGCGCGTGGGGGATGCTCTTTGCGCCGCCACAGCGGGCCGACGCGGCGCGCCGGTTCGCGGTCTTCGGCGCGGTCGGAGCCCTCATTGCATCGAAACGCTTGCACGCCGAAGTGGGACCGATCCTCAAAGAAAGCTTCAAGGCTAAAGAAGCGGTCAAACTCGGGCGTAGCGCAACGGTTCTGGCGTTCAGCGGGACGGCGTGCGCGCTGCTCGCCAAAAAGTCGCGGTTCTTCGGCGTGGTAGCGGGCGCGCTGTTGTTCACGGGTGCGCTGGCCGAGAAATTCTCCGTGTACCGCGCCGGCTATATCTCGGCGAAAGATCCGAAATACGCCGTCACCTTGCAGCGCCAACGCATCGATGCGCGCGGCGGCGAACCGACCCGCCTACGCGAGCCCTCGCATGACGGGCGGCCCGCAGGCAGCGTGTCCGCGTAATCTGAGTATTGGCGATGCAGAAAACATTACTCGAAGCACGACTCCAAGCGGCCGGTACGCACGCTGCGTTCGACGGCGAGACGGCGACGCCGCACGTGTCGGTCAACGACGGCATGGCAACGATCGGAGTGTACTTCAAACGCCGCGGCAGAACGACGGAGCGCATGACCATTCACGGTTCCGTCTACACGGAATTCGAAGAGCGCAAGTTGATCGACGACGTGATGAGCATGCTGGAGCAGCGCGCACGGCGGCCCGAACCACGTAAGGAAACGCTGAAGTACCCGTAAGGTCGGAATCTCCGCCGCCCCATGGCGGGCCAACTTGTGTCCCGGCTTGACGGGCCCACCCCGGGTGGGGTAGAGTTGCAGTATGGCGAAGCGGAAAAGCAGCCTCAGCTTGCAGCGAAAGCAAGACCTCCTCAACCGGCTGAAGTCGGTGCGGGGTCACCTCGACGGGATCATCAAGATGATTGAGGATGATACGTACTGTGTTCAGGTGATCAAGCAAATCGCGGCCGTACGCGGCGCACTCGACGGCGTGAGCCGGCTCGAGCTGCAGAACCACCTCGAGCACTGCGTCGTCGACCAAATCAAAGGCGGCGAAACGGCGGCGGCCGTTGCCGAACTCATGGATATCCTGACCTTGCGGCGGGAAGTCGCATGATTGCGAAGATCGGTGAGGCCCTGCTCGCTGCGGGAGCCATGGCGTGGCAAGTCGGTTGGAGCCTCGTATTGGGTTTCGCGCTCTCCGGCATCATCCAAGCCGTCGTTTCCAAAGCCCGGATGCGCGAACAACTCGGCCGCAGCGGCGTGCGCGAGATCGCACTCGCCGCGGGCTACGGCGCCGCCAGCTCGAGTTGTTCGTATGCAGCCGCCACGCTTAGCCGAACGCTCTTCAAAAAAGGCGCCGCCTTCACGCCCTCACTTGCGTTCTTGTTTTCTTCGACGAACCTGGTCGTGGAACTCGGCGTCATCCTATACCTGCTGTTGGGCTGGCAGTTCACGGTCGGCGAATGGATCGGCGGCGTCGTTCTGATTGCTATCATGTCGTTGCTCGTGAAGCTGACCTATCCCAAAAAGCTCGTTGAGGAGGCGCGCGCCCACGAAGAAACCGGCGGCGGACACGAACATGGCGGCGAGACCGTCGAGGGCGCGACCCTCTGGGAGAAACTGCGCAATCCGCGTACGCCGATCATCGTCGCGCAAAGCGTCGCGATGGACTGGTCGATGCTCTGGAAAGACGTTGTCGGCGGCTTCATCATCGCCGGCTTTCTAGCGGTCTTCGTCCCGCCGCACGTATGGAAAACGCTCTTCCTCGCGGGCGCACCGGCCATCGTTGCGGTGCCGGCGAATGCCGTCGCCGGCGCCGTCATTGCGATGCTCACCTTCGTGTGTTCGATCGGGAACGTTCCGATGGCCGCGATCCTGTGGGGAACCGGAATCTCATTCGGCGGCGTCCTGTCGTTCCTATACGCCGATCTCATCGTGCTGCCGCTGCTCGATGTCTACCGCAAATATTATGGTTGGAAGATGGCCGCGTACATTTTTGCGATCTTTTTTACGACGATGGTCTTAGCCGCGATCGTCATGGACCTCGTCTTCACGGCGTTTCATCAGGTCCCTAAACCGAACACGCACATACTGGCAATGGTGGAGACCTTCTCATTCAACTACACGTTCTGGCTGAACGTTCTCGCGGCGATTGCGATCGGCTGGTTCACGTACCTGAATCGGAAGTATCCGATGGATCACGGCCATCACGACCACGGCGATATGCTTGACCACGGCCTGCATCACGGCGACATCCACGAGCACGGAGCAGCGGTTTAGTCACCGTTGTGCCCCAACGCACAGCGCCACGGCTTCGCGTAGTTCATCGAGCTGCCTCGGCTCAATGTACGTTCCAGGCCGCCCTTTGATGCGGACAACCGCAGTCGCGGTCACCAGATGAGCCAACAGGTAGCTTCGCACCGCGCCACCGTTGGCCGCCGTCGGCTCCAGCGTGACGGTGAGTCCGGCGATCGCTGCATCGCGCTTACTCGTGAGTGGTACGAGCACGACGGAGCGTGGGTGCGCGGGTGCGATTGCATCGTCCGAGATGACGACGGCCGGACGTCCCGCACGGTTGGTCTCCGCGCCGCGTGCATCACGCCAATCGACCAACACGATCTCGCCTGCCTTCACGCGAGTTCGGCCGAATGGCGCGTCGGCGAGCCTCACGCACCCATGATTCGGTGATTCGGCGCAACAACGTCGTAACGCCGATCGACTGGCTTTGAGCTTCCGCTTCGAGAACCGCCCTGACGGTGTCAGGAATCCGAAACGAGATTGTCCTGTCCATACACATACCGTGTCACTTTTGCGTGTACGGCTCAATGGCCAGCCTGGTCGGTTGCCAAGCGTTAACCAAGCAGGCCAGTGGTGCAGCACGGCGATATCAAGAGTTGCCCTAATGGACGAGCGCTTCTTCAGTAACCCTATCCTGAATTCGCCGTACGAGTATCCCGGCGAGCATTGGGAACTCGACGAGCAGGGGCAGCCGACGCAGAAAACGGTCCCGGGTCGGCGTTCGCCGCGGTTCATCACGCCGATACCGAAGCCGAAAAGGCAGGGCGGCAAACAGACGGCGCTCGTGTTCGACGAAGGCAAGGGGCTGTCGACCGAAGACCAACAGTACGAACTGGCGTCGGTCATCAGCGAACTTCGCGCGCACGTGGATCGGTGGCGCGAGCGCTCGAACCCGAGCACGTGGCAGGTCTCGCCCGAAACCGCGCGCCTGCTGCAATACTGGCGGCACCATTCCTTCGACGGCCCCCGCCCGTTCTTCTGTCAGATCGAGGCCGTCGAAACCGTCATCTGGCTCACCGAGGTCGCGCCGCGAGCCCGCGAGGGAAAACGGTTCCTCGATCACCTGGCGCGGGCCAACGCAGCAGCGAATCCGGACCTCATGCGCGTCGCGCTAAAACTCGCCACAGGCGCCGGTAAGACGACCGTAATGGCGATGCTGATCGCGTGGCAAACGATCAACGCCGAACGCCACCGTCAGAGCAAACGCTTCACGCGGGGGTTTCTCGTCGTCACGCCGGGTCTGACCATTCTCGACCGCCTGCGCGTCTTGCTCCCGAGCGATCCGGGCAACCTGTACGCGACGCGCCAGCTCGTCCCGAGCGATCTGCTCGCGGATGTCAGAAGTGCTAAGGTCGTCGTCACCAACTATCACGCCTTCAAACTCCGTGAACGGCTCGAGCTCTCGAGAGTCGGCCGCGCGCTCTTAGAAGGTCATGGCCCGGCGCTGCAAACGCTCGAAACGCCAGGGCAGATGCTGCAACGGGTGATGCCCGAACTCATGGGGCTCAAGAACATTCTCGTGCTCAACGATGAAGCGCATCACTGTTACCGCGAAAAGCCGGACACGCCCTCGGACGACGAACTCAAAGGGGACGAGAAAAAGGAAGCCGAGAAGAACGCCGAGGCCGCACGCGTCTGGATCACTGGACTTGAAACCGTTCAGAACAAGCTCGGCATTGCCCGCGTGATCGACCTGTCCGCGACTCCGTTTTTCCTGGGCGGCTCCGGCTACACCGAGGGGACGCTGTTCCCGTGGACGATGAGTGATTTCTCGCTCATGGATGCGATCGAGTGCGGGATCGTCAAGCTGCCCCGCGTCCCCGTCTCCGACAACATTCCCGGTGGTCAGATGCCGATGTTCCGCAACCTGTGGGACCACATCGGAAAGAAACTGCCTAAAGGCGGTAAGGGCAAGAAGGAAGCGCTCGACCCGGCCGATCTGCCGCCGCAGCTGCAGACCGCGCTTGACGCACTGTACGGCCACTACGTCAAAACGTTCGATGCATGGCGAGCGGAGAACATCAGCGTTCCGCCGTGCTTCATCGTCGTCTGCAACAACACCGCGACGTCGAAGCTCGTCTACGATTACATCTCAGGCTTCCTGCGCGATAACGAGGACGGTTCGCAGACGTTGATTCCCGGGCGCCTCGAACTTTTCCGCAACTTCGACGAGCACGGCAATGCGCTGGCTCGCCCGAACGCGATCCTGATCGACAGCCGCCAGTTGGAATCGGGGGAAGGTTTCGACCCAAACTTCCGCAAGGTCGCCGCGCCCGAAATCGACCGTTTCCGCCGGGAGGCTCTCGAGCGGGGCGGCGCACTCGCCGACGAGCTTCGCGCCGACAAAGACATCGGCGAAGCGAGGCTGTTGCGCGAGGTGATGAACACCGTCGGCAAGTCGGGTTCCCTCGGGGAGTCGATCCGCTGCGTCGTGTCCGTTTCGATGTTGACCGAAGGTTGGGATGCCAATACGGTCACCCACGTGCTGGGCGTGCGCGCGTTCGGGACGCAGTTGTTGTGCGAGCAGGTCATCGGGCGCGCGCTACGCCGGCAGTCCTACGATCTCAACGAGCGCGGCCTCTTCGATGTCGAGTATGCCGATGTGCTCGGCGTCCCGTTCGATTTCACCGCCCAGCCCGTCGTCGTTTCTCCGCAGCGACCGCGCGAGACGATCCTCGTCAAAGCGATCCGCCCCGACCGTGATGCCGCGGAGATCCGCTTTCCACGGGTCGAAGGCTACCGCGTCGAACTGCCGACGGATCACGTCACCGCGACCTTCAACGAAGACTCGGTGCTCCGCTTGACGCCGGCCCTCATCGGGGCGACCTCGACGCAGAACGCCGGCATTATCGGCGAAGCGGCGGACCTCACGCTCGCGCACACGGGCGACGTACGCCCCTCGCAGATCGTGTACGAACTGACGGCGTACCTCGTTTCGCGCTGGCGCTCGGGTGAGGCGCCGCAATCGTACCTATTCAATCAGCTCAAGCGCGTCACGCGCGAGTGGCTCGACGGCTATCTCAAATGTGAAGGCGGCACCTACGCCGCACAGCTGCGCTACAAGACCCTTGCCGATGCCGCCTGCAACAAGATCATCGCGGGCATCAATGTGAATCTCGTCGGCGAGCGCGCGATCAAAGCGTTGCTCGACCCATACACGCCGACCGGAACGACCGCCTCTGTGAACTTCACGACTTCGAAGACGCTGCGTTGGCAGACTGACCCGCGTCGTTGTCATCTGAATTGGGCGATCCTCGATAGCGATTGGGAAACCGAGTTCTGCCGCGTCGCCGAACTGCATCCGCGCGTGCGGGCGTACGTGAAGAATCACAGCCTCGGGTTCGAGGTGCCGTACCGTTTCGGTTCCGAGGTGCGGCGCTATCGCCCGGACTTCATCGTGCGTCTCGAGGATGGCCACGGAGAGGACGACTTGCTCAACCTGATCGTCGAGATCAAAGGCTACCGCGGTGAAGATGCCAAGGACAAGAAGATGACGATGGACACGTATTGGATTCCCGGCGTGAACAATTTAGGAACGCACGGTCGCTGGGCGTTCGCGGAGTTCCGGCAGTTTCCAGACGGAAGCCAATTTCGCGGCAAGGTAGAAAGCGAAGTCTCTTACGACGCTATCGCCGCCAAAGCGCTGGTATAGCGCGGCAACAGCCGGCCGCGAGACGATTCGGCTCTTCAAGCACGTCCAGACGACTCCAGAAGAAACCGAACCCAGCAAGAGAAATTCGACCCAGGTCTTGTTTGAGCAGGTGCCGCGCGTGATAGTGAAAGCGGGGATGCGAGTCAGAGGATGCGGCCGTAATATCGCCTTTGGATATCGTGGAATGCTGCTTTAAGCCTTACTCGCCGAACTATCGCCTTCTTTGGCGATGCCTGGAGGTTCCGAGGTTTCGTCGTCGACGCCGCGCGCTTTAGCGATTTCCATCCACGTTCGCGCGAGTGTGGGAAGGCGCTTGACAATTTCACGCCCAAACAGAACCTCGTCAACGTACCCCATCTGGAGCATATCGATGATGCGACACAGGTACGAGCGACCCTTATTCCACCAAGTATTGTAAGCATCAACGATCAAGTAATGGAGAACGTGAATCCCTTCGTGGTCATGGACCTCCTCAAGTTCAAGGCCATCGAGAAGCGATTCGTAAACGCCGTCAGCCACGCGACTACCGAACGTGGTGGTGAAGTAGTACTCCTTAATCTCCCAGATCGCAATGGGATTAACAACAGATGGAAAAGCACCGTCAAACCGCCGGGAGAATGTACGTAACGGAACGCGATCACGAGTCAACGTCGTCAATTGGCGCGGATCATAATCGCAGGGGAAGTCACCGACTGTGCTCTTCACCAAGATGTTGACCATCCCCGAGAGGTAACTTTCTACTTTCTTTTCGCCGCTTTGCTTGTTCATAGGAATAGAGACAGTCGGATGCTGTTGGCGTAGCGCGGTAAACTCCGTTTGTGCTTGCACGCGGTCCATCAGTTGCGTGCGGACGAAATCGTTGAGAACCTCAGCTCGATATTGAAAGTAGTCGCACAGAAGCGCCCCAAGCTCATTGCCGACCCCTGGAGACTGAAGAACGTGGTGAGGATCAAGATGCGCCGATTCGAGCGCACGCGCGATTTCGTTAAGCGTTGGAACTTTAATCGGCCCGATTCCCGAACGGACACGTGTCACGTAGCCAAGTCTCTGGCTGACCAGTCGAACCGTTGCCCAGAAAGCCTTGGGTTGTTTTTGAAAACGCTGATCCGGTATCACAGAGCTGACTCGAACCGCTCGATCAGTGTGCGCAGCGGCACGTTTAGAGCGACGCAGATCACTCTAATTTCTGGTAAATCAAGACGCCGTTCGCCGGACTCATATTTGCTCACATACGATTGCGGTTGGCCTAAGCGTTCGGCCAATTCAGTCTGCGTTACGCCTTGCTCATTGCGCAGTTGCCGCAGTTCTTGGCGAAGCACGGTCGCTTGTCGTTCGAGGTCACGCTCGTCCACCGTAGGAGAACATACTCGACGCACCGTAAATATCCCAAATTAGGATATGCCGCACTCACCGCCTCTGATACTCGATGCCCCGATCGCGCTGTACGAACCGCCGGCGAATTCCCTGCTCAAGTGGATCGGAAACAAGCAACGATTCGCAGCTTCGATTGCCGCCGCTTTTCCCCGGCGGTTTGGGACATATATCGAGCCCTTTATAGGAAGCGGCGCAGTACTGGCGACAGTCGCCCCGCGCGAAGGGATTGCGGGGGACACGTATGCGCCGCTGATGGAAATATGGACGGCGTTGCGGGAAAACCCGACGATGCTTAAGAGGTGGTATGCGGACCGTTGGCAAGCCTACCATACTGGCGATCCCAGAGAACGCTACGAGGAATTGAAGAGCGCCTTTAACGCTAGGCCCAACGGGGCCGATTTCGTGTTCCTTTGTCGTGCTTGTTATGGCGGCGTAGTAAGATTCCGTAAGGCGGACGGCTATATGTCGACGCCACGAGGACCCCACAAGCCAATCGCGCCAGTTAGATTCAACTCGCGTGTTGAGGAATGGTCGTCACGAGTTCAAACGACTACCTTCCTCTTACAAGACTACAAGCGGACACTGCGCGAGGCTTGCGCCGGCGACTTGGCTTATTGCGATCCACCGTATGTATATACGCAGCGGATTCTTTACGGTGCGCAATCGTTTGACTTCCGAGAATTGCTGACAGAAATCGCTCGATGCAAGAGGCGTGGCGTGTTCGTTGCGCTGAGCATTGACGGACAGAAAAGATCGGGTCAGGAACATCTTGAGCTAGACCTTCCCGCCGGCTTGTTCGAGCGTGAGATTTTACTTGCGGGTGGGCCTTCAATGTTGAAGCGTTTCCAAAGTCGCGGAGCATGCCTTGACCATGAGCGCGTTTCCGATCGACTGCTCTTGACGTACTGATCCGGGAGCCGGTGGACCGATAGACATGATCTGGGTACAGGAGGCTCACAAAGACGACAAGATCACATTTACGTCGCTCGTGCCATGGCCCGGCGATCTGGTTTGTGCCGACGGTCGCTACGTCGAGGGCGATTCCGAATCGGCGCCCGAGAAACGCGCTGCGATCTTCATCGGCCCGGAGTTCGGCACGGTCACTCGCGCGGATCTCGTCGCGGCGGCGCGCGAGGCGGCCGAAGCCGGCTTCGACGTGCTCATCGCCTGCGGGTTCAACTACGAAGCGCATACGACCGAGTTCACCAAACTCGGTTGCCTTGCGGTGCTCAAGGCGCGGATGAACGCCGATCTGCACATGTCCGGCGACCTAAAGACGACGGACAAAGCGAACCTCTTCGTCGTTTTCGGCGAGCCGGACATAGCCCTCATCTCAGAACCCGACGACAAAGTTCGCGTGCAGATCAAGGGCGTCGACGTCTTCCCCCGAGCACCGGCGAAGTGACCAGCGACGGCCCGGACGGCATCGCCTGTTGGTTCATCGACACCGATTACAACGAAGAGAGCTTCTTCGTTCGGCACGCGTACTTTCTGGGCGCGAACGATCCGCACAACGCCCTCAAGACGACGCTCAAAGCCGAGATCGACGCCGACGCCTGGGCCTGGGCCACCCTGAACAGCGACACGTCCCGCGCCTTCCCCAAGCCCAAATACGGCCGGATCGCCGTTAAAGTCATCAACCACCTCGGCGACGACGTTATAAAAGTCTGCAAGGTCGCTTGATGCTCAATTGGTCGCAATGTGCTGAACTGGAAAGCGTGCCAGGAAAGGTGAGCGGCGCGTGGGTGTTTCGCGGCACGCGCGTCCCGGTGTCCGCAATTCTACGGAACCTCGAAAATTTGAGTGTCAAGGAAGTCGCTGCCGAATTTCCCTCCGTCACGGTCGATCAGATCCGCGCTGTTTTGGTTTTTATCGCCGGCACCGCGGAGCCAGACCCGAATAGTAGTGGCCCACAGCAGGTTGTTTAACTCAAGAACACAGATCGATAAGCTCGGTGAGCGGCTGCGGCGAGGCGACAAGAAAGATGAAATCTATGGAGAGTTGGCGCGCTTCAGAAACGAGTTCATAGAAGGCACCGAAGCCCTGGCGCGGCGTCTTGGCGGCGCAACCCGGAAGTGGAAGGTCGACCTAACTCAGAGGCCGGCAAAGTCAACACCGTCTATCGTCGCGAAGTTGAAGCGCGAACACTGCCGGCTTTCACAAATGCAGGACATCGGCGGCGTCCGCCTGGTCGTTTCAAAGATTTCTGTCCAGAACCGCGCCTTGAGATCATCATAGAGTTATATCCGGAGGCCCGCGTTAACGACAGGCGGCGCAAGCCGCAGCATGGTTACAGAGCCATTCACATCATCGTGCATGAAGGCCGTTGCCCGATCGAGATCCAGCTCAGAACAAAGCTTCAGAATGGGTGGGTTCAATACAGCGAGAAGCTTGCGGATATGCATGGCAACGAACTGAAGTACGGCCAGGGCGACACGGAACTCCTTAAGGCCTGAACTACCTTAGCAACGGTCTTGCTGCCATCGAGAATATGGAAACTTCTTTGGATCAAGATCAACGGATTATGAACGCGTTGCGGCGGAGAAAACGTACGGGCGCGGAGGTTCTTAACCAACACGAGGAAGCACTGCATAAGTATGAACGGCGTCGCTCCGAAGTGAGAGCCATTCGGGCGAATTGGCTGCGCTATTTCAAGCAGGTTTCGGAGACTGCATGATCTTTCTGATTCAGTATGACCGAGGAAGCGGGATGCTGATTGAGAACCAGCAGTACCCTGATTCTCTCCTGGACGAAGCAAACGCAGATCGTTTGAAAGCAGAAATCGAGCATGCCGACAATAGCGAGATGGAAATCGTCATTCTCCGGTCAGCGTCCCTAGACGAGCTTAAACGTACGCATGCACGTTATTTCAAAAGCCTGACCGAACTTCAGTTTTGAAAGAGTTACATAGCGACGGCGGCCCCCGCCGATAGTCCCAAGTCAAATCGGATGGACTTTCGAATCGCCGACACGTTCACGGACAGCCTTGCACGGCTGACGGCGGAAGAGCAGAAGGCCGCGAAGACGACGGCTTTCGATCTCCAAGTCAACATCGCGCATCCGAGCCTGCAGCTCCACAAACTCGACAAGGCGCGCGATCAGCGGTTTGCGTCGGTCCGCGTCGGGCGCGACATCCGCCTGATCGTTCACAAGACGCCGTCGAGTTTGCTCCTCTGCTACGTCGGTCATCACGACGCCGCGTACGATTGGGCCCAGCGGCGCAAGCTGGAGATCCATCCCGCGACCGGCGCCGCTCAACTCGTCGAGATCCGCGAGACCATCGAAGAGATCAAAGTTCGGAAGTACGTCGAGGTTGAGCAGCCGGCCGCGCCCAAGCCGCCGCTTTTTCCGAAGGTTTCCGAGGAAACGCTGCTCGGGTTCGGCGTGCCCGCCGAATGGCTTGCCGACGTGCGGGTCGCAAACGAAGACACGCTGTTCGGGCTTGCGGATCATCTTCCGAGCGAAGCCGCCGAAGCGCTGCTCGAGTTCGCGACCGGGGGCACGCCGCACGCCGCGATCCGTAAGACCGAAGCGGCCGATCCGTTCGCGCATCCCGACGCACTGCGGCGCTTTCGCACCATTGCCGACGCCGCGGAGCTGGAGCGCGCGCTCGACTTTCCCTGGGACAAGTGGACGGTGTTCCTCCATCCGCTCCAGCGTTCGCTCGTCGAGCGCGACTACGGCGGCCCCGCCCGCGTCTCGGGCTCCGCGGGCACGGGCAAGACGGTCGTCGCAGTCCATCGCGCGGTGCATCTCGCGCGCAGCAATCCCGAGGCCCGCGTTTTACTCACGACGTTCTCCGATGCGCTCGCCAACGCGCTGCGCACGATGCTACGCCGCCTGATCGGCAACGAGCCGCGCCTCGGTGAACGCATCGAGGTTCACTCGATGAACGCGATCGGTCGTCGCCTCTACGAGCGGCTCGTCGCGCCGCCAAAGCTTGCGTCGCGTGAAACGATCGCGCAGTTGCTTCATAGCGCCGCAGCCGCGACTGCGGATAACCCGTTTTCGGAGCGCTTCGTGGCTGCCGAATGGGAGCAGATCGTCGATGCCTGGCAAGTGAGATCGTGGGAGGCGTATCGTGATGTGCCGCGTTTGGGCCGCAAGACGCGGCTCCCCGAGAAGTCGCGCGTCGTTCTTTGGTCGATCTTCGAAAAGGTCGAGCGCGATCTGCGCAGCCGCGGCCTGCTGACGTACTCCGGCCTGTTCACGAACTTGGCCGAGAAAATCGCGCAGATCACGCATCCGGTTTTCGATCATGTGGTCGTCGACGAGAGTCAGGACGTCTCCGTCGCGCAACTGCGCTTTCTCGCCGCGCTCGGCGGGCGGCGCCCGAACGCGCTGTTCTTCGCGGGCGACATCGGCCAGCGCATCTTTGCGCCGCCCTTTTCGTGGAAGTCGCTCGGCGTCGACGTGCGCGGTCGCTCTTATACGCTACGCATCAACTACCGCACGACGCACCGAATCCGTGCACAATCCGACCGCCTTCTCGCCCCCGAACTCGCCGACGTGGACGGCATCGTCGAAAAGCGCCGCGGTACGACCTCCACGTTCAACGGGCCGCCGCCAACGATCCTGACCGCCGCTAACGCGGAGGAAGAGGCCTCGGCTGCACGCGACTGGCTCGTTGCACGAGCGAACGAAGGAATCGTCCCCGGAGAGATCGGCGTGTTCGTTCGGTCCCCCGCGCAGTTCTCTCGCGCGCGAGCCGCACTCGAGCTAGCCGGAATCCCCTATGTTGTGCTTGACGAGCGCCTTGCTACCAGCAGCGCCGCGGCTTCATTGTGTACCATGCACCTTGCTAAGGGTTTGGAGTTCAGGACCGTCGCCGTACTCGCGTGCGACGACGATGTGATCCCACTTCGCGAGCGCATCGAAGCCGTTGGGGACGAGGACGATCTTAACGAGGCTTACGCGAGCGAACGGCACCCACTCTACGTGGCCTGCACGCGGGCTCGCGATCACCTGCTCGTCAGCGGAGTAAACCCCGTGTCGGAATTTCTCGACGACCTGCGGACATAGGGCCCGCGCATCTGTGATGCCGCCGGATCCTGCCGCCGCTACGGTGGCGCCGCAGTCGCGCCCTGAGACTTGCCGATAAGCTGGCTCAGCCCGCAGCTGCCGCAGCGAAACCACCACCCGGTTCCAAATCGCGCGAAATCGGCCGGCCGTCCGCCGCAGAGGTCGCAGACGATGTCATGCTCTTCGTCGTCGTTTTCCACGCCTTTCATTCGCGCCGTCACGGCGGTTTGGCAACGGCCAAAGCGCCACACGCGCGCATAGCAGGCACGCGGATTCGAGATCCGAAGCGATCTGGGCTCAACCCTATGGCGATGGCGCCTTTCCCGATTCGTCGCGTCGAGAGCAGACGGCGGCGTACCAGCGTCGATCACACGGCCGAAGCAATATCCGTTTGACTGAAGTCGTTACCTTTGAAAAGGAGCGGTTCCGCCGTTGCGTGCGCCAACGCGTACGAGAAGCAATCACCGAAATTGAGTCCTGCGACGTGCAGGCCTTTCCCAAAGGTGCGGTACGCACGCCGTGCCGACTCGATGAACGCCGCATCGAACGGAACGACCTCCATTCCGGCTTCGGTAATGAAACGGTCAAACGCGCCGAGCGCCGCGGCGCCCCCCGCCCGTTCGATGACGAGACTTGCTTCGAGCAGCGTTGGGGCGCCGATGCGGGTGACGGGGGCGTCGACGATAGCGGCACGGAACGAGTCTGCCTCCGGCTCGTCACGCAAGATCGCGATAAGCGCCGACGTATCGACGATCACGTCGGCAAACCATCAGGGCCGTACAAATCGTCGGTCGTGACGCGTTTGTCGCGCAGATGTTCGGCCGCTTCTCGGGAGATCGCCGCAAGGCGCTCGAGGCGGTAGCGGCGGGTTCCGCCGGACAGTCGCTCGATGCGCTCACGCAGCGCCGTAACAACCGCCTCGGTGAGCGTCTCCCCGGTCCGGGCTGCCAGCTCGCGAGCAAGCCGATCTGCTTCCGCATTGGTCATATATAGAGGCATCGCCCTTAATTATATATGGCCGGTAAGCCCACATGCAAGCGGCTTCGCGAATCGCGGGTCTACAGCAGCCGCTGTTGACGCTCCATGTCTGCGGGCGCAACCAATTGGAGGTGCTCGTACGCAGCGGAGGTCACCTTGCGGCCGCTTGCCGTACGGATGACGAAGCCGATCTTGAGCAGGTACGGTTCGACGACGTCTTCCAGCGTCTCGGCGTCTTCGGTCAACGTCGCCGCGATGGCAGCCAGGCCGACCGGACCGCCGCGGTACTGTTCGGCGATCGTGCGCAGGAACGCGCGGTCCAGCCGGTCGAGCCCGCGCCCGTCGACGCCCTCGCGCTCGAGGGCCTCGTCCGCGACCGCTTGCGTGATCGTGCCGCCGGCCCGGACTTCCGCGTAGTCGCGCACGCGCCGCAAGAGCCGGTTCGCGATGCGCGGCGTGCCGCGGCTGCGATGCGCAATCGTCGCGGCGCCGGCAGCTTCGATCGGGATGCCCAGCACGCTCGCGCTGCGCGTCACAATTTTCTGCAACTCTTCATCACTGTAGTAATCGAGATGGTAGCTCAGTCCGAAGCGCTCGCGCAGCGGCGCCGACAGCATGCCGGCCCGCGTCGTCGCGCCGACGAGCGTGAAGCGCTCGACCGGAATCTTGTAGGTCTTGGCGTAGGCGCCGCTATCCATGACGATATCGACGCGAAAGTCCTCCATCGCCGGATACAGAAACTCTTCGACGACCGCGCCGAGGCGATGAATCTCGTCGATGAACAACACGTCGCCCGCTTGGAGTGAGGTCAGGATTCCGACGAGGTCTTTGGGCTTGTCGAGCGTCGGTCCGGAGGTCGGGCGCAGCGCCCGTCCCAACTCGCGTGCGATCAGTGCCGCGAGCGTCGTCTTACCGAGGCCCGGCGGGCCGTAGAACAGGACATGCTCGAGCGGTTCATCGCGCCGCTTTGCCGCATCGATCGCGATCGCCAGATTTTCCACGAGCGCGTGCTGGCCGACGTACTCGTCGAACGAGCGCGGCCGCAGCGACGTCGCCAGAAACGCCTCTTCGACCGTTTCCGCCGGCGTGACCACCCGCTCCCCATCCCGCGGGCCCAGAACGATCTTGCGCGCCTCCCGCTTCTCGGCCATGCTCGTCCTTACGACGCTTCGGAGCGGCGGTTCTTCAGGCGGTACACTTCGGCGAGCAGGCTTTCAGCGTCGCGGATGCCCGGAGATGTGGTCAGCGTTTCGGCAATCATCGCTTCCGCTTCCGGACGCCGGTACGCGAGTTGGAGGAGCACGAGCAGCGCTTCTTCGGCAAAGTCGGGAATCGCTTGCGCCGGGCGCGGCTCGGCGTCGCGTATCAACAAGAACTTTGTGACCTTTCCTTGCAGCTTGGCGACGATGTCGCGCGCTTTCTGTTGGCCGATGCCGGGCAGTTTCACCAGAAACGCGTAGTCGCCGCCCTCGATCGCTTGCGCGATGCGTCCCATCGGGTGTGAGAAGGCGCGCACGGCGGTCTTTGGGCCGATGCTCGCGACCGAGATCAACGCTTCGAAGAATTCGCGTTCGATCGCGTTCGTAAAACCGAAGAACGTGAACCGGCCGCTGTTGCCTTCCAGGTTGAACGCCGGATAGATCTCAAGGGTGATGCGCTCTCCCGGCGACGTGGGTAGTTTCTCGGCGACGCAGGGCGGCAGGCTGACGTCGTACCCGAGGCCGCCGACGTCGAGCAGTACCGACGCCTCGTCGCGCTCGACGAGCGTACCGCTGATGCGCGAGAACATTACGCGGCTCCCCCGCCGAGCGGCAGCATCAAGCGATGCCGGCGCGAGCCAAGTTCGACTCGGCGCGCTCGATGTTCGCCAGCGCGAGCGCCAGCGCCAGCGCATCGGACACGTCGTCGGGCTCTGGAACGGTGCGCAAGTCGAGGTGGAGCATCACGACGCGTTTCACTTGTTCCTTGCGGGCCGCGCCCGAGCCCGTCAGAGCGCGCTTGACGTGGGAGTGCCCGAGATGGCGCACGCGCACGCCGTGCACGTCGGCCGCAAGACACAGGACGCCTCGGGCGTGACCCATCAGGACGGCGGTCGTCGGATTCTTGTAACCGCTCCACAACTCTTCGATGACCATCACGTCGGGCCGCGCCGCCGCTAACACGGCGCACAGTTCGCCATGCAATTCGCCCAAGCGCCGTTCGAGCGGAACGCGGGCGTTCGGCGTGATGATGCCCCCTTCCACCAGCACTGGGGCGTCACGCTCCACGTCGATGATGCCGTAACCGGTCGTGCGCAGCCCGGGATCGACTCCGAGAATGCGCACTTACGGAGAGCCCGAGGGCGCCGCGCTCGGCGGCGTCGTCACGTCGCCGTTGACGCCGCTGACGAAGAGCATGACGGTTTCGCCGGGATGCAAGTCCGTGCCGGCGGCGGGTTCGGTTCGAACGACCGTTCCCTCCGTGCCTTCTTGCGTGTAGGCGATGTTGCCGACTTTGTACCCGGCATTCTGCAACAGCGTGCGCGCGTCGCTCGGCGCTTTTCCGCTCACATCGGGCACGAGTCCGGTCACCGCGACCGAGAGCGTGACGGTCGCGTCGCGGCGCACTTGGGTACCGGCGCCCGGGTTCTGCTTGAGGATCGTTCCGCTGTCCGAATTCGCATCGACGACGTACTCGATGTTGGTGCGGAAACCGGCGTCTTGCAAGGTACCGAGCGCATTGCCGAGCGTTTGTCCCGTCAGATCCGGAACCGCGAACTGGGCCGGCCCGCTGCTGATCCGGACCGTAACCGTCGAACCCGGCGCGAGGCTCGAACCCGACGCCGGGCTCTGCGACATCACTTCGTTTGGCGGAATATCGTCGCTTGGATCGCGTTCTCCGACGTCGATCTCCAGATGACGCTCGTGCAACAGATTCGTCGCGTTGGAAAGCGTCATGGCTGTCAGTTCCGGCACGGAGACCGGCTGCGGTCCCTTCGATACGGTCAACACCACGGTGGAACGGATCGGCAAACTCGTACCGGGCGCCGGCCGCTGCGCGAGCACCGTCCCGGGGGCCGCATCATTGAAGACGCCGAGCAGTTTGGGCACCAGTTTTGCTTCGCGCAAATAGCGTTGCGCATCATCGCTCGAATAATGCCGTACGTCGATCAATCCGACGACCGGTAGACCGCTGCTGACGTACAAGGTCACGAGCGATCGTCCGGGGACGGGGCTCCGCGCCGACGGATTCTGACGGATGACGTGGTTTGCCGGCACCGTATTGCTCGGCGTCTGGACGACCGTGTAGCGCAAGTTCTGGGCGTCGAGCACGCGTTGCGCAGCATCGAGGCTCTGACCGACGACGGAGGCGACGGTCACCTGCAGCGGAGCGCCGAGCCAACCCCCGGGGCGGCTCGAATAGTAGCCCGCCGCCACGGCTGCGAGTAAGGCGAGCCCGAGCACGGCGACAAGCGCGCGACGGCCGCCGCCTGAGTGCGCCACCACAACGTCGCCCCCGTCGCCGTCCGCGTCTGCTGCGGCCTGCACCACGGGTCTGTCGGGATAGCGCGACGGCCGCGGCTTCGGTGGCGGCGGTATTTCTCGGAGACGCCTCAGCGGGGCCGTCGCCGCTACCGCGCTGAGCGCGCCGTCGCGCTCCGCGTCGAACGGCGTGGCCGCCGACGGATGGTCGCGTGCTTCGCGCAGTGCCTTGGCGACGTCGCCGGCCGACGTGAAACGATCCGCCGGATCCTTCTGCATTAACGTGCGTACGATGGCGGCGAGCGCCGGGCTGACCGCCAGTTCGTCGATGTCGAGCGACGGCACGGGGCCTGAGACGTGTTTGAGCGCGACCGTGATGGGCGAATCGCCGCCGTAGGGCAACTTCCCCGACAGCATCTGGTAGAGCACGATGCCCAGGCTGTAGAGGTCACTCGTCTCGTGCAGTTCGTGCCCCTGCGCCTGTTCGGGCGAAATGTAAAAGACGCTGCCCATCACCATGCCGGGCGCCGTCATCGTCATCGTCTGCGTGCTGACGGCGCGCGCGATGCCGAAATCGGAAAGTTTGACGACGTCGTCCTTGGTCACCAGGATATTGCCGGGCTTGATGTCGCGGTGCAGCAACCCTTGACGATGCGCATACGCCAAACCGCTGCAGATTTGCGTGGCATAATCGATGGCGACGTTTTCGGGCAGGCGCCCGTCGTGCTCGATCATCTCCGCCAACGTCGCGCCTTCGACGAGTTCCATCACGATGAAGTAATCGTCGCCTTCGCGGCCGACGTCGTAGATGTTAACGACGTTGGGATGGGAGAGTTTGGCGGCATGGTGCGCTTCACTGTAAAAGCGCTGAACGAAATCGGCGTCGGCGGCGAGATGCGGGCGCAACACTTTGATGGCAACGCGACGCCGCAACACGGTGTCGGTTCCGGCATAGACGACCGCCATGCCGCCCTGACCGATCCGCCCTTCGAGACGATAGCGGTCGGAGAGATTTCGCTCGATCATGCCGGCCGGAACTTCAGGTTCGATGCGTGAGCGCGGCCGCGAGCACGCGCTTCGCGATGGGAGCGGCAACCGCTGCTCCATACCCCGCATTCTCCACGATGATGGCGACCGCAGCGCGCGGAGCGCCGGCCGGCGCGAACGCGACGAACCATGAGTGCGATCTTCCCGCCGGATTCGTCGCGGTCCCGGTCTTGCCGGCGACCGCAACGTCCGGCAGTGCCGCCGACGTTCCGGTTCCGGCTTCGACGACCGCCACCATCATGGCACGGACTTTGCTTGCGACCGCCGCCGAAATCGGCGTCGCCAGCACGCTTGGCCCAGCGACCGGACGGTCCTGCCCGTTTCGCCGTACCGCGCGCACGAGATAGGGGCGCTGCGTCGTCCCGCCCGCCGCGATCGTCGCCGCAATCGTCGCCATCCGCATCGGCGTCACCAGGAGATCGGCTTGCCCAAAACCGAGCTGCGCAAGCACTCCCGGCGTCATGTCGGCATGCCGCGGCAGACGGTCGGGTTCGAGCGGCAAGGTGAAGCCCATCGGCTGGCCGAGTCCCCACTTTCGGGCGGCGGCATACCAACGCGCCGATCCGATGCCCAGTGCGATCTGCGCAAAATCGACGTTGCTCGAGGCAGCGAACGCGCCGGTGAGATCGCGCACGCCGGTCGCTTCACCTTCGTCGTCGTGGACGGTGAAGTCGCCGATCGTGAAATAACCGGGATCGTCGTACGTCGACCCCATCGTCGCGATACCGTCGGAGAGCGCAGTTGCGGCCGTGAAAATCTTGAAGGTCGAGCCGGGCGGATAGAGACCGTCGAGGGCGCGGTCGACGAGGGGGCTATCCGGATCGTTCAGCAGCGAAGCGAAATCGGCATCGATGCGAGCGGGGTTGAAACTCGGGACGCTGGCGAGCGCGAGAACTTCACCCGTGCGCGGGTCGAGCGCGATGCCGGCCCCACGGTGATACGGCGCGAGCGCGCCGTACAGCGTCGCTTCGAGGGCCGGATCGATCGTCGTGATGACGGTCGAGCCCCGCAACGCCGGCGCGCGCGCCCGCAGGTGCAGAACCTCCTCGAACTGCGCGATGGGGTCGTTGCCGACCGGCCGCGGCGCCAAGTCGGCATTGAAAACCGATTCGAGTCCTGACCTCCCGTAGCGCGGCGATGCGTAGCCCAGCGCATGGGCGAACGCGCGACCGAGCGGATAGATACGGCCGTGTGCGGAGGACTGCGCCAGTATCGTGCCGTCGCGAGCCAGGATCGACCCGCGATAGGGCGCGAGCAGCGCGAGCCGGGGATTGTGCGGGTTGTCGCCCAGATGCGGCCCTGCGATGACCTGCACGTATAGCTGCCGTGCGAACAAGAGCAGGTAGGCAACGACGAACAGTCGCACCAGCCGCGAGATCGCACGATTGATCGTCATCGCTTCGAGCGGTGTGCTCCTCCGTCAGCGCTCACGCAACACCGTCATGCCTTCATCGGTCCGCACCGCCATAAAGGCCGCGCCGTCACCGTCTTCGATCGCGAGGTTGACCAGGCGACGCATCTTGTCTTCGGACAGTCCCGCAACGGCAAGCACGGGTGTTACGTCGAGTTCGCCCAGCAACCCCGGGGCGACGTAAGCGGCGCGCGGCAGCGTCGCAAAGAGCCGATCTTCGTACGGTTCACTGCGCCACGGTCCGCGTTTTCCGAATACGGCGGCATGGTAGTCCCACGCGCACAGGCGTCGTTCATTCCAGACGAAATCGTCGCGAACGCACATGCGCCGGCAGACCGCACACTGCGTCAGCATCGCGAGCGGACGATCGAGTCCGTCCAGAACGTCTTCGGGGACGTCTTCGGGATTGACGAGCTGCGCTTCGCCGAGCGTTTCGGGCACCTCGGCATGCCAACCGACGCGCACCAGCATTTCGAGATCGCGGAGAGGGGTGACGAACGCGCGCTCGTCCTCGGGCGCGAACGTCGAATCGACCCATCCGCCGATGTTGTCGGCGGCGATGTTCACGCGCTGCCATCCCTCGCCCAAGGTCACGCCCGCAGGCGTCCAGGCAACGGGCACGAGGTACGCCGTCACCTGCCCCTTTTCCGGGCGCAGCGACGACACGAAGGCGAGCGTACTCGCATTGCCGCCCAAAACGTATACGCGTCCATCCATCGCTGCGCTCTCTACGGACGTGCGGCAGCCGGGGCCTTCGACGGGTTCGGGTGGGTTGTTGCGGGAATCAGCGGACGTTATGAGAGTGAATGCTCGGCTCGTGGTGATAGCGGCCCTCGCCGCCGGCGCCTATGCCGTGAAGTCGTGGATGGATTTTGCCCGCACGACACCGTCGAACGGGAAAGAACCTGGATCGGCCCAGCAGCACGCGCCGCAGGCCCCGCGCGCGGGTGAACTGCTGGGCGCCGTTCAAGCCGCCTATGCATCCACGCTTGCGGCCTTCGATACGACCGGCGGAGAGACCACCGATTATGAAGGGCGTGATGCACGAGCCTCCGCCGACGCGCAGGCCTTGCAGCGCATACTCGAGACGATCCGCTCAGAGCTCGCTCCCGATCTTCTCCAAACGTGCGAGTCCTTGAGCGACAACATCGCCTCGGCGCAACTGCAGCTCATGGCGTTCGCCATCAACCGCAAGAACCGCGGCCTCCCCGACAGCGCCGAAACGGAAGCAGAATCGTTCGACCGTAACGAATTCAAGCAGAATACCGAACCGCTTTATAACCGGCTCATCGCCGCGCTGACGTAAGTCGCGGTCTCCATGTTTCTGTTTTTTAATAACCGCATGGGTTGCATCGGCTCCTTGCTGGTCAGCGTCATCATAACGCTGATCATCCTCTTCGTGTTGGGCGTATTGCGAGTACATTGACGCTCGGTTCAGTGCTTGCCGGCACGACCGCCGTCGGGCTCGTTGCGCTCGGCGCCGTCGGTGTCGCTGCGCCCGGACCTCTCGGGAAGGCCTACGGCATCGAGCCGCGCGGCGCAGGTGAGAGCGCGTATGTTCGCGCCCTCGGCGCGCGGGACATCGCCGCCGGCGCAACGCTTCTGTCCACGCTTGAGGCGCGCTCGGGCCCGGCGCTGCGCGGAACGGTTCTCTCGCTGACGATCATCGCGCTCGGCGATTTCACGATCGTGGCAACGCTGCGCGGCTGGGCTGCGGCGAGAAATTTAGCCGTGCACGCCAGCGGAGCCGCGCTTATGATCGCCATTTGGGCGATCCTACGAGCTGAAGCATAGCAAGGCCGCATTGCGCCAGTGATCTGACGTAGGGTTACGTCACGTATCTTTGGTCGGTGCGGGCGCCGTCTTTCAGCGGGGCCACCACCGCACGATACGCACGACGCTTTCGGTCGCCATCCCGGCGATTTCCGTCGCCGGGCATAAGCGACCTACGGTAGAGAGCGCCTTGCCGATTAGGATGCGGCCGGGGTGGAATAACTTTAGGCGCACTAAGGGAGGGCCTTTACGATGACAAACGATCCGACACGCCGCGACGACACCGCGGGAACCACGCTTGCGGCGGTCTTCACGAACAAAGACGATGCCAAAAGCGCCATCCACCAATTGCACGACGCGGGGTTCCGCGAATGCTGGCTCGGGGTCACGCGGGGCGATGCGGCCACGGGTGAGACCACGATCGAATCGGGCGGCGGCGGCATGCTGGACTCGATCGGCCGGTTCTTCAGTGGCGAACCCACGCACGGCCACGGCAACGCGCTGCACGAAGCGCTGACGGCTCACGGTCTGCGCGAGGATGAGGCGCGCCGCCTCGAGGCCTCCGTCGCACCCAACAGTGCGATCGTGACGGTCGACGGCGAGAACGATCCCGACGAAGCACGCGATATCCTCGAGCAGTGCGGCGGCAGGGTGCAGTCCGGCAGCGGTGCCGGTGACGGCTCATACGCATCGGGCGCGACGCTGGGCGGCGCAGCCGCCGCAGGTACGGCTGCCGTCGGCACGAGCGCTGCTGCCCGCGATGCGGCAATGCCGCGCTCGCGCACCGATGTCGACGAGGCGCGGCGTCTGCAGCTGCGCGAGGAACGCCTACGCATCGACAAGGACACCGTACGGAGCGGGGAGGCGCGCGTCGGGAAGACCGCCGTTTCCGAGCAGCAGTCCGTCGACGTTCCCGTGTACCACGAAGAACTGTTCATCGAGCGGCGCCCCGTCAGCGATGCCACCGCGACGTCGGCAAGCCCGATCGGTGAAGGCGAGGACATTCGCATTCCGCTCAGCGAGGAGCGGGTCAACGTCGGGAAGTCGACCGTCGTGACGGGCGAAGTCACCGTCGGGAAGCGGCGGGTCGAAGACGTCGAACGCGTCGATGAGACCTTACGGCGGGAAGAACTGCGCGTCGACGATGCGACCCCGGCCAAGACGACGGGAACGGACCCAGCGCGTTCGGCGCGCGACCGCTAGACGCGATGCCGAGCCGAGGGCAGCCCGCTGCGTTGCCCCCGGCTCGGTGCGTACATCATCGCGCGGAGCTTACCGTACGGAATCGTCCGTTTCGAACAGCACGTCGTAACGCAGCTTCCCGCTTTCCGTCACGCGAACGCCGGCGGTTGGTATGTGGGGCCGGAGTTTACCGTCGTGCATGAGGTGGTTGACGTCGGCTCCGTGCAACAGTGCGGCGGCGTCGGCGATTAGCCGGCGATGACAGCGCCACCACACCGTTTCGGAGCACAGGATTGCACTGCGCGCCGTCCGTGCGTCGCGTAGCAGTTGCGCGAGCGCATCGGCAAAGGCGCCGGTCTCCATGTAGTCGGCGTAGCCGCGGAACGCGGGATGGCGTAGCGCAACGTTACTGCTGTTCGAATGTGGTTTGCGGAAGCCGCCCAGCACCGGACGCCACGCATACGAGGTTCCGGCTTGTTCGGGGATCCAACGTTCCATCGCTTCGCGCCAAAACTGCGGATGGCGACGGCTCTTGGGAACGGTGCGGACGTCGACGATCGACGCGATACCGGCATCACGGATCAACGCGGCGAGTTCTTCTTCGCTTGCCGTTCCGTGTCCGAGCGTCAGCAGGTTCAACGCCATCGCCTGAAACTTCGCGCTTCACGTCGTTTCGCGTCTTGAATCTCGTGCGAAACGGCGTTCGAGCGGTCGTTTTCGTGTTGAACGTCTCTTGCGCAACGGCAGCGCATATCAGCCAAGCCCGGCTTTGAGTTGGGCCGCGAGCGCCGGCGTCATTCCTTTTACGGCCGCGATCTCATCGACGCTGGCACGCTTTAACGAGTTCACGCTGCCGAAGGCGCCAAGAAGGCGCTTGCGCCGCACCGGCCCGATTCCGCCCAGCGCGTCGAGGGCCGACTGGGTCATCGCCTTGCCACGGCGCTTGCGGTGATACTCGACGGCGAAGCGGTGCGCTTCGTCGCGCACGCGCATCACGAGATGCAGGCCCGGCGATCCCGGCGGAAGCACGATCGGTTCCGGGTTGCCGGGAACGAATAACCATTCGTGCTCCTTTGCCAGCCCAGCGACCGGAATGCCCCACAAATCCTGCTCTTCGAGCACCTCCACGACCGCATTGAGTTGCCCCTTGCCCCCGTCGATCAGCAACAGGTCGGGACGATGATGAAAGCGCTCCTTCTTGCGCAGTTGCGCTTCGAGCCTGGCGGCGCCATTCCGCACGCCGTCCCCGATGATGCTGGCCGGGTCTTCTTCACCGGGCGCGTTTGTATCGGCCCGTAAGTATCGCAGGCGGCGGCGCAGCGTCTCCTGCATCATCGCAAAATCGTTTGCGCCTTTGTCGTAGTGAATCTTGAAGCGCCGATAATCGCTCTTCTTAGCCCGCCCTTCGATGAAGACGACCATCGACGAGACGGGGTTCGTGCCTTGGATGTTCGAGATGTCGTAACACTCGATGCGATGCGGCACGTCGGGCAGGTCGAGCGCCGTCGCCAGTTCCGAAAGCGCTTGCGCCGAGGCCGTTTCCTGCACTTCCTGATGCGCGAGGAACGTCTTGAGATTTGCCTCCGCATTGTCGTGCACGAGTCGCATGTACTCCGCGCGCGGCCCCCGCTGCGCACGCAACACCCGCACGCGCTGTCCCTTGAGTTGGGAAAGCCACGCTTCAATGACGCCGGCGTCCCCCGGTAACGCCTCGACCAGCACCTCCTTGGGAATGACGGCTTGCGACGTCACGGGACGCGCCCGCGCCTTGAGCGCGACGGGAACTTCATTATCGCGCGCCTCGCGCAGCGCGAGCGGCGAGAAGCCGTCGCCGATCCCCGCCATGCCGCTGCCGCCGGCGCGCGCAGTATAGAACTGCGTGAAAAATTGCGAATACAACTCGGCATCGCTCTGATCGGTGACGCCGTCGAGGATGAAATGCTCCTGCCCGAGCAGCTTGCCGCCGCGCACGAGAAAGACTTGCATGCAGGCTTGGCCCCGCGCTCGGGCCGATGCGATCAAATCCATGTCGATGCGCGAACGCCACACGACCTTCTGACCTTCGGTCACGCGCCGCACCGCCACGATGCGGTCGCGTAGGCGTGCCGCCGCTTCGTAATTCAGCCGCGCCGCTGCCTCGTCCATCTCGGCGTGCAGACGCTCGAGCAACCGTTCCTGGCGTCCCTCCAGGAAGAGCACGACTTCGTCGACGAGCGCATCGTACTCGGCTTCGCTCTGGTAGCCGACGCACGGGGCCAAACAGCGCTTGATGTGATACTGCAGGCACGGCCGCTTTCGCTTGCCGTCGATCGGTTCGCGGCAAGTGCGCAGCGGAAAGACGACGCGAACAAGATTGATCAGTTCTCGCAAGCCATGGGCGTTGGTGTACGGGCCGAAATAGCGGCCGCCGTCGTCGCGCACGACCCGCGTGAAGGTCACGCGCGGAAACGGTTCGTTCGTCACCTTGAGGTACGGATAGCGTTTGTCGTCGCGCAGACGAACGTTGAACGGCGGCTGGTGCCGCTTGATCAAATTCGCTTCGAGAATGAGCGCTTCGATCTCGTTGTTGACGACGATCCAGCGCACGTCGCCGACGCGCTCGACCATGCGGCTGGTGCGGTGCGCGTGCGCGGCCGAGTCTTGGAAGTACGAGCGAACGCGGTTGCGCAGCGAGACGGCCTTGCCGATGTACAAAATGCGCTCGCCCTCACCGAGCATCAGATAGACGCCGGGCGCATCGGGCAGTTGCGCGAGCGTTCGTTCGAGTGACCGCGGCGCTGCGCCGATCGCGCTCATTTCACCGTCGAGAGGGCATCCGCCGCGGCGTCGAAGGCGGCGCGTGCTTCGTGGCGCGCACGAACTGCGTTACCGGATTGATACGCATCGAGCGCGCGCCGGTAATGCGCTTTCGCGGTATCCAGAGACCGATGCGTCAACTCGGAGGCAAGTTCGATCTCGTTCCGGGCCGCGAGCAATTCCGGCGACAGCACGGCTCCCGCATCGTCGACGATTGGAACGCCGGCTGTCGGCGGCGTCACCCCGGTGGGTGGCACGACCGTTGTCGGCGGCTCGGCCGGCGGAAGCGGTACGGTGGGGAGCGACGCGCCGCGACCCGCTTCAAGCGCCGTTGCCTGCGCGTGCGCCGACGCCGCCAGCGCCCCCGAAACATCCCCGGCGCGCGCCCGTTGCAAGGCCTGGGCGTACGCGAATTCGGCTTGCTGCGCCGCCGCGGGACTGGTCACCCCGGTCCGCACGATGGCCTGATAGGCGTTCGAAAGCGAACGCCCGAGCGGCGATGTCGGCAGCGGCGGGGCGGCCGGGAGCGGCCGAACCGGCGTCGCCGCCGGTGGCGACGACTGCGCCGGCGCGGGTGAAGCGCCGCCGGCGACGCAGAGCGCCGCCAGCGCGATGATGCTAAATCGTTTTAGCGCTACGACGCCGCGAGCGCGCGACCGTGGCGACCACGGCGACGATGATCGCGACGATGATGGCCACGGCCACCAGAAACGAGATCCTATGAATTTGCGGTGTGATTTCATCGATGTGGTGTCCGAAAACGCTTCCGAGCCATGCCAGCCCAAAACAGAAGACCGCCGAACCCGCCGCAGTGTATGCAAGAAAGTATCGCTTGGGCATGCGTGACACACCCGCCGGCAGCGCCGAAACGCCGCGGACGAAGGGGATGAAGCGGCACACGAACACGACGACGCTGCCATGGCGCTCGTAAAAGTCGCCGAAGGCGTCGAGCTTTTGCTCGCTGAGCTTGAAATACCGCCCGTAGCGCACGACGAACGGGCGCCCGCCCGCATAGCCGATCGCGTAGAGAATCGAGCCGCCGACGACCTCGCCAAGGGTCGCGACCGTGGCCGCCAGCCACAGGCTCGAGAGGTGTCCGGTGGCGGCAAGCGCCCCCGCGGCCGGCACGATCAGTTCCGCCCCGATTGGAACGCCCATGTTGCCGATGGTCATGACGAGGAAGAGTCCACCATACCCGGCATGGTCGACGAGGCTCAAAAAGAAGTTCGCGAAATGCGGCACGTCGGCGTCAGTTTACCGTCACGAGACGCGCGTGTTTCCGACGTAGCGGCTCAGCAATTCTGCGAACAGGCCTCCCTCGGCTTCGATGGCGTCGAAAAGGTGCGCCGGCTCGAGCGGCAGCGTCGTGGGGACCCTCGTCTCGGCGATCTCGATGATGCGGCTGACGCGGGGAGTTATAAGGATGCCGTCCCACAGACGCTCTTCCCCCGTCCCGATCGCGCGTCGGACGTCATCGATCACTTCGGGCGCCGAATGGCCGCCCGAGGCGAGCCGCGCTTCGATCGCGGCATCACGTTCCTCCAGCAATGCCAACAGTACATGGCCGACGCCGACGTAGTAATGATTGTGATTTCGGCACGCCTGCTCTGCTGTACGCAAGACACGCTTTGCCGCTGGATTGAAACGAGCGAACAGTGTTATTTGCCTTAGCGAGCGAGCTGGTCGGGGCGGCAGGATTTGAACCTGTGGCCTCTGCGTCCCGAACGCAGCGCTCTACCAAGCTGAGCTACGCCCCGATTCCCTGCAGAACGACCTGCGATTCTGGGAGCCCGGCACCGGTCCTGCCCGCTGAACCCGGGCGGGCGCCCAGGTTCGGCTGCGAGCGCGTTCGAACAACCTGGGCCGGTTCATGAAATACGTCATCGTCGGGTGTGGTCGCGTCGGATCGACTCTCGCAAAACTTCTGAGCGCCGAGTCGCATGAGGTCGTCGTCGTCGACGAAAGCCCTGCCGCCTTCAAGCGGTTGGGCAATCACTTCGCCGGACGCGTGGAAGTCGGAACCGGAATCGATTACGACGTGCTACGGCGAGCAGGCGCCGACCATGCCGACGGATTCATCGCCGTGACCGATGGCGACAACCGCAACGTCATGGCCGCGTTGATTGCGCAGCGCATGTTCGGCATCAAGAAGATCGTAGCGCGCATTTACGATCCGCCGCGCGGACAACTGTACCGTGAACTTGGCATCGAGACGGTCTGCCCGACGACGATCGGCGCGAAGATCGTGCGTGACAAGCTGATGCACATGCCGTACGAGTCGGTCCCGTCGTTCGATTTCGGGCGACTGTCGTCGCTTGCCGTCACCCTCCGTCCGGGCGATGGAGGCCTCAGTGTCTCCGACGTCGAGAAGCCGGGAGCTGTACGGGTTGCCGCCGTCCGCCGCGGCAGCCGGGTGTCGGTGGCCGCGCCGCACGACGAACTCGCGTCCGGCGACGAAATCAACGTGATCGTCGCGCCCGAGGCGCTTTCCGAGTTCGTGGCGCGCTTTGCGGCGACGACCCAAGACGTACCGATCAGACTTTCGGCTTAGGGACCTCACATGTTCGTCATCATCGTCGGCGGCGGTAAGGTGGGAACGTATCTCGCGCGCGGCTTGCTCGCGCAAGATCATGAGGTCGTGCTGATCGAGAAGCAAGCGCGCAAAGCCAACCTGATGGCGAATCTGCTCGACACCGACATCACCATGGTCGGGGACGGGTGCGACCCGCTGGTGCTCGAGGCTGCGGGACTCGGACGCGCGGACGTCGTCGTCGCCGACACGGGCGATGACGAAGACAATCTCGTCGTCTGTTTGATCGCGAAGAAACATTCGGCGGCGCGCTGCATCGCCCGCGTCAACAACCCCAAGAACAAGACGATTTTCGAGTCGCTCGATACCACGACACCGGTCCAGCTCATTTCATCGACCGAGATGATCCTCGACGCCATCAACGAGCACGTCAACGTCACCGAACTCTCGTTGATCGGGCGCCTGCGCGACGGCGACCTCGAACTGGTCAAACTCTCGATCCCGCCCGGCTCCCCGGCGGATGGACGGCGGATCATCGACGTGGGCCTCCCGCGCTCATCGATCGTGGTCGCCGTCGATCGCAAGGATGAGGAGCTGGTCATTCCGAGCGGAGATACCGTCGTGCGCGTCGGCGACAACGTGATCATGATGGTCAAGACCGACGCCCGCGAAGACGCGCGCACGGCACTGGCCGGAGCGCGTGTGGCGCGCTAGATCAGCGATCTGCCTCCGGTACGGGTTTACAGCAAATGGTGCGGACGCTTCGTGCCCGTAAAGGCGCCGCAAAAGCGTGGAATGACCGCAGGAGCAAAGAAGGAAAGCGCACGGCGAGACGGACGTTGGTTTGCGTTCTACAACGCTTGGCCCGCGGAGTCCGCGCGTAGGTTGCCGAGGAAATCGGCAACGCATTCATGGACGACCGTGAACCCGCCGTCGGCTGACGCGATCGCTGCGTAGGCGCCGTTCTCGACGCGTACCGTCCAAAACTCGTCCAACGCGCGACCCTGAATTTCGAGTAACGCGCACCGAATGACGGCATCGTGGGTGACGACGAGCGTGTTCTGCCGATGGCGCAGCAACTCGGCGGCGAAGCTCTTCCAGCGCAGCCGAACGTCCGCGAGTGATTCACCCCCGGGAAAAACAACGCGCTCGGGATGGTCGCGCCACAGGCGATAGCGTTCAAAATCGTCACGCTCGAGCGCGCCCTTGTACCGGCCTTCCCACGTCCCGTGCGCGATTTCGATGAGGCGCGCATCGGTCTCCACGTCGAGATGAAGCCGCCGTGCCATCTGTTGGGCCGTTGCCGTGCAGCGCTCCAGCGGCGAGGAAACGAGGCGGCGCGGGACGCACTGGCCGTTCGCCCAAAGGGCCGCGACGTGTTCGGCGAGCGCTATCGCTTGTTGCATCCCGCGCGACGTCAGCGACGATTCGAGTCGTCCTTGATAACGGCCGGCAATGTTCCACGCCGTTTCTCCGTGCCGCGCAAGCCAGATCATGCTTCGAAGGCGCGTACGCTGCCGACCCCCGGGATCGCCCGAATGCGCTCGATCGTTTCGGGGCCGGCGCGACGGTCGATGCCCAGTATCATCAGGGCGTCGCCTCCGGCGTCGGTCCGCGCGACCTGCATCGTCGAGATGTTGACCGCGTCTTCACCGAGGATCGTGCCGACCCGCCCCACCATACCAGGCACGTCGCGGTGGCGGGTCGCCAGCAGCGAACCCTGCAGCAGCATGTCGACTTCGAATCCGTCGACCGCGATGATGCGCGGGTGTCCCCTAACGCTTGTGCCTGCAAGCGATGTTGCGCCGCCGGTGACGCGCAACGTCGCGGCAAAGGCGCCGCTGGTTCGATCGTCGCTGCGTAGCTCGATGGTCAGCCCGAGTTCCTGCGCAATCGCGCGCGCATTGACGATCGAAACGCGACGAGACGTCGTGGTCTGCAGGAGTCCTGACAGAAACGCCGTCACGACGGGTTCGCCGTCGAATGCTGCAATGCGGCCTTGCATAACGAGCACCAGAGGCGGCAGCGCCCGTTCGTGAGCGACTTGCGCGTAGAGTTTGCCCAGACGGTATGCAAGTTCGACGAAGGGCCTGAGCAACGCCGCATCCGCCCCGGCGGCAACCGGCGCATTCACGGCCGCTGCCGCGGGTCCGCCCAGGAGAACGCTCACGACATCGTGGGCCAGTTCGAGCGCGATGCGCTCGAGTGCCTCGACCGTCGAACCGCCGAGGTGTGGAGTCGCGATAACCTTGGGATGGCGCTGCAAGCGCGCGCCGATGCTGCCTGGCGCGGGTGGTTCGCTTGCGACGACGTCGAGCGCCGCGCCGCGTAACCGGCCTTCTTCGAGCGCTTCGTACAGTGCCGGTTCGTCTACGACGCCGCCGCGCGCGCAATTTACGAGTACTGCATGCGCTGGCATCAGCGCGAGTCTGGCAGCGTCGATCAGCCCACGGGTCTGCGCGTTGAGCGGAACGTGCAGCGTGACGATGTCCGCCCGCGCGAGCAGATCGTCGAGGTCAAGAAGTTCTGCGCCGAGCGCTTCGGCGCGCACGCGAGGAAGGAACGGGTCGGCCGCGAGGAGCGTCATTCCGAAGGCGGCGGCTCGCGCGGCAACGGCGCCACCGATGCGTCCGAGTCCGACGATGCCCAGCACCTTGCCGTAGAGTTCCGAGCCGATGAAGGGCTTGCGCTCCCAGCGACCGGCGCGCAGAGAGGCGGCGGCGTCCGGGATGTGGCGCACGAGCGAGAGTAACAATGCGAAGGTCTGTTCGGTAGCGGCAAGCGTGTTGGCGGCCGGCGTATTGAGAACGACGATCCCGGCCTCGGTCGCGGCCGCAACGTCGATCGCATCGACGCCGACTCCGGCACGTGCCACGACGGCAAGGTTTGGGGCATGGGCCAGAAGAGCGCGGTCGACCGGCGTTTCCGAGCGCACGATCAGTGCGTGCGCATCGGCGAGTGCCGCCTGCAGCGCTTCGAGGGGGCGCCCGACGACCGATACGATCTCGATGCCGGCGCGGCGCAAGACGTCAATTCCGGAATCGGAAAACGGCTCGGCAACGACGACGCGGGCGCTCGAACGCGAAGACATCCTGTACGCGTCCGCTTTCGCAACCGTCGCGACTCGCCCCGCTCATCAGCGTGGCTCGCCGCGATTTCGGCGTAGTGGCTCGCGAGGTGCAGCTCCACGTCGAGCCGCAGTACTGGCCCGTGGACCACACCCAACAGTGAACGCGGATCCGCGCGGCGACGAACGAACGGGTATGGGGCTTAACGCGCCTGGAGCCGCGCCATTTTCGGACGAAGTCCGTCTGCGGATTGCTGCTGCGCTCGCGAACCGGCCGCGCGGAGAAACACCCCGCACGCGGCATCGTGACGGCGACGTCGCTCACTTTACGAATCGACTGATCCTCGAGACGAGTCCGTATCTGCGCCAGCACGCGCACAATCCCGTGAATTGGTATCCGTGGGGGGATGAGGCGTTCGACGAAGCACGGCGGCGCGGCATTGCGGTGTTTCTCTCCGTCGGCTATTCGACGTGCCACTGGTGTCACGTGATGGAAGAGGAGTCGTTCGAGGACGTCGAGATCGCGCGCTTCCTCAACGAGCACTACGTCGCGATCAAAGTGGACCGCGAAGAGCGACCCGACGTCGATACGGTGTACATGACGGCGGTTACGGCGCTAAGCGGGCACGGCGGTTGGCCGATGAGCGTGTGGCTGGATGCCGAGCGTCGCCCGTTCTTCGCCGCCACGTATCTGCCGGCGCGCGATGGCGAACGTGGCGCGCGGCGCGGGTTTCTCGCCATCGCGCAACAACTGGCGGAACTCTATCGTGCCGACCCGCAGCGCGTCGCAGAGGCGGCGCAATCGATCACGGCCGCCATCGGCGCAGCGATGACGCGAACCGGCGGCACGGCTGCGGCAGATGCACTACCCGGCACCGACGTCCTCGACGCGGCGGCGCACTTCTATGAGCGTGCGCACGATTCCGTAAACGGCGGCATCCGGGGTGCACCGAAGTTTCCGTCGAGTATGCCGGTTCGGCTCCTGCTGAGGCACCATCACCGTACCGGCGACACAGCATCGCTGCAGATGGCCGAGCACGCCCTGGAGATGATGGCAGCGGGCGGGATGCACGATCAGCTCAGCGGCGGTTTTCATCGCTACTCGACCGATGAACGCTGGCTCATACCACACTTCGAAAAGATGTTGTACGACAACGCCCTGCTGGCCGTTGCGTATGCCGAGGCTTGGCAAGTCACCAAGCGCGCCGATTTCGGGCGAATACTGCGCACGACGCTCGATTACGTTGTGCGCGAGATGACATCTCCCGAAGGTGGCTTCTTTTCGGCGACGGACGCAGATTCGGAAGGTGAGGAGGGGGCGTTCTTCGTTTGGAGCACGGACCAGATTCGAGAACGTCTGGGCGCGCAAGCGGAGCCGTTCATGCGCTTTTACGGTGTGACGGCGCGCGGCAACTTCGAAGGCAAGAACGTGTTGTTTGTTCCCCGTCCCGACGAGGACCAGTGGGAAGCGCTCGGCGCGGCCCGCGAAACGTTGCGCATCGCGCGTGAACGCCGGCCGCATCCGCTGCGCGACGACAAGGTGCTTACAGCATGGAACGGGTTGATGATTTCCGCGATGGCAGTCGGAGGTCGTGTCCTCGCCGAGCCCCGCTACGTCGCCGCCGCCACGCGCGCTGCGGATTTCGTGCTGACGCAGCTGCGCCGGGACGAGCGGTTGCAGCGCAGTTGGAAAGAGGGGCGGTCCTCGGGGCCGGGCTTCCTCGAAGACGATGCGTTCTTCGTCGCGGCGCTGCTTGATTTGTACGAGGCGACCTTCGATCATCGCCGGCTCGCGCAAGCCCTGCATCTCGCCGAACGAACCGAACGGCTCTTCGGCGATGCGGAGCACGGCGGCTGGTTCCGTAGTGCAACCGATCACGAGAAACTAATCGCGCGAGAGAAACCGAACTACGACGGAGCCGAACCGAGCGGCGCATCCGTTGCGCTGCTCAACGCGCTGCGGCTGCACACGATCACGGGGGACGACCGGCCGCGACGGAGCGCCGAGCGGGCGCTGCATGCCTACGCGCCGACGTTACGCGCACAGCCCGGGGCGCTGCACGACATGCTTCTGGCGCTCGATTACTTCATCGCTGCACCGCGCGAAATCGTGCTCGTCTGGCGCGCCGGAGAGGGACCGCCCGCGGCCTTCGTCGACCCCCTGCGACGCGAGTTCTTGCCCAACCGGGCGCTCCTCGGTGCCGCTGAAGGCGCCGACTTCGATGCGTTGGCGCAACTCGCGCCGCTAACAACCGGCAAGGTGACGCTGTCCGGGCGGCCGACCGCGTACGTCTGCGAACGGGGCGCGTGTCGTCTTCCGACCATCGACCCCGTCGTGATGGAAGCCCAAATCGCCGGCGCATCGGCCCAAGGATAGTCGGCGGAGGGGTGCGCCCGGGCCCAGAAGCCTGTGCAACGTGAACGATCGGACCCGCCGGGCGACGGCCGAGGCTCGCCGCGAAGAGACGGCAACGGCTGCGCGCCTGACGGTGTACCTCGCGAGCGCGCCCGGCGCCGGCAAGACGCGCCGGCTTCTCGACGATGCACTGCGGCTGCAACAGAGCGGAATCCGGGTCGTGCTCGGCTCCATTGCAACCAAAGGTCGCCGCGACCTCGAGGAGATGGCCACGCACATCGCGCGCGGTGCCCCGCGAATCGCGTCCATCGATGGCGTGGCGTACGAGGATTTTGATTTCGAAGCGACGCTCGAGGCGAAACCCCAAGTCGTCGTGCTCGACGAGTTGGCGCATGCCAATCTTCCGGACGGCGTGCACCGCAAGCGCTGGCAGGATGCGCTCGCGTTGCGCGCGGCAGGCATCGGGGTCGTGGGCGCACTCGATATCGCGCATCTTGAAACGGTCGCACCGACGGCCGAAGAACTCATCGGCGAGCCGGTCACGGAGATCGTTCCCGTCTCGTTTTTGCGCGAAGCCGACCACGTGATCGCACTCGACGTGGCGCCCGAACAACTCCAAGCGCGCCGCGTTACGGACATGTATCCGCCGCAGGCGTTGCGGACGCTGCGCGAGATAATGTTGCGAACAATCGATGACCTCGAAACGCCCGACGTCACGCCGCAGCGCGCGTCACGGGCCCTCGCGCTTGCCACCGGAGAGGGAGAAACACGGCTCTTCCTGCAGAAATCTGCGAGCTTGGCGCAAGCGCTCGATCTGGCCCTCGACATCGCGCTCGTCGGGGAACGCGACATCGATGCCCTCGCCGCCGTCTCGCACGAGCTGGAAGCGCACGTCGTGCCGCTCGAGCATTTCGATGCGATGAAACCGCATCTCTCAGCGCTCAAGGCGACGCTCGTGAGCGTGCCGTACGGCGAACTGGCTCACCGCATCGCGGGGCGGCCTGCCGAACGCGATGCGTTCGTCGTTGATGCAGCCACATACGGGCCGCCCGTCCAGCCCGATATCACGTTTCCACGTTACGCGCAGACCGTCGGCGACCGGCTGCGGATCGGCTACGGGCGGCTGACGATCTATTTGGCGGCCGGGCCCGGCAGCGGCAAGACATACGCGATGCTCGATCGCGCGCATCAACTTTTGGAGAACGGCGTCGACGTCGTGGTGGCGTTCGTCGATACGCATGGGCGCGCGGAGACGGCCGCAAAACTTCAGGGGGTTCCGGTGCTTGCGCGGCGCGAGTTGGGGCTCGACGGCGAGCGGCACGGCGAACTCGATCTTCCGGTGTTGCTTGCGCGCCGGCCCGCGGTCGCCCTCATCGACGAATTGGCGCGCGACAATGCGGCGGGCGCCGTAAATCCGAAGCGCTACGATGCCGTGCTGCAGGCTTTGCGCGCGGGCGTTTCGGTGATGACGACCTTGGACGTGCAGCATCTCGAAGGTTTGAGCGACGCCGTGCATCGGATTACTGGAGAGCGTGTGGTCGAGACCGTGCCCGACGACGTGCTGAAGCTCGCGGACGACGTAATTTTGATCGATACGACCGCCGATACGTTGCGCCGGCGCTTGCGCGCGGGCACGATCTACGGAGCGGACAAGATCGACGACGCGCTTCATCACGCTTTTCGGAGCGAGACGTTGACCGCGCTGCGTGAACTTGCGCTGCGCGAAGTCGTGCGGGCGCGAGGCGACAAGCGCGCTTCACCGTTCACGCGGTTGATGCTCGGCGTGAAGGCGCGTGCGCGCGATACCGAGCTGATCGAACGCTGCGCGCGCATCGCTTCGCGGCTGGAGATCGACCTCTGGGTCGTCCATGTCATGCGCCGCGGAGAGGCGCCACCGTCGGGTATCATCGAGGAGCTGGCGACGACCGCGCGCCGCGTACGCGCACGCTGGAGTGTTACGACGGGAACGGACGTAGCGCAGGAATTGATGGATACCGTCGGGCGTGAAGGCGCCGGAACGCTGGCGATCGAGGGCGCCCGGAGGCGTCCGGTTTGGCCGCGCGGCGTGCCGTTCGCGCGGCGCCTCCTCGATGCCGGCGCAAAGCAATTACTCATTCTTGCACCGCCGCCCTAGTGACTTCCGCACGCGATTTACGAACCGATCAGGTAGGCGGCTCCCAAGCCGATCGAATGCTGATGCTGGCCGCTCTGTGCGCCCAGATAATCGTAGTAGTTGAAGTCGAGTTGTAGGCGCGAGCCGATGTCTTTTTGGAAGCCCGTGTCGTACCCGAAACGTCCGCCTAAGCCCGGGCCGGTCGATGACACGTCGAAGCCTTCCAGGAAGACATAAAAGTTTTGCGGCAACGAAACGGACGCCCCGAGTGAGGGCTGATAGTCGTGGTAGCGCGCGGGTGCTGCGATCGTTCCGGCATTTTGTGCGTTGTAGCCCAACGTCGCGAACAGCCCGACGCTGGGCGAAAGCGTCAACGCGCCGTTGACGTTCGCGAATATTCCGCCGCCGTTCGCCGAGAAGACGTTCGCGCTTCCCACCGGTAAGGTGTACACCACGTTCATTCCATAGATCGCGCGCTTCGAGTAGCCGATCTCTTCCTTTAGGCCGATGGAACCGTCGGTGATGCCGACTGCTCGCGGCGCACCCGAAAGGTAACCGATCGACGGCGGACCGAGATCGAATTCCAAGTTTCCGCCGAGGCCGACGCGGATGTTCCCTTGCGGCACGGTGACCAAGTTTGATGCTCCCGCGCCGCTCGACGTCAGGTTCGTGTAGCCACTCTCGAAAAGTAGATCGCCCTTCTTGACGGCACACGCCGCGGTGCCGAACGTCGGTCGCGAGACGAGCGATGAGAGTGACGTGCAGGGGTCGGACGGGGCGGCCGCTGAGGCGCCGGCGGTTGCAGCCGGTGCCGGGGATGGCGCCGCTTGCGCCGCCGCGAACGACGGCGACGACGCGAGCGCGAGGACGCCTAGTCCCGCAAGCTTCCGGATGATCATACGCATGCCGTCACTCTTCCCCGTCGGCGCGAGGTCGGATTCCAGCACGTCGGCGAACAACAGACGCCGTAGCACCGAACGAGGAGGAGTGATGGGCAAAGGCCGGCTGGAGGCGTTCAGTGACGGCGTCATTGCGGTCATCATCACGATCATGGTTCTCGAGATGAAAGCGCCGCACGGCACGGATTTTCGCTCGCTCGGGCCAGTTCTGCCCGTGTTCGCGACCTATGCGCTCAGTTTCATTTTCATCGGCATCTATTGGAACAATCATCACCACATGCTCGCATTCCCTTGTCCCCTTTGTGACCAATTGGATGGGCGAGAACCACTTTGCGGCCGCCCCAACCGCGCTGTACGGTATCGTGCTGCTTATGTCGGCCATCGCCTACGTTACGTTGCAAACCGCGATCATCGCGTGCAATGGGCGCGATTCCAAGCTCGCCGCCGCGGTCGGAAATGACCTCAAAGGCAAGGTCTCCATGGCGTTCTACCTGGTTGCCATTCCGCTGGCGTTCTTCGCGCAGTGGATTGCCGATGCGCTCTTCGTCACCGTCGCGATCATCTGGTTTCTGCCCGACCGGCGCATCGAACGAAAGGTGGCCGAATGACCGCGCTATTCGCCATTCCCGCTGCGGTCCTGTTCGTGATCGGGCATCGCTCTTGCCGCGACGACCGCCTGCGCGGGACAGATATACGTGCGTTAGCAGCTCAAGAGCGGCGATCTTCGAATTGCTTCTTGGCGCACGTCCGTCTCATGGACATGGAGGGACCGAGCGACATGCGGATGTGATCGAGGCGTCGCCTTCTCGCGATCGTCGCTCAGCGCCAGACGGTCGACCGGCGCGCGGAGATGCACTGAACGGAGAAGTTCCGCGCTTGCAGCCATCACCCACTATGTAGGAAGGGCGAGCTGGTAAAGATCGGCAACCGGAGAGACGCGCCATGGAGCTTTCGCTTGAAGACTCAGCAAAACGTGCCGCCGGGTATGCGGCGGTCGATCGCTTCGTACGCGACGATACGTGCATTGGTTTAGGCACTGGGACGACCGCATACTGGGCGGTGCAACGGGTGGGCGAAGTCGTTGCGCGCGGTCGGAAGGTCCGTGCCGTTGCCACCTCCGTCGCGACCGAGCAGCAATGTGGTGACCTCGGCATACCACTCATCGCTCTCGGCGACGAACCACTCGACGTCGCGATCGACGGGGCCGATGAGGCGGCACCTGACCGCTCGCTGATCAAAGGCGGCGGCGGCGCGCTCTTTCGCGAGAAGGCGGTGGCGATCGCAGCGCGCACGTTCGTGGCTATCGTGACCGAACGTAAACTCGTGCCGCAGCTCGGGGCGTTTCCCTTGCCGGTCGAAGTCGTGCCGTTTTCGGCGCGTTACGTTGCGCGGGAGATTGAAGCCTTCGGAGCAGCAGTTCGCGTGCGTTCCCACGGGGCTGCCGCATTCGTCTCGGACAACGGCAACGTAATCCTCGACTGCGCCTTTCACGCAATCCCGGAGCCCGATGGGCTGGACGCGCGACTGCGCGGTCTGCACGGTGTCGTCGCGACGGGTCTGTTCGTCGGCATCGCGTCCCACGTCTTGGTCGGGAATGCCGACGGTTCCATCACCGGTTTCTAGTCTAAGGGAACGATCCTCAGCGCGAGTAGGTTCCGACGAGGTTTCCGGCCGCGACGGTATGCCCGTGAACCATGCGCAAGAGCGCTGGACCGTCGGTGCTCGGCGTCGCGGAGAGTCGGCCGACGTTTAACCCATAAAGTACAAGGTGATAGTGGTGGATGCCGCTACCCGGTGGCGGGCAGGGACCGCCGTAGGCTCGCTGTCCGAACGAATTCGTCCCATCGGTGCCGGTTCGGGGATCCCCGGCGCGCAACTGGTGGATGCCGCCGGGGATGTTGAAGCGCACCCAATGCCACCAGCCGCCCGGCGCACGTGCGTCGGGGTCGTGCATGAGCAGCGCGAAGCTGAGGACGCTGCGCGGAGATTCGCGCCAACGAAGCTGCGGCGAGACGTTTGGGCCACGACAACCACCGCGATCGTAGACGGTCGAGTACGGCATCCGAGCGCCGTTGTGATAGGTCGCGCTCGAAATCGCCAATGCCATTGCACCCACATGCGGAGGCCGCGGCCGCGCGCCGACCGACATGGCCGCAAGCGGCACGGCGACGAGCGCGCCGACCACGACAGTCGCCGAACGCCGCGGAGATAAGCGAGGAAGACCCCTCTGTCGGACGGAGTCCCGAGCATGCATCAACGCCGGCTTACCAAGCGGTGCAACGCCTTGTGCAGCCATATGCGGCAGACTCAATGCGCATGCGTGAAGTTGCCGAGGCGTACGCCCGCGGCTCCAATGCGGCGTAAGGCTTCTCGCATGCCCAGCGGGGGTTGGCTTGGGCGGCCGACGGCAGCGAAATAGCGCTGAGGGTCGATGTTTAAGGTGCGGGTTTGCACCATGGCGACACGGACCGCAGAGAGGAAGTCGTCGCACGCCGCGACTTCGCGCGCGTCGTCCGTCACGCCGGGATGCGTGAGGAGGTTTAGCGAGACGCGTAGTCCACAGTCGACGGCGTGACGCACGCTTTCAAAGACGTCAGCGAGACCGTATCCCAGCGGCCGGTAATAGGTCGCGTAAACATCCGTCCGAAATGAGTTCAAGCTGATGCGCACCGCGTCGAGTCCGGCGTCGATCAAGACCGCGAGCGATTTCGGGAGACTCCCGTTGGTATTGAGGTTGATCGTGCCGGCGGGCGTTTGCGCACGAATGCGCTCGATCGCGCGGGCGATCGTCGTGACGCGCAGCAGTGGTTCACCTTCGCAACCCTGACCGAAGGAGACGATGCCGTCCGGTACACGTTCCAAGTGCGCGAGCGCGATGCGGGCCAGAGCATCGACATCGGCCTCATCGCGTACGCGGGCTTGCGGCGACGGGAAGCCGGCGTCGGCATCCTGCTCCGAGATGCAGCCGATGCAGCGGGCGTTGCAGCGCGGGGAGACCGGCAGTGCCGCTTCTCCGCGCTCCAGAAAGACGTTCTGTGCGGTAAAGCACCCGTAGGTGGTGGCGCAGACGGCGAGTTGCGCGAGCACGGCGTTGGAGGGATCGCGCGCGCGACGGCTCGCGACGTACGATTCGAGTTCGCTCGGTGCGAAGGTGCGTGGCGTCCAATCGTCCGAGGCGTCGGTGCGCATGGCGGCGACGTGCAATTCGTCGGCGACGACGCAGGCGAAGGTATAGCCGAAGAGCGGGAGAGCCGGCGCATCGGATTGGCGGCGATATGCCGGGAGCAAGAGACGCGTGTAACCGGCCGGCAGCAGGGCGCCCAGCGCGACGCGATTGCGGGCGGCGTGGCCGCCGACGAGCAGGGGCGTGCGGCGCGGAAGCACCGTGGGAATCGTGCCCGGCGGCGCGGCAATCAGTTCGTCGGGGCGCGGCACGCGGAGCCGGCCGCCGTCTGCAAACGGCATTGCATTCTCGTCGAAGTAGATTCGCTCGCGTGCATCGGCGTAGGCCAGACCGATCAGAGTTCGACCTCGCGTTCCAGTACGAACTCCGCCCCGCCGGTGAGCTGGGCGTGCCCGCCGGGCTGCCATGCAACCGCCAACGTTCCGCCGGGCACGCGAACGTCGAGCGGCGAGGGAAAACCGCGTGCGGCGATGGCGACCGCGGCAACGGCAACCGCACCGGTTCCGCATGCTTGCGTGAGCCCCACGCCGCGCTCGAAATGCCTGACGTTCAACGTCCGCGTATCGAGCGCAGCGGCGAGATGCACGTTCGTGCCCGTGCGAAAACGACCGTGCGTTTGCAGCGCCTTACCCAGAGCCAAAAGGTCGACCGTATCGACGTCGTCGACCAACGCGACGGCGTGAAGGTTTCCCAGCGACACCTCGTACAAGCGCCACGTCGTTCCCGACACTTCGAGCGCTTCTTCTTCGACACCGTGCGGAAAGTGCACCGGGCCCATGTCGACCGTCGCGGCAAACGGCGCTCGTGCCGTCACCGTGGCTCCAATGCGCCCGGACCCGGTCGCGATCGTGAACGCGTCTCCCTCGCCCCGTTCGAACAGATAGCGCGCGATGCAGCGGATCCCGTTGCCGCACATCTCGGCTTCGCTGCCGTCCGCGTTGAAGATGCGCATGGCAACCGACGCCTCACGCGCCTCGAGTACGACGAGGATGCCGTCGGCGCCGTCCACCGGTCCGTCGCGAGCGCACAGCGTGCGTGCCAAGCCGTTGTAATCTGCACAGCGCGCCGGTCGTTCGTCGACCAGCACGAACGTGTTGTGCGCGCCGTGCATCTTCACGAGCGAAACGCATTTCCCCGCCGAACCCGCGGACTCTGACGTCATTCCGGAAGTGCGAGCGGCGCCTGTGGCGAGATCGTCGAGACCGCGTGCTTGTAGATCAAATGAAGACGGTGCTCGTACTCGAGGACGATCGTGAAGGTATCGTAGCCTTTCACCGTTCCGCGCAGCTGAAACCCATTGACCAGATACACCGTCACGGCGATCTCTTGACGCTTGGCCTCGGCCAGATAGGCGTCTTGCAGCGCGACGCGGTTCGTCGTGCCGGGGCCACCGTTGCTCGGCATCGTGCCGCCTTCAGGTCGCGCGCGAAGCCATCCTGCGACGTGCCCTCCAGCCGAGCGCGTCGACGATCAGATCCGCGACATCCGCAGGTTTCGCCCAGCGAATACCCGGTTCGCTGCGCAACCACGTCATCTGCCGTTTGGCATAGCGGCGCGTCGCGCGTATGAGAACCGAGCGCAATTCTCGCGCCGTCGACCAGCCCGCCGTAAACGCAAGCGCCTGCGGATAACCGACGGCGTCGGAAGCAACGGCGTGCGCTCCAATGCGTTCGGCTTCGGCGACGAACCCGGCGGCGAGCATCGCATCGACCCGAGCGGCGATGCGTTCATCGAGTAGCGCTGCCTCGATGTCGAGGGCGATCTTGACGAACGGTAGCGCGGCGCTGCGGAGTGACCGTCGGCTTAGGATGTCATCCCGCAACGAATCGGGGGCGGCAAGGGCAATCTCAAGTGCGCGCGCTATGCGATACCGGTCGCTCGGTGCGAGGGCCGCCGCACGAGCGGGCGCCCGAACCGTGAGCCATTCGTGCAAAACTTCGGGCGGATGAATGTGGGCTTCGCGCGCCAGTCGCGCGCGCAAGCGTTCATCGTACGCTGCAGATAACGCGACATCGCCTGCGAGCGCGCGCAAGTAAAAACCGGTCCCGCCGACGACGATCGCGCCCTTGCCGCGCGCCACAATCGCTTCGATCGCAGCGAGGGCGTCGTGTACGAAGCGGGCGGCGCTATATCGCTCCTGCGGTTCCAGGATCGCGATCAGGTGATGCGCTACCCTCGCGCGCTGCTGCGACGTCGGCGCCGCCGTGCCGATCGGCATGCCGCGATAGATCTGGCGCGAGTCGGCGCCGATGATTTCGGCATCGAAACGTTCGGCGAGCTCGATGGCGAGTTCCGTCTTACCTGAACACGTGGGCCCGGCGAGGAGAACGACGCCGTTCACGGCGCGTTGCCGCACGATACCTTGGAGGTCGGGCTCCCGCATCGCCTCACGTGCGTTTGAACATGCGGGCGATGGCGTCGGCTTCGATGCGCACGATCGTCGGACGGCCATGCGGGCAGTGCATGGGGTTCTTGCAGCGCACGAGACGCGCAAGCAACGCCGTCATCTCGGCGTGTTCGAGCCGTTCCCCGGCGCGCACCACGGAATGGCAAGCGAGCGACGCCCACACACGCTCGCGGGCGTCGAGGCCGCCGGCGTCTTCTGCCAAATCGGCAACGTATGCGCGCAGGTCGAAGGCGCGCGCCCCGTAGCCGGCAGGCGTCGTGAGGATGCGGTACGCGCGTTCACCGAACGGCTCGGCTTCGAGCCCGGCCGCGGCCAGTGCCGAGCGAGAGCGTTCGAACCGTTCGGCCTCATCGGCATCGAGTTCGATGCCGTAGGGCACGAGCAGCGGTTCCTGCACGGCCGTACCCGAACGCGCGCGTGCCGCAATCGCTTCGAACGCGACGCGTTCGTGGGCAGCGTGCTGGTCGACGAGCACGAGGGCGCTTCCATCGGTCGCCAGCACGAACGTGTCGTCGAGCTGGGCGAGGATGCGTAGTTCACCCGGCGGCACTTCGTTCGCATCCGGCGAGGTCGCCGCGACCGCCAGTTCCCGGGACGTCTCCGCGCCAAAGAGCGCGGCGTGCGGGTTGCTCGAACCGGCGTCTTGACTCGGCGCTGCCGCCGTTGCTTGGAGCGGTGGTGCAAACGAGAGCGCATCGCGCAACCGCGACGTCGCATCGCGTGCGAGTGCGCGCGCAATCGAACGGCGCACGACATCATGCACCGCGTCGGCAAACCGTAAGCGCACGTCGCTTTTCGTCGGATGAACGTTGGGATCGACGTGATCCGGCGGCACGTCCACAAACAATAAGCCGAACGGGTGACGCCCGCGCAAGGCGAAAGTTGCATAGGCAGCGCTCCACGCACCGGCGAGTAACGTCGAGCGCAGCAGCCGGCCGTTGACGAACAGCAATTGAAGACGACGATCGCCTCGATCGACGCCGGGCGGGCTGACGAACCCGCGCACGCGCGCGGCCCCGTCGCTCGGCTCGAGCGCGACGAGCGAGCGCGCGGCGTCAGTGCCGAAGACGTGCGCGAGGCGCTGGTCGAGCGTGCCGGCCGCGGGGAAGGTAAACGCCGTCCGTCCATCGTGCGTTAGGTTGAACGCGACCGACGGATAGCCCAGGCCCAGCATCGCGAGAAAACTCGAGATGCGCGCGAACTCCGCTGTCGGCGAACGCAGGTAATCGCGCCGCACCGGAACGTTCGCGAAGAGCGCCTCGACGCGCACGCGCGTCCCCGGCGGGGCAGCGATGGGTTCGGGCTGCGAAACGTCGAGCCCGTGAGCATGCACGGCGTAACCGATGTCGCTATCGCGCGTGCGCGACTCGAGCCGCACGCGGGCAACGGCCGCGATGGCGGCGAGGCCTTCGCCGCGAAAGCCCAAAGTGGCGATCCGTTCGAGGTCAGCGACCCGTGCCAGCTTGCTCGTTGCGTGGCGCGCAAAGGCCAGCCGCAGGTCGTCGCACGCGATGCCGACGCCGTCGTCCGTCACCTCGAGCGCGTCGAGTCCCCCGCGCGTTACGGCAACGCCGATACGCGTTGCACCCGCGTCGAGCGCGTTCTCGACGAGTTCTTTGGCCACCGATAGCGGACGTTCGACGACTTCGCCCGCCGCGATCGCTCCTACGGTCGTTTCGTCGAGAAGGCGGATCACGAAGCGGCGGGGATACGAATGATGAAGCGGGCGCCTTGCCCAGGCTTGCTCGCGAGCGACAGGATGCCGCCGGCGCGTTCGACGGCGCGTTTGGCGATCGCCAGGCCAAGCCCAAACCCTTCGGAATCGGCGCGCTGGGGGCCGCGATAGAAGCGGTCGAAAATGTGTTCCTGTTCGGCTGGTTCAATGCCGGGACCGCGGTCGCTGACGGCCAACACGACATCGTTGGCCTCGGTACGCACGTCGATTTCCACGGGCGATCCCGGCGCGTACTTGAGCGCGTTTTCCGCTAAGTTGGAGACCGCGTCGTAGAGTTCGGTTTCGTCGCCGCGGACGAGCGCATCGCTCTCACGGTGCAGTGCGATCGGCGTACCTGCCGCGCGCGCCTCCAGTGAGATCGCCACCCGCGCTGCGACGTCGGCCAAGTCGACCGTCTCCAGTTCACGCCGCGCGCCGAGCGGATGCTCGAGCCGCGCTAGGACGATCAGTTTGTCGATGAGCGCGCGCATGCGCCGGCTTTCCGCGAGCATCGTGTCGAAGATTTGCAGCGACGGCGACGGTTCATTTTGGGCGCGCCGCCGTAGGACGTCGATATAGCCCATCACGACGGTCAGCGGGGTGCGCAGTTCGTGTCCGGCGTCGGCGACGAATTGCCGCATCTGCGCCTCGGCAGCGCGGCGCTCTTCAAAGGCAGCGGCAACCTGCGCGGCCGCGGCGTTGTACGACTTCACGAGCGCGCCGATTTCATTACGCTGCTTACTTTCGATCGTGCGCGGCGTGAAGTCGCCGGTGCCGAAGCGATGCAGCGACGCCGTCGTTTCGACGAGCGGCCGCAGCGCTTGGCCCGTAATCGCGCGCCCCAGTAGCCACGCCGCGATGATGACGAAGAGCCCGATCGGCAGCATAGCAAGCCAAAACGCATTGATGATGTGAGCCAGCGACGTCGGATCGGGCAGAATGATCACGCGTGCGCCGCCGCTCTCGACGATATTAGGCTGCAGGCGCAAGAACAAATTCAATCCGAACGGAAACGGCGCCATGACTTCGGATGGCCGATGCTGCGTGTCGAACGACCACGGTCCGAAGTGCGGCGGCGCACCAGGCTGCGGACCCAGGTGCAGTTGCAAACCCGGTGGCGAACCGAAAGGCGGCGGACCCGCGCCCGGCTCACCGAATCGCATGCGCTCGGCCGTGACGATGACCGGCCGCCCATCCTCGCCGTCGCCGACGCTAGCCGCCAGAAACCGCCGCCCTTCGCGATAGACGCGAAAGATGACGACATGCAGACCCGGACGCGCGAGGTCCCGTGCGAGGTCGGCCGCCGCGGCGTCGAGCGTTCCATGGCGAGCGACTTGTAAACGGATGGCGTCCGGCGCTTGGCGCGCGACGGCAGCGCTCGCCTCGCGCGACGCGAACCCAAAGGCGGAAAGCGCGAACGCCGTCACCGCCGCGAGCACGATCCCCACCAGCACGATCGCGGCGAAGACGTAGGCCGCCGTCAGTCGCGTCGCGAGGCTTCGAAACATCGGTTAACGCTGGGCTTTAGCCTTCGCGCAGAGCGTACCCTACGCCGCGGTGCGTGTGGAGCAGCCGCTTGGGGAAGCCGTGATCGATCTTGGCGCGTAGGTACGAGACGTACGTCTCGACGGCGCCCGGGCCGACGTAGCGTTCGGTCCCCCAGACGGCATCGAGCAACTGGTCGCGACTGAAGACGCGGTTGGGGTTGCGCAGAAACGTGACGAGCAGATCGTATTCGCGCGCCGAGAGAGCGATGCGTTTATCGCCGCGCGTCGCCGCGCGCGTTTCGAGGTTCACTTCGAGATCGGCGAAGTGGAGCACGGTCGGTTGCGCCAAGCGGGGCCGGCGTAGGGCCGTCTCGAGGCGTGCCACGAGTTCACCCATCTCGAAGGGCTTGGCGACGTAGTCGTCCGCGCCCCCGTGCAAGCCTGCGATCTTGTCGCTGGTTTCGGTCTTGGCGGAGAGCATGACGATGGGCGCTTCGGTCAGTTTGCGAAACATCGGCAAGAGCGCAATGCCGTCCAGCTTCGGGAGCATGACGTCGAGCACGATGGCGTCGGGCGACCAATCGTGCGCGATCTGCAAAGCGACTTGTCCGTCGGGGGCGGACCGCACGTCGTAACCGTCGTCCGACAGCCCGATTTCGAGCAGTTCGCGGATGTGGCGCTCATCATCCACGACGAGGATTCGTGCCGGGGCCTGCATCATGGACCAATGGTAGAGAGCGCGGCTGAGAGGCGCCTGAGAAACGCCGAGAAAGGCAAGCGAGCGGAGCCGCCCGGTCGCATCCCGTAGAGGCACGCTCATGCGTCGCTTTGCTTACGTGGTCGTCGACGTGTTTACCGAAGTGCCGTTCGCGGGCAATCCGCTGGCTGTTTTTCTGGAACCCCAAGGTCTCTCGTCCGCCGAAATGCAGGCCCTGGCGCGCGAACTGAACCTCTCGGAAACGGCCTTCGTGTTCCCGCCGGAACGCGCCGGGAGTGCGGCGCGGGTGCGCATCTTCACCCCGCGCGCCGAAATTCCGTTCGCCGGGCATCCCACGATCGGCAGTGCGTTTGCGCTCGTCGACGCGGGTCGGCTCCCAGCCTCCGATTTCGTGCTCGAGGAAAACGTCGGCCCGATCGCAATCCGGCTGGAACGTGCGCGCGACCCCTTCATCGCGTGGCTGCGAACGCCGCCGCTCTCGTTCGGAGGCCGGTTCGAGGGCCCCGCGTGCGCGCAGGCACTGGGACTGACCGAAGACGATCTGTTGGGCGATTATCCCGTCGAAGCGGTGTCGGCCGGCAATCCGTTTTTGTACGTTCCGCTACGCGACCCGGCGACCGTCGATCGCGCTGCCCTGGAACCGGCTGCGATGCGCCGCGCCACGGTTGATCCCGCGGGCGACGCAGTATTCGTTTTCGCGCCGACGGCGGAGGGCGTCTACGCGCGCATGTTCGCGCCGGCGCTCGGCGTCGCGGAGGATCCGGCGACCGGCAGCGCGACGGGCCCCCTCGGCGCGTACCTCGCCAAGTACGGCCTTATTGCAAATACGGACGGCACGCGTTTCCGTAACGAGCAGGGCGTGAAGATGCAGCGCCGCAGCCTGATCCAGGGCATCCTGCGCATGCGCGACGGCACGCTCGAAACCGTCGAAGTCGGTGGAAGCGCCGTGCGCGTCATCGAAGCGACGGTGACGCTGGCCGACCGCTAGACCGCTCTGCGCCGGCGCGCCGCCGACGCTGCATACCGACGCGCACGAAAAGCGATGTCGATTTGGGCGCAAAGGGGTTCGGAAGGCGATTCATGATATGACAGTCACCGTGCGGACGGTAAGAACGGCGCCGGAATTCGAACACTTTCGTAAGCTTGCGGTCGAGTACGAGGAGAGTTTGGATCCGCAACTGCGCCACGCGAATTTCGCGAGCGAGCTGCGTGTCTTGAAGGAACACTATGCTGCACGGAACGTGGCGTTCGTTGCCGTGGTCGACGCAAAGCCGGCCGGATGCGTGGCGCTGTGCGAGCTGAACGAGTTGACCGGGATCGTTCAAAAAATGTACGTGCGGCCAGACTACCGGAATCAGGGCGTGGCGCGATCGCTCATGACAGCCTTGATCGACCAGGCGCGCCGTAGGCTTTACGCCGATCTCGTCCTGGACACGGATCGCCGGCGCTTGTCCGCTGCGTATACGCTGTATCATTCCATCGGATTCGAGGAATGCGAGCCGTATGGGAGCGTCGCCTATGCTTGCCCGACATTCATGCGGCTGCGGCTCTAGCAGCAAGCTGCTAGGGCGTGCTGACGTGCTGAGGGAGGCCGGCTCGGTGGGTTCACACAAATCGACGAATATGCCGTCTATGCGATCGCTCCGGCTTTCACGCCGCTCGCTGTTGGTTTCGGTGGTTGCAATGGGGCTAGAGGCGGCACTCCCTGGGCGCGCTCGCGGTGCCTCGACGGTACGGGTCGGCATGATACCCGATGCCGGCGGGACGCAGGTCTCGATCGATCAGAAAAAACCACTGCGCGATTATCTGGCCGGCAAACTCGGCCGAGACGTCGAGCTGGTCATTCCCACGAACTACAACGCGACCGTCGAAGCGCTCGGTAATGGGTCGCTCGACTTCGCGTATTTGGGCGGTCTGACGTATGTCAAGGCGCACGCGCGGTACGGAGTCGTGCCGCTCGTGCAGCGCGCCGGCGATCGTCGCTTCCATTCGCTCTTCATCACCCAGAGGGCAAGTGCGATTCACGCGCTGCGCGATCTACGGGGCAAGAAGTTCGCGTTCGGCGACATCAACTCGACGAGCGGACATCTCATGCCGTATTACGCGATGCTCAAAGCCGGACTCGATCCGGAACGCGACCTAACGTACCGTTACACCGGAAACCATCCTGCGACGGCAAAGGCCGTCGAAGCGGCCGTCGTTGACGCCGGCGCGCTCGATGAGAGCGTCTACCGCGCGATGATCGACGGCGGCCAGCTCGACAAAACAAAACTGCGCGTCTTCTTCACGACCCCGCCGTTCGTCGACTACGTGTGGGTCGCGCGTAAGGATGTTCCGGCTGACGATCAGCGCACGTTCGCGGACGCATTTCTCGCGTTGCGTGAGCCAAGGCAGGCGCCGATCCTCGAGATACTGCGGGGATCGTCGTTCGTGCGCGCAACCGACGACGAGTACCTGACCTTGCGCATGGTGGCCAATAAACTTCAGCTGCTCTGATGCTCGAGTTGCGCGGCGTGAGCGTCCTCTACACTCGGGACGCGCGCCCAGCGCTCGCCGGTGTGACCCTCGACGTCGCAGCCGGTGAGTGCGTCGCCCTGGTCGGCCCGAGCGGCGGTGGAAAAACGACCCTCTTGCGCTCGATCAACGGCTCCGTGCCGTTGGCCGGCGGCAGCATCCGGGTCGACGGCGTCGATGTCTCGACGTTGCGCGGGCCGACTCTGAGGCGTCTGCGAACCCGCCTGGCCATGGTCGCACAGCAGCACGATCTCGTCGATCGGCTGCGCGTGTACCAGAACGTCATGGCAGGCGCGCTCGGCCGCTGGAGCACCTGGCACGCGCTCCGCTTCTTAATCGCTCCACGCCGGCACGAGCTGGAGGAAGCGCATGCGGCGCTGAGCAGCGTTGGCGTCCCGGAGAAGCTTCGCAGCCTCACGAGCGATCTCTCGGGCGGTCAGCAACAGCGGGTCGCGATCGCGCGGGCGCTCGTGCAGAGACCGTCGGCGATCCTCGCCGACGAGCCGATCGCCTCGCTCGACCCGCTGCTGGGCGAGCAGATTCTTCGTCTGCTGTGCCGGCTCGCGCGGGAACGAAACATCGCACTGCTTTGCTCGCTGCACCAGCCGGAATTGGCACGACGCTACTTCGACCGCGTCGTTACGATCGCCGACGGTATGCTTGCGGTCGATGGTGCGGCGTTGCGCGCCGGTGGAGCGGGCCCGGCGCACGTTCGATGACGTTGTTCGTACCGGACGTATCCGCCGCGTACTTGCGCGATCTCATCGTACCCGTGGGTGAAACGATCGGAATGGCGGCCGCCGGAATGTTCGTCGCGTTCGCGCTCGGTATCCCGATTGCGGTCGCAATCGGCACGCGGGCGCCCGGTTTCCGGCTGCTCGTCGCTGCGCTGTCGTCGTTGCGCGCGATCCCCGACCTGACGTTGGCGATCCTCGCCGTCGTCATCGTTGGGCTGGGACCCGGCGCCGGCGTCGTTGCGCTGGCGCTGTTTTACACGGCGATGGTCGGGCGCGTCTACGCCGACCTTTTTCTGACCGCGGAGCGTGCACCACTGGAGGCACTACGGGCCACGGGCGCTTCCCGCGTCGCGATCGCGGCCTTCGGCCTCCTTCCGCTGACGATGAGCGATCTGTTGACCTTCGGATCGTACGCCTTCGAATGCGCGATGCGCGCTTCGATCATCGTCGGCGCGGTGGGCGGAGGGGGCCTCGGTACGGAGCTGGTGGGCTCGCTCAATGCTCTCGCGTATCATCGCGTTCTGACCTTGATTCTGGTGCTCGTCGCGCTCGTCGCCATCGTGGACCGTTTTGGTGCGCTCGTCCGGCGCACGCCGCGTCTAGGACTGCTGCTCGTGCCGGTGGGGCTCATCTCGCTGTGGCTGAACCGTCCTGGGCTGTTCTCATTCGCGCACGCGCTCGGCGTGTTCGGCGGAATGTTGCCACCGGCGCTGCGCTTACCGGAAGTCGCCGCGCTGCCGGCGCTGATCGCTCAAACGCTCGGTATGGCGCTGGGCGGCACCCTACTCGGTGCCGTGCTGGCCTTTCCGACTTCGCCGGCCGCAGCACAGCGAATCGCGCCGCCTGCGCTCGCGCTGCTCCTGCGGCGGATCTTCGATGTCGCGCGAGCGATTCCGGAACTGGTGTGGGGCCTGGTGTTGGTCGTCAGCATCGGCACCGGTCCTTTCGCCGGAGCGATCGCCCTTGGACTGCACTCCGCGGGCGTGCTCGGAAAACTGTATGCCGAGAGTTTTGAGAACGCGCCCGTGGCGCCGATCGCGGCGCTTGCCTCAACGGGTGCCCGAACGCTGCCGATCGTCGCGTTCGGATTCGTGCCGCTCGCGCTCGGGCCGCTGGTGGTCCATACGCTTTTTCGGTTGGAGTGGAACGTGCGTGCTGCCGCCATCGTGGGCATGATTGGGGCCGGCGGCATCGGTCAAGCTCTGTACCAAGCGCAGCAGCTCTTCTTTTATCGGGAAATGCTGGCGTACGTGCTCGTTACCTGGGGACTCGTCGCGCTCTCCGACTGGTTGGGCGAACGGCTGCGGCTCCGCTTAGGGTGGCGTTTCGTCGCGTCAGGTTGAACGCGGAAAGCCCTTTGCGAAGCCTAACGAGGTCACCATTGCCTAAACCACTGCGCGGCGTCATTGCGGCCGCGGTTACCCCGCTTCGGGACAATCTCGGGCCCGACGTGGCGGCGTTGTTGCACCATTGCCGGTGGCTACTCGCGCACGGCTGCGTCCCGGTGGGACGCGTTATGGTCGGTACGGGCGCAAGCGCGCTCGCCGATGCCGTCCTTCTCAGCGCTGAGGGACGCCTACGTGGAAGCTGCACCAGGCGATGGTGCATTTGGTGCGGTCGAGGTCTGTTGACCGCGTTGCCAGACGGTGCCGTCGGTGAACGTGACCGACACGACGCAGCACGTGACCCGTGGGGCGATGAACTGGGGTAAGACGAACGCTTGTCCCGACCCGTTGCGGTACTCATGCTTGATCGAGACGCCGGGCGAGAACGTTCCCACGTCGCCGATGACGAAGTGATCGCCGTTGGAATCGACGGCAAAATTGACGAGCAACGGCGGAGGGCCTTTCACTGTCTTGTTTCGAAGTCATGGGGAGCGGTCTACTATCGTCCCCGTTCCTCACAACGGAAGCGCTCACGAAACAGACCGCGTATGTAAAGAACCGTACGGATCGAGGCAGGGTGCGCACCACCTTACGAAGACATCCTGAACGCGCCTTGGCGGAACGGGGGGACGTCAACGCAATTCTCGATGAGGCGCTCGTCGCGCACGTCGGCTTCATCGACGACGGCGCTCCCGTCGTCATTCCGACGACGTACGCCCGCATTGGAGATTGCCTGTATCTGCATGGCGCCGTGGGTGGACGGTTGGCTCAGACGTTGGCTGCCGCCGAACAGATTTGCGTCACCGTGACGGTGCTTGACGGACTCGTCCTTGCACGTTCCGCATTCCATCACTCCATGAACTATCGCAGCGTCGTCGTCTTCGGAAAACCGCGGGCCGTGACGGATCCGGCCGAAAAGGAGCGCGCGTTTGCGGCGCTCGTGGAACACATCGTGCCGGGTCGCAGCGCCGATACGCGTAGCGCGGCCCAAGGGGAGTTGAGCGCCACCGGCGTGATCGCCCTGGATTTGAGCGAGTGCTCGGCAAAAAGTCGCTGCGGGCCACCAGTGGACGCGAGTGCCGACGTAGCGGCGCCATATTGGGCGGGAGTCCTACCCGCGCGACTGGTTTTCGGAGAGCCGCTGCCCGACGACCGCGCGCAAGGCATGCCGTTACCGCCCTATTTGCGCGGCTACGAGCGACCCGCGCCGCGTACGGCGACGACGCCTGACGGCGCCCCTCGGAAGCGTTGATTCGCGTTGGAACCAGCGGGTGGGTGTACGGCGATTGGCGCACGCGTTTTTATCCGCAAGGACTAGCGCAGAAGCGGTGGCTGGCATATTACGCGAGCCGCTTCGACACGGTCGAGCTCAACGCCACGGCATACCGGCTGCCCAAAGAATCCCACATCCAACAGTGGTGCGCGACCGTTCCCGACGATTTCCTCTATACGCTCAAACTGAGCCGATTGATCACGCATCGCAAAACGCTCCCGGTACGCGTGGACCGCTTCATCGACAACTACATGCAGCGAGTCGCTTGCTTTACGGCGGGCCGGGTCGCGCAACTGTTGATCCAGTTCCCGCCCTACTTGGAGCGGAACGATCGCCATCTTAACGCCTTTCTCGACAAGCTTCCGCCGCAACACCGTTATGTCGCCGAATTTCGCGAACGCTCGTGGCTCGTGGAGCCGGTTTACGCGCTATTGCGCGAGCGCAACGTCGCGTTGTGTCTGCACGACTATCCCGGTTTCCGGATGCGCGACATCGTAACCGCCTCCGATCTGGCGTACGTTCGGCTGCACGGCTACCACGCAATGTATGCCGGCTCGTATCCGCGGCGCACGCTGCGGCGTTGGGCGGTGCGGCTGCGCCGGATCGAAAGCCTGGCCGAGAACGTCTTCGTGTACTTCAACAATGACACCGCCGCGGCGGCGCCGCACGACGCGGCCGTGCTGCAGGGGCTGCTCGGGGCCGAAGCAACGGGAGTGTGCGCCGGGGCAGGTAGTCTGCGCCACGATGTGGAGCCATCGCATCGCTGACGCACTCCGCGACCGGGATGAAGAATCAGCCGTCGTTGGGAGCCCCTTCGGAGCCCGCCTCTACGTCGCATGCGATACGCAGGGTATCGTTGCCAGCCGTTGGACCCGCGCACCAACGCGCGACGTGGCGAAGCGCGGCGACGAGGCGCTCCTGGGTGAAGCGGTCCGTCAGCTTCGTGCTTACTTCGCGGGCCGTCTGGAACGCTTCGACGTGCCGCTTCGTCTCACCGGCACACCGTTTGAAGTCGCGGTTTGGAGCGCGGTCGCGCAACTTCGGACCGGCACGCTGATCTCCTACGCCGACGTCGCCCGCGCCATCGGGCGCCCGAGGGCCTATCGCGGCGTCGCGCGTGCACTGGCCCGCACGCCGCTCGCGCTTTTCATCCCGGCCCATCGCGTCGTCGGCGCAGACGGTCGCCTCAAGGGCGCTTCCGCGGCGTCGCTCCGGCGACGGCTCATCACCTTCGAAAGCAGACTCGTTCGGCGCCGCCCCTCGTAGCGAACCCTGGAGCACGACGGGCGTTTCGTTCCTATTCCGCCATCGTGCGGCACATGCCGGTGAAACGCGACGGCGTCGCGGCGCACGAGATGGAACCGGCGCGCACCAGCGGTCGTTTTACGTACAGTTCCGTTACATCGTCTTTATCTACGCTTCTTACCGCGAAAGGATTCTCCATGAACAACCGCGCCATCACCGCCATCGCAGCGAGCGCATTTCTTGTCGGCGCCGCCGTGCCGACCATTGCCTTCGAGAGCCATCCGGAGCTTCGTGCAGGGCTGAACAATCTGATGGCGGCCCGCGCCGACCTGAACAAGGGTTCCCATGATTTCCACGGTTATCGCGTCAAAGCAATCGGCGAAATCAACGAAGCCATCAACGACGTCAACATGGCCATGCGCTCCGATCAGGACCGCGGCGGCCGGAGGTAAGAGACTCCCACGGTTTACGAACGACCCGCTGGTTTGCGGGTCGTTCCTTCTCGCGCGGGTTCACGCCAGTACGACCCGAAGGTCGTGTCGTGAAGCTGTTCGTGAACTGCCGCGCGTACGCGTTCGACGCCCTCAGCCGCACCTATACGGTGCAAAAGGCACTTCTCGTTGACGGGGCGCGATTCGGCGGATTCGATGAATCACTGGCCGGTGTGGGCGTCGAACGCATCGATCTGGAGGGCGCTTGCGTGGTTCCGGCGTTCGCCGATTGCCACGTGCATCTGACCGATACCGGCTACATGGCCGGGGCGCGCGACCTCGGGAGGGTGCGCAGCGCAGCGGAGTTCGAAGCTCGCATCGGCGCGTTACCACGCGAACGCTTCGTCGTCGCGGGCGGATACGATGAGTCGCGCTGGGTCGACGGCGCGAGTGCCGGCGCCTCACCGCTCGACGTGCATCTACCCGAGGCCTTCGCGATGTGCGTGCGCGTGGACGGACACTCGTGTCTGGTCAATCGGAAAACGCTTGCGCATCTTGGGCTTGATGCACAATTGCCTGGGTTGGAGCGTGATGCCGCCGGCACGCCGACCGGACGCCTGTTTCTCGAGGCCAACTGGCTCGCCCAGTCGCGCTTCTTCGCGCAACTCCCCATCGCCGAGCGCCGGGCGGCTGAGCGTCGCGCGGGCGAACTTGCACTGCGAGAAGGCGCCGTGCATCTCCACGCGCAGCTGCTGGGCTTCGACGGACGCGATGCGTACGCGGCTGAGATAGACGCGCTGCGCTCGCTGCCCGGGTTGAAGATTTACCCTAAGATTTGCGAGCGGGATCCGGCGCTGGCGCGCTCCTTCGGCTTGCCGTACATTGGCGGCGACGTGTTCTTGGACGGCTCGATCGGCAGCGGAACGGCCGCCGTGACGACGCCCTACTGCAGCGCTCCATTCGGCGACGGCGCAACACCGATTGGCCGGCTCGCTCTCGATGATGCCGACGTTGCCGCGTATTTCAGCCAGGCCGAACGCCTGGGCGTGTCGGCCGGCGTGCATGCCATCGGCGATCGTGCGATCGAGCAGTGCCTGGCGACCTGGGAGCAGGTCCTGGACGGGAAGGCGAGCCCGCGCAACCGTCACTTCATCGAACACTTCGAGATCGCGACCCGAGAGCAGATCGCACGTTGCGCACGCCTGGGCATCTATCTTTCGATGCAGCCGCAATTCGATGCGGACTGGGGTGGTGACGGCGGCATGTATGAGGCGCGTCTCGGTCCGCAGCGAATGCGAGCGATGAACGCGCTGGGAAGCGCCGTGCGAGCGGGCGCCACCGTCTGCGGCGGCGACGACAGCCCGGTGTGCCGGCTTTCGCCGCTAGCGGGAATGGCAGCCGCTTGCGCACACCACACCGCAAGCGAACGTCTGGCGCCGCTTCAAGCGCTCACGATGTATACCTACGATGCTGCCCGTCTGGGACACGCAGAGTCACACGCCGGCGTCCTCGCGCCGGGTTACGATGCGGATTTCGTCGTTCTCGACCGCGACGCGCCAAGCGATGGATCGTTTGCCGAGGCGCGCGTCGCGCAAACGTGGGCGAATGGCGAGCGCGTGTATCCAGCGTAGTCCGAAACTGCGGCTCACGAAGGCCGACCCCACGTAATCACGAACCGCGTGGGCGTGCGGATCCTGATCGTTGAAGATGACGAACGGATCGCTGCTCCGGTGGCGGACGATCTGCGGCGGCAACGGCATACCGTCGACGTCGCGCCCGACGGCCCGAGCGGTCTGGCCTACGCGCGAACCGGCGTTTACGACGTCATTCTGCTCGACGTCATGTTGCCGGAGATAAGCGGTATCGAGGTCTGCCGCCAGCTTCGCCGAGAGCGCGCGGATGCGATGATCCTGATGCTGACCGCGCGCGACACGACCGAAGATAAAGTCGCCGGGCTCGATGCCGGAGCCGACGACTATCTGATCAAACCGTTCGATCTCGCCGAGTTGGGAGCGCGGTTGCGAGCGCTCGGCCGTCGTCAATTCGCGCGGCGCGATGCCGTCCTGCGCAGCGGTGCGCTCTCTTTGGATCCGACCGAGCTGCGGGTGCGGTGCGGAGAACGCCCGGTGGCGCTGACGCCGACGGAATTCGCGCTCCTGGAAACGTTGATGCGCGAACCGCTGCGGGTCTTCTCACGCACGATGCTCTTCGAAAAGGTCGCTTCGCTCGACCGCTCGGCTGCCGACGAATCGATCAAGACGCACGTTGCCAACCTCCGGCGTAAGATACGAGCAGGGGGCTGCGCGTACGATCCGATCGAGACGCTCTACGGCAACGGTTATCGCCTCGCCGAACCGCCGTGAGCGTTTCCCAGGACGCGCGCGAACTCGAGCGCCGCCTCAATCTCGCGTACCTCACTGCGTTTGCGATCGTGCTCGTCACCTTCGCCGTCGCCGTCCACCTCGCGTTTACGCTCGATTTTCGGCACGAAGAACGAGTGCGGCTGGATGTCCTGAGCGCGCAAGCTCTGGCGGCGTACGACATGCACGACGGCCAACTGCACATCGATACCGACGGACCGGAATTGAGCGATTCGCACCTCGAGGGCGCTGCATGGTATTCGCCGTCGGGGCGACTGTTGGCACACGCGGGGACGCTGCCGGACCTCGAACGCTCCCCTGTCGCCGGAGCGGAGCGGCACACCGCGCGCTTCTGGTCGCGCGATGTCCCCAGCGCGCACGGCTACGTCAGAGTCGCCGTCGTAACGGCGCGCGATGCCCATAGCCTGGCGCGCGACGACCTCGGGCTCGGCATCGGCCTTCTGATTGCGCTGATCGCCGCCAGCTTCGGAGGCCGCTATCTCGCGTCGCGTGCGATCGTGCGCATCGTCGCATCGATGCGCACCTTGCGCGATTTTACCGCCGATGCCGCGCACGAACTACGTGGCCCGCTAACGGCGCTGCGCAGCAATGCCGATGCAAGCCTGCGTGACGGCTCGGCGTTACCCGAAGCTCACCGGCACCGGCTGGACACGATCGGCGCGACGGCGCGCGACATGACGCGGACCGTCGAGGACCTGCTGCTGATCGCGCGCGCCGAAACGCCGCTTGAACGCGAACTCTTCGCCGTCGATCTCGACGAACGCATCGCCAAGGCTGCCGAGGCGCGCCGCGCGTTGGCGACGCACAAAGGCGTCGCCTTGCAATCCCAGCCCTGCGGCCGAGCACGCGTCTACGGCGATCCTTCCGAGATCGATCGCATTCTGGGCAACCTGATCGACAACGCGATCCGCTTCACGCCTGCGGGCGGCCAGGTCGACGTGCGCTGCACTCCCGAACGCGGCGGGTTCGCGGTGCGGGTTCGGGATACCGGAGTCGGGATTCCCGGCGAAGACCTTGCCAAGATCTTCGAGCGGTTTTGGCGCGGCGATCCCGTGCGCCGCCAAGACACCGGCAGCGGACTGGGTCTGGCGATCGTGCGCGCGCTCGTGCGGCGCCACGGCGGCGAGGTCAATGCGCGCAGTACTCCCGGACGTGGCAGCGAGTTTGCAGTCTGGCTTCCGGCTCAGCCCCCACGCCCGCAGCTGCGCTGAACTGGAGCACCTTCACGAAATCGCAACCAGTCCATAGTACGATTGCCGACGCGTGAGACTCGCGGACTTCGCCCTGCGTAACGATAAGGTCATCATCTTCGCCGTCATCGTCCTGGCGCTGCTGGGCGTGCGCGCGTACCTCATCACGCCGCAGAGCATCTTCCCGACGATGAGCTTTTCGCGCATCGATGTCGTAGCCGAGGCCGGGGATCTGCCGCCCGATCAAGTCCGCGTCGCGGTAACCCGACCGCTCGAACAGGCGTTCCAAGCTCTACCGTCCGTCACAAAAGTAAACACGACCTCGACGCAAGGCTCGGCCGAACTCGTCGTCGAGTTCTCCCCGCATACCGACCCGCGCAGCGACCTCCAATACGTCGATGCGGCGATCTCCCAGACGCGGTCGGCCGTGCCTGCGGCGACCAATATCTTCTCGGTCATCATCAATCCCAACAGCGAGCCGGTGCTCTCGTACGCGTTGACCTCTCCCGATCTCTCGCAAGCGGTTCTGCGGCAACTCGCGGAATATCAGATCGTCCCCAAACTGTACGGCACCGCCGGCCTCGGACGAATCCTCGTTACCGGTGGCCCGACGGTCGAATATCACGTCATGCTCGATCCCGCGGCGCTATCGGCTCAAGGTGTGGGCGCGTCCGACGTAAACAAAGCGCTCGCCGACGTCAGTTCGGTGCAAGCCGTTGGGGTTGCGCAACAGTACTATCAGCGCTACGCCATCGTGCTCGACTCCTCACTGCGCACCGCTTCGGAACTCGGCAACGTCATCGTGCCGACCCACAACGGCGGCAGCGTTCCGCTCTCAGCTCTGGGCACCATCAAGCCGGGCGTTTCGCCCGTCACTGACCAGGCCTCCGTCGACGGCCGGCACGCCGTCATCGTCAACGCGTACGGGCTTCCGGGCGCCGATACGGTAAAAATGGCGGCCGAGTTCCGCGCACGCTTCGAGGCCGAACTGCCGCACTTGCCGCGCAACGTCAAGGTGACGCGCTTCTGGGATCAGACGACGTTGATCATAGCATCACAGAGTGCGCTGCGCGATGCGATCGTGCTTGGCGCAGCGCTCGCCATCGTGGTCATCTTCATCTTTCTGCGCAACCTTCGGCTCACGCTGGTCGCCGCAGCCGTCATTCCGATCGCGATGGCGATTGCGATCTTCGCGCTCGACCAGACCGGTCAGACGCTCAACTTGATGAGCGTCGGGGGACTCGCGGTCGCGGTCGGACTGATCATCGACGATGCGATCGTCGTCATCGAAAACATCGCGCGCAACATGCTCGAACGGCCCGGCTCCCCGAAGCACGAAGTGATCGCCGAATCGATGTCGCAGATCGGCACGGCAATGTTCGCCGGGACAAGCGCTACCGTGGTGGTTTTCATGCCGCTTGGACTCTTGAGCGGCGTGGCGGGTTACTTCTTCCGCGCACTGGCCTTCACGCTTTCGGCTGCTCTGATCGTTTCGCTCTGCCTCGCCCTTTTTGTCGCTCCGATCCTGGCTCGTTTTTTGCTCCGCGGGGAGCCGCATGAACCCAAGCGGGATTTCGTTGGAACGTTGCTTGCCCGGTACGATCCGTTGCTGCGCTGGGCGCTGACACACCGGCTCGTCGTGTACGCCGGCTCGGCGCTCGTCCTCGTCGCTACCGTTCTCATCCTGCGCAGCCTTCCGAGCGGTTTTCTTCCGACGATGGACGAGGGTCAATTCGAAGCCGCGTATGTGATGCCGACCGGCACGACGCTCGCGGCCAGTGACGCCGCGGCGACGCGCATGGAGCGCATCGTAAAAGCGGACCCTGCCGTCGCGTCGGTCGGACGACTGACGGGCATCGATTCCAACGGCTATTCGCCGACGCAGGTCAGCTCGGGACTCCTGCGCGTGCGCCTGGTCGATCAGTCGAAACGCGCCTCCTATCCCGTCGTCAGCGACCGGCTACGGCAACGGCTCCACGCGGCCATTCCGTCGGCGACGTTGGATTTTCATCAGATTCTAGAGGATGCGATCAACGATCTGTCCGGCGTTCCCTCGCCGATCGAGATATCGATTCGCGGGAGCGATCAGAACACGCTCATTGCGCTTGCGACCAAAGTTGCGGGCAAGATATCGAGCGTGCCCGGGGTGGTCGACGCAACAAACGGGATCATCTATAACAGTCCTTCGCTGCGCATTGCGACACGCGGCGGCCAGTTAGCGGCGCTCGGTTTGACGGCGACCGATATCGGCGACGCGCTCTCCGCCCAATCACTGGGCACCGTGGCCACTTCAATCCCCGGGACGAACCGACTCGTTCCGGTGCGCGTCCAACTCGCCGATGCGGCCGCGACCACGCCCACCAACATCGGCTCGTTGCCGCTGTTCGCCAAAGGACAGACGACGGCACTCGGACAACTCGCGGCCGTCATTCCGGTGCGTCTCGCCAGCGACCTCAAGGCCGAGAACGGTCAGCCGCTCGTGCGCGTGACGGCCAACATCTCCGGCCCGAACCTGTCCACCGTCACCGCGGGAATCAATCGCGTGCTCGCCACGATCCCGCTTCCACCGGGATACACGACCGAGATCGGCGGTCAAGCGGCAACGCAGAAGCAATCGTTCAGCGAGTTTTTCGGCGTCATCGCGATCGCAATCGCGCTCGTCTTTGCGGTGATGCTCGCCACGTTCCGCTCCTACCGCCTGCCGCTGGTGATCCTGACCGCGATTCCGCTCGCGCTGATCGGCGTTGCGCTCGGCCTGCTGTTGACGGGCACGGCCTTCAACGTGTCGTCGTTCATGGGCTTGCTGTTGCTCGTCGGCGTCGTGGTCAAGAACGGCATCCTGCTGATCGACGTCGCGAACAAAAACCGCAGCGCCGGCGAAAGCGTCGATGCGTCGCTGGTCGCGGCAGGCAAAGCGCGCCTGCGGCCGATCGTGATGACGACGCTGGCCGCCATTGGCGGCCTCTTTCCACTCGCCCTCGGCATCGGGCAAGGCGCAGAGATGGAAAAGCCGCTCGCTATCGCGGTGATCGGCGGCTTGTCCACCGCGACGATCTTTACGTTGATCGTCATCCCGGTGCTCTACGCCGCCTTTGCCGGCAAAGATCGTCCGGCGCCGATCGTTACCGAACGCCTTCGCTCGCGGGAACCGCTGATTCGGACCGCTTCGTGATCGCAACGATGTTCGTTGCAGCCGCACTGTCGTTTGCGAATTTCCCGCTCGACGAAGCGCTGCATCGCGCCGTGGACAACTCGCCCGACGTCGTCGCGGCAAGCGCGCGCGTCGCGCAGAGCGCCGCCGCGCTGGGCGTTGCGCGCAACCTGATCAGCCCGTCGTTGTCGACGGCATACGCTCAGGCGCCGCAAGGGAATCCGCCGGGTCCCGATGTCATCGCGCGCACGTTGACCGTGGGGCTGCAGACCAACATCACGGACTTCCTCAACTATGGACCGACGGTGCGCCAGAACGTCCTGTTGATGAGCGCCTCGCGTGCGGATTTTGCAACCGCGCTGCGCACCGAACGCGTGCGCACGGTCGGCCTCTACTATGATGCCTTGCGCACCCGCGCAATCGCCGACGCGCGCTCGCAAGCGCTCGGGCTTGCAACCGCCCAGCTGGACGCAGCGCAAAAACGCTTTGCTGCCGGCGACGCGCCGCAACTCGACGTGCTGCGCGCCGACGTTGCGGTCGCGCGCGCAACCGCCGATCTAGAAACGGCGCGCGTCGCCGACGAGAACGCGCTCGAAGCCTTGCGGATCGAGACCGCCGTCCCGGCGAGCATGCTGCAAACGACGCTTCCCGTTTCCAGCTTGCCGAGCGTTCAAAACGTTGTGAAAAACGGACGCAGCGGCGGTGTAACCGGAGGCGTCGCCGGCGGTACGACCGTAAGCATTCCCGGCCTCGCAAACGCCGCTCCATTCGGTAACGTGCCGAGTGCCGCGACCGCCGTAACGACGGCGCTTGCGACCCGCGCCGAAATATCCTCTGCAACGGCGACGTACAATGCCGGCGTGGCGGCTCGCGAACTGGCGCAACGCACGGGTCTTCCCGCCCTTACCGTGACCGGCGGCTATACGACGGGCACCGATTCAGGCGTGCCGATCGGAGCGCCTTCCATCACCGCAGCGCTCAATATACCGTTCGGCGCCGCGGCCCACGATCGCGTGCTGATCGAAGAAGCGCGGCTCGCACAAGCGCGCGCCCAGATTGAAGTCGCGCGGCGCGCAGTGACCCTGGAAGTTGCGGCTTCGGCGCGTAACGTCACCGCGTTGCGACGGGCGTCGGCAGCATCGACGCGTGCGCGCCAAGGAGCGCAAGCCGAACTTGCCGCGACGCAACTGGGCTACCGCAACGGCGCATCGTCGAGCCTAGAAGTCGTCATCGCTCGCCAAACGTACGATCAGACCGTCGTGGACGAGCTGGGGGCGCTGTACGACCTCGCCAAAGCACGCGCGACGCTCGCTGTGGAGGTAGGCCAATGAACGTCCCGCTTCGCAGATCGTCGCCGCGATTCGCGTGGCTGCTCATCGGGCTGGGCATCATCATCGTGCTTTTCTTGGGGATCGTCGCGGCGTACTATCTGGGCACCCGCAGCGCTACCGTCACGCCTGCCGCGCAGTCGACGGCCACCACGGCACCCGCCGTCGCGACGGCCCACGCGCGCAACGGCACGGTCGACGTCACTTTGGCGACGCAAGGCCGCATCGGGCCGCCCGCGGGCAGCGAAGTGCGACTGGCGTTCCCGCTTTCCGGCGTGCTCGCGTCGGTCGATGTTGCGGTCGGAGACCGGGTTGGCGCCGGCCAACAACTTGCGGCACTCGACCGTTCCGGGCTGGCCAATGCGGTCGCGCAGGCGCAAGCCGATGCCGAGGCAGCAGCCGCGACCTATGCAGGCGGCAGCGTCGGCACGGCGGCCGCGGCGAGTGCGCGCCGCCGGCTTGATGCAGCCCAAGCGCACGTCACCCTGCTGCTTTCGGGTGGTCCCGCGGCGCTGAGCGATCGCATCACCGCGGTCTCGGTTGCGCGGCAGGCGGCCGTTAAGGTCCGTACCGACCGCGAAACGCTCGACCGTCAAATGACCTTGTATCGCGGCGGTGTGATCGCACAGAAAGACGTGCAGGCGGCGCGCGCGCAGTTGCAGTCCGATCTCGCCGATCAGCGCAGCGCCGATGCGCGCGTCGCGGCCGCCGGCGCCGGCTACGATGCCGCGCTGCGCCAAGCGCAGGCCGACGTCGCGCTGGCCCGTAGCGATCTGACCGCCGCGCAAGCCAATCGCGGCATGACGGGCGCGCAGGCGGAAGCCGCGCAAGCGCGGGTCGCCGCGGCGCAGCGCGACTTCAACAACGGCATCTTGCGGGCGCCCAACAGCGGCGTCGTCGTCGCGATTCTCAAACGCGCTGGCGAGTCCGTCGACCCCACGACGCCGGTCGTCGCGCTCGATCCCGAGATGAAACATCAAATTACGCTCGGCGTTCCCGGAGCCGATGCGCAGCGCGTCAACGTGGGCGACGGCGCGCAACTAACCCTCGTGGCGTCGGGGGAACGCTCGCGCGGCCGCGTTACCGCGGTCGTTCCTGCCGTGGATCCGACCACGCAGGTGTCGACGATCGTGATCGATGGCCTGCCGCCGGACGCCGTCGCCGGCCAAGCCGTCGCTGCGTCGATTGTCGTCGCGCACGAGGCGGGCGTCGTCGTGCCCAGCACATCGGTCGTCACGGATCCGGAGACCGGAAAGACGGTCGTGTTCGTCTACGCTCCGCAGTCCAAGAACGGACCGTTCCTGCAGCGTGACGTTCGGGTCGGTGCGACCGATGGACGCTCGATCGTCATCACCTCCGGATTACGCGCAGGCGAGACAATCGCCGTCCAGGGCGGCTACAATCTGCTGGCGCCTTCCGGCGGATAGCAGGCTGCGGCTGCCTCCACGCTCAGTGCAGCAACCCTGAAGCGATATTGACGCCGAGCGCGATGATGCCGGCGCTGTATGCGAACGAGATCAACGAGTGCACGAGCGCCTGGCGGCGGATGCGGGTCTCCGTGATTTGCACGTCCGAAACCTGGAACGTCATTCCGATGACGAACGAGAAATACGCGAAGTCGAAGTCGTTCGGAGCCGCGTTGCCGGGAAAATCGATGCCGCTGGGATTACCGTCGCCGTCCTCGTCGTAGTAGTACAGGTAGGCGTACCGGAAGAGAAAGTTCGTATGGATCAGCGCCCAGCCGATCACAACCGCCGCGATGCCGATGATGACGTCGGTATACCGCGCAACGCCGTGTACTTTCGGAAGCTCGGTACCAAGCACCGTAATTGCGGCAGCGAACCCCACCACCCCACACAGGATGACGATCAGCATGATGACGTTGCGGCCGGGATCGTCGAGTGCCGCCCGGCGCCGGGTCAACGCGGCATCGGCGTGCATGCCGAGCGTGACCATCAGCACCAATAAGAGCGCGCCGGCGACGTCGAAGGCGGTCACGAAGCGTATGGTCGCGTGCCACGTGTTCGGGATGAGAAACCACGCGAGCACGAAGGCTGCGGCAGCCGACAGGAACATCACGTTGCGCTTCGTGTGTCGCGCACGCGCGGGCATTGCAGCGTCCGCGCTCACGACACCCTGTGCGAGACCGAGCAAAAGTGCATCGCCCGTGACTTTGTCGGGCTTTGCCCGACTCCCACCTTCACCGTGCCGCTTCGCCGCGGATCATGCAATTTCAGCGCCGGGTTCTGCTATACCATGACCAGCCCTAAGCGGATGCCCTGCGCGACGGCTTCCGTGCGGCTGGCGACGCCGAGCTTTGTGAAGATCGACGCGATGTGGAATTTGACGGTGTGCTCGGAGATCGCCAGGCGCGCCGCTATCGCCTTGTTGGGCACGCCGCGCGCCAGCTCTGCGAGCACGTCGGTTTCCCGAAGCGTTAGGCGCTCGGGCACGCTCGTCCGTTCGTCATCAGGCGTCACGGGCGCCCGCGTTGCCGAGAGGTGCGCGGGGAAAGCGTTCAGTCCGGCTGCGACGGCGGCGATCGCCGCCACAATCGCGTCGGCGTTCGCATCGTCGGCAAGGATCGCGTGCGGACCGCGCACCGTATCGAGCCGCTCGCTCTCCCAAGCGGCGCGCGGATCGGACACCAGCGACACGCTGGGAACGCGTAACGCCGCCGCACCGTGATCGCGGTCGCGGCGTTCGATCACCACGTCGGGAGCGAGCGCGTTGACCATGCGCCTCAGGTCCGCGGGTGTGGCTTCCCCGACGAGCGCCAGTTGCGGTTCGCGCCGCACCAAGGCCGCCAGACCCGCACGCACGCCTTCGGGACCCGCGCAAACGACGGTACGGATCACGCAGCGCGCATTGCGCCGAGCCGCAACCGCTCGAGCCACGCGGCGATCGCCGCGCTCGGAACGGCATAGGCAAGCCCAGCCGCCACCATGCTGTTGATGCCGACCACGCGGCCCGCGGCGTCGGCGAGCGGTCCACCCGAATTTCCCGGTGCAAGATTCACATCTGCTACGACCCAGCGGGCGTTGCAACGCTGCACGAGTCCGACCGAGAGCGCCCCGACCAGCCCCAGCGGATTGCCGACGGCGAGCACCAATTCGCCCGGCGCAACGCTGCGGGCGCGCCGCACCTCGGCGAGCGGAAGCGTCGTGCCCGGCACGTGCAACGCCGCCAGATCGAGGCGGGTATCCCGGGCGATCACGTGGGCGCGCGCGCGCCGGCCGCCGTCGCACTCCACCACGGCGTCGCCTCCACCGCCCACGACGTGCGCGTTCGTCAGGATCAAATCGCCGCGACCTCCCCAGGCGACGCCGGAACCGGAACAGCATCCCTGCGCATCGTGAACGCGCACCGTCGATCGGCGCAATCGCGAAGCGGTGGCCGCGAGGACTTCGCCCACGTCACTCATCGCCGTTCCCCGTACTTGGGTCGCCGCAAGCACCTCGGGGTTGTTCCGCGACGACCACGCGAAGCTCGCGCGCCTCTCCGCCACGCAGGATTCGCAAGCTCTGTGCCGAGCCAAGCGCGATGCGCGCCAGCGCGTTCTGGAGGTCATCGACGTCTTGGATCGTGCTGGCGCTCAGCGTAAGAACGACGTCACCGATCGTGACGCCGGCGTGCTCGGCCGGTCCGCCGGGAGCGACCTCGACAACGATTGGTGCACTGCGTTGAACGAGTCCGTGCGCCGTGCGCAGCGCTTCGGGTAGTCGAACGCTCTGCAATGCAACGCCGAGATAGCCGCGGCGAACGCGACCGCCGGCCCTCAGTTCATCAACGATGCGTTCCAGCGTCGGTACCGGTAGCGTGAGCGCCGTCCGTCGCGATAAGCCCCACGTGTTCATGCCGACTACCGCCCCCGCAACATCGACGAGCGCTCCGCCGGAGAAACCGCGATACAGGTTGATGTCGGGACGGATGAAGCGATCGACGCTGCCGCCGCGCCATGTGCGCCACGGTCCATCGAGCGAACTGATCACGCCGAAGCTCGCCGCCGGCTGCGCATCTTCGTCACGGCCGACGGCAAGGACCAAGGTGCCGACCCGCAGCGCCGCGGGATCGGCTCGCTGCGCGGGCGCCAAGGTGGCTTGCGTGTGGAGAAGGGCGACGTCGGTTGCGGAGTCGCGGCCGACGAGGGTCGCGTTGGCCTTGGTCGCGCCGTCGAGGAGAATTTCGATCTCTTCCTCCCGCTCGATCGCGTGCTCGACGGTCACGAGGTGATGCTCGTCCCAGGCGATGCCGCTCGCGTCGCGCCGCGGATGAGCGTCCACATAGGCGATCGAGGCCGCCGCGGCGGCCACGGCCGCAGCTAGTTGCGCCGACAACGCGGTCAGCGTGTTATGTTCGGTCGTATCCATGCACCGAAGTATGCCGGGTGAGGCGCTTCCGCGCATCGGCGAATCGGCTAGTGCTGGGTCATGCCGCGGGCGGTCGGCCTGAGTCCGAGGCGAGGCTGCTGCCGCGTCGAACGCATCGGGACCACAAGGAGGCCGAAGATGATCGACACGATCCCTAAAGTGACCGGAATCGACGCGAGCTACTATTACGCTGCCGATTTGCAACGAGCGACGAAGTTTTATACCGACCTGCTCGGTATGGAGCCGTCGATGCGTTACGAGGGCATGGTCAGCGAATGGACGTTTCCAGGCGGGGAGACCTTCGGGTTATACAAGCCGCACGAAGACGGTCCGATTCAGACCAGCCACGGCGTGATGTTCGCGGTGCCCGATCTCGAAGCGGCGACGTCGCAGAACAAAGCGCGCGGCGTCACGTTCCATGGCGAGCTCGAAGATACGCCCGCCTGCCGCATGTCCTTCGGCGAAGACACCGAGGGCAACACGTTCATCCTGCACCAGCGTAAATAAGGAGCCGGGCGCCTTTGCCGACGATCTCGGCAAAGGCGCCGTCACGTCATGCCCGCAGCGCGCGGCGTGCTGCGTCGCCGCCCCATCTTCGAGCTCGTGCCATGCGATCACGAGCCGGCGCGGCGGTTCGACAACGAGAATCGTTCCATCCATCAGGATCTCGGGGGTGAGATTGAGCCACGTCTCCAGGTCCGCGGGCGTCGCTGCGTTCATACGGCCACGGAAATTGCAGCGTCATGTAGCGTGAAACACCCGGATCATTGGCGATGCGCGCCAGCCGGCCTCCGTCGCGAACTTGCCACGGACGTAGGATGCACTGCGTTCCCGCAAGCGTCACGGTGCGAGGGCGCACGCGGCGACGCGTTGCTCGAAGAACCGGCGCTCCATCGGGTTGCGCGCCAGTGCAGCGGCGGATTCAAAATGTCGGCGCGCCCGCATGAGTTCTCCGTTTTGAAACTCGAACTCGCCGCGGGCTGCGAAATAAAATGGGTACGCGGCAAGCCGCTTACTGTCGGCGATCGCCTCGATCTCCGCGAGCCCGCACTGCGGCCCCTTGCATTGCCCGACGGCGATGGCGCGGTTGAGAGCGACGACCGCCGACGGCGCGAGCGCCAGCAGCGTGTCGTACAATGAGACGATCTGCTGCCAATCCGTATCCTCGATGCGTCGTGCGTCTGCATGCACGGCTGCGATGGCAGCCTCGAGGTGATACGTGCTCAACTCCCGGCCCGTGGCGGACAGTTCGAGTAAGCGGCGGCCTTCAACGACCAGGCGCGGATTCCAGCGGGAGCGATCCTGCTCGGACGGCGACGCCAGCTCGCCCGCGGGGTTGAGCCGCGCCGGCAAGCGCGCCGCATGCAAATACATCAGCGCGAGCAGCGCGTGCGACGCCGGACTCGCGCCAAGTCGGTGCGCGCACAGCAGCGCTCCTAAACGGATCGCCTCGCGACAGAGTTCGGTCCGCACCGCCGACTCGGCGGATGCGCCGTGATAGCCTTCGTTGAAGAGCAAATAGAGCGCGCGCTGCACGGCAGGCAAGCGCGCCTCGAAATCGGCGGCGTCGGCGATGTCGAACAGTGCCGTCGTTTGCGTCAGCGCATGCTTCCCGCGCTCGATCCGCTTTTCGACGGCCGCCTTCGTGCTGACGAACGCGCCCGCGACTTCCCCGCTGCCGAATCCGCACACGATGTGCAGCACGAGCGCGACTTGCGCCTTCTCCGCGAGACGCGGATCGCAGCATGAGAAGATCATACGCAGCGGATCGTCTTTGATCGCGTTCGGTTCGAAGAGTTGGGAAAAGGCCGGCTCCAGCAACGCTTCGTTTTCGAAACGCCGCTCGAGTTCGGGCGCGAACGTGCGCTCAGTTCGTTCGCGGCGCAGTACGTCGAGCGCGCGGTTCTTTGCGGTCGCCATCAGCCACGCCGACGGGTTGGCCGGCACGCCGCGGAATTTCCAGACCTCCAGCGCGCGGCAGAAGGCGTCTTGCGTGACGTCTTCTGCCAGCGCCAGGTTCCCGATACCGAAGACGCGGGTCAAGGTCGCGACGATGCGCCCCGACTCGCGCCGAAAGAGATGCTCGCTTGGATTTATGGCAGGCTCATCTCCATGACCGGGCGCACTTCAACCAAGCCGCCGATTTCGAGAATGGGACAGCCGCGGGCCAGTTCCGCCGCCTGCGCGAGATCGTCGGTCTGCACGATCAGGAAGCCGCCTACGATATCCTTGGTTTCGGCGTACGGTCCATCCGTGATCGTCTTCGCTTGGGCGCGCACGACTTTGCCGCCCTCCTCGAGCGGCCGGCCCAATTCCTTGACATACCCGCCGGCCCGCAATTCGTTGATCCAGGCGCCCCACTTTTGCATGCGCCGCTCCATGGTCTCGGGTGACGCCGACTGATCGCCTCCGCGGAACAGAAGCGTAAATTCCCTCATGCCGTTACTCCAATCGTTTGGGGTGAAGGGTGACCAGATGCATACTTGTCGTGATGGCGCACCCACGCCATGACATGGGCTTCGTCTTCTTCTTGCCGCCCAAGCGGGGTATGATCCAGGAAGTTGTAGGTGTTGAGCATCAGATCGAGACCGCGCTGATAGGCCGAGTAGGTGTGGAAGATGCGGCCGCCGTCACGTAGGAAGACGCTCAAGCCCGGCAGCTCGCCATCTTCGATCCAAATCTTGCCGGATTCCCGGAGCTTCGCAGCATTCTCGTAGTTGTATTCCACGCTTCCCGCAGCAGCGTCGAGCGTGACCCCGAAGTCGTAGTTGAAGTCGTTGCCGAACGACGAGAACCACGGGAAGCTCCAACCCATCCGCTGCTCGAAGGCGGCCAGCTTCGCGCGCCGCGCCCGCGAAACGACGACGAACGACGTGTCGCGAGCCGGCAGGTGCGTGAGTGCGCCGGTGAAGTTGTCGGCGAAGTAGGAGCAGCTCGGACAGCCTTCGTCCCAACTCGGGTCGAACATGAAATGATAGACGATCAGCTGCTGATGCCCGTCGAAAAGATCGCGCAGGCTCGCGTGCCCATGCGGGCCGTCGAACACGTACTCCTTTTCGATTTCGACCATCGGCAGCGCGCGCCGCTCCGCACTCAGTGCGTCGCGCGCTCGAGTGGCGGCCTTCTCTTTGAGCAGCAGTTCCTTACGCGCAGCGAGCCACTGCGTGCGCGAGACGATTCTCGGACGATCCATGCCGTTCTCCTTTCGTTTTCAACGACGGCTCGGTTTGGCAGCGAGCGGCTTGCGCGCGGAGCGTTCGCATGGCAAACGCCGCGCCCGGCCTTATGGAGGACCCCAGCATCAGGCTGGACGCCGCGCGGGTAGCGGCGATCAAGACCTCGCCGGCAAGGCACTCGGGGCACATGGTGATTCCTCTTTCCGGACATGCACTCGATGCGTGGCGAACTCGTGATCGATGTCCGAACAAGAGACGTTTGAACGCTGCCGGAACCGACATTTTGAGTCTTCGTCTCGAAAGGAGGGCCAATGGCTTATCACAGGCTAAAGGCACCGCCGTTGTCACGGCCCTGCTCTTGGGCGCCGTGCTGTTCGCCCGCGCCGCGGTCGCCAACGATACCGCAGCGAAGATCAACACGCTGCAGCGTGAATACGATGTTCTGCGAACCGACGTGCAACGTACCGACGACGCCATTGGATCGCTCGATATCACATGGACTATGCAGCATCCGAAAATAGCCGACGAGAAAGCACTCCAAGAGCAGCTCGATGCTGCTGCAGTTGCAGCCCTTATTAAGGGGCAGGGCGGTCGACCACTTGCATTCCCGGGGGTTCATGAAGTCTGGTTCACGTCGATGACCGCCTGGTACCGGTCGCGTATGCCGTACCCAAAGGGCGCGTGGTAATGGTAGTCATCTTACTTCCGGGCGAGCGGGAATCGGAGAGTGATCTCGTTGCGCGTCCCCGGCCTAGCCGACGCGACATCGGTTAAAGTAGCCGTCGCCAGGGTCACGGGCGTCGTCGATGCCTTCGAAAGCGCCTTCGCGATTGATGCCGCAACATACGTATCTGGAGGCGTCTCCAATGGGGCGTTTGTGGTGTTCGATGTTGCGCTGTATTCCCACCGCCACTTCGCTGCGTATCTTCCCATCGGCGGCGCGCTTCCAGGCTCCGATGCCGATAGTATCGTATCCGCGATGCGAGGCAGCGCGGTGTACTTTGTCGCTGGGGCGCGCCGACCCGGACGTTCCGCCTGCCCATATTAGCGCGGCTGTTTCGGCCTGCCGCCGCGGCGGGATCTACGCTCGCTACCACGAGCAACCCGCCGGTAAAAACGCGATCATCTCGCTTGCGCCGGCAACAACCGAGGCTTGGAACGACATGATGAAGGGAGTCACGGCCGTGCAAAAAGACGGCCTGGGGGCGATGCCTAGCAACGGCGTCATCTAGACGATTCTCGAAGGCTCCATGCCGTTCTCCGTTCTCGTTCACGGTGAGTTCAGTGCGATCGATCATGCCTGTCGCTCGCAGCGTCCGCGAGATTAATGCCGCGCTCGGCGCGATGAGCGGCGGCGCGGGCAGCGGCTAACAAGGCCATGCAAGACACTTGGGGCACATGGCGGTTCCTCTCTCGGAGCATGCCGTCAGCGGAAGCGACGAACACTGTAAGTGCTCCCAGACAGAGGCGTTCGAACGCTCCGGTCGGGCGTCCCTTATCTTCATGAAATGGCCCCGCGCCGTCACTAAGCGATCGACTAGGCGCGGCTCCGGGGGTCGATCAGGACTTCCATAGTAGGGCCAGATCGGCCGCGGCCGATAAGAGCTTGTCGTCTCGCGTCATGATCGGCGATGAACGGCGAACGGCTAATTCCAAATAAGCGGCATCGTAGGCCGTTAATTCGAAGCGCTGTGCCAATCCGAGTCCCAGTGTATGGGAAGATGTCAGGACGAAACCGTCAACCTGGAGGTCGAGTTCGTCAAGCGCCTGCAAGTGCTCGGCAACTTGGCCGAACGAAAGGCGCTTTCGGCGAACCGCCATCACGAGCGCGTTTTGAATTTCCCAGCGGAATAACGCCGGTACGATCGCGCCGTTTTTACTCACGGTCTTAGCCATTGCGATCGACTCCTTGTCGCGTTCGTCTTCGAAGAACCATGATATTGCGGCGGATGCGTCCAGCACGGCTACGCGCTTAATAGCGGCGGCCTCCTTCGATCAATTCGCGAACCGTTGAATCTCCAAGCGTCGCCTTACTCGAAAGGATTCGCTTCATCGCTTCCTGAGCTCTAGTCTTCGCTCCATGGGAAGCGACGGGGCCGATTTGCGCCACCGCTCGCCCATTTCTTGTGACCATGATCGTTTCGCCGTTCCTAGCTTCTTCGATCAGCGCCGAGAAGTGGGTCTTCGCTTCGAATACGGCAACGGTTTTCATGGCTACATCGTACACCAAGAAATGACTAGTGGTCTAGTCGTCTGGGGCCTACTGGTAGCCCTCATGCGGACGACGACGGCTTGACGTATCCTGAATCCCGGCGGACGGCTCGCTCTCAGTTCTGGCGCTCATGTCATCGAAGAAGCGCCTCCAACTCGCTCAGCACTGCAGGCTCGAGCAAAATTTCGTGACCTTTGCCGGGCAACTGAACGACATTCACGTCGACCCCTCTCCGAAGCAGCGCGCGGGCATAAGCCTGCGTAAAGGTGGCGGGCGCGACACGATCCTTTGTGCCGACCATCATCACGACCCGGTCCTTCGCCGGGACCCGCGATGCAAGCGCGAGCGGCGAGAGACTCCGCACCGGCTTGTCCCAAAGCGGCGTGGGATATGCCGTCTTCATGTACGACCGCCACTGCGGGACGTCACAGGGGCAGGATACCAACAAGGCACGCCCTGCGAGTCGCGGGCGGAGCGCCAGAATGTCCGCCGCGATGGCCGCGCCTCCAGAATGTCCGACCAGGACGGTCGCGCGCGCGTGATATTGCTGAGCAAGTTCCCGAATGGCGGTCGCGATCATCGCGATGCGAGCCGACGTATAGTTGTCGCCGGTCGTCAGCCCACGCACTCCCGAGGAAGTGTCGCCGGACGGATCCGTGTAGCCGGGCCGGAGAATCGCGGCAGCAAGCACGTTTCCCGACGCGGCAGCACGCTGCGCGAAGCGGTACTGATAGTCAGGTTTGTTAAACGGCGCGTCGCCATGGAGCACGATGACTAAAACCGGCCTCGTCCTCGCTTGCGGGCTCGCATAGACCTGCGCTTTCAGCCGCCCGGACTGGACCGTCAGCCATTCCGTCGAGCCGCCTGCTGACGACGCGGCCACCGCGCGTGCAACCGCAGGTGAACCTCCCGTGACGACGTGCGTCACGACAAAAAGGCAAGCGATTGTGACGGTAAGCTTGCATCCGGTGCTCATCGCCCGGATACTTTGAACGCGCGGGACAAACCCACGTTTAAGTCCCTCGAAAACGCGGTGGGATCGTCCACCCAAATGTAATGGCACGCATTTCGCACGACGTTCACTTGCACAAGTGAAGTACGATGCTTCACGGCCGACCAGCGAGAACCAGACAGGTCAATATAGTCGTGATCGCCCTGGATGATCGTCACGGGAATATGGTGCGAATCCAAAGCCGTAAGGAACTCTAAACGCAGGGTCGAACGGCGGCTTAGCGGGGCTCGTAGCACGAGCGGGAGACTTGTGGAGCAACGACATCGAGGTAAAAGCGCCGATCCACGAGCCGAGCGCGGAAAAGATCACGTACACCCAATTCTGCGTGTATGAAATGACCGCGAACGATGAGAGCAGGTACCAGAGGCTGCTCCACGACGCTGCGGCGACACGCTGGCGGCCTGATACTGCTGCCGTGAACATGACATAGACGGCGTCGGTAACGGCGGTCGCAGCCACGACGCCGAGCGCGACGAGCGGTTGGATTGGAGCAGGATGCTCAAACACGAACTGCTCGCCTTATACTCGCACGGTCGCCGCCGACCGATAGTCTTGCAGGGACCGCGGCGGTCCCGCTTCCGATCCCAGCGCGTCGGCGAGGGCGCGTGCGGTGTCGAGACTCGTAAGGCAGGCAACGCTCGATTCGACAGCCGCGCGGCGGATGCGGTAGCCGTCGTTTTGTTCGTGCGGACCTGCCGCGTTGATGACGAGGGCGACGGAACGCGCGACGATGGCATCCAGTACGTGAGGTGACCCTTCGGCGATCTTGTTGATGCGCTGCGCCGCAATGCCGTTGCCGATGAGCAGCCGGTGCGTGCCGTGGGTCGCTACGAGCGCGTAGCCGAGGTCCGCATAGCGGCGGATGACGGGCACAGCCTCGGCTTTGTCGCCATCCGAAATCGTCACCAAGACGCGCCCGGCCGCGCCGTTGGCGGAAGCAGACGGCAGACGCACCCCGGCCGCAATAAACCCTTTGCGCAGCGCGCCCGCGAACGTGCCGTCGATGCCCAGAACTTCGCCGGTCGACTTCATTTCCGGACCGAGGATCGTCTCGACACCGCGCATCTTGGCGAACGAAAAAACCGGCACTTTGACGACGACGAACGGCGCGTCCGCAAGGAGCCCGGTCCCGTACGGCAGGTCGGCCAGTTTTTCACCGAGCGCGACGCGCGTCGCCGCGGCAACGAGGTTGACGCCGGTCGCCTTCGAGATGATCGGCACCGTGCGGCTTGCACGTGGATTGGCTTCGATGATGTACAGCTCGCCCCGATGGATGACGAACTGAATGTTCAGTAGTCCGCGTGCGCCGAGTTCATGAGCGATTGCGCGCGTGACGTCGAGGATGCGCGCCTGCATCGTAGGGTCGACGGTCTGGGGCGGGTACACCGAAATCGAATCGCCGGAATGAATCCCGGCTCGTTCGATATGCTCGAAGATACCCGGTACGAGCACGTCCGTACCGTCGTAGACGGCATCGACTTCCACTTCGAGCCCGCGCAAATACTTGTCGACCAGGAGCGGTGCGCCCGGCGTGATGGGCGGCGCCGTCTCGACGTAGCCGGCGAGTTGCCCTTCGTTGTAGACGATCTCCATGCCGCGGCCGCCGAGCACGTACGACGGGCGCACGAGCACCGGAAATCCCAGTTCGCGCGCAATTGCACGCGCTTGGCGGAACGATGCCGCCGCACGACCTTGCGGGCGCGCCATCCCCAAACGCTGCAGCGCGGCTTCGAATTTCTCGCGATCTTCCGCCATGTCGACGCTCTGCCGATCACTGCCGACGATTGCAACGCCGCGCTCGGCCAGCGAACCGGCAAGATTGATTGCGGTCTGGCCCCCGAAGGCCAGCATCACGCCGACGGCGTGCGTCGCTTCGTACGCCGCCTCCACTTCGTCGGCGCCGGGCGGTTCAAACACGAGAACGTCCGAAATATCGAAATCGGTCGACACCGTTTCGGGGTTGTTGTTGACGACCACGGCGGCCCGCCCCGCGTCGCGCAATGCCCACGCGGCATGCACGCAACTGTAATCGAACTCGATGCCCTGTCCGATGCGAATGGGACCGCTGCCGACGACGACGATCGCTTCCCGTTTCGGTGCCCGCATCTCATCGCGTTCGAAACGCGAGAGGTAATAGTAGGGCGAGCGCGCTGGAAATTCGGCGGCGGCGGTGTCCACCATGCGAAATGCGGCGCCGTCGCTTTGCGACCGAAGCCCGACGACATTGTTGCCGGCCGGCGCGGCATCGCGCCCGGATAGTTGCGCGAGCGCGGCCCGCGAGTAGCCCGCTTCGAGCGCCAGGCGCACGTCGACCGGTGCGGCATCGGCTCGCAAGCGCCCCTCGAGATCGACGAGTTCGCGCAACTCCCAAAGCCAGAACGGATCGATCGACGTCAAACCCGCCAGCCGGGCGATGTCGCCCTCGCGGCGCAGCGTTTCTGCAACCGCGAAGAGGCGCTCGTGCGTCGGCGCAACCAGTGCGTTTTCGAGATCGTCGTCGCTCCAGCGTTCGAGCGCACCGGTCAACGTTTCGCGCCCAAGGTCGAGGCCGCGGACGGCTTTCATCAACGCCGCGCCAAACGTGCGTCCGATGCCCATCGCTTCGCCGGTCGACTTCATCTGGGTGCCTAGGCGCGTGTCGGCGCGCGGAAATTTGTCGAACGGCCAGCGCGGGATTTTGACGACGACGTAGTCGAGCGTCGGCTCATACGCGGCCTTGGTGACCCCGGTTACCGGATTCTCGATTTCGTCAAGCGTCATTCCGAGCGCGATCTTCGTTGCGATCTTGGCGATCGGATAACCCGTGGCTTTGGATGCCAGCGCCGAACTGCGCGAGACGCGCGGGTTGACCTCGATGATGTTGTATTCGCTGCGCTCGGGATGCAGCGCGAATTGGATGTTACAGCCGCCTTGCACGGCAAGCGCCCGAATGACGTTGATGCTTGCCGTGCGCAACATTTGGTATTCCACGTCGCTGAGCGTCTGCGACGGCGCAACGACGATCGAGTCACCGGTATGCACGCCGACCGCATCGACGTTTTCCATGTTGCAGACGACGATGCAGTTATTCGCGCCGTCGCGTAGGACTTCGTACTCGATTTCTTTCCAGCCCAACAGACTGGTTTCCACGAGCGCTTGATGGATGAGCGATGCTTCGAGGCCGACGGCGAGCGTTTCGCGCAATTCCGTTTCGTCGCGCACGACGCCGCCGCCGGTCCCCCCCAGCGTGTACGCGGGGCGAACGATGAGCGGGTAGCCTGCCTCACCGGCAAACGCGACGGCCGCTCTGATGTCGGTGACGATCGCGCTCGGCGGCACGGGCTCCCCGATCGCCAGCATCGCTTCTTTGAAACGCGCGCGATCTTCGGCGAGACGAATCGTCTCGACCGGCGTGCCGAGCAACTCGAGGCCGTAGCGCTCGATGACGCCGCTTTCGGCAAGTTCTACGGCAAGGTTGAGGCCCGTCTGTCCGCCGAGCGTCGGCAGCAGTGCGTCGGGGCGTTCCCGCTCGATGATGGCTTCGAGCGATGCCACCGTCAAGGGCTCGAGGTAGACGGCATCGGCGATCTGGGGGTCCGTCATGATCGTCGCCGGATTCGAGTTGACGAGCACGACTCGGTGCCCTTCCTCACGCAGGGCTCGGCACGCCTGAACCCCGGCGTAATCGAACTCCGCCGCCTGCCCGATGACGATCGGGCCCGAACCGATCACAAGGACGTTACGGCGGGGCACGACCACCCCGTTACCAGGATGTCAAACCGGATGCCTGTTTTCGAGTATGACCCGACAGCCGCGCGGGTACGTAGCGGGCGTGAGCGCGACAATTCCCGAAGTCGAGCACGCCCGCTCCGCCGGACTGCGCTACGTCGACGACACGATGCCGGGCATCACGCGAAAGAAGGTCCGCTCCGGCTTCGCGTTTTTCTCACCCGACGGCAAACGCATCACCGACGACGATGGACTGCGCCGCATCAAGTCGATCGGCGTTCCGCCGGCGTACGAGCACGTATGGATCTGTCCGCTGCCCAACGGCCACCTGCAAGCAACGGCGCGAGACGCAAAGGGCCGTAAGCAGTATCGCTATCACAAGCGCTGGCGTGAAGTGCGCGACGAGAACAAGTACGTTTCCACGATCGCTTTTGGAGAGGCGCTGCCCACATTACGCGCGCGCGTCGAAAAAGACCTCAAGCGGGAATGCATGTCGCGTGAAAAGGTCATTGCGACGGTCGTGCGGATGCTCGACGATACGCTGATTCGAGTCGGCAACGAGACATACGCACGCGACAACGGTTCGTACGGGCTCACGACCTTACGGCCCAGGCACGTGCGCGTGATCGGCGAGAAGCGCATCCGCCTGAGATTCCGCGGCAAGAGCGGCGTGGAGCACGCGATCACGATCGACGATAAGCGGCTCGCCAAAACGATCGCGCGCTGCCGGCACCTACCGGGAGAGCTGTTGTTCTCCTTTCTCGACGATGAGGGTCACGTCCACCCCGTACAATCGGACGACGTCAACGACTACCTCCGCGACACGATGGGCAGCGACTTCTCGGCGAAGGATTTCCGCACGTTCGCCGCCAGCGTCATCTGTGCGACGGAACTTGAAAAAGCGGGGGTCGCCGGTTCGGTAGCCGACGCCAAACACAACGTCACGGCTGCGGTGACGGTCACCGCCAAACGGCTGGGCAATACGCCGACGGTCTGTCGCAAGAGTTACGTGCATCCCGCCGTCATTGAAACCTACCTCGACGAACTCAAGCTGGATTTGTCCCCGGTCCGCGCTGCCGGCGAAGCGCGGGGGCTCGATGACGACGAGCGCCGCGTCCTGAAGTTTCTGACCGAACTCGGAGAACGCGACATCGAGCGCCAGCGCTTAGCGCGGCTCGAACGCTCCTTGAAAGCGGCGCAAACAAAACGTCGGCGGACCCGGCAGGCGGCGTAAAGCCCACAACGTTCGGACTTCATGGCGATAGGCGCTTCACGTGCCAAGCGCCGTCGTGGACGTATGCGATGCGGTCATGTAGCCGGTTCGGCCTTCCCTGCCAAAACTCGAAGGCATGCGGTTCGACGCGGTAGCCGCCCCAGTACGGCGGCCGTGGCACGTCGACGTCCCGGAAACGTCTGTCTTCTTGCGCCATCTGCGCTTCCAGGAAGGCACGATCTGGGACGACGCTGCTCTGCTTTGAGGCCCATGCGTTCACGCGATGACCGCGCGGCCGTAGCGCGAAGTACGCGTCCGATTCAAACGCCGGAAGGCGCTCGACCGAGCCGTCGATCCGAATTTGCCGCTCGAGCGATGGCCAGTAAAACAACAGCGCCGCGCGTGGATGGCCGGCTAGTTCCCGGCCCTTGCGGCTGTCGTAGTTCGTAAAGAAGACGAAGCCGCGCTGATCGTAGCCACGCAGCAGGACGATGCGCGCCGCAGGTTGTGCTTCGTCCCCGACCGTTGCAAGGGTCATCGCGTACGGTTCGCGGAGGTCCGGGTCTGCAAGCGCTTCTTCAAGCCAGACGTGAAATTGCGCCAGCGGGTCGGGCGCGACGTCAGCTTCCGTGAGAGCCCCCTTTTGATACGTGATCCGTGCGGCGCGAATGCGGTCGTCCGGGCTCACGACGTCCGGGTCCTCGGCGGCGTCGCGTCGTGCCCGCGGGAAATGCGCCCCGCAAAACGGTACGGTCTTTGCATGACCGCCGTCCAGCGGCGCACGTTCATCGCCGCGTTCTTGGGCTGGACGCTCGATGCGTTCGACTTCTTTCTCGTCACCTTCGTCATCAAAGACATTTCCGCCACGTTTCACCAAGGGATCGTGGCGGTCTTGGGCGCGATCACGCTGACGTTGATGTTCCGGCCGCTCGGCGCACTCATCTTCGGCGTCTGCGCCGATCGGTTCGGACGCCGCGGACCGCTGATGGTGAACATCCTGCTGTATTCGGCGCTCGAACTCGCAACCGGCTTTGCGCCGTCGTTTTTCGTCTTTCTCGTCCTGCGAGCGCTGTACGGCATCGCGATGGGCGGCGAGTGGGGCGTCGGCGCAGCGCTGGCGCTCGAGTCGCTGCCGGCCGAGCGCCGGGGCTTTTTTTCGGGCGTGCTGCAGCAAGGCTATGCGTGCGGTTTCCTGCTCGCGGCGATTGCCTTCTATGCCGTCTTCCCGCACTTCGGCTGGCGAGCCATGTTCTTCGTCGGGGCCGCGCCGGCGCTGCTCGTCGTCTACATCCGCGCGGCTGTCCCGGAATCGACCGCCTGGCGCGCGCAGAGAGCGCGCAACGGCGGTGAGGGACCCGGCTTGCGGCGCTCCATCGTGCGACGGCCCGGACTCTATGTCTACGCGATCGTCCTGATGACGGCATTTAACTTCATGTCGCACGGCTCTCAGGATCTCTATCCGACGTTCTTGCGCGAACAGCGCGGGCTTGCCGTCGGCCTGACCTCCGTGCTCGCGATCGTTGCCAACATCGGCGCGATCGCCGGTGGAACGTTGTTCGGCGGCCTCTCGCAGCGCTTCGGACGCCGCCGTACCATCGTCGCGGCTGCCTGCCTCGGAATCCTCACGATCCCGCTATGGATGTTCGCACCATCCGTAGCGCTGCTTGCACTGGGTGCGTTCGTGTTGCAGTTCTTCGTGCAGGGTGCGTGGGGAGTGGTCCCGGTTCACCTCAACGAACTGTCCCCCGCAGACGTGCGTGGCACGTTCCCGGGACTGACGTACCAGCTCGGCAATCTGCTCTCCGCCGGAGCGGCGCAATTGGAAGCCGCCTTCGCCAAGGGAACGTTTCCGTTACGCGATCACGGTGGCGCAGACTACGCAAAAGCGCTGTCCATCATCATGCTCATCGTCTTTGGCGCCGTCGCGTTGATCGCCGCACTTGGCCCCGAACGCCGCGGGAGCGACTTCGGCTGAACTTTTACGTTTCTTCACGCGGTAACGGCGCATCGCCATGGTGGTGCACGATCTCGAGGATCTCTCCATCGGGATCGCGTTGCCCGCGTTCTCGCACCACGGAAAGCGTCCCGCGATGTTCGAAGATCGCATAGCGCACGTCGGCAAGCGCGTGTACATCATGCCCTCGCAACAAGGCGAACAAGTCGCCTCGCGTGAGCCCCGAGCGGCGCATCTGCGATTCTTTGACTCGGCCGTGCACCACCAGCAGCCGCGGCGGATGATCGACCAAGGCCGCGATGGTGCCATGATACCGCAAGCGTGTCAGCAGCGCGTGCGCTGCTAAAATTGCGATGAGCGTGACCGCGCCTTGCAAAAAACTCGTCGTCGTGGAGTTCGGTACGCGGCCGACGACGGCCCCGACGGCGACGGCGGCGACAAAATCGAAGGCTCCCATCTGCGCCACCGTGCGCCGTTCGGCCAAACGAAATCCGGCCACCGCCGTCAGGAAGAGGAGCAGCGCCTTGAGCGCCACCCAGCCAAGGCTGCCGACATGGCTGACGATTTGATCCATCTTTCTGTGCCTCGATGACGGGTTGCCGTCTGGATGTCGTGGTTCGTACTGGTTGCCCAGCGTGACGCCGGCGACCATCGTGCGTTCGATCGTAAAAACCGATCGTCATCGTGGCGTACGATCTGCTGACGCTCGCGATCGGGAAAAGCGTCGCGCCTTAAGCGCTGCGCGAGAGTGCCGAGCGTGCCCGGTTCCCACAATGCGAAGCAATGAAGCCGGAGATGGCGGCCGCAAAGGCTTCGGGCTGCGTAAACGGCACGCTGTGCGTTGCGTCGGGGATCACCAGCAGTTCGCCTTGCGGCAACAGATCGACGAGGCGCCGCGCCCAGCGAGCCGGCACGACCGGATCGCGCCCACCGCAGACCACCAGGGCCGGCGCGTCGATCGTCGCGACATTGTCTTCGATCGCGTCTTCGAGCGATTGCCGCAGCGTTCCCCAACAGCGCGCGAAACCGGCGCGGCGGTAATCGCGGCGCGAGATCGCTTCCAGCGCCGTCGCTCGCTCTCGCGCGCTGTTGACGCGAATGCGCCGAATCTGTTGGTGCAGTGTGCGGGCCGCGGCATCGACGCTCGGCGCCTGAAGAACGACCGCGGCGACCCGCGCGGGACGGTCGCGCATGAAATGCGCGACGACTTGGCAGCCGAAGGAATGTCCGACCACGGTCACACGCTCGAGTTTTAAGGATTCGATGCAGCCTTGGACGGCCCGCGCAAGTTGCGCGATCGAGAGCGTCTCCGTCGCCGCGCTGCGGCCAAAGCCCGGCAAATCGGGTGCGTAGACGTCGAACCAGGGCGCGAGGCGTTCGGCGGTCGGAACGATGGCGTCCGACGCTACGACCAGACCGTGCACGAACACAATGGCAGGCCGTGATCCGTCGCCCCATGCACGCACGTGAACCGGCGTCCCGTCGACGGTGACCCAACGGCTGTGCACCCCGTCAGCCTTCTACGAGGAGCCACGCAAGCATGCGGGGCCGCCGCTCGAGGGCCCGTTCGGGTCGCAGAAGGGCGACCATGGCGCCGAACAACATGGCCGAGCCCGCGAGCGACACGGCCCGTAGCGAGGCCCACCACGCATCGGGTCGTTCGAGGCCATTGACGCGCTGCTCGATCTCCCAGACAACGCTGGCCGCGGGATGTCCGGGTACGGCGAAACCGGACGGAAGCGCGGCAGGCCAAAACGTTATCGGATGAGCGATCGCAAACCAGCCGTACGCCAGGGCTAGGGGCACGAGACCCAACGGCGCTAGACGAACCAGCCCGACGGCCGGGCCGGCCAGTGCGATGACGGCGAAGACCGCGACGAGAAACAGCCCAAGCGTAAACCCGAGGCCGTCGAGCCCTTGCGAAAAGCCGAACCAGCCGCCGCCGACTAAGAGCAGACCGCACGCCGCCGCCAGCCACGCTGCGCCGCGTGCGCGCACCACACACAGCAGTCCCGGCAGCAACGTCACGCTGAGATCGTGGGCGTGAAGGAACGGGCAAACCAGCGGAAAAGCCGCCGCGGCCAGCGCGACCGACTCGACGTCGGTACGCCGCCGCTCCCGAATCGTCCACGCGGCAATGAGCAGCGCGGCCAGGGCCAGCGAGATACTCACCGCCGACGCCCCCCGCGGCCCGAGCCCGAAGTCGTAGGCGATGGCAAACGGCGTGAATTGGATGACGTCGAAGCGTTCGGCCGTGCCTTGGCCGCGCAACGCCGCCAGATAAGCGGCAATCCCGTTCATACCGTGGACCGCCAGAAAACAGCCCGCCCCGATTAGCGCTGCGGCGGTCACCAACACGCCGCTCCAGCGCCGCCGAAACAATAGCGGCACGAGCAACGCCGCGATCGTCGGCTTGAAGCCGCACAACGACGCCGCAACGCCGCGCGTCCAACGCGGAGCGCGGCGATCGTTCGCAAGCCATGATGCTGCGACGACCCCCGCCAGCGCCGGTAGCACTTCTTGACCGAGCGAAATGCCGCTGATCAGGGGCGTGAACCCGATGCACAGCGCAACGAGCGCGAAAAGGTTCCCCAGATTGGGGCGGCCGCCCGCCAGGGTGAAGGCACCGAGCAAGATCGTGGCGACTGCGGCTGCAATGACCAGACTCCAGAGCGCCGCAGCCACCAGATACGGTAAACGAGCGAGCGCGGCTGCCAACGGCAAGGTCACAGGCGCGCCGACGAACGGCAGCAGTTCTTCATGCCGCGGATCCACGCCGGGCACGGTACGTTCTGCCGCCCAAATAGCAACCGCATAGGGGTTCAGGCCGGCCGCGTACGTCGCTCCGGCCGCGTACTGGGGCTCGAAGTCGCGCATATAGGGACCGGGCGGGACCGGCGGCCGCACGACCACAAAGGCAACGGCCAAGAGCACGATCGTGCCGACCGCGCAGCAACGAGCGGTACGCGCTATACGATCCGTCACACATCGACTCTTCCCAGCGAGCGCCCGGTCGAAAACGTCGGAGATTAACCGTCGGCGGTGATTGCCGTTCGAACCGGCGGGTACGCTGCAAGCAGCGACGACGACGAGGTGATGGTGGATTCCGACTATACCTTCGGCATCAGCGAGTACACGACGATGCCCTGGAGTTTCGAACGCGACCTGGAGCGGTTTCCGGCGCTCGGTGCGCGCGCGATCGAACTCTGCGAACAAAAGCTCAGTGAAGACGCCGCTCAACGGCGCGATCAACTTGACCGCCTGACCAACAGCGGCCTGACGGTCGGCTCCGTACAAGGTAAGTTGCACACCGTTTTTCCCGACAACATGAACCCGATGCCCGAGAAACCGGAGGAACGTAGCGCCCGCTTTCGCACGACGATCGAGCACTTGGCGCCGGCCGTGCCCGATGCGCCGTTCGTCGTCAACACGGGACAGGCGCCGAAGGGCAACGTTGAAGAGGCATGGAGCGTCGCGGTGCGCGAGTTTCGGGAACTCTGCACCTTCGCCGCCGAGCACGGCGTGCGGATCGCGCTCGAACCGCTCAATCCTCAAGTGATGAACAAAGACACGTTCGTCTGGTCGTTGCCGCAGGCCCTCGACATGCTGCGCGATGTGGACCATCCGGCGTTCGGGTTATGCGTCGACGTGTGGAATCTCTGGCAGGACCCGCTGCTCGCCGATCATATCCGGGCGTGCGGTGACCGCATCTTCGTCGTCCAGGTGAGCGACTGGCGCCGGCCGCGTTCGTTCCTCGATCGCACGATCGTGGGTCATGGGCCGATCGACATGGCCGGTTTCGTCGGCGCGGTCGATTCAATGAATTTCAAAGGACCGTACGCGCTCGAAATATTCTCGAAGGACGTTCCGGATTCGCTGTACGACGACGATCTCAATGAGGTCGTCAGTGAAAGCAAACGCGGCCTCGATCTCGCTTGGCAACGGAGAACGCGATGAACGGCAATGGAAGATTGAGCGGCAAGGTCGCTATCGTGACCGGCGCAGCCACCGGGATCGGTAAGGCAACGGCGATCCGGCTTGCAAAAGAAGGCGCGCACGTGGTGGTCAACTACGTCACGCAGCCCGACAAGGCGCAGGACGTCGTGGCAACGATCGAGCGGGAGGGCGGCCACGCCGTCGCGCTGCAAGGCGACGTCAGTAAAGAGAATGACGTGGCGGCCTTGGTCGATCAAACGGTACGCCGGTTGGGGCGCATCGACATCATGGTGAATAACGCGGGCGTCGAGAAAGAGATGCCGTTTCTGGAGACTCCGCTCCACGAATGGGATCACGTCATCGCCGTCGATTTAACGGGACCGTGGTTGTGCAGTCAACATGCGGCGCGGCAAATGGTCAAGCAAGGCGAAGGCGGACGGATCGTCAACATTTCGTCGGTTCACGAAGACCTTCCGATGCCGACCAACGCGCCGTACTGCGCCGCCAAAGGCGGCTTGCGCATGTTGATGCGGACAATTTGCCTCGAGTTGGCACCGCACAAGATCACCGTGAACAACATCGCGCCCGGCGCCATCGATACGCCGCTCGATAAAGAGACGAAGGAAGATCCAAAAAAGCACAAGGAGCTGCTCAGCGAGATTCCGCTCGACCGCATGGGCCAGCCGCAAGAAATTGCGGGGCTTTGTGCCTTCCTCGCAAGCGATGAGGCCGCTTACGTCACGGGTTCCACGTACTTCATGGACGGCGGCATGATCCGCCACGCGAAGAGCCTGTGAAAAGTTCTGGCCGCTGAGAGGGTCGCTTTTGTCCTAAACGGAACGGACCTCGCCCCACCCGTTTCGCCGCACGAGGAGATCCCATGCGAGGCGCTTACCTCACGACCATGATCGCTCTAGCAACGGCGGCATTCGGCCTCATTGCGGCGCTGGCATGGAACACGGCGATTACCGACTTGATCAAAACGTTTTTACCGGCGGGCAAGGGACTGGCGCCGGAATTCGGCTACGCGCTCGTCGTGACGATTTTAGCGATCGTGGTCATCAACAGCCTCGGCAAATTCGCCGACAAGGACCAGTCGCTCATCAAATAGGGTGGCGCAGCCCTCACGGAAACTTACCAAGCGCGAAGCCGCCAAGTAGCGTCGCCAACAGCAACGCACCGCCGCCCAAGGCAAAGGGTAAGCTGCCGTCGACGCGGCGCTTCTCCCACACGGTTTCGAAGGCGAGTCCCCGGAACGCATCGCGCAACGACGCCGCGTCGCTCGCTGCGACGTAACGGCCTGCGCCGTTCTGGGCGATCGTTTCAAGGGCGCTTGCGTCGAGATCGGCCTGTTCGCTTGTGCCCGGAATAAGCTCGCCGCTTCCGCTCGAACCGACGCCGACCGTTTCGATTCGAATGCCGTGTTGCCCGAGGTTCTGCGAGACGGCGATGGGATCGGCACCCCGATTATTGATGCCGTCGGTCAAAAGTACGATGATGCGCCGGCCCCGGGAGGGCATCCCTTGCGCGGCGACGGCGAGCGCGTCGCCGATCGCCGTGGCGCCGTCGGGCGGTGGGATGCGCGCGAGCGCCTCGTGCACGGCATCGCGATCGTCGGTAGGCGCAAGGATGGCGTTGGCGCCGCTCGAGAAACTGACGATTCCGATGCGCGTGCCGGCGGGTACGGCGTCGACAAAGGCCCGCGCCGCCGCTTTTGCAGCGTCGGCCCGCGTCGGCGCAAGGTCGGTCGCGCGCATCGAACCCGACGTATCGATGCAGAGCACGACCGTGCCGTCGTGCGTCGGGACGCGGGCCAAGAAATGGGGGCCGCCAAGCGCTAGCGCGAGCACCGCGCATCCGCACGCATACGCGGTCAGGATGAGCGCCGCCGGCCAGCGCGCGGGGCGCAAGGCGTCGAGCGCAAAGGCGAGATCGGAATACGCGAGCGCTTGCGCGCGGGACCGGCGTTCGATCGTCAGGTACAGCCACACGAAAAGCGCTGCTGCGACGAGCGCGATGGCCAGGCCGAGCGGTCGGGCGAACGTCACCGGCTCACTCGGGTAGCGCGGCGCACGCCGGCCGGTACGGCCTTCGCGTCGCCGCCGATTACGGGGTGGATCAACGTCATGCCGCTCCCGGTCAACAGTCTCCGGCCTCCGGGTGAGAAGAGAAACACGACGAAGCGCTGCGCCGTCGCCGGGTGGACGGCGACGGTTGGAATCGTCAGCGCGTAAGCCGCGATGCCGCCCACGTGGACTTTCCCGTCGATCGTTACGCTGACGCTGGCGTAGTGCGCGGCCTGCTCGGGATCGCCGAGGTTTGCGCTTACCGGCAACTCGGCAAAAGGTACGTTGCGCGCAATTGCTTCGGTCGCATACAAAAATGCCGCGTCCACGTCACCGCTCTCCAGTCGCGCGAGCAAGGTTTCTTCGGGCAGAATCTGCGCGGGATTACGCTCGGCGCCCAGCAGTCGCCGCGCGAGGTCGGGCGGTCCACCGCCCCGTGCGAGCAGTTTGGTCGCGATGATCGAACGGTAGCCTTTGGGATCGAGCGCAGGATCGGTGCGGCCCAGCCTTAACCCGGGCTCGAGCAGCACGTCGCCAATCTTCTTCTCTCTGCGCGCGACGCGTTGGAAATCGTCGGCGAAGCGTGAGCCCCGCGCGTAGCCGACGACCAGGCGCGTCGTCGCAAAGGTGATCTCCCAACGCGCCAGCGGCTGTGCGCCTTCCATCAAGCCGTCGATCAGTTTGGGATCGGCACTGATGAAAACGTCGGGTTGCCGCAATCCGCCCGCAATCAGATTCGCCAGCGCGAGACTGCCCTTGGCTTCGCCGCGGAAGTCGATGCCCTGCTTCGCGAGCGCCGGCGCAACGGAGCGCTCCATCGGGGTAACGAGCGATCCGGCATACAGAACGCTCAGGGGTTCCGACGCTCGAACACCGTGCGGCCGGCCGACGGTGGCCATCGCCAGCGACGCGACCGTAAACGTTGAGCGCCTCATCGGAAACGCGTTCGCTTCACCAGCGGCCGGGCCTGGCGCACGAATTTCGGGCAGAACAACGCGGTGAAGCAAGCACGTCACGGGATCATGCGTTGGCAGACGGCGGCTGCGGGCGCGTGGGACCGCGTCGTGGCATCGGATCCGAGGCTCGAACGTTTGCACGCGGCCGTGCGCACGACGCTCGCCGCAGCCGTCGGCGTTGCGGAACTGCTGGCCCGCTTTGCGGGAGCGCCGCTGAGCACCGAAATCCTGGCCGGCGTCACGACCGTGCTGCTGCCGCTACCTGCGCTGTGCACGTTGACGCTCGGCTCGCTGCTCAGTTCTCATCGGATCGCCTCGATGCCGTCGGCGCGGTCTGGCTGCGGCGCTTCAGTCCCCGCTTCGTTGCACTGGGTTTGCTGGCGTTTTTCGGCTACTTCTTCGCGCTCTTCTTGGGCGCCACGCCGGCGCAGTTGCCGTGGTCGATTGCAGCGATCGGAATCGGCACGGCCTGCGCGTTCCTTCTGAGCTTCGTCATATTGCCTGACCGGCAGCAGATCGTGCGGCGCGCGATAGCAACCTTCGGCGCCCGGCAACGCGCGGTTCTCGAAACCCTCGCACCGGCGCTCGCCGCCTCACATTGGGAGGCCGCACCACGCCGCACATTGCGGCGCTCACCGGCATGTTCCGAGTAGCGCCGTGCGGGCGCAGCCGGCGCCCGGCATCTAAGACGCAACGGCTTGCGCCCGCGACACGGCAAGCGATCCAAGTGACCCTGGCGTCCACGCTTGCGTTGATCGCGGGCGAACTTCTTTCGCCGCGACGCTGGTACTGGGCGGTACTCGCGGCCTTCGTCGTCTTCTCGCGCACGTCGCTGCGCGTTTGGACGAACTCGGCTCCGCATCGCATGATGCGGACGTAGACGCCGTCTCCTCCGAACTCTCAACGGCAGTCGAACAACTTCGCCACATCGATCGGGCGCTGGTACAGCTGCGCGGCGCCTGATGATCTGGTCCTAAACTTTTAACGCCTCATCCCAGCCCGAAGGCGGCGGCGAAGGCGGCCTCCGGTGCGGCGGCGTCGAGGACTGCGGTCCGTGCGCCGACGTCGCGCAGCGCGGTCAAGACCATTTTTTCGCGCGCCGCGACCGCTGCGCGATAACGAGCACGCGCAGCCGCGCCGACGTAAAGGCGCTCGACGCGACTCGATTCGGCATCGCGCAACCGGACGAAGCCCCGTAGCGGCAGTCCTGCGCGCCATGGATCGGCCGCCAGCAACGCCGTGAGGTCAAACCGGTTCGCGCACGCGCGCAGTTCATCCCCGAGATTGGTCAGATCGTAAAAATCGCTGATGAGCAGCAAGCGCGCCCCGCGCGGCAACGCTGCAAGAGCCAGATGCAAGGCGTCGCCGGGAACCGTTCCGATCGGGTCGCGGATCGCAGCGCACGCGGCCGCTGCTGCGCGCCCGCGCACGGCCGGAAACATGTGCGCTCCGAAGCCGATGCGCGCGCACCGATCGTCGTCGATGGCCGCATCGTACCACATGCGCGCCGCTGTGCAGCCGGCATCATAATTGCTCGTCGTCCGGCCGACGTGCATGGACGCCGAGCCGTCGACGACGGCCGCCAGCACGAGCGTCGCGTCTTCCAGCATCACGCGCGTTTGCAGGGCTCCCGCGCGTGCCGTCGCGGCCCAGTCGATCCGGCGCGGATCGTCGCCGTCCATGTACGCGCGAAGTTCGGCAAACTCGTACCCGTCGCCACGGCGTGGCGCGACGATCCCGTAGCCTCGTACGTTCGCACGTCGCCCCGCAAGGAGTGCAGCCCGCAGTCGCGGCCCGAAGGCGTTCATGCCGTGCTTTTCGCGGCCATGGAAACGTTTGCCGTCCGATGGAATCGCTCGTCTCCGCGTTCAAACTGCAAGCGCAGTGGTGTTACGGGCTGGGCTCGCCGCTGTACGGTGCGCTGCTCGAGCGGTGCGCCGCCGATCTGCGGTCCCGCAGAGGGCCGCTGGGCGCGCTGCTCGCGCCGCATGGCGACGATCCGCCGGAATCAGCGCTCGCGCTGCGACTGATGGCAGCCGTGCATCGCTTGGCTCTTGCGGGAGAAGCGCCGGCCTTAGCCCGCCATTATCCGTCCTGCGGGGGCGACGGCGACGCGATTGCGGCCTGGGCGGCCTTCAGCAACGTCATCGCTGCCGAACAGCCCATGCTCCACCGTGGGCTCCTCGAGCCCGTGCAGACCAACGAGGTCAGCCGGGCGGCGGCGCTGCTGGGCGGATTCCTCATGCTGGCCGCCCGGTTCGGGCGACCGCTCCGGCTCCTGGAACTCGGCGCCAGCGCTGGTTTTTTGTTACGCTGGGACAAGTACCGCTATCGTGCCGGCGAGTGGACGTGGGGACCGCCGAGCTCACCGGTCTGCTTGGACGAACACTTCGCGGATGCGACGTTGCCCTTCAATAGCGAGGCGCTGCCGGTCGCCATAGCCGAACGAAGGGGCTGCGATCTCGCCCCGATCGATGCGACGAGCGAAGCGGGCAGCGTGCGGCTGCGCTCCTTCGTGTGGGCCGACCAACGCGATCGCTTGGCGCGGCTCGACGCAGCCTGTAGCGTTGCTCGCAGCGTTGCGGCGACGGTGGACAGGGCCGACGCCCCGGCGTGGTTAGCGGAGAAACTTGCGGAACCAAGCCCGGGAACGGTGACCATCGTCTTTCATGCGGTCGTCATGCAATATCTATCGAAAAACTGCCAGACGATCGTCGATGCAATCCTCGCGCGTGCCGGCGAGCACGCAACGAGCGACGCGCCCCTGGCGCGGCTTTCGTTGGAACCCCGTTCCGGCCCAAACGTCGTGCTGCAACTGTGGCCGAGCGGTGAAGAGATCGGGCTCGCACGCGCTTCGCTCCATGGCGGCGACGTCACCTGGCAAGTCTGAGTCACACGGTCGAAATCTCCGTGTCATCGTAGCGCCGTAACCGGTAGACGAGCGTCGAGATGCCCCAGCTCAGTACGAAGATGCCGACGATGATGTAACCTAGCACGCCGAAGTTGCTGCTCAGGTTGCTGATGCCGTTCCACATGCCGCCGCGCAAGTTGAGCTGACCGGCCACGATGCTGAGCGCCTCGATCGTGCCGACGACGAGCGCTACGAGAACCGAGACGAGGGTGATCGTCATGTTGTAATAGAGTTTGCGGATCGGTTTGACGAAGGCCCAGCCGTACGCGCCGAGCATCAAGATGCTGTCGCTCGTGTCGATCAGCGCCATGCCGGCGGTGAACAACAGCGGGAAAATCAGGATGGCGAAGATCGGGAGACCTTTTCCGGCCTCGACCGCCGCGATGCCCAGCAGTCCCACTTCGGTCGCCGTGTCGAAGCCCAGACCAAACAGAAAGCCGATCGGATACATATTGACGCTTTTGCCGACGATGCGCAGCAGCGGCTTGAAGAAGCGCCCCATCAGCCCACGCTGATCGAGAAATTCGGTGATGCTTTGTTCGTCGTACGTCCCGCCGCGACGCACGCAACGAAACGCGCGCACTATTTCGATCAGCACGAGCAGGTTGATGATCGCGATCGCGTACAAGAACGTGGCGGACACAGACGTTCCGATGAGACCGCCGACGTTTTGCAGGTTCGGAATCGTATGCTTGATGGCGCTCGCCGCGACCGCGATGCCGACCGTCAGCGCGACGACGACGGTCGAATGCCCGAGCGAAAAGAAAAAGCCGACGCCGACGGGCCGCTTCCCGTCCTGCATCAGCTTGCGCGTTACGTTGTCGATTGCCGAGATGTGATCGGCGTCGACGGCATGCCGCAGCCCGAACGTGTACGCCAGCAGCGCCGTCCCCAAGAGGATCGGCCGGCTCGAGAAGGCCACGAACGCCAGCACCCACCCGCCCACGTTGAGGAGCCCGAGAAAAGCGTACAGGCTGATGACCTTCGCGCGAACGTCGCGGTCACTGTCATCGAAGACTCGGGCCAGCGCGGAAAAACTGAACGTACGCGTGCGAGTGGCGGTTGGCACCGGATTGTCGGCAACGAGCATCGGCGAACGAAAGTGTACGCCATATGACCGCAAAGAGACTGCCCGAGCGGTATTTGTATACGATGAAGACGTTACGCGGTCTAACGCACCGGGGCCAACCGTTACGACGCTCGCCTACGTCAGGCTGCGGCTGCCTCATCGGTGAGCTCAAATAACGGCACGTCAGCGCGCCGTACCGGTGATTCGCGCGATTAACGCGGGGCGCGTGTTGACGCCGATCGTCTTAAAGATGGACTTGACGTGATTGCGAATCGTGAACTCACTACGGCCCAGTTCGCTTGAAATCTCGGCCGTTGATTTTCCCTGGACGATGAGTTCGAGCACCGTTCGTTGCGCATCGGTGAGGCGCGAAAGCTCCGGTACCTCGGCCAGATGCGGCTGGTTCGGCGCGACCAGCCAACTCCGCCCATATGGCCGCAACTTCTGGGCCGCCTTCGTTCGCCAATCTTCGTCGCCAAGCAATTCCGCAAGTGCGATGGCGGCACGCCCTGCCCGCCAGTCGTAACCGATCGCGTCGTAAATGTCCCACGCCCTCCGAATCAGCCGCACCGCTTCCGCCGTTTCGCCCAGCGCACGCCGCACGACCCCAGCGGAATACGCTTCCATGGCGTCGACCCTGCGATCGTCGTGCGAGGAAAGGACGCGCGCGACACCGCCAGCCGTGTCTTGATAGCGAGCGACGTACGTCAGTGCAAGGGACGGATCGCGCGGTGCATACAGTTCGGCGAGGAGCGAGAGCGCGAACCGCTCCTCACCGCGCGTCGAATGCCAGCTCACGCTGTCCGCGAGTTCGGTCGCGTCACGCAGCTCTTGGGCGGCCCAGCGTCGTTCCCCGAAGGCGTCCGCCAGGTACGCACGGTCGCACAGTGACAGCGTGCGCCAGGCCGGGGTCGGAGCGATCGCAGCCGCAGCCTTCAGGCGACGAAACGCGTTGAAGTGATCGCCTTGCAAGGCGTCGCCCCAGGCAAGCTCGCGCAACGCATCGAACTGGCTTTCTGCCATCTCCGGTGTCCACGGTACGAGCGCGACTTCGGCGTTGGCCGCGTCTCGCAACGCTGGGCTCGGTAATTCGCAAGCCAACGAAGCGAACTGGCTCGCGATGATGCCACGGTCGAGGACAAGAACGCCGGGTGCGCGTAGCGCCGGCAACATTTCGAGCAGGATGGCGCCTTGCGCGGCGATGTTTCCTCTCGATCCCAGAATAAGGCCGCGCAGATGGCGTGCTTCAATCGCGAGATCGCCTGTGGCCTGCTCTTCGACGGGTGCAAGGCATCGTTCCGCCGCATCCAACTTCCGCGCCATCCACAACGCGAACGCACGACGATACGCAACGTCCAGTTGAAGCGGATCGTCGGCACGCAGCGTTGCCGAAGCATCCCGAAATGCTGCGGTTGAAGACTTAAAGTCCCCCAACCGAGCGTATGCAGCGCCGCGCAGCATTGTCGCCGAAGCGCGGTCGCGACTTGCATGAAACGCTGCGCGATGCCGGGTCAGATACGCTAGGGCCGCCGCCGGATCGTTTTTCAGGGCGATCCTGGCGCGCAAGAGGAACGCTTCAGGAGCGACAACGCGTTGTGAGGCGACCGCAAGGTCGAGGGTCTCGGCAGCAGAGGCGAACCGCGCGGCCCGGAAGTCGTCGCGAGCGCGGACCAACCAGTCTGATGCGGCGGCGACCCGGGACTTCATGATGTGAGGTTCCCATCGCGACGGGCACGGCCCCTCTGAGTGAAGTCCTGGCTCAGCAAGGCTAAGCCGCCCGCCGGCGCCGAATCTGCACGATCATGAGCGGCCGTTCCGTCCTTCGTCTCGCAGGATTGCTCGTCGGTATTTCGGCGACCGCGCTTGCGATCGGCTGCGGTAACGGAACCGGCATCCCGACTGCGGGTACCGCCGCCCCGATTTCACCCTCGCCGTCTCCATCGCCCTCGCCGGCGCGATCACCGTCGCCCTCGCCGTCTCCCTCACCCTCGTCATCTCCGTCTCCGTCACCGTCCGCATCTCCCTCGCAATTGCCGTCGCCGCAAGGGAACCGCCTTTGATCTAGGCCCGATATCGTCCCCGGATTGTGACCACGCATCGCGTTGGAACGGTATAGTCGACGCCCGGGCGCCAGTGCGCTTGAACGAAATCGCCGGCTCGGGTGGCGGCTTGGAGTTAGAAAGGTCCCCCGAGGCTGTATAGCCAATATGAGTCAGTGACATAGCCCTGACGAGCGATGTAAACACGGTGCGATCGTTGGCGATAGTCGTCGTTCTGTTGGCGTTGGCCACCATTGCGGTTCTCGAGACGGGATGCTCGAACAAGGCCCGCGCCTGTCCCACGGCGCGGTCGGAAACCGACAACGGCATGCAGGGCGCGATTCGCGTCGTCAACGCTCCAGCAGCGCCCCAAGCGTTCGCACCATGAACTTTGCGACATGCTTTGCCTGCACCGCTGCATGCCGCAGCGCGAAATGTGGAGCGGTGAGGCTTACGAGATGGTCCTTGCTGACCGTCGGGACTGCGTTGCTCAGTGCATGTGGTGGTTCGGGAATGTGCGCTTGTCCGAACCGTCCGGTTCCGGCGCCAGCGCTCGGCTTAACGTCGCAAAAGCCACTCACCTTCAACGCCATCGGCGTTGCAGCGCAGGTGACCGTCACCATTCTCCTTCCCCCGCAACAGACATCGGCCCCGAAGGAAAGCGATAACTGCACGCAGGGCCCGACGTCCGTCGTCGGCGTCAGTTCGCCGACGCCCCCGCAGCATCACACGTCGACGGTCGTCGTGACGCCGCTCGTAAACGGCTCTTGTCTCTTGAGTTTCTCGGGAGATCCAGGCGTCCTGAGCATTTCCGCCCCGGTAAGCGTCGCAGCTCCTTAAGCGGATCGCGAACGAGCATCCCCTCTATCAAGAGCGACACTGCTTTCCAACGGAGGAAACGATCGTGACTATTCGACCGCTGGCCGTACCATTTTTTGCCATCGCCTCGACGATGGTTGCCGCATGCTCGTCGAACGGCATTTCGTGCCCGCTCTACGTCATTGCTCCGCCCCAGCTTTTCGCGCCTGCACCGGCTTCCACCGGCGTGGCGGCAAGCATCGGAATCATCATCGTCGGATCCCCGACAGACGGAACGTTTAGCTTGCAACCGGCGGGCGGCCCCACCGTTCCAATAGGTCCGCCCGGCCCGGCGCCGTCGCCGCTTCCGACGGGTCTGCCGACTTCACTTCCGGCGTCATCCTATCACGCGATCCCCGTGCCGTTACTCTCGCCGGCGACGACGTACTCGCTCCACTATCAAGCGCCGACGGGGCCCCCGCCCTGCGGTTCGCACGAAAGCAGCGGCGTCATCGGGAGTTTCACAACGTTGTGATCGCGCGCAGATGACGAACGAAGAAAAGAGTCGATACCTTACGGGCGATCAATCGCGCTCCGGCAATCAGCGAGATCCCGTCGCTGTCTCCAGCACGCGGTTCGGCGCCTCGCCGCGCGCGGACGGCGCATAGCGCACCACCAGGATCGCCAGATCGTCGGCGATGCGGCGTGAACGGTGGCGCAAGCGGCGCACGATTGTGTCGGCCATCATCTGAGCATTGCCGTCGAGGTCGGTGAACCAGTTGGCGGCGCCCTGGGGGCCCAGGAACTGGCGATGAGCGTCACGCGATTCGGTGAGGCCATCGGTCGTGACGATCAAGAGGTCATCCTCCGCAAGCATCAGCTCGCACGTTCCGTACTGCGGCTCGTCCTCGATGCCGACGATGGGGCCCGTCGGAGCAAGCTGCGTGACGGCGGCCGAACGGCGCAGCCAGGCCGGTTCGTGTCCCGCGGAGGCATAGCGCAGGCAGCCGGTCTGCAAATCGATGACCGCGAGAAAGAGAACCACAAAGGTCTCGGGGCGATCAGCCGACCGGGCATACAAGGCGCCGAAGCGCGCCAGCACTTCACCGGGATCGTGATGTTCGGAGAACAGCGTTCGAATGCTGTACTTCACAAGGGCCGTGTCGACGGCGGCAGCGAGCCCTTTACCGCTAACATCGGCAACCAAGAACATCGCGTGGCGCCGGTCGAAGGTGAAAGCGTCGTACGTGTCGCCGCCGACATTGGAACCTTGCGTGGCCGAAAGCAGCACGCTACCGACATCGACGTTGGGGACGTCACGGCGCTTGGAAAGAACGGCCTTCTGCAAACCCTCGACGACGACGCGGCTTTCGTCCACGACCCGCCGCAAACGCCCGACGACGAGTGCAAACAGCAACGCCACCACCGCGAACAGCCCGTTCGAAAGGTCGCGGGTGCGCGTGTTAACGGAAACCGTGGTGTCGAAGCGCTGTTGTCCCAGCGCCTCGCGCCTCAGCAGCTCGGCGGTAAGCCGTTCGTACTGGTCGCGGCCGGCAGGAAACGCAAAATGCGGCGCACGCTCGCCATCGGTCTGCGCGATCCCGTCGACCCGCTCGAGGTCGCTCGCCAATAACTTCTCGTACGGACGCACGTCTTCGGGGCTCGAACGCCGCTCGAATTGTTCGACTTCCAGCAACTCCGAATCGCGCTGCGCGGCGACGACGGCCGACTGGTAGGCAAAGGCGTCACGGATGCCGACGCCGCCCCAATACGACAAATACGTCGCGAACGCAAATGCGGCGAGCAGTCCGACGAACAGGACCAACGTCACCAGCGTCCGGCGCGTCACCATCGGTTTTGGCCTTCGCTACCGATGACCGGACAACTTCGTTTTCACGCGCAGATGGAAGGACCGGGGAACTCCGTCCCCTGCGTCGGACATTGGGCAAAATCGCGTCGGGGGAGCAGGCGTCATGATCCTTCATAACGACCTTACCATCGGCACCGGCAACGGGCAGATGCCGGCCTATCTGGCGCGGCCCGGCAGCGAAGGCCGCTATCCGGCCGTGATCGTGCTCGAAGGCGTGTACGGTTTCGACGATGAGTTGCGTCGCATCACCGATCTGCTGGCAAGCCTCGGGTACGCCGGTCTCGCCATCAATTATTTCTACCGAACGCATCCGTCCTTACGACTGCCGTTTACCCCTGAAGGCCGAGCGCGCGGCGAAGAGGCCGCCGCCGCGGTGAGGAAAGCCCAAGTTTGCGGCGACGTTGCAGCCGCGCGCGACTGGCTCAACGATCAGCCTTTCGTCGAGAGCGGCCATATCGGCACGTGGGGCTTCGGCTTCGGCGGCACGGTCGCGTTTGTGACGGCAACGTTACCAGGCATCAATGCGGCCGTGGTCTTTTACGGCCAAAGCATTGCGTCACTCATGCCCAGCGGTGAAGCAGCTCCACTCGAGGATGCTCACGATATCCGGGCGCCGCTGCTCCTGGTCTTCGGCGGGCGCGACGAGTTGATCACGCAGAGCGATGTCGAGTTGACCGTCGAAACGTTGCGCTCGAACAACAAGCGCTTCGACGTTCAGGCGTACCCCAACGTGGGGCACTCCTTCTTCCGCACGACGGGAAACTCGATGTCTACGCGCGAGACGGCCGACGCCTGGGACCGCGTTCAGTCCTTTTTGGCAAGGAACCTAACCTGACCACCCAAGGCCCTCACGAGCGATCGGGACCCACCAGCGAATGATCGAAAGTGAATTGCGGGACTTCACTCGGGAAGTGATAGTCGACAAAATCGAACTCGAACTTCGGAACCGACGTATCGAGACCGAAGTGGAGCGGCGCGTCGGCCACGATTTGCTGCACGTAATTGTGACCGCCGAGCACGACGTACCGCACCGTCCACTCGACGCCGTCATACGGCTTGGCGCCGAGCAGTCCTTGCACGTTGAGTTGGACGGTCCGGTACGTCGATGGATCGACCCACAGATCGCGTAACCGGTTCGTGTCGGGGTCCCGCAGCGGCGTTAACGTCAAGTGTAGCGCCGGGACCCCGACGACGCGATCCGTACCGGCAAGGTCGATCTGATAGTCGCGCGTGCTCGCTTCCACGTGGGCGATCTCGCGAAAAGCGTCGCTTGGTTGGGGGGCTGGGGTCGCACTGCTGCTCGGGGTCACGCTCGGAGTGGGGCTCGCACGCGACGCGCGCGGCGTCGAGCGCCCGAGGACGCCACGGGTCAAGATTCCGAACGAGGAAACGGGATCGATGCGAGGCGCGTCGAGCCGAATAGGCTCGGCGTCGGGGTTGGTGTCGAAAAACGTGAAGCCGAAGATCGAGAACGGGACGCCGCCCAGACGATGTTTTTCCTCCGCAATGTCGTGCAGTTGCTCGAGCGACAACGCGCCGTCACGGCTACGATAGTAGGCATCCCACCAATTGTCGAAGACATGCCCGTTGTGCAGATAGCGCACGAGCGCCCCATAGCGTAAATACGGTACGCCGGTCGGCGTGCGCCAAGCGTCGCGCGCGCGCGCGAAGATGCGTTCGGCGACGGGGTTGGGGCTTGGCGTGGGCGAGGGACTCGGCGGTGGTTCTTCGGCCGCCCTGACGCCGGTCGGGAAAGTGGCGATCGCGAGCGCGACCGCGAGCGCACCGTGCTGCGCGAGACGGCGAGGCATTGGTCGAGGATTCGCCCCGGCCGTTCGGAATTCCAGCGAAGCCGCTTAAAACGAAAGCGGCGCGCCGCTTAGACTGCTTCTCAGAGCTGCTGAGGCATCCGGTACGCGTCGTGGATCTCGCGTTTCGCTTCGAGCAACGCCGCCGTCACAATCGCTTCGCGCGTTTGGCGGCACTGGCAACGCGCCGACGCGCAGCCGTCGGTCGAGTGCAACGTCGCACCGTGCCGACAGTACTCGCATAAAACCAAGGAATCCATGGACGGTTCACTCCGTAGGGCGACGACCCGGCGTCGAACGCGGGCTGTGTGCGTACACTCTTTCCCGGCAAAGCGCCGGTCAATCCGGCACTCGGTTGCCCCCACTGGGCAAAGACTATGGCACGGGTACTGCGGCGATCAGTTCCGCCACGATGACCTCGGCGTCAATCCGTTCGGCCAACAAGCGATAGTTGAACGTTATGCGGTGGCGCAAGGCGGCGGCAGCATTGGCGCGCACGTCGTCGGGCGTAACGAAGGTCCGGCCGTCAACCAGTGCACTGGCGCGGGACATCGCGGCGAGCGCCAACGTCGCGCGAGGACCGGCGCCGCGCTCGACGTACGGCTGCGGTTCGCGGGTCGCGCCCACGAGCGCAACGATGTACGCGGCGACGCGCCGGTCGACGAAGATACCGTGTGCCTGGGTTCGCCAGCGCAAGACATCCGCCATTCCCGCGACGTGACGCTCGAACGCCGGAGCTTCACCCCCGAAGCGTTCCAAGATCGCGAGTTCCTCGCTGCGGGAGGGGTAATCGACGACGACCTTGACGAGGAAGCGGTCCATCTGCGCCAGCGGCAAAGCGTAGGTGCCGTCGCCGTCGAGCGGATTCATCGTCGCGGTCACGATGAAGGGATCGGGTAAGGCATGCGTGTGCGGACCGATCGTCACCTGACGCTCTTGCATGGCTTCGAGCAGAGCCGACTGCACTTTGGCCGGAGCACGATTGATCTCGTCGGCGAGCACGACGTTTGCGAAGACGGGGCCGACGACCGTCGTGAAATCCCCGCTGCGCTGATCGAAGACGCGCGTCCCGACGACGTCGCTCGGCAAAAGGTCCGGGGTGAACTGGATGCGCTTGAAGCTGCCGTCGAGCGCGGCCGCGAGTGCCCGGCACGCCAGCGTTTTGGCGAGGCCCGGCGGTCCTTCGAGCAACACGTGACCGCCCGCAATTGCCGCGCGGACGAGTGCTTCAAGGGTGGCACGCTGGCCGACGATCGTCTGCGCGAGCGCTTCGATGAGGACGGCCGGCTTCAGGAGAGGTATGGCAGTGCCTCGCGCGCCGCCTCGGCGACCCGGTCGTCTTCACAAAAACTCGCCCGTTCAACGGCGGCAAGTGCGGCGCCGGCGCGGCCCGGCGTCGCGCCGCGACGTGCCAAGTCGGCCAAGGTCTCATCGGCACGAGCTCCGGCGCGCTCGCGGAGTGCGGCGCGCAGCGCCACCGCATGCGCCCGCGTCGGTTCGCGCGCGAGCATCGCCACCAGCTCACGCAGGCGCTCATCGGGGCCGGTGGACGCCATGGACGTGGTTGAGACCGGCGCGGCGACGCGCGTACCACGTGCGCGGCCGCGGACAAACGCGAGCGCAACCGCGGCGCCCACCAGGAGCACGCCGAGCGCCGCGAATCGCGCCGCCAGCCACGCGGCCTGAACGAACGTTGCCTGCACGGCGTCGACGAACGGTGCGGGGGCGATCCGGACCCGCACGGGATTGGTCTGAAAGCGGCTTGGGCGGCCGGTTCTGCCATCGACCGCATCAAGCGCGGCCGGCGCGATCGTCACGGCGCCGGAAGCGGTTGCGTCAAGCGTCAGCGTTTCGAAACATTCGGTTCCGCGCCCGCTCGCGGCGCAACGGCGTTCGTCACCCAGTTCTTCGAATGCGGACAGATTGGGCAATGCGATCTCATCGAGCGACGTTACTTCTTCGGCGACGGCGGCGTGGATCGTCAAATGAAAACGTTCACCGACCACAAGGTCACGGCGATCGACGGCCATCGAGAAATCGCGCACGTGCAGCGTCCGCAGACTCTGCGCAGCAGCAAGTGCCGGGTGGACGACCGCAGCCGGTGCGTACAGGCTCAGCAGAACCGCCGGCGCTGCACAGCGAAACCGGATCGTTACGGTAGTGAACCAAGCCACTCGGCGAATAAGAAACGCGCGTCGGAGGGGCCGGGCGACGCTTCGGGATGAAATTGCACCGCCGTTATCGGCAAACTGCGATGCCGGAAGCCCTCGTTCGTGCCGTCGTTGAGGTTGACCATCGTGGGTTCCAAGTCGGCCGGCAGCGACGCACCGTCGACCGCATAGCCGTGATTGTGCGCCGTCACCATGACGGCATCGCGCTCGAGGTCCATCACCGGCTGGTTGCCGCCGCGATGACCGTACGGCAGCTTGTAGGTTCGTCCGCCGCACGCCAGCGCCAAGAGTTGGTGTCCCAAACACACTCCGAACATCGGCAGCCGGCCAACCAGTCCGCGCACGGTTGCGATCGTCAGGGGCAGATCGGTCGGATCCCCCGGACCCGGCGAGATGACCAGTCCATCGGGTTCGTGGGCCATGATCTCGGCCTGCGAGGCTCCGTAGGGCAGGATCGTAAGGCGCGCCCCGAGCGCCCGTAGGTCGCGCACGATCGCCCGCTTCACGCCGCAATCCAGCACGATGACATGCGGCCCGGCAGCGTCGGGAGCGATCGTCTGCATCGTGCGGCTCGCGACTTCGGCCACCAATCCGTCCGTTCTGGTTTCGCACGCGAATCGGACCAGTGCGTCCTCCATCTCTTCGATCGCGTCCGAACCAACGGCCAAGGCCGCGGGAATCGTTCCGTGTTCACGCAACACCGTCGTGAGCGCACGCGTGTCGATGCCGGTGAGGGTCGGAACGCTCTGGGCGACGAGCCAGGTTGCGAGATCGCTCGTGCTCGCGTGGTGAGAGGGATGCCGCGCGAGGCGTTTGAGAATCGCTCCCGCGACGCAGGCCCGACCGTGCTGCATCGCGTCGCCGGAGACGCCGTAGTTGCCGATCATCGGATACGTGAACGTCAAGAGTTGACCCGCGTAAGACGGATCGGTCAGCGCTTCTTCGTAGCCGGTCATGCCGGTGTAAAACACGGCTTCTCCCAGAGCCAGAGCGTCGTCACCGACGCCATCACCGTCGAAACGCGTTCCGTCGGCGAGGAGCAGCGCAGCGGGAGCCGGCCTACTTATAGACGGCACCCGAAATGTTCACGTAACTGCTGCGATGACCCGGTACCCGTGCGTCTCCAAGGGCCGCGAGCGTCAGCCGGTGCCGCCCCGGGGGCAGATCCGGACTGGTGAAAACGACGGCGCGCACGGTCTTCGTCGGTGCATAAAAATCGAGGTCACGATACCGTTGTCCGTCGAGCGTGATGATGGCATGCCCGCCGCCCGGACCTCGCACGCCGTACAATTGCACCACGGTTCCGACGAACGACAACGTCACGGCGGCGCCGAGGGATGCGGTGCGGCTACTCGTACCGAACAGCCGGCCGTCGCGATAGCGACGCACGTGTTCCCAGCGCCCGTAGTACTGAAAATGCCCAACGCCAGGCCCGATGTAGCTATCCGAAACAAAGGTGGCGCCCTTCGCCACGGCTGCCGCACTTAAGGCGAGCACGAACAGCGGAACGAGCAGCCACGGACGTTTCACGGCTTAGCGCTTACTCTTGAAAGCGTTAAACTACCTGGCCTGGCCACGCACGAAAGGGCTCTAATTTAGCGCAGGGCGAGGAGCCTAGAGCCGAAATGGCTTGTGGGCCATGAGGCTCGTAGCGACGACGCCATGCGTTGAATTTAGAGCCCTTTCCGTTGTTAGTGGTGGGGGAGGCGGAGGTTGAGCTGGAAATTCGGGGCGTCCTGCGTGAGGCCGAGGTCGAATTCCGTGATGACGGTCTGATGGCGGTCGCGGGCGTACCCAGCGGAGATACTCAGATATGCCGCGTTGGTTCCGCTACCCACCACGCTCGTGCGCTTACCGTGAATCGGTTGTAAAACGGTCTCGCCCGTCGTAATGTCGTCGAAGGCGAACGAGAGCGACGTCTTTTCGTTGAGGGCGAACGCCGTGCCGATCTGGTACTGGAAAGCGTTGCCGGGCTGAGCAATGCCCGGCTGGTGCACGGTCGGGTCGGTACTCAGATCGCGGAACGACGTCGGGTGGTTGTAATAGACGTTCGCGCCGCCGAAGAAAATCGCGGGATCACTCGTCTTCACGAAACTGGCACCGAGTTCATAACCCATGGCGCCCGAGCCCGTCGGAAGAGCGCCGGGATATTGCAGACTGGAATTGCTGGCATCGTTGAGCAACTTGATGCCGTACGGGGAGCGTCCGGTCGGCAGGGAGACGTGCGCATTGAGGGTCACGCCCGGAGCGTTGCCTTTTTCCCGGGCGAGTTGATAATAGCCGCCGAGCAAGACGTCGCCGATACCGCTGCTCGTGACGCGGTCCTGCGAAGGCAATGCGCCCGACTCGTTGGCGCCCACTGATGAGAACGTGGTCGAACGGCTAAAGTACGGGACCTGACCTTCGATCTGAAGGCGGTCGGTCAAGCCGTACGTCGCGTTGAGACCCAGCTCCGTGATGTCGCTACGCTGCTGCGTCACATTGATGTTGCCCAAAAAAATCGCATCAAGAGCGAGGAAACCGTTGAGCGTAAAGAACCGGTTGTCGCTGTATGCGCGCGTAATGCTGGGCGTCACGGTCAAGTTTCGGCGAAACAGTGCGTTCTGCTGCTGGTAGACCGATTGGACGCTGGCGTCGGTGGGAGCGGTCGTCAACGCAGCCTGTTCGGGAGCACCGGCCGGCACCGCTGCACTGGCGACGGTCTTCGTTGCACCGCCGGCGGTTGCGGAGGCAGCCGTTGTCGCAGCCGAGGTCCGCGCGGTCGCGCCGCTCGCGGGTCTGACCGCCGCCAAGCTTCGCGGTGACACGGGCCCGACGACGCCGGCAGCCCGCATCGCCTTGAGTTGCGCAATCTCCGAGCGCAACTCGTTGATCTGCGCCTGCTGATCGCCGTTCTTGGCTTGCAAGCGCTCTTCGACCGCGAGGAGCGTGGCTTGAAGCGCGGCTGCGTCCGCGTTGCCCGGCACGATGGCCACGACCTTGGAGGTTACTCTCGAAGGTGCTTTCTTGCGGGCCGCGGGCGCCGGCGCGATGGCAACGACTTGAGCGACGAGCTGATGTTTGAACTGATCGGCGAGGTTCGCCCCCGCGCTTTTCGGCGCGGGTGCCGCACCGATGAGCGGCGTCGCAAAGCCGAGCAAAACGCTACAGGCGGCGGAACGGCGAAGCATGGTCGATTTCATCACAAAACGCTTTCTGGAATGGAGGTCGTTCGCTAGTGAAGCAACTGCAGCGTGGAGGGAATGAGGTTGACCGGCGCGGTCACCGCCGTTCCCGTGCCGGGCGCCACCTGCAGCGCAAGCTTCAGTTGGTTGGCAACCGCGTTGCCGCCCGTCGTGAGCTGCACCGCTTGATACACCGAGCCGCCCGCAATGCCCTGAGAAATTTGGCCGCCCGGCAGATTGATGGCGACGCCCAGTGCTCCCGGGTCCACGTTTACGGTACACGGTGAGCCGCACGCCGTGCCCGACAGCGAATTGAGAACCAGCGTCGGGCGTACCGTGGAAACGTCCACCGTGGCGCCATTGGTGACGGTATTGCCGTTGCCCGCGATCTGGATCGTCTGCCCAACGCCGGCGATGCGACCGTCGGCGATCGTGCCGGCGGTGCTTCCGCTTCCCGCTACGGAGCCGCCTGCGGCGCCGCCGCGCGCGGTGTACGAGTTGACGGTCACGACCGGCTTGGCACCGCTCAAGTCGATACCGACGGCTTCACCGGCGCTGTACGTCGTCGCACCTCCCGGCCCGTGCGTCGTAAACACGGAACTCAAGTCGAATCCGAAGTAAACGACGCGGCCTCCCAGAGCGTTACCCCCTCCCGGCACTGCGCTGCCGGCGCTGCTTGAAGATGCTCCCGCCGTCGCCGTTTGCGTCGCCGATGCCGCGCTTGCGTTCAGCGCCCGTGCGCCGATGGGAGCGGCGGCGGATTGCGGTACGATATAGTGACCACGGACGTCACGCAATGCGGCATCGGCCAGAGGCGCAGCCGCCGGAGCCTTCGCGCCGAACGCGGCATCGACGGAATCGTCGGCCCGAACCGACGTGGCCGGAAGAACCACGCTCGCCAGAAGCGCTGCCGCGACGAGAGAGCGTTTCATATCCGTTGCACCGCAGGCGCGCCGATGAACATCAACGTCGCGTTGACTTCCGGCAGCGGCGTGTTCGGCGACGCTGCCAGCAGATCGCTCGTGCCGAGCGGCGCCTTCACGCGCGCGAGCACGTTATCGGTACGATAGCCCTGGCCGAGTATGACGAGCACGATACCATTCCATTCTGATGCGAAATCGGGCAGTGAAAGAACGCGGTTTCCCAGCGCCGGATCCGCGACGTACGCATACTGGTCGTCGAGGTGGCGCAGAAGCGCGAAATGATGATAGCCGTGATAGTTGAGGAGGACGACTCCGGGCACTTTGAGATCGCCGAGCGAGCGAATGGGGAGGTTGAATCCCTCGGCTCCGAGCCCAACGGTCTTAGCATAATTCTTGATGTCCAGCAGTGAGAAGCCGCGCCGGCTGACGGTTGCGGCATCCGAGACGTTGAGCATCCCGGCGAACACGTCGCGCTCCGTAACCGGCGCCGCGTACCCGTCACGGAACAGTGTCGCCAGGACCGCCGCGCCGCACGAGAAATCGAGCCGCTCTTCGACGATGCCGTCGAAGCGCCGCTCGCGCATGCTCAGCACGTGGTGAACCGCATCCTCGCCCTGCACGGCCACGAGCGCGCCGACGCTGTCGTTCGCGCGCACCGGTTGCGCCGGCCAGAGGAGCGCCGCGACGAGCGCGGTGAGGATGAACCAAGATCGCTTCACTGTGGAATTCCCCGATGAAAAGAACGAGGACGACGACGCGGTAGATTCCGCGCCGCCGTCCGTTTTTGGTTTAGGGTTGAACGACGAGGGAGTTGCTCTGTTGGTTGCCGACGCCGGCGGCAACGTTCAAGCTGAGGTTACCGCTTGCACCGTTGAACGTGTTCCCGGTGGCCGAGGCGTTGGTGTTGGCCGTCAGGATGTTACGGAGACCCGAAACGTTCTGGTTGGCGCGGATCGACGCTCTCTGGCCCATGTTGCCCGGAGCGCTGATCAGCGTCGCGTTGGCTTGGTTGTTGAAGGCGCCCGCCGCCACGTTGACGCCGATGTTGCCCGTGGCACCCGCTCCGACGCCATCGGCGCCGGCGTTCACGGACCCGGTTGCCGTGAAGGTCTGGGAGTTGGTGACCGTGTGCGTCTGCGTCGCGTCGACGTTCTCGTTGAACGTGCTGGAACTGTTGTCCGACAGAGACGAATTGCTCGAGGCGCTCTTGTTGGTCGTGGTCGTGTTGCCCGACATGCTCATGCTCGAGGAGGCACTGTTCTTCGAGCTCGAAGCGCTGTTCGTCGCCGAGGCGCTTGCGTTCAGCGTCGCGGAAGCGTCCTTGTGGCTCGACGCGTTTTCCGCTGAGGCCGCGGCGCTTGCGTTGGCGGCGTTGGCCGATGCCGAGCTGCTGGCCGACTTGTTGCTATTGGAATTTTTGTCGGACGAGTTGTTGCTGTTGGCATTGTTGTCGGACGAGTTGTTGCTGTTGGCGTTCTTGTCCGACGAATTGTTGCTGTTGGAGTTGTCGTTGGCCGACTGGCTCGCGCTGGCGTTGAAATCGCCCGAGGAGCTATTGTTCTTGGAATGGTCCTGCGACTCACCGAAATTGCCGCCGCCGTTGTTGTAGTGCGTGTGGTTCGACGCGCTCGAACCAGACGACTTCGACTTCTGGGAACCGTTAGCCGAGACGTTGGCGTTCGAATCGCTGTGATCGTTGGCGCTGTTGCTCGAGTCACGATGGCTGTTCGCGCTGTTGCTGGAGTCTGCGTGGCTGTTCGAACTGTTGCTCGAGTCATTGTGGCTGTTCGCGCTGTTGCTCGAGTTGCTGTTACTGTTCGAAGAGCTGCTGCTCGAAGACGAGGCGCTCCGGTTCTTGCTGTTCGAGGAGTTGCTGTCCTGAGTCGCACTGGCCGACTCGTTGAGCGTGGCCGAGGAGTTCGACGCCGAATTCGATGCGCTCGAAGCCTGTTTTGCTTCGAACTTCATGTTGGTCGTCGTCGCCGTCGAGTTGCTGTTCGAGCTCGACGTTCTGTTGCGATTATAGGTCGAGTTCTCGTTGGCCGTGATCGCCAGATGGTCGCTCACGGTGTTCGTATTGGTTTCGGTCAGGCCGTTGCCCTGAACGCGCACGCCGTTGAGGTCGGTCGTCGACTGGTTGAGCCGCAGACCGCCGTTGGACGAGCAGTTGCAGGATGCGCTCGACGCGGCGGTCTTGCCCGCACCGGCGCCGGTCAGCGCGCTGCTGAGCGTGCCGTTGCCGTGGATGATCGTCATGTTCGTCTGGCTGTTGCCGACGCCTGACGCAACGTTGACCCCGGCATTGCCGGAGGCCGCTTTGAGCACGTTGCCGGTCAGGATCGCGGTGGGGCTGATGGTGATGACGCCCGAAGCGCCGGAACTATTTTGATTGCTGGTTCCGTCGGCGAGCACCGGAGAGCCGGCTGCTGCGACGATGGCTACCGTGCCCAGCACGGAAAGGAAAGATCGGTTCACGATGACCTCACAGTTCGAAAGGGACGAAAGGGTCGCATGGGGTTAGGGGTGGACCTGCAGTGTGAAGGCGTTGGTCGAAGCATTGCCGTTGCCCGCGGTTTGGTTCACTTGAACGAGGCCGCTGGCATGAGCGAAGGCGCCCGGCGACAGGATGACCCGGTCGTGCGCGCCGAGGTTGACGGTTTGGATAGGACCGATTTTCTGGCTCGTGGAGACGCCGGCCAGCATCGCGTCCGAAGCCGAGCGGCCGAAGCCGATCGTAGCGGTGTTGATCTGCTCGTTGCCGACGCCCGCCGCCACATTGACCCGCACCAAGCCGATGGCGTGCGCAAATGCCGAGCCGTCGAGCGTCGCGGTATTGGTGATGTCGCCCAGCGGCACCGGGTCGGCGAATGCCGCAACCGGGAGCGCTGAAAGCATCACCCCAATGAGAGCTACGGGAAATCGAAACACGTTCGTCTCCAAACGATGGTTCACACTGACGATCCCGCCGCTGGAAACCCCGCGACGGGATTTGAAGATACTCCAAGACCCAATAAGGCAAAAGTGCCGATGGGCACCGTCCCTAGGGCTTATTTGGGCCTTTAGTGGTACGACTATTTCGAAAAACCATCGATAAAGGGGGTGCCGCCGGAAAGAACGAGCGGCCGGTCGCCATAAACGTGGCTCCATCGATGACTTCTCGCATAGAAAATTACGCACTGATCGGGGACACGCACACTGCGGCTTTGATCGCCGAGGATGGTTCCCTCGATTGGCTACCATTACCGCGCTTCGATTCGATGGCCGCCTTCGCGGCGCTCATCGGTGAGCGGGCGAACGGAACATGGATGCTCGCGCCGCGCCGTCCGTCCGGCGCAGCGACGCGCCGGTACGTCGATGATACGCTGGTGCTCGAAACCACGATGCGGGCGCGCGAAGGCACGGTGCGAGTCGTCGATTTCATGCCGACGGGCACCCCGTACCGGCGCGTCGTTCGCATCGTCGAAGGCGTCGCCGGAACGGTACCGATGTCCCTGACGTTCGAACCCCGCTTCGACTACGGCGAGGTCGTTCCGTGGTTTAGTGCAAGCGAGCGCTCGGTGCTCGCCGTCAGCGGTCCCCTCGCCTTGGCGCTCACGGCAGACGTCGCACTCGAGCGTCGTGGTACGACGATCGAGGCCGCCTTCGACGCGCGGGAGGGCGAACGCGTGAGCTTCGTCATGTCGGCGTTCCTTTCACACGAGGCACGGCCCGACGCCCTTAATCCCGCTACGGCGCTGGCCCAGACCCTTGCGTGGTGGCGTGGGTTCGCGCAGCGTTCTGCGTACCGGGGCCGCTATCGCGATGCGGTGATGCGCTCGCTTCTGACGCTCAAGGCCTTAACCTATGCGCCGACGGGAGCAATCGTCGCCGCACCGACGACGTCGCTGCCCGAAGCGATCGGAGGCGTGCGCAACTGGGATTACCGCTATTGCTGGTTGCGCGACGCGACCTTCACCTTGATCGCCCTGATGAACGCCGGCTACTTCGATGAAGCCGGCGACTTCATGAAGTGGCTGGTGCGCACGATCGCGGGCGATCCCGATAAAGTGCAGATCATGTACGGCGTCGGCGGCGAGCGCCGCTTGGCGGAATACGAGTTGACGTTTTTACCCGGTTACGAAGCATCGGCTCCGGTCCGCGTCGGTAATGCCGCCTCCGATCAGTTCCAGCTCGACGTGTACGGGGAAGTCGTCGACGCGGGTTACGCCGCGCTCAAGGGCGGCATGGTGGCAAGCGAGGAGACGTGGGCGATGCTGCGCGGCGTGATCGACTACGTCGCCCACCATTGGCAGAATCCCGCCGACAACGGCATGTGGGAGGTGCGCGGCGGCCGCCGGCACTTCACGCACTCCAAGGTGATGGCGTGGGTAGCCTTCGACCGCGCGGTCAAAATCATCGAAGACTTCGGCTATGCGGGGCCGCTTGCGGAGTACCGGGCGATGCGCGACCGCGTTCATCGTGAAGTCTGCGAGCGGGCCTACGATGAGCGCCGCGGGACGTTCACGCAGTCTTACGGCTCGCAGCAACTCGATGCCAGCGTTTTGCTGATCCCACTGGTCGGTTTTTTACCGCCCGGCGACCAGCGCGTGCGCGGGACGCTCGCGGCCGTGGAACGAGAACTCTTCTTCGATCCCTTCGTGCTGCGGTATTCGACCGAGCCGGGGCTCAACGTCGACGGGCTGCCGCCGGGCGAAGGCGCGTTCTTGGCGTGCAGTTTTTGGCTCGCCGACAATTACACCCTCGCCGGCCGCTACGACGACGCTCGCCGGCTCTTCGAGAAGCTGCTCGCGCTGCGCAACGATCTCGGACTGCTCAGCGAAGAATACGATGTGGAGCGAGGCCGGCTCGTCGGCAACTTTCCGCAGGCGTTCTCGCACCTCGCGCTGGTCAACACGGCGCTCAACCTCGAGCGGTATGCGGGGCCGGCGAAACAACGCGCCGATCAGTCCACCACCCCGGCGTAGGCTAACGACCCGCGAGTTGGCTTGCGAAGAACGTCATCACGTTAGCGTCGTCGCTGACGCCCTGTTCGAAGGAATTGCCGATGCCGTGGCCTTGGCCCGCATTTTGAATCAACAGGATCGGGTTACGAGAACTCGTCGCTGCCTGCAGCCGCGCGGTCATCTTGCGTGAGTTCATCGGGCTGACGCGCGGATCGTTTTCCCCGGTCGTCAGCAACATGGCGGGATAGGCGACGCCGTCGCGCACGTTCTGATAGGGTGACTGGCGCATGATATAGGCGAAGTCTGCTGCGGTGCGCGCATCGCCGAACTCGGGGACGTTCGAGGCACCGTTGGGCGAGCGTTGCCAGCGCGGAATGTCGTAGATACCGACTTCGCCGACCACGGCCCGGTACACGCTCGGGTTGCGCGTGATCGCGAGGCCCATCAGAAAGCCGCCGTCGCTGCCGCCGAGAATGCCGAGATGCCGCGCGTCGCCGTAGCCATGCGTTTCCAGATAGCGCGCGCACGCGGCCAGGTCGTCGGAGCTCTTGGTCTTGGTCGCGTGCAACGCGGCTCGGTGCCACGCCTCGCCGTACTCGCCGCCGCCGCGTACGTTCGCATCGGCCAGCACGCCGCCGCGCTCCAGCCACGCGAGCCCGGTGCCGACGAAGTTCGGCGCCGTAATGATGCCGTAGCCGCCGTAAGCGTACAGGACCGTCGGGGCGCTACCGTCGGTCCGTACACCGGGCAAGTGAACGATGGAGAGCGGAATGCGCACCGTTCCGTCGCTTGAGGGGACGAAGACGCGGCGCACGATGAGCCGTGAGTAATCGGCCGGCGGTTTCGTTTCGATGCCCGTCGGCATTGTCGCGTTCGTCGCGGGATCGTAACGCAGCCAGCGCCCCGGCGTATCGTAGGACGCGTAGTCGATGATGACCGGAGCGCGCGTCGGATCGCCCGCGACGCCCCTGACGGCAACGTGGGGCGGAAGGGCGATCGCGCCCAGCGGTTTTCCGCTTGCAGCGAAACGCCGCACGAGCGAATCACCGCCGTCGCTATAGGTGGCGTACAACGCGTCGTCCGCGACGTACAGATCTTCGAGCGGCAGCCGGCCGGCCGCGATGAAGATGCGCGCCGCCGAAAATGGCGTGCCGGCGTCGAGCGCCAGCACGTCGAACGTCGGATGACGTGCGCTCGTGCGCAGCAGCAACGTGTTGCCCAGGAACGCCGCGCTCTTGACGTGATCCGCGATGCTTGCGACTCGGGTGAATGGGCCCGAGCCGTCCCGCACCCAGACCGCGTAGTCGCCGAGATCACCCGGTTCGATCAGCGCCGCAGTCCGCGAACCGTCGCGCGAGCGTAACAACGCATATTCGGCAACCTGCGACTGCCCGTGGCCGAACACGTACGCGTCGGCGGCGGGATCGGCGCCGAGGGCGTGGTGGTACAGCGCGATGTTGAAGTGCCGCTGCGCGGCCGGAACATCGCGCGGCCAGCGCGCGTAGAGAAAGCCGCGGCCGTCGGCGTCCCACACGAGCGCCGAGGGACTGACGCCGCCGCCCGCGTGCGCGATCGTGTCGGCGAGCGGCGAGCCCGTTGCCGCATCCACGACGTGCATGGTCTCTTCTTCGGAGCCGCCGGCTTGGGTCGTGAACGCGACCTTCGAGCCGTCGGGAGAAGGGAAGATTGCTTCGATCGCTTCGGGCGTGCCGCCGTGCGCGGCCGCGACCGGATCGTAGAGAACGCGTTCGCCGCCGGCAAGTCCCTCGCGTTCGACGAGCGCCGGCTGCGCTTGAGGCGGCGTCGTGCGTTCGTACACGAAGCGGTCGGCGTCGATCTGCAAAGCGAAGCGCGCCGTCGAGGTCGATCTGAGTTGACGGATGCGCGCGCGCAGCGGCGCATAACTGGGACGGCTGCGGAGATAGTCGAGGGCGTACGCGCGCTGACGCGCCGCCCATGCCTTCACGCGTGGCGCATCGTCGTCTTCCAACCAGCGGTAATCATCGACATACGTGCGTCCGAAGAGGTGATCGACAACCGCAATCTTGGGCGTCGGCGGGTACGGCCCCAGGCCGGTCGGCGTCGCGCCGAGCAAGGCGCCCAACGACAAGAACGCGACGAAACGATGCGAGCGCATGGGGTGAGTCTTCGTACGCTGCGCTGACCGGGCCTCGCTCAAAAAGAACCGGCGCAACGCTACGGATTTGCCGCAGCCGGGCGAGCGCACGTGTTTGCTCGCCGAGTCCCAGTTCTTCCAGTACGTCCGTGTTGACCGAACAGCGGCCGCGCATGCAGTCGCGGGCGCAGGTCGTCTCGCTCGCGCGCGGTGCCGCCGTCATCTTCGCCGTCAACCAACGGCCGGTGCGTGGCACGCGCGGCGTGTACCGCGTCATCCTACGGCATGGCGTCAGCACGGTGCGAGCCGGCCGGCGCTACACGCTCGGCATCATTTTCCACGATGGTGCTTGAACGCCGTCCGGAATTCGCGCACCATCGAAGCAGAATCGGTTTCAGCCGCCGCCGTTGAGGTCGACGATCAGTTCGGTGATGAACGCCAACGCAAACCCTGCGCTGACCATCGAGGTCGCCGCGACGGTTACGCCGGTCTTTTTGAGCACCGACCAGAGTTCGCCGATCACGAACACGAGCGCTCCGATCGCCGTCGCCAGGAACAGCACCGAGAGCACCGGCGAGTTGAACGCATAACCGACCAGCGTTCCAAAAAACGTCGGACCGCCCGCGACCAGGCCGGCGAGGCCGATCTGCGCCCACGAGGGAACCACTTTTCCGGCGAGCGGTGCGGCGATCCCGAAACCCTCAGTCGCGTTGTGCAGCGCGAAGCCGACGATTAAGCCCGCGGCGATCGCCGTCGCCCCGGAAGCGGCGGAGGCGCCGATGGCCAGTCCTTCCGCGAAGTTGTGCGCGCCGATGCCGACCGCAATGAGCGCCGCCAGCACGAGCGGGCGCTCGACGGCGGATTGCGCGCTGCGCTTGACCAGCGCCGTGGACGCCGCGCCGAGTCCCACCAGGCCGAAGACAAGGCCCGCCGCCAGCGCAAAGACGAGGGCGAACGGGAATGCCGCGCCGCTATGCCAAGCCGCCACGGCGCGATTGACGGGGATGATCGCGTTCATCGAGATCTCGATGACGAGATACACGAGGATGCCGATTGCAAAAGCGTTGAGGATGTTGACGGCCGCGGGCTTGAGTTTGCGCGCGCGGGCGATCGGCAGGCCCAGGAAGATCGTCAATCCCGCAAACGCGCCCAGCAGCGCCGTCATTCCGAACGACATCTTGCCGGCATTGGGTGCGGGGGCGCCATGCGAAACGGTGTCGCCGCCCTTGTGCGTGCGCGTCATCGCGACGTACATCGCGGTCGTGCGGTTCGGCGTTCCGATGTAGTGCAGCGCGGTGATCAAGCCGTCGGGCATTCCTTGCGCGTCTTCGATGTGATCGAGGACGTGACAGTGCACGAGCCACGTTCCGGGATGCGCATTGGCGAGAATCGTCGTGTCCACACGTTGTCCGGGACCGATCTCGACGGTGTCTTCGACGTCCTTTCCGTCGACCGGCATCGCGTCGCGGGCGATGATCGTCATGTAGTGCCCGTGGGTGTGCATCGTGTGAAAGTTTTCAGCCGAAATATTGATCCAGCGCAGGCGGATCAGTTCGCCGTGCTTCACATCGATCGGACGAGTGGCCGGATACTCCTTACCGTTGATCGTGAATTCACTCTCGCTCGCGCTGTTGATGTACCACGCCGAGACGATCTCGAGGTAGTCGCGCGCCACCCGTTCCTCGGGACGCGGATGGGTTGGTTGGACGATGATGCCGCCGTAGAGCCCGGAGTCGAGCATGGCTTTACGGTCGTGCGTATGATAGATGAACGTGCCGGTCTGATCGGCGGTAAACGCGTAGCGATACGTCCCGTGCGGCGGCACCATTGCTTGCGACGATCCCGGGACGCCGTCCATGTCGACCGGAAAACTATGGATCCCGTGCAGATGGATCGTGTCGGGGACGTCGAGTTCATTGCGGTAGTCGATAACGACGCGGTCGCCTTGGTTAACGACGAGCGTCGGTCCGGGGACGACGCCGTTATACGTCTTGGCCATCACCGTGAGCCCCGGCTTGAGCGTCCACGGCGCCGGACGGGCGACGATCGTGAACGTTTTGGTCTTACCGCGGACCTGCGGAATCGCCGCGAAGGTTCCGTCGGCTCGTTGCCTGAGCCGCGACTCGCCCGGGAAGGGCGTCGCTTTGGGCGCCGGTCCGGTCAGGGGCTGCATTCCCACCGGGCCGGCGTCGGGATTTGGCGCAGCGGCCTCATCGGCATCCGCGGATGCCACAGCCGGAAAAGCCAGGATCGCGAAGGCGATGCTAAGGAGCCGGATCAGGCATACGACAGTCATGGACGCGAAGTCTCGTTTTCCCGGAGTTAGGAGTTCCTAACGCGAAGATGCGGCGCGCCTAAAGCAGTTCCCTTGGCTCCTTGGCCCGAGACCGCTTCGAGGGCGTCAGGCTTAGCGTGACGGGGCGGCCGGCGGGTATGAAGCCCGGCATGAAGCTTCAAAGTACGGCCTTCACCGACGGCGGGACGATCCCTAAGAGCATGGTCTTCAACGACATGGGCTGCACGGGGGACAACCGCTCGCCGCAACTCAGTTGGAGCGAGGTACCGCAAGGCACGAAAAGCTTCGCGCTGGTCATGCACGACCCGGACGCGCCCACGTCGGGGGGCTTCTACCATTGGGTCATGTTCAACATCCCGGGCGACGCGCGGGAACTAAAGGACGACGGCGGCCGCAAGAACGTGGCCGCGTTCATGCACGGTGAGGTGCTTGGACACAACGACTTCGGCAAGAATGAATATGGCGGCCCCTGTCCGCCGCCGGGACCGGCGCACCACTACAATCTTACGCTGCATGCCGTCGACACGGAGAAGCTGCCGCTCGACGGCTCGACGACGGGCGCCAAGCTGGAGTTTACGGTGGCGTCCCACACGCTTGCGACCGCGCACATCGTCGGAACGTACGGCCGATCATCGAACACCTAAACGACTGGACTGCACGCCCTCCGATCCGCGTCGCGTACCGAGTTACGCTTGCGCTCTTGTGCGCCGCGATGCTCGTCGTTGCCGTCCGAACAACCCCATCGGCGGCCGGGGCAGACCCGGCAGCGTTGGCCACCGCGCAGCGGCTGATCGGCTCGCTCAACGCGCAGGATACGACAACACTGCGCAAAATTTGCACAGCAAGCGCTACCGTGGTGGACGACTTCCCACCCTACACCTGGAGCGGCCCCGACGCGTGCCGCCGTTGGTTCGCGGCGCTGCAAAAGAGCTTGAGCGCCACGGGCACGACCGGCCTCAAGGTCACGGAAGCAACGCCGGTCTTCAGCGACGCGACGCCGTCCCGAACGTATATCGTTCTCGCGATGCGCCTGTCGATGAACGTAAAGCACAAAACCGCTTCGCAAGCCGGCGACTGGACGCTCGTGCTGCACAAGCGAGGCTCAACGTGGCGCGTGGCCACGGCGGCCTGGGCTCAGCGCGCGCCGTGAGTCCTCGCGGCGCTATCCTCCGGGCTGCGAAGGCGCCGGTGTAGCGGCCGGCTTCAAGCTGCCGCCGCCTTGGGGGAGTTCGGGCGGGCGCACGAAGACCAAGCCGACCGTGGGGACGTAGAGCAGCGCCGGGCGGCCCCCGCCCGCCAAGGCGATTCCCTTGGCCTTGGCATCGCTTGCGGACAGAACCGTAATGTAAGCGCACCCGCTGAAACCTCGGAAGGCGCGCACGGCCGGACTGTTGCGAAAGGCCGCGCGCTGTGCGTCGCTCGTCGCGCTCGGCGGTGCGTTGCCTACCACCGCCGGCGGTGCACCTTCCGGCGGGCCGCCTTCGGGAGGACCGCCCGTGGGGGGCGGGCCCTCGCCGCGCCGGTTTCCGAAACCGCCGAAACTCGGGCCGCTGGAAGATGCCGAGCCTCCGGCGGCACCGGGCCGGCGGAAGTTCGGACGCAGCTCCAGATAGTACGGGACCGAACTTTCGGCGCTCGTCGTATGCGGGAGGACTTGCAGGTTGGGGACGCTCGGCAGCGCCGTTCTTGCTTCGTACGCGGCGATGTACGCGCGCAGCGCACCAAACAGCGGCTTTCCATCGCTCTGCGCGTTTGCATCACACGATGGACGCGTCGTCGCAAGCGAGAGCGGATCCGTTCCCGGCGGCGGCGGCACCGGAACGAAGCGGCTGCCCCCTCCGCCTCCGCCGCTGGTTCCGGGAGCGCTCGGTTGCGTTTGAGGGCTGCGCGCAATGTTGGAAACCGCCGCAATCGCCGGACCCGGCCGCGGGCCGCCGATGTTGAGCGTGTACGAGAGGTTGATCGTACGCGGAAGCAGCGGCGTTGCGGCGGTGCGGAACAGGGTTCCGTTCGAAAGCGGTAAGGGCAACACGTCGGCATCGGTCGCAAACTCGCCGCCGTACGTGTTGAACACGTTGTTTTCGAACAGCGTCACTTGCCCGGGGCCGAACTGGTGTGAGAGGCCGGCCGAGACTTGCACGTACGGGCCGAGATTCTGCTGATTGTTGGCGCCGGTGTAGCGCGCGTTCGCGAGCACTTCGATTCCGCTGCGCGGCAGATAACCGTCGAGCGTGAGTCCGGCGCGATGCAGCGGCCGGTTCGGAAGCTGCGCGCCGACGAGCGTCGTCGAGGGCCCGTCTTCGAGCCGTCCGCTCGCGGCCGTCAGTTCGGCCTGGTTGAGCGAATAGTTCGGGAGTAAAACGAAGAAGCGGCCGAGCGGAATCCGCCCGCTGAGGTTAACGCCTTGGTACAGCCGCCGCGTCCCACCGACGTTCTCCTGGGCGAAGACGGCGGGGGGTGCGGCATTTGCACCGCAGACGCTCGGCGCGCGATAGGCTCCCAACAGATCGGTCAGATAGCCCGTCGGATAATACGTCGCCGGTTCTCCGATCAGCGCGCTGATGATCTGCCCCGTCTGCACTTGCGAGAATACGTCGGCCGTCACCGAGCCCCCGGACCGGAAATTGTGCGTCCAAGAGGTGTCGAGACTGACTGCCGACTGCTTGCCGCCGTTCTCGTCGCCGGGTCCGCTGACGACGGCGGTTCCGGCTTGACAGTCGAAGCGCGCGCCCACGGGATCGCTGTACGAGCGGTTCAAGTTGACGTTGGGCTGCGAGCTGCCGACGTTGATCGATGCGCTGAACGAGTCGGCCGCCTGCGGCTGCCACGTCGCGCCGAACCCGGCTAAGGCGCTGGTGCCGAGCGTCGTCGTGTTGACCAGCGACACGTGCGGCTGCAACGTCAGGCGATCGTTCGACTTGATGGTATCCGACAGCGTGTAACTCGTCGACGAAATCGCATTGCGATACGGGACTTCGAAGCGCGAGCCGGCAATCGGCTGCGAGTCGTCGAGCGAGCCGTACGTGTTGCCGCCCAGCGCAATCGTATGGCGGCCTTGCGCGATCGAAGCGTTATAGGCCACGCCACGCGTCAACGTTGAATTCGTGGCCAGCGACGGATCGAGGCATTCGCCGTAGTCGGTCGCCGTCGCGCCGCAGGCGTCGGTAGGAAGACCCGGCGGCCCGAACGACGGCAGGTCGCCCGGCGCCTGCAACACGTACCGGTTGCCGTCGTCGGTCGTCTGGCGGCTTGAACTTTCGTACGCGGAAAAGTTGGTCGTGACGGTGCCGACCAGCGACTGTACCGTCGCATAGGCAAACCCGAACCGTCCGAAATTCTGATTTCCGGGGCCGATGCCGCACGGCAAGAGCGTCACATCGCGCGCGCAGATGGCATGGGCATCGCGGTTGTTGCTCAGCGCGGTGCCGCTGATCGTCGTGCGCTCGTCGCCGAGCCGGTAGCGAAACTTGACGAAATCGCCGAGGCTGGACGACTCGCCTTCGTGCGGATAGGTCAGTCCGCTCTGGTCCTGGTAATCCTGGAACGTCAGCGGGCTGTTGGCGCCGCGCCACGTGTGCTGCAACGCGAGGCCGAGCGAGCCGATGCTGCCGGTTGCCGCCAGCGAGTAGTTTGAACGATCGAACGTCCCCGTGGTTCCGGAGGCTCGCACCTGGAGCGCCTGCGTCGGCTGCAAGGTGCGGAAGTTGACGCCTCCGCCAAGGGCGCCGGCGAGCGGCGAACGGGTGACGCTCGAGCCCGCGAACAGATCGGTGCCGATCGCGCCGAGGTTCGCCGTCGAGCCCGGTGCAGCCAGCGGAATACCATCGAGCGAGATCGCGGTCTGCGACTCATCGTGATTGGCCAGCGAGATCGTGACCGCGCTGTTGGGATCGGTTTGGTCTTGGGAGACCGTCACGCCGGCGATCTGATCGAGCGCATCGGTCAACGAATTGGAAATGCGGCGCACGGGGCTGTTTTCGCCGAGGTCGCCGGCGCTCACGGTCACCGTCGACCGCGCGGTTACGGTGCCGATGATACGTAGGCCCCCGGTTGCGCTCGAAAGCGAGACGCGCACATTGACCGCACGGCCATTGAGCACGTCGAACTCGTTCGATACGCCGGATTGATACCCCGAGCGCATGACGCGAACGCGATAAATGCCGGTCGGAACGTCGGTGTAGTCGATCTTGCCCGCGGCGGTCGTCAACGAGCTTGCCGTCTGCGGCCCGACCAGAATCGTCCGCGCGTTCCCGATCGGCTTGCCGCTGGCGGCGTCGATGACCGAAATAACGATCTCGCCGGTATCGCTTTGCGCGCGTGCCATACCACCCGCCGCGCCGAACGTCAGCGCGAGGACCAACGTAGACGCGCAGATGCGCAGCAACCCTCTCATGCCGGAGCGCATTCTGACAGCCCCAGCATGGAAGGTCCTGGGAAACGGGACCTTCCATGCCGGGAAGGCCCTGGGAACGCCATTCGTTCACCGGATTCTAAGCGTGTCATCCGGCGCCCGAAACGCAGGTTAGCGCGTCGAAAGTTCCACCAACAGGCGGCGGCCCGCCACGCGATGGCCTAAAACCGGGGCCGCGCTGCCTGCGACACTACGCTTCCCATGAACTCGCTCCAACATGCGTTCCGTTAAGCCCTCGGCTGTAATCCTGATACGCTCACTACGGCCGAGTCCCCGCGAACCTGGTGCTCGCGAAAATATCGCCCGATCATAGCCGGATCGCCGCGCGAGGACGCAGACTGAGCGTGCGCCCGGTGTTGGCCGTCTACGCCGGCCCGAACGGTTCCGGAAAAACTACAGCGTTCCGGACGTCAGCCGTCGCCGAGCTTTCACCGAATGCGCCTTACCTCAACGCCGACGCCATTGCCCGTGAGATTGTGCCCGAGCGTCCTCAAACCGCCAGCCTTGCGGCCGGTCGCGAGCTGGTACGGCGCGCCGACGCCTTCCTGGCGCAACGGGCTCAGCTTCGCGTTCGAGACCACGCTGGCGGGCCATAACAACGAGCGTCTGATGGCCGCGGCCCACCGCAAGGGGTTACGTTCCTATTCTCGTCTACATTGGAACTGACGATCCGGCGGAACCGACGATCCGGCGATCAATTTGGCTCGCATCGCGAAACGCGTCGAGGAGACGGGGCACGACATACCGGAGGAAGACGTCCACCGAAGGTACATTCGGAGCCTCGCCAATCTGCCGCGAGCGATCGAACTGAGCGACCGCGTTCACCTCATCGACAACACGACACGGCCCCGGGAATTCGCCCTCCCATCCCGCGATGGGCGAGCGGTTTAGTCCCATAAACGGCCGACGCTCAAAGCTCTAAGGCGTTAGCGGGGCCTCCCGAACGATAAACCCGCTCGATCACCGGCGACACGGATAAGGACCATGGCCAGGTTCTAAATGGCCGCCAGGCTTCTGCAATACGCAAATACGCAAGATCTCATCCTCAATGCCGGCGCGCTTCTCGAGATGGTAGAAGTGCGCCATGTACTCGGGCATGTGTGGTTCGTGCAGCGTCAAAATGTCCGTCGCACCGGTCGAGCGCAGCAGAATGAGGCCGGCCGCCTCAGGCTTCATTGCAAGCAGACGTCCCGGGTCGAGTCTGCCGTCCAGCGCCGCGCGCGCGATGCTATGCAAACGCTCCATGCGTTCTGGTTCGATGCCCTCAAACGCCTTGACTCGCAAGAGTGCTTGCGGTAAGGGAAACGCTTCGAGCGGCCCGTCAGGCAACGCGAAAACCGCGCCGTGCGCCGCCGAAAGCCGTTTTCTCAGGAGCGCCGCTTGGGCACGATGTCGGCGCTGGCTCAAGACGCTCCACGCGGCAGCCTCGTAGGGCGAATAGAACAGTACCGGCCGCAGGCCTGGAAAGTCTTTCTGGAGTGCTGCGATAATGCGGTCGCCTTTGCCGATCTGCACCCATGCCGAGCCCGGCCGATCGAGCGACAAGACTCTGGCGACCTGCGCCTTCACACGCGCGGGATCAGCACCGCCGAGGACCTCACCATGCACATTGCCGGCGCTGTCTTGGCGCAGATGCACGCCGGCATGCGGTTTGGGACGCGCCATCTGCGGGCCGAAGCCGAAATTGGCGGCGGCGGAAAGTGAAAACGGCCCGTCCGGAACAATCGTAAACGTATTACGGATTGGATTCACCGCGAACCCCCATCAGGAATGCGTCCAGCGATTTATCGGGTTCGTCGTCGAACGGCTCACGCAAGGTTGGCGCGCCGATCCGGTCGAGCCGAAAGCTGCGGAAGTCGTTACGCATTTCGCACCACGCGGCGACCGTCCAGACCTTGCCCCAAAAATAGAGTCCGAGAGGACGGATCACACGCTCGCTGAGCGTCCCGTCCTCGCCACGGTAGCGCAGTTCGCGACGCCGGCGTTGATCGATCGCGTGCCGAGTCATCTCAAAATGCTGCGGGGTACGTCCAGCGAAGCGCGGCGCATACACGCGGGCATCATCGATGCGATCGACAAGCGCTTCGGGAACGGCACCCCGTATGCGGTCGAGCGCCGAGCGCGCCGAAGCTGCGAGATCCGGACCGCACCACGCTTCCACGAGACGCACGCCGACGACCAACGCCTCGATCTCATGCCGTTCGAACATCAGTGGCGGAATCTCGAATGCCTTTGGAAGCCGGCAGCCCCGGCCCGCTTCGCCTTCGATCGGGACGCCGCACAACGTAAGTTCGTCGACATCGCGATAGATCGTACGTTCCGAAACTTGCAGCTGCCGAGCGTGACGTGGGACATTCAGCGCGTGGAAAGTTCGACAAAGAGGCGACGCCCCGGCAGCGGGTAGCCGAAGATAGGGGCCGCGTGCTCGTCACCGAGGTTGAAACCGCGCACGGTCAGCACGGTCTGCGGTGCGAGCTTGTAGCGCACGAAAGCGTCGAATGAGTCGTAGGCATCGTACGTGGCCGTTAGCGGTCGGGGCACGTAGGTCGCGTCGTTGCCGTCCGAGCCGACGATGCGCCAGCGCAGACCATAGGAGTAACGGTCACGTCCGAAGGGACGCATGAGGCCAAGCGTCGCCTGGCCAACGGGATTCTGCGGAAGCCGCGCGCCGGTCGACAGGTTCAGCGCTTTATAGAGGTCCGTAAAACTAAGGTCGGCGATGACGCCAGCGAACGGTTTTGATTGTGCGGTCACGGCGATGCCGGCGGTTTGAGCCCGCTGCGCATTATACGGTATGAACGTCAGCGGATCGACGACGATGAAGTTTGAGCCGCCGCGCGCGAACCAACCGACCGAAAGCGTGCCACTACGCCCTTCGTAATCCACCGTCGCGTCGGCGACCGCGGCCTTTTCAGGCTGTAAACCCGGGTTCGAGTCTACGGGGTAGTACAAATCTTGAATCGTCGGCACGCGAAACGACTCGCCGACGTTACCGGCAAAACGCAGTGCGCCGGCGTGCATCACGCCGCCGAGCGACGGTGCGAACACCGTTCCGTGCGGCGCATCGTTTTCGCCGCGCAATCCCGCCGTGATACGCGCTCCGGCAAACGGCGCCGTTCCGAACTGCACGTAGGCAGCCACTTGCGACTCACTCGCGCCCGTCGCGGACGGCGGTGTAATCGTCGCCGGCGTCGAGCCACTTCCCGAAGACGTCGATGACGGCGCCGTGAACACGCCGCTTTGGCGACCGAGATCAATGCCGGCGACCAGGTCGTCGCGGCCGAACGTTGCGGCTTCCTTGAGCGAGAGTTGCGCTCGACCAAAAAAGGTGTCGTATTCGCCGAACGATGGATCGCCGAAGGTGAAGCGGCCATTGACGCCCGAGACGTCGAGTGTCAGCGAAGACGCGCGTGTCCTGCGTTCGACTTCAAAAAGGCCGGTCGCGTTCGAGAACCTCTGCGTCGTCTGCGGAGTGAGGAACGTTAGCTGTCCCGGAACGCCGATCGATAAAGCAGCGTCGTCGGCGTGCGCGCGGACCACAAAACCTCCGCCGACCGGAACGTCGAGCGAAACGCGGCCTGCGCTTTGATCGCCGTAGCCGTTGACCCGGCTGCCCCCCGCAAAGGCGCAGGGCTGAACAAAAACGCACGTGCCGCGGCCATAGGTGAATCCCGGGTAACCGTAGGCATCGGTCGCGACATGGCGCTCAAACGACGCCCCGATGCGGCCGTTGCCGGCGGCGACGCGCAAATCGCGATCGGCAAAGGAGCCGTCGGCGGCTTCCAGATAGGCGCGGCGCGGAACGCTCGTGATCACGTTGATGACGCCGCCGATCGCGCTCGTACCGTAAAGGGTGGACGCACCGCTCTCCACGATTTCGATCCGGTTGACGCCGACCGTCGAGAGATTTTCGAGGTATGCCCCACCCGTCGTCGGATCGGCAACCGGTTGCCCGTCGACGAGGAGCAAGGTCTGTGCCGACGTCGAACCCCGGATGCCGTAGTTTACTTGTTGACCGAATGCGCCATTGCGGTACAGTTGAACCCCCGGTACGTCTTGCAGCGCATCGGCAACGGTGCGCGCACCATAGGCTTCGATGCGCGCACGATCGACCACGAACGTCGTCCGCGACGTTTCGCCGGCCGGTTCGTTGCGGCGGTCGCTCGTGACGACGCGGCCGATCTGACGCAAGACGCCTGCCGGCGATTGCGAAGACGACGGTTCCGGCAACGTTGTCGTCGACGGACTTGGCGGGGGCACTGCCCGAGCCGCCGGCAACGGGGGGGCATGCAGCGGCGTTGCTACGCGTGCTTCACTCGGCGCCCATGCGAACAGCGTTACCGTAAGACCTAGAGAAACCATGGCGCCAACGCGGCGCGCGACGCAAACGTCTAACACGATGTTTTTCCGACCCTTTCGCGAGGTGGTGCAAAAACGCGTTCGCTTGCAGTGTCCTGACTCGCGGATCGTAGCCGTCGTGCTTGCGGCCTTCCCGCCGTTACCGGCAGTGACCGAAAGCGGCTCCCCGCTTACAGTGGCGCGACCGTCCCGGACTCTTCACCGGGTTCCTGACGCGCGAACGCTATTCGGTACGTGCCGGGTCAGCGTCGAAAATCCTGTGGCGCCCTTCACGTGCGGTCGCGTGCTCGCTCCAAACGCCGGACGTCGATCCAATCCTTGTCGCGGCCGGCCGCAGCGGAATCACGCCCATCATAAAGACGGTCATCCGAAGTAAGGTCTGCGGCGCTCAGGCGGTCTAGCGGCGCCCCGAAGTTTGCCAGCGCGCCGATCACCAGGTAGCGTGCTTCTTCGGCGTTGAACGCTCGCAACAGATCGGCGAAGTCGGAGCTGATCTCCATCGTACCTTTCATCTGCGCGTAGGTGAGGGCGAGTTGAAACGCTGCTATAAGCCGCTCCATCGGAGGGACTTCAGCCCACAACTCACCGGGCGGATGCACGGAATCGCCGATGTTTCGTATGAGAGCGGGGTCCGTTTACAGCTCGAGCGCTAGCTGCATCTCCTCGCGACCGCTTGGGGCGGCGAGCCGCGTTCGTAACGGGACTTGACCCTCCAGCGTCGGGCGCTGGTCGAGCGCGGCGGCGATCTCTTTGGCGCGCGCGATCACGCCGCCCGGCAGGCCGGCCATCTTGGCCACTTCGATGCCGAACGAGCGGGACGTGCTGCCGGGCAGGACGCGATGCGAGAAAACGGGGGCGCCGGCGCGCAAGGTATTCTCGACGGCCGTCACATGGAAATTGGCGACCAGCGGCCAGCGCTCCGCGAGCGCGACCAGTTCGTGGAAATGCGTGGCGAAGAGCGTCAGCGGCGCCTGGCCGTCGAGCCCGAGCAGATACTCGCAGATCGCTTGCGCGATCGCGAGACCGTCGATCGTACCGGTGCCGCGGCCGACCTCGTCGATAAGCAGCAGACTGCGCCGCGTGCAACGCCGCAGGATGTTCGACGCTTCGGACATCTCGACGTAGAAGGTCGATTGGCCCGAGGCGAGATCGTCGCCTGCGCCGATGCGCGTGAAGATGCGGTCGACGACCCCCAGCGTCATCGAGCGCGCGGGCACGAAAGAGCCGATCTGCGCGAGGATCACGAGCAGCGCCGTCTGACGCAAATAGGTTGACTTCCCGCCCATGTTGGGACCGGTCAACAGCACGAAGCGCGCGGCCTCTTCCGCCAAATGCACGTCGTTGGGCACGAACGGCGTGTCCGCAACCGCTTCCATGACCGGGTGGCGGCCATCGACGACGTCGACGCTGCTGTTCTCCCCGAACTGCGGCCGCACGTAGCCGCGTTCAGCCGCCGTCTGGGCAAGCGAACACGCCACGTCGAGTTCGGCGAGGGCATCGGCCGTGGCCAGCAGCGCGTCGACGGATTGAGCGACTGTTTCGACGAGGTCGGCGTACAACGTCTCTTCGAGCCGCAATTGCTGCGCCTGCGCACTACCGACGGCGAGTTCGAGTTCTTTGAGTTCGGGGATGATGAAGCGCTCGCCGCTGGTTAACGTTTGCTTGCGAACGTAATCGGCCGGTACGTGGGCGAGGTTCGACTTCGATACCTCGATCGCGTAGCCGAAGGCGCTGGCATACTTCACGCGTAAACCTTTGATGCCGGTCCGTTCGCGTTCGCGTTCTTCGAGCTTGGCCATCCGCTCGCGCGCCTGGGCCCGAGCGGCGATGCACTGTTCGACTTCCCCCGAAGCGTCGGGACGGATGACGCCGCCGTCGGCCAACGTCGCGGGAAGGTCGTCACACAACGTCGCCTGGAGCTCGGCGGCAAGCGCGCGGTGGTCGCCGATGCGTTCGCGATACGATGCCAGTGGAGCGGGGAGGGCCGCGCGTAACGGCTCCAGCAACGCGAGGGTTCGACGCAGTGAGCCGAGATCGCGCGGCAACGCGCGCCGGAAGCGCACTTTCTGCGTGATGCGTTCGAGGTCGAACGCGCCGCCGAGCAACTCTTGCAACGAAGCGCGCGCTGGGTAGTCGGCTACGAGCGCCGCGACGCGCTCCGCGCGCGCGGCAATCGCGCGCGCCTCGATCAGCGGCGCGGTCAGCCAGCGTCCGAGCAGGCGCGACCCCATCGCGGTTTTACAGCGATCGATCGTCGCCAGTAACGTCGCCTTCGGGTTGGCTCCCTGCGACGTGAGCAGATCCAGATGGCGGCGCGTGTTGGCGTCGAGCGCGACGAAGGTGCGGGCGCGGTAAAACTCCGGCTCGCGCAGTGCGCCCTCAGGGGCCTCGAAGCCGACGCGTTTGACGAACGCGCGAAGCGCCCCAAGCGCCCGGCGCATGGCGTGCGCTTCATCGAGCGAGAAGCCGTCCAGGCCGACGCCGGCCACGGTTACCACGGCGGCAAGCGGCGGTACCGTGACGCGGACGCCGGGAACGTGGGCCGAGATTTGAGCGCGCATTTCAGGCGGCACGTCGGCCACGATTTCGGCAGGACTCAAACGCGTCAGTTCGGCGAGCGTTTCGTCGAATGCGCTGTCGCCCGAATACGCCGTGGCGGCAGCGCGTCCGGTCGACACGTCCGCGTAGGCCAGCGCCAGCGCATCGCCCCCCGTCGTGAGCGCAACCAAGTAATTGTCACGCTCGCGCGCCAGCAGATTCTCTTCGATCAACGTGCCGGGCGTGACGACGCGCTTGACGTCGCGCTGCACGAGTTTGTTCGGAACCGGAGCATCGAGTTGCTCGGCCAGGGCGACGACGCGCTGCTGCGCGACCAGTTTGGCGAGGTAGCCGTCGAGCGCATGATACGGGACGCCGGCCATCGCCACGCGCCGTCCGCCGCCGGCTTCTTTCGAGGTTAGAGCGATCTGCAATGCCGCCGCGATCGTTTGCGCGTCTTCACCGTACGCTTCGTAGAAATCGCCCACGCGTGACAGCAGAATCGCGTCGGCGTACCGCTCTTTCATCGCGAAGTACTGCTCGAAGAGCGGCGAGTACGGCGCGTCGCTCAACGGGAGGCGATCAGATCGATCGTAGGGCGGTACTGCGCGGGAACGGCCGGCGCATCGAAGCGCGCCGCCGTCGCGACGATCTCACCCGTGCAACCCCAGGTATGCGTGTCGTCGATGCGCACGTCCAGCCACGGCCGCTCGATCAGCGCGGCGTCGCCGAGGTCGCCGCGCGGCGCGACGACCGTCACGTTGTCCGCCGTCTTGGCCGCCAGCTTCAGCGGATCTTTGCGCGAGGGCCCCTGCACGAGCGCGCGCGCAACGCGGCCGCGCTTGCGTTCGTGCCACGCGCGTACGCCATGGTCCACCGTCGCGGCGAGTTCTCGCAACCGCGCATTGCCGACAACGGGCGGGATCTGCTCCCAGCGCGCGGCCGGCGTTCCCCGCCGCGGCGAATACACGAACATGAAAGCCTGAGCGAACGCCATCTCTTCGCAAAGCGCCAAGGTCGCGCCGAAGTCATCGTCGGTTTCGCCGGGAAAGGCGACGATCAGATCCGTCGTCAGGGCCCATTCGGCGCACTGCTCGCGAAACAGCGCAATCTTTTCACGGTACTGGGCGACCGAATACTTGCGATTCATGCGCCGCAAGATCGCATCGGAGCCGCACTGCACGGGAAGGTGAAAGCGCGGCTGCAGGTGCGGCAGGGAACCGAAGGCGCGCGCCAGTTTCGGCGTGAAGTCTTTGGGATGAGACGTTAGGAACGTCAGCCGATCGAGGCCCGGCAAGGCCGCGACCGCCGCCAGCAAATCGGCGAAGTCCGCGCCGGTCGCCGGCTCCTTGTAGGCGTTGACGGTTTGCCCCACCAGCGTGATCTCGCGCGCGCCGCGTGACAGCGCGCGCTCGATTTCGCCCAGGATGTCGGCCGACGGACGATTGTCGAAGCGCCCGCGGACGTACGGCACGATGCAATACGTGCAATAGTACGAGCAGCCGCGCTGTACGTTGACGTAGGCGCGCAAATGCGCGAACGCGTCGGCGACGCAGTCCCCTTGGCCGCCAAGGGGCCGGACTAAGAGACGCTCCTCCGTCAAATCGAGGTCGTCGCGGAAACCGGGCCGCCAGGCTTCGAGAGCGTCGCCCAGCCGCGTCAGGTCGCTCGTGCCGAAGACGCCGTCGAGATACGGGGCGGTCTGCTGCATGCGCTCGCGATCTTGTTCGGCCAAGCATCCGCAGACGACGAGTTTGACGTCGGGATCGGCGGCTTTGAGCGCGCGAAAGTGCGCCATGCGTCCGTACGCGCGCCGCTCCGCGTTCTCGCGCACCGTGCAGGTATTGAGCACGACCACCCTTGCCTCGGCCGCATGAGCGGTCACCGCATAACCGGCCGCCGCGGCCCGGTCCGCGATGTACTGCGAATCCGCCTCGTTCATTTGGCAGCCGAACGTTTCGATGTAGATGCTCGCCATGCTCATGTCCGCCCGGGCGGTTACTTCTCCGTGTCTCCGGCCAACTTTTCCAACAGAACGAGCGGCAGATAGAGACGACCGCCAATCACGTCCGGCGCCGCATCGAACGTCGCTTGCGCGCCGTCGACCCGCAACGTCGCGTCGCCGATATGTCCGACGACGCTGTGATTTGCATAGCGCACGACGATTTTTTTTCCGCTGACCGTAAAAGCGTCGGTCGGTAGATAGTCTTCGGCCGGAGCAATGATCGACGTGTGCGCCTGCACCGCTTTGGGATCTTGCAGTACGATCTCGGTCGTCGTCTCGGGCACGACGTCGATCTGCCGCGACGTTTTGCCCTGCACCGTTTTCATCGTGATGTGATGTTGACCGGGCGGTAACGACACCGGTTGCGAGGTCGGGACGAGCGGCAGCCCGTCGAGGGTGAAGCTCGCACCTTGGGGTACGCCGCGCAACACGACCGAACCGTCCGCATCGCCGCTATACGCGCGCGGACCCGGCGATAACCGTGTGCTCGACATGATGATCGAACCCACCAAAATCGAGATGTCCACGTTCGCGACCGCCCAGCCGGTCTTCGTCAACGTCAGGGCATGCCGTCCCCGTCCCAGTCCGCCGACGAGCGCCGGAGAGCGTCCGACGTACGTGCCGTCGACGAAAATGTCGGCGCCGCTCGGTAAGGTCGTGACGTAGACGGCGCCCGCGGGCATCTCGGCTCGTGCGGCCGGCACGGCCAGGGCCGCAGCACCGCACATCAGCGCCGCGGCACCGGCGAAATGCAAGAACCCCCCGTACCTCACGCGCTCGCATTTCGCCACGCGGTTGCGCAGCCCCGTGCGGCGAACGATGGCCGGATGACGTCTGAAGTTGCTGCGAAGGTGCGGCCCGCGATCGTTGCGATCGTCGGGCGTCCCAACGTCGGCAAGAGCGCACTATTCAATCGCTTGATCGGCAAGCGCCTCGCGATCGTCGAAGGCACGCCCGGGGTCACGCGCGACCGCCTGTATGCGCTCACCGATTGGCGCGGACGAACCTTCACGCTCGTCGACACGGCCGGAATCGATCCCGCAGCGGACGACCCGGACGGCCTCGTGCGGCGCACGCGCGCGCAAGCCCAAATCGCGGCTACCGAAGCCGACGTCATCGTCTTCGTCGTGGACGGGGCGGCCGGCATGTCGCCGCTCGACGACGACGTCGTCAACATCATGCGCCGCACCCGGCATCCCGTCATCCTGGTGGCGAACAAAGCTGAATCCGAACGCGTACGGGCGCAGATTCCCGGAGAATTCGCGCGTTTGGGGTTCGGAGAACCGATCGTCGTCTCGGCGTTGCACGGCGAGGGCACGGGCGATCTGCTCGATGCGATCGTCGAGCGATTGCCGTCCGAGGATGCTTTGCCCGTCGCGGAAAGCGAACTGGCCCTTGCCATCGTCGGGCGTCCGAACGTCGGGAAGTCGTCGCTGCTCAATGCTCTGCTCGGCGAAGAACGCGCCATCGTCGCCGATGCACCCGGCACGACCCGCGATGCGATCGACACGCTGTTCACGTTCCACGAACATCGCATCCGGCTGATCGATACGGCGGGGGTGTGGCGCAAAACCAAGCACCACGGTGCGATCGAGTATTACGCTTCATTGCGGTCGCTCGGCGCAATCGCGCGCTGCGACATCGCGATTCTGGTCATCGACTCGCTGGCGGGCGTTCTCGATCAAGATCGGCGCCTGGCGGGCATCGTCCTCGAGGAACGTAAAGGGCTGATCATCGTCGCCAACAAGTGGGACCTTGCGCTGCAGCAGGACGGCGAGTTTTCGCAAGGCGAGTTGACCGGCATCATCCACGAGCAGATGCCCTTCGCCGCGTTTGCGCCCGTGACGTTCCTATCGGCGTTGACGAAGCGACGCCTCGGTAGTCTCATGCCGCTGGTCATGCGGGTTGCGACGAATCTCGATCGCCGCGTTGCGACCCCGCAACTCAACGGCATCGTACGCGACGCGGTCTACGCGCACCCCGCGCCGCAGCGTGGCGGGAAACCCTTGCGCATCTACTACGCCGCGCAGGTTGCAACGCACCCGCCGCTCTTCATCTTCCACTGCAACGATCCCGACTTAGTCTCGTCGAGTTACCAGCGGTTTTTGGAAAACACGCTGCGCGCGCATTTCGATTTCGAAGGTGTGCCGCTCGGCCTCGAGTTCCGGCCGCGCCGCGACGACGACCCGGCAGCGCAGTGAACGATCTCGGCATCTCGGTTTTCATCGCCGCGCCCGTTTGGCCGTATCTCGTTTTCGGGTTCGTGGTCGGCACCATTCCCTTCGGTTTGATCGTCGGCCGCATGTTCTTCGGACACGACATTCGCGCCGTCGGCTCAGGCAATATCGGCGCGGCGAACGCCTTGCGGACGCTGGGACGCAAAGCCGGCATCGCCGTTCTACTGCTCGACGCGCTCAAAGGTGCAGCCGCCGTCGTGGCAGCGGCCAACCACGTTTTCTACGTTGCGCCGCCCGAGGTGCAACGCATCGGGGCCCACGCGCACGTCACGATCGTGACCGCGACCGTCGCGCCGCTTGCGGGACTGGCGGCCATTCTCGGTCACTGCTATACGCCGTGGCTGCGTTTTCGCGGCGGCAAAGGCGTGGCGACCTTCCTCGGTGCCGCGTTCGCGCTATCGTGGGAAAGCGGCGTCGCGTTCATCCTCGTGTGGCTTGCCGTCGTCATCCCGCTCGGATTCTCGTCGCTCGGCTCCATGCTCGGCACGCTCGTCGTGGGGGTGATCCTCGGACTCACACTACGCAATGTCGGGCCGAATGCGTGGATCTTCGCGGCGGCGGCGAGCGCCGTGATCCTGTGGCGCCACCGGCAGAACATCGGGCGGCTCGTGAGCGGCAGCGAGAACCGCCTATCGCTCCGGAGACGGTAGGCGCGCTGCGGCAGCGTGCCTAACGGAAGCGCCCGACATGATTTCCTCCAACGACTTCCGCAACGGCGTAACCATCATCATCGAGGGGCAGTTGTGGACGGTCGTCGAGTTTTTACACGTCAAACCGGGGAAGGGCTCGGCGTTCGTGCGCACGCGCCTGAAGAACGTGAGAACGGGGGCGACCGTGGAGCGGACGTTTCGGGCCGGCGAAAAACTCGAGCGCGCGACCGTCGACAATCGCGAGATGCAGATGCTCTACAACGACGCGGACGGCTATCATTTCATGGATAACGAGTCATTCGAGAACGTCACGTTGCAGCGGGATCTGATCGGGGATCCGGCCGACTTCCTCAAAGACGGCATGAAGATCGACGTGCAGTTTCACGACGCGGTTCCGATCGGCGTCGACCTTCCGGCCCATGTCGAGTTGCGCGTCGAGGAAACGGACCCGGGCTTCAAAGGCGACACCGCGACCGGTACGACGAAACCGGCCAAACTCGAAACCGGGGCGACCGTCGGCGTCCCGCTGTTCGTCAATCCGGGCGACGTGATTCGCATCGACACGCGCGACCGGCGCTACATCGGCCGCGTCCAGTAACTAAAGACGTTCGAAGGCTTGCACGCCGCGGGGCTATCGTCCGCACTGTTCGTCGCCGGGATAGCCGCGAGTTTTCTCGGATCGATCGTCGGGCTCGGCGGCGGGTTCCTCGTCATTCCGATTCTACGGCTGTTCTTCCATCTTCCGCCGACCTTGACGGCGGGCACGTCGCTGTTCCTGGTGACGGCCAACGTTGCCAGTGCCTCGATCAGCTTCTGGCGACAGGGGCGCATCGACAAGCGCCTGGCCTTCACGATGGGGTTACTGGCCATCCCCGGAAGCGTTCTGGGCGCCGTCGCGCTGCAACACTTCACGACCAAAGGATTCGATATCGCCTACGGCGTGATTCTCGCGCTGTTCGGCGTCGACTTGCTACGTCGCGGTACCGGGCGCCACGAGAGCGGAGGACTGGCGCGGCTGCCCTGGGCGAAGTCACGCGAATTTCACGACCGGCTCACGAATGCGACGTACGTCTATTCGGAAAGCACGCCGATTGCGGCGGCGGCGGGCGTGACGACGGGCTTCATCTCGAGTTTTTTCGGAATCGGCGGCGGCATTTTGATCGTGCCGCTGCTGCTGCGCGGCTTTTTGATGCCGCCGCACGTCGTCTCGGCGACATCGCAACTCATCATCCTGCTCTCGTCCCCCTTCGGTCTACTCGCGCACGGGCTCGCCGGCGACATCGATTGGCTCTACGCGTTGCCGCTCGCGGCGGGGGGCGTGCTCGGCGCGCAGTTCGGGGCCGACACGGCGCGCCGCTTGTCGTCACCGGCTCTGGTCCGGACGCTGGCCGTCGTGCTGTTGCTGTCGGCCGCGAGTTTGGTCGCGCAGCACCTCATCTAAAGACCGGATCGTTTCTCAGCAGAATGGGCAAGCGGGCAAAATCGTGCGGGTCCCTGGGAATACCCCGCTCGTGAAGCCGTCGGGCCGGCCGTCCTACGACGCGTTGGCGCTTAAGGAACGCCGCCTGCGCGCCATCGTTCGCGGGTACGGACGATGCATCGTCGCTTTCTCGGGGGGCGTCGACTCGGCGCTGGTCCTCGCCGTCGCGGCCGCGGAACTCCGGCATCGTGCTTTGGGGGTCACCGGCGAGTCGCCGAGTTTGCCGCGGCGCGAACGCGACGCCGCCCGCGACTTCGCGCGACGCATCGGCGCTCGGCACGAGTTCTTCGGCACCAATGAACTCGCCGACGAACGCTACGCGGCCAATCCGGCAGACCGCTGTTATTTTTGCAAAAGCGAGTTGTACGGCCGCCTGCTCGAAGCCGCGCGCGAACGCGGCTTCACGACCATCGCCGACGGCCTCAACGCCGACGATCTCGCCGAAATCCGACCGGGCCGCCGTGCCGCAGCCGAACGGGGCGTGCGCAGCCCGCTCGCCGAGGCGGAGTTCAGCAAAGCTGACGTTCGCGCCCTCGCGCAGCGTTTGAAACTCGAGGTGTGGGACAAGCCCGCCGCCGCGTGCCTTTCGTCCCGCTTCCCGACCGGAACGGCGATCACGCGCGAATTGCTCGAGCGCGTCGAGCGGGCCGAAGACGTGTTGATTGCGGCGGGCTTTCGCGACTGCCGAGTTCGTCACCACGACGACGTGGCGCGGATCGAAGTGCCGAGCGAGCGTCTCGAAGCCGTGCTGGCGGCGCGCGAGCCGATCGTGGCGGGCATTCGCGCCGCCGGGTATCGCCACGTCGCGCTCGATCTGGCCGGATACGAGCGCGGCAGCGTCGCGGCGTTGCCGACCGCGTCCAACGTCATCGACCTGACCAGCCTCACCGTCGAGGAGACTTCCCGTGCCTGACGATCTAACCCGCCGCCGCTTCATCGATACAACCGCCGGTGCCGCCGCGGCCGGCCCACTATCGGCGGCCGCACTGTAGACGCCGTCGGTCGCGGTGACCGCAACGGGAACGATGCCGATGCGCCGCTTCGGACGCCATCCCGACATGCGCGACAAGGTGTTCCTCATGACCAAGGTGTGCACGCACGGCCGCAATGCCGAGGTCGGCAGTATCTCATCGGCCAGGTCGGCGGCCATTTGGCCGCGGTGTCCGTAACCTCGTACGCTTTCAGCGGCGCGTGACCACGTGAGCCGCTTTGGCAGGCGCTGGTACGTCGCGTACTTCCACCACTTCGAGGACGCGCAGCGGATAGCGTGGATCGTACCGACGGCCGCTGCAGCGACCGCACGAGATCGGCGCCGGCGGCTTGCGCTTGCGCAGCAGTTCCATCGTGCAGCGTTCGCAGCGAAGGATGAAGCGCTTGGCGCTCTCGCGGCGCGGCACGGCACTGCCGAGGTCGTGATAAATCGAACTCAAGCCAAGCTCGCGCATCTTCTTCTTGAACGCCGCGGTATGGCCGGGATTCTGGCCGCGCGCGAACAGCCAGGCATGGATCATCTCGTGCAGTAACGTTTCGCGCAACGCCTCGGGATGCTCGCTGAAGTGTTTGGGCGACAGCTCGATCAGCGGCGGCTTATAGGTGATCCGGCCGGCGAGGTTCGCGAAGCGCGCATTGTAGGCGATGCGGTGTGCCGGGACTTCGCCGCCGAACCATTCGTTGTTGTATTGCGCGAAAAGCAATTGGAGTTCGCTCGGGTCCAGAAGCACGAGTCGAGGCTTTGCCCGTAAGCCCGCGAACCTTCCTGCCCGTGAGAGCCGGTCCCGCTCGCGGTCTCCCACCGCGCATCTACGTTCCGATCGTGATCGTCGCGATGGCCGTCCTGCTCGGCGTCATCGGGTATTTTCTGCGCATCGGTTTGGGCGTCACCGGAGCAGCGCTCGGCCCCGAAGCCCAGCAAGGGGACGCCGTGCTTCCGCAAACCGGCGGCAACGGCGTCGGCGGCGGAACGCCGGTGCCCGCGAACGCGGGCGCGGTCGCTCGTCCGGCGGGCGCCCTGACGCCGCCGCCGGCGCGACACGCGCGCAGAACGACGTGAAACTCTATGTCAGCGCCGACATGGAAGGCACGGCCGCGGTCGCATCGTGGACGCAAGTCGATCCCAAGAACGCGACCGAGTATCCCGAGTACCGCAACCTGATGTCGCTCGAAGTGCGCGCGGCCATCGACGGCGCGCGCGAAGCCGGCGCTACCGATGTGCTCGTCAACGATTCCCACTCCTCCATGCGCAACGTTTCGTGGGACGCATTGCCCGACGACGTGCGCATGATCTACGGCAGCCGCAAGCCGTTCTCCATGACCGAGGGCATCGATTCGAGCTTCGCGGCCGCTTTCTTCACCGGCTATCACGCCGGCGCGGGCGAGATCGACGGCGCGCTCGACCACACCTATTCGGGCGAGACGATCTACGACGTTCGCGTGAACGGCACGCGCTGCAGCGAAGCGCTGCTCAATGCCGCCGTGCTCGGCACCTACGGGGTTCCCGTCGCGCTGCTGACCGGCGATCGCACGATCTGCGATCGCACCCGCCAACGGTTGCCGTGGATCGCGACCGCCGTGGTCAAAGAAGCGATCGGCCGTTTTTCCGTCAACTCCCTCTCACCGGCTCGCGCGCGCGAAACGATTCGTGCCGCCGCGCGAGAGGCGATGCAAAACCTCGCGCGCATGCGGCCCTTCACCTTCGAGCCGCCGATCGCGCTCGAAATCGATTTCGTCGGAACGCAAAACGCCGATTTCGTCGAGCTGATCCCCGGCTTCCAACGCATCGGCGGCCGGACGCTGCGCTACGTCAACGACGACTACCGCACGGTCTTCCGCGCCTTCTGCGCCGCCTTCCGTTTGGGCGGCGCGGCCAACGCGCCGGTCTGAACGGTCGCCATGGCCCTGACGTCGTTCCTCTACCGCCTGGCGCGATCGGCCGCGTGGGGGCGCGCCGTCGGTCGCGCCGCGACGGGCCATCCGCGTGCGCTCTACCGGCGCGTGCGCAATCGGGAAATCATGCGCGTCGTCGGGCGTTGGCTGCGCAAATGAGCGCAACGATGGCCCCTAAGGCGACGCCGATCAGGCGGCTGGCGCCGGTGTTTTTCATCATTCTGAGCCTGGTGGGTCGGGCCTCCTCGGCGGCCCGTGAACCGCAGTATTTGCACGTCCAGATGCGTAGCAGCGTGCTGTCGCAGTTTTGGGGACAGCCCGTGTCAATCGACGCGCACGTTCTACTGCCGGATTCGTACTATAAAGATCCGCAGAAACATTATCCCGTGTTCTACTGGATTCAAGGCTTCGGCGGCGAGGGCCAGATCAATCTGTCCGATGAATTGCGCTGGCAGCGAGCCATGCGCCGTTTGCACGCCGAATTCATCGTCGTGTTCCTCAACGGTATGTTCAACGACGAGCATCAAGAGTTCGCGGACTCGGCCAACAATGGCCCGTGGGGCACGGCGCTGACGACGGAATTCATTCCGGAAACAGAAAAGCGCTTTCGCGCGATCGGGACTCCCGAGACTCGATTTGTGGGCGGCCACTCGTCCGGCGGTTGGTCCGCATTGTGGTTGCAGATCTCGTACCCCGATCGTTTTGGCGGTGAATGGTCACTTGCGCCGGATCCGGTAGACTTTCGGGACTTTACCGGCCCTGACCTCACCCGCATGCCGCCGCAGAATTTTTTCAAGGACGATGCCGGTCGTGAATATGCGGTCGACGGTGAGCCGCTGCGCCGATTCGTGACGGGACCAGGCTGGAAGCAACGGCAGTTCGAGTCTTTCGATGCCGTCTTCAGCCCTCGCGGCGCCGAGGGCAAACCTGAACCGCTTTTTAACCGTCGCACCGGACTGATCGATCCCACCGTGGCGCGCTATTGGGAGCAGCACTACGACATCGCAGCGCTCATCAGAGAAGATTGGAGCACGCTCGGCCCGCAGTTACGCCATAAAATACACATCATCGTCGGCACGCGCGATCAGTTCCACCTCGATGGGCCGGTGGCGCTCTTGAAAGAGGAACTTCATGCGCTCGGAAGCGACGCTGAAATCGATTTCGCGGAAGGCGCCAATCACTTCACGGTGTTCGATTGGAAGGGCGATGCCATCTACTACATCCTCAATGAAGCCGTAGCACCCACGGCGCCGGCGTCACCGTAGGAACGGTTTCAGCGCATCAGCTGCCTCTGCAAGAAGTTGGCTGTGGCTTGGTCGGCGTCGAGCCAGGATTGCCAGCGGAGAAAGCCGTGGATGTCGTTGGGGATCACCATTTCCTCGTACGGCACGTGCGCCTCGTGAAGACGTTGGACGAGGTCGACCATCTGGTGGAACGGCACGTTGCGGTCGTCGTCGCCTTGAATCAGAAGAACGGGCGAGCGCCACGACGCGATGTAGGCGTCGGGCGATGAAAGCCAAGCGGTGCGCAGAAAGCGCTTGCGATCGTAGGTCTGGTAGCGTTTGACCGGCGTGTCGAACCACTGCGGAAACATCGACCAGTCGTGCACGCCGTGGAAGTCGACGCCCGCCTTGAAGATGTTCGAGTTTTTAGCGAGCGCCATCGCCGTCAGATAGCCTCCGTAGGAGCCGCCCCAAATGCCCATGCGCTTAGGATCGACGCTCGGATCGGAGAGCAGGTAGCGTGCCCCCGCCAAAACATCTTGGTACTCGGCCGCTCCCGCCGGCCCGGCGTGCAGCGGATGATGGAAATCGTGGCCGTAGCCGATCCCCAAACGATAGTTGACCGACAACACGGTGAAACCGCGGCTCGCGAGATACTGGTTCGTCGCGTACGCGTATGAATAGTAATCCATATAGTGCCACGTGAGCAGCATCTGGCGCGGCGGCCCGCCGTGCACGAAGATGACGGCGGGCTTTCGTCGAGCACCGCCCGGCGCGCTGAAGAGTTGGCCGTGCACGAGCGTTCCGTCGCTCGCGCGGAACGTGACTTCCTTGGGAACGACGAGCTGCGAGCCGGGAAAGTCCGCCGGAATTTGATCGGCGTTCAACGCCCGGCCGTTCACGGCGATCGTCATCGGCGTTTGAGCGCCGGCTTGCACGTAGGCGACGCCGTCGCTCGTTGCGGCCGGCCACCATTCGCTGGTGGTGCCGCTGGTTACTTCGACCGGCGCGCCGCGGTCGAGCGAGACGCGGAACACGTGGCGGCGATCGTCGTCGCCGGTGGCGTTCCCGGAATTCGCCGTATAGTAGAGCGTTTCCAGATCCGGCGAAAGCGCGGTGTCCTCCACCATGAAGTTGCCCGGCGTGAGCAGGCGCGCGGTGCCGCCGGCCGCCGGCACGACGTAGAGGTGGGGCCAGTTCGTCTGCTCCGAGATAAAGGTGACGCGCTCTTGGCTCACCCAATGCAACTGCGGTCCGTTGATCTCGGGAAGCGAATCGCGCAGCGACTCTCCGCTGCGCCACACTTGCCGGCCGCGTGCGTCGCCTGCATTTGCGACCCAGATGGCCCAGGGGGTCGCGCGTTCGACCAACGGGTCGTGCGGCGGCCCGCCCGTGCCCGCGATGCGAACGTAGGCGATGCGGGCGCCGTCGGGCGACCACTGCGGTGAAAAATCGCGTGACGTCGACGGGGCGAGATAGGCGAGCGGCGTGCCATCGTCGCGATAGACGGCGACGAACGAATGATCGCCGCGATCCGACGTGAAGGCGAGGGCCTTCCCATCGGGCGACCACTGCAGATCGCCGTCCTTGCCGCGGTCGAAGAACAAGCGCGCCGCGGCCTTCGCCCCGTCGAGCGGCGCGGACCAGATCGCGCTGTCCGGACCGTGTACGAAAGCCACGCGCGTGCCGTCCGGCGAGATCGCCGGCGCGTCCCCTTCGCCAAGGACCTTGGGCGTCGCGCCCGCAGTCGTCGCCAGCGACACGACGTCCATCCGTTGCTCTGTGGGACTCGAGTCGGGATCGGGCCACGGACGCTGCGTCCAATTCGCGTCGTGGGCGCCTCCGCGCACGTAGACGACGTGCTTTCCGTCGCGCGCGATGCTCACATCCGAAATCTCCTGGCCATCGTCGGCGCTCGCGCGCCACAACCGGCGCGGCGCATACGCGGGCGCTTGCGCGAACCACACGCTGCGCACGCCGCTTTCATTGAGCACGTAAGCAATGCTCGTCCCATCGGCGTTCGACACCAAGGTCATCGGCAGCGGGAAACTGAGGATCTGCCGAAGCGTGAAGAGCAAGCCGAGCATCAGGTACATCGTTCATCCTTTCCAAGCCGTGTTCAACGCGGCCGGCCGAACCAGTCGATCCAGGGGTGCCAGAGGATCAACACCCAAGCGGTCACCATAAGCCCCAACAAGAGCCACAGCAGGGTCGCCATCGCGGCAGCACGGCGATTCACTCCAGGCCCATCCTGCCGGTTCGCCTTAGGGAGCCGGCGCACCGCGTCGCGAAGAAGGCGCGGTGAACGATCCATGGCATGCGCCGCAACCGCCGCAGCCGCCGCGCACCCCCGACGAAAAGGCCTCGGGCCGTAACTGGGGCAAAGCCGGCGGCGGCATCCTGGTCGGCATCGCCGCGCTGCTTGCGAAGTTCAAGTTCTTGCTGCTCGGGCTTCTCAAGTTCAAGTATCTTTTCTATGGCGGCAAGTTCGGCTTGACGGCCATATCGTTCGCGGCATCGATCTGGTTCTATACGCTGTTCTTCGGCCTCAAGTTCGCGATCGTCTTCGTGCTGCTGATCGCGATCCACGAGATCGGGCACGTCATCTTCGTGCGCGGGTTCGGGCTGTCGGCGCCCGCCGTCTTCTTCTTGCCGGGATTCGGCGCATTCACGACGTGGCGCGAGCCGCCGAAATCGGTCTACCAAGAATCGGTCATCGCGTTCGGCGGCCCGCTGCTCGGCGCGCTTGGCGGTATCGTGTGTTTCGCGTACGGTTACACGACGCATGAGCCGTTCTGGTACGCGTGTGCGTACACGGCCTTCTTCCTCAATCTGTTCAACATGATTCCGCTCGGTTTTTTCGACGGGGGCCGCATGACCGGGGCCATCTCGCCGGCGCTGTGGATCGTCGGATTCGTCGCGGTCATCGTGGCCGCGGTCGCCTTTCATTGGTGGAGTCCCATTCTGCTGATCGTGGTACTGCTTAGCATCCCCCGGGCGATACAGGCGTGGCGTGGCCAACTCGACCCGCGCTACTACGGCATTCCGCCGACGCAACGGCTCACCGTTGCGCTCGCGTACTTTGGGCTGCTGGCCGTGCTCGTTGCCGGCATGGTCGCAACGCGGGTCGACGTCCCGGGCCATTCGCTGCACGGCGCTCTGCACGCGACATATAGCTGACGCCGGAACCCGCGCGGGACTCATCGCGCTGACGTGCGTCATCATCCTGGCCGCTTTTTTCGTCGTGCGGCCGCCTTCGACACCGGGTCCAGCGCTGCGCGATTTCGAGTCGTACTATGCGGCCGGCGTCACATGGCGCTACGAGGGCGATCCGTACGGCCGCGACGTATGGCGCACGGAAAAAGACATACCCGGCGTGGTGGCGACGCGCGACGAGTTGCTGCCGTTCGTCGGGCCGCCCTTCGGACTGCCGCTGTGGAGCGCACTGGCACGGCTTCCGTGGAACGCCGCGGTGGACGTGTGGCGCGGAGTGCTCGTGCTTTCGTTCGGCGCCGTCGCGTTCGGCAGCCTACGCTTGGCGGGGGGCGCAAGCCGCGCGTTCGACCTCGTCGCCGTTACGGTCATGGCGCTCGGATTCGGACCGCTGACGAGCGCTTTTGCGCTGGGCCAAGTCGCGCTCTTCTCCACCGCGGCGATCGTCATCATTCCGCAGACGCTCGAGCTTCGGTTCGGCGCCATCGCCGCCACGTTCATTGCTGCCCTCATCGCAGCATTGCAACCGAATCTTGCGACCGTGTTGATCGCCCGGCTGGGCGGTGCGCGCACATGGATTGCGTTCGCCGGCATGGCCCTTGTCGCGCTGTGCGGCTCGGCGCTGGCGCTCGGCGGTCCGCTGCAGTTCGCACGGTACGTCGACGTGCTGCGCGCGCATGGCGCAGCGGAGCGCTTCATTGCCATACAAACGACGCCCGGAGCGGTTGCCCGCGCATTCGGTGCCGCACCACGGACGGCCGGCTTCATCGCGCTCGCATGCGGGCTGCTCGTCATCGTCGGAATCGCGATGCAGTGGATCGGCCGTCGCTACACGCCGAACGCCCGCATGGCGCTTGCGTGCGCCGCGCTTCCGCTCGCCTTACCGTTCGCGCACGAACACGACTTTTCAATCGCGTTTCTGCCGGCCGTCATGGCCATCCGTCGCGCGCGCGGATGGGTGTGGGCGCTCTCCGGCGTGGCGGTCCTCCTGGCGGGCACCGATTGGTTGGGCCTCGCGCAGCGTCCCAGCGCTGCCGCTCAAACGGCCCTATTGACCCTCGCCGCGGCGCTCGGCCTGGCGGTACTCGCACCGGGGCGGCTCGGTGCGTATCAGGCCGTACCGGCGCTCGTCCCGTTCGCCGTCATCGCCGCCGGCACGTTCGCCGCCGCCCACCCGTTGCCGGTCTGGCCGGACGCGTTGGGCGGCAGTTTTCATGCTTCGGCGACCATGTCGGCGCCGGCGCTGTGGCGACTGGAACAAGTGCGCAGCGGGATCGGGCGACTCGAACCGGCCTGGGGCGTGTTGCGGCTCTTTTCGCTGGTCGGGTGCGGGTTGCTGTGGCTCGGAGGGAGCCTCGCTTGCCGGAGCACAGGGGCCGACCGGCCGGCGGCCGGAAGAAGCCGCCGTGAGGGACGCGCCGTGAACGTGGTGTCGCGATACGCATCCGGTGACGCTCCATGAATGCCGCGCCGTTACGATCGTCGGTCGTTTGCCGGCCGTTTCTGGGCCGGGAGCGAGAACTCGGGGAGCTGGCCGCGCTGCACAAGTCCGCAACGCAGGGACGCGGTTCCATCGCGCTCGTGTCGAGCGACGCCGGGGTCGGCAAGACACGTCTGGTGAGCGAGTTCCGGCGGCTCACCGGCGGCCGCGCTCTGATCGCCGAGCACGCGTGCCGCGGATACATTCAAGCGCCGCTCCTCCCGTTCGCGGAGATTCTGTCGACGTTCGTCGACAAGGTGCCGGCCGTCGCCGGAAGCCTGCCCGATGATGTGGCGCTGCTACGGCACCTCGCCGCGGGTGAGCCGCCGGCCGGTATGGAGCGCATCGAGCGCATCGAGCGACTTGGCGCGCTCGTCCGCATCTTCGAAGCCCTTACGGCGAAGCACGCGCTCGTCGCAATCGTCGAGGATATCCATTGGGCCGACGCCGCCACCTTGGATCTGCTGCAGCATCTGCTTACGATCATCGAGCGCACGCGGCTGCTCGTCATCGCGACGTTTCGCCGGGACGAGCTTCGTCGCGGGGGCACGCTGATGCCGGTGGTCGGACGGCTCGTGCGCCACGTCGCGGTGCGCGAGATCGCGCTCGCTCCGTTCAATAGCGAAGGGACCGAACATTTCGTTCGCGCCGCGTTGCACGGACATCGCACGGCGCCCGAGCAGATACGGGCAATCGTGCGTCGTTCCGAAGGAAACGCGTTGTTCGCCGAAGAGCTGGCGCGCAGCGCCGTCGAACACCGCGTCCGCGATGCCGACATCCTGCCGCTCTCGATCCGCAATGCGATCCTCGAACGTTTGGAACCGCTGGAAGCCGATGGCGAGCACGTCTTAGTCCACGCGGCCGCCATCGGACGCGTCTTCGACGTTCAGTTCCTTGCGACGACGCTTGGACGTGACGTCGGCGGCGTCTTACCGGCTCTGCGCCGCGCTCGCGATCTGCAGCTGATCGTCGAGCAAGACTCGACCACGCTTTCGTTTGCGTTTCGGCACGCGCTCATGCAGGAGGCGTTGGAAGGCGAACTCTTAGCAACCGAGCGGCGCGCAATCCATCTTCGCATCCTCGAGGCGCTTGAAGCAGCGCCGGACGCGGATCCCGGTGCGGCGGCGCACCATGCGTGGGTGGCGGGCGACGCGCGACGCACGCTGCAATACGGAGAAGCCGCGGGTGACCGCGCGACGCTCATCGCCGCCTTCGAGGACGCCGCGGACTTCTACGAGCGGGCGCTCGAAGCGGCGCCCGACGTAACGGAACGCGAGCGGTTAGGCGGTAAAGTCGCCGAGGCTTGGTTACACGCCGGCTTCCTCGAACGCGCCGTCAACGTTGAGAAGCGCGTTTTAGCGTTGATGAAAGCGCGCGGAGACGTTCACGGTGCCGCGGACCTCGTGGCGTCGATCGGCGGACACTTGTGGAACAGCGGGCACGATGACGAAGCGCGTGCCTGGGTGCAAACGGAACTCGCGGCCATGTCGCCGGAAACGATCGCTTCTTCGGGAGTCCGCATCGTCGGCTCCCTAAGCTTTGCGCTCGCGTGCGACGGCGCAGCCGAGGAAGCGTTGCGCATTCTCGCGACCGTGCCCCCCGAAGCCTGGGAAATCGGAATTTGGCTGCGGCGAAGCTACCACGCTCCGCGACTGATGGCCTTCGCGCACCTCGCCGATCGCGAACGCTGGCATCAGGAAATCGAAGCGATCGACGCGATCGCGCGCGACGATCCCAATCCGAGATCCGCAGAGACGGTACTGGTCAACGTCGCCATGACGGCGATGGGGCTTGGTGAGCGCGGAATCGCCGAGCACTACACGGAGCGCGGTCTCCGGCATGCGATCGAGCACGGGATGACGGGACTGGTCGTGCTGCACCGCGGCATGCGCGCGCATCTCCTGGCGCTGCATGGCGAATTGAGCGCTGCGCGTGCCGAACTTGGGCTCGCGCTCGGCACGCCGCACGATCACTTCATCGCCCGCGCGTATTTCACCAATGCCGCGCTGTACGTCGGCTTGCGCCTGGCCGACGATGCACTGATCGACCGCGTGATCGATCCCGGGCTCATCGAGGAGTTCGTCGCCGACACGGTTCCCAGCGGCTACGCGCTCCTGAACGGAATGGTCGCGCCGCTGCTTGCCGCACGCGGGCGTCTCGGCGATGCACAAGCGCTCACGCAGCGGATGGTCTCGCGTCTGCACAGCCCCTTCGAGCAAGTCGCGCAACTGCTGTACGTCGCCGAGATCGGCGCTGAGGCGACGCTTTCGAGCGCTCGCGCGCTAATTGCAGCCGGCGCCTCACACGAGGGCGATAAGGTCATGCAAGCCGCGCTGCCACTGTTCGACGCGCTCGTCGCTGCGCGTGAGGGCCGGGACGATGATGCGCGCCGACTGGCCACGCCCGCCGTCGACGCGTTTCGACACTTAGCGTATCCGCTGCACGAAGCGCGCGCGCTCGAACTCGTGGGCGATATCGATGCCGCGGTCGCCGTTTACCGCCGTACGGGCGCACTCGCGGATCTTCGTCGCCTCGGACGCTCGGCTTGCAGCGGCGATGCGGCGGCGCCGATCGTCAAGGTGTTGAGCGAACGCGAATGGCAGGTCGCCCGGCTCGTTGCCGACGGCGGCACGAATCGCGACATAGCCGAAGCACTCGGCATCGGCATCAAGACGGTCGAAAAGCACCTTGCATCTACCTACATGAAACTCGGGCTACGCTCGCGCGCGCAGTTGAGCGTCTTTATGGTTGGACGGCCTTCGCCTTAGCGTTTTCCCATTGCGAGGTCTCGAGCGTTCCAAAAAACCATTGCGGGAGACGGCTTCAGGCCGGCCAGGTCGTCGTTATAGGCGATGTGGTCGACGCGCTGCGTGAGGATGACGGTCGGCTCATCGGCGCCGAGTATCCGCTGCGCGGCGATGAGATCCCGCTTGCGTCGAGCGCGATCGTAGGTGATGAGCGAATCGTTAACGTAGGCGTCGAACCGCGGATTGCAATAGCCCAAATAGTTCAACCCTTTTGGGGAGATGTTCGCGCACGTATATTGATTCTCCAAGTTCGGATCGGGCGACAGTTGCCATGCGTAGGAAGCCATGTCGTACTTGCGGGTGGCGACGATCCCCCCTGCGGCATAGCTTCCGAACAGCGTCGGCGTCGGATAGCGGAAGTACTCGACGGCGACGCCGATTTGCTTGAACGAACTTTGCACGAGCACGACGCGAGCATCGAGTTCCGGGTTGCCGACGTTGCCGGCCATGCGTAGGCGCATGGTCAGCCCGTTCTTGTGCCGCAGACCGTCGCGTCCGAGCCGCCAGCCGGCGGCGTCCAAACCGCCGGCTGCTGCACGAAGGTCGTACGGATAGCGCGGCACGCTCGGATCGTACGCCCAGCTGAAGCGGGGAATCGGAGTCCAGTCGCGTCGCCCGCTTCGATGGTCGATCTTCGCCCACATAACATCGAGCGGAATGGCGTGCGTCAATGCACGCCGGACGCGCACGTCGGCAAGCAGCGGCGACTGCACGTTGTAATCGAAATGACCGTAGGTCGTCGTCGGATAGCCGATGACCGCGATAGCGGGCATCGCGGCCAGCTGGCCCAACTGGTCGCCGGGTACGCGAACGGAGGCGTCGATTTCATGGGTGCGCAGTTCTTGCAGAACCGTATTCGTGTTCGGAATCACCTTGAAGACGATGCGCCGCAGTTTCGGTTTGCCGCCCCACCAGCGATCGAACGCGTCCATCACGACCTCGCTGCCGCGCGACCAGCGCACGAAGCGAAAGGGTCCGAGCCCGACCGGCAGCGCGTTATACGCCGCGTGATTGACGTCGACGCCCTGCAACAGATGTTTCGGCAGGATCGCCGGATTTTCGGCCGGCGTAAAATACGTATTCATGAACGCCGCGTATGGGCGCGTGAGATGGAACACGACCGTATGCGCGTCGGGCGCGTCCACCTTGCGAACGTAGTTCCAGCCCGCGCGGCTGGAGACGTTGGTCTTCGGATTGAGGATCGTGCGCACCGTAAAGACGACGTCGGCTGAAGTGAACGGCGCGCCGTCGTGCCAGACGGCGTTACGCCGCAGCTTATAGACAATCGTCTTGCCGTCGGGCGAGATGTCGCCGTTCTGCTGCGTCGGCACTTCGGTGCACAGGCTCGGCACGGGCTCACCGTGCGGCCCGAACACGAACAAGTAGCCCATCGTCAGCGCGGCCAGGTCGTGCACGAGGGTCATCTGGGAAAGCAGCGGATTGAGGTTGTCGGGATCTTCGCCGTCGGCGAAGCGCAACGTCCCGGGAACCGTCCACGGGTGTAGCGTGTGGTGCCCGGAGCTTTGCACGCGCGCGCACGATACCATGCAAACCGCTGCGCAGGCTACGATGCGTGCGACCCGCCGCGTCACTCCGCGAGAATCTCGAAGCACAGGGCAACCTCCGCCGGGGTGAATTTTGATGACTTCGGCCGTTTCGTGAAAATGCCATCGCCCAGACCGGCAAGCAGTCGCGGCGAGCCGGCTCTCGACCCGGACTTGTGTCCACAACATCGTGCGAGCGGTATGGACCTTCATGGTATGCTTTGGATATGCCAAAGATATCCATGGCGGTCCCACCCGAGACGCTGGCCGAAATCGACCAGTGGTCGGGCGGAAACAGGACCGCGTTCATGCTATCCGCTGCGGTCGCCCGAGCGCGCATGATGCGCCGTGCCTCAGAAGACGCCGAAATCGCCGATGCCTGTGCCACCAACGCCGAGGCGGATCGGATGCTTTGCGCCGACTGGGAATCGACCATAGGCGACGGGATTGAGTGAACTTCGGCGAGGCGACGTCTGGCGGGTGTGCTCGGATCCCACCATCGGGTCGGAAACCCGAAAAACGCGTCCCTGCGTCATCGTGCAGCGGGACGCCGCCAATGCGACTTCACCGGTCACCATTATCTGCCCAATGACTGATGCGCGCGGAGGCCGGGTCAACGTCCTCAACGTCTCCGTCGCTGCACGTCAGGGCGGGCTCGACAAGGAAAGCCTTGTGGCTTGCAATCAAGTGCGCGTCGTCGACCGCAGCCGGCTGCGGGAGCGGCTAGGCACTCTTCTTCCCGAAACGATGCAGGCTATCGACCGCGGCTTGCGCGCGATTTTGGATCTGTGACGCCGGAGAATTACTGAAGCTGAGAAGCCGCGCTTGGGAGTTTTTTCCATTGCGCATCAATGGCCGGCGGCAGTTTGTCCATGTGTTTGAGAAACATCGTGACGCGCCAGAGATCGTCGTCGGTGAGGGTTTTCTTGAACGACGGCATTGCGCTGAAACGGATGCCATGGGCTATTTTCCAATACGTCACCGATTCGGGATCATCTTCCACGCCGTCGGTCGCGAGTTGCGGCGCTTTGATGTTGAGGCCTTGCGCGATATCGGACGGCTTCCCATCGGAGGCGCCGTGGCACACGGCACAGTTTTCACCGTAGAGTTTGACGCCGGCGGCTAGGTTGTCGTCGGTGGGTTGCAGCGGATTCGTCAGGTTCTTCGTATCACGCGTGATCGTCGCGTGCAGGGACGTCCGCGCTATCCACGCCTCGATCTTGGATGGTTTGTTTTCGGCACCGGCCGGCAGCACGCCCTCATAGATAGCAACGAACCCAGCGGCGATGAGCAACGCGACGGTGAAGACGATGCCGTTGATAAACCCGCGAACGTTTCGCACCCGTTAGATGTCGACGTTCATCATGTCATCGAAGGGCGCAACGGCGTTGGGATGCCAGTTGCGCAGATCATTATTGTAGGCGCTCAGCCATTGGCGTACGTCGAGCACTACGGTGGGAGCTTGTTCGTAGACGGCCCGCTGGACCATATCAAGCTCCTTCTTGCGAAACGCCTGATCGTAGCTAGTCTTGGCTGCGTTCATCGCCGCATCCGCCGCGGGATCGCACCAGTGCATCACGTTTTGGCCGTTAGGCGGAAAGCGGTAGCACGCATAAAGGTTCGAAAGATCCTCGTTTGTATCTTCACCCCATCCGAACAGGGCGACATCGAATTTGCCCCCGTAGAGGATGCCGCCTTGGGCTGCGGGTGCGAAGTACTGGGCGTCGAGATAGTGCTTGACGCCGAAGTCGACCCCGATTTGCTTCCATGTGTTACGGATCAGCTCGATGATCGTATCGTTATCGGGCTGTCCGGTGGCGAGCACAAACGTCAGACTGAGCCTTCGCCCGTTCTTGGCGCGGATACCGCCTGGGCCCCGCGCCCAGCCGTCGGCGTCGAGCAGTTTGTTCGCCTGCGTGAGATCGAAGGGAACCAACGGTAAGTTAACGTGAAAACGGCTCGCCGGAACGATCGGGGACTCGTCTAGCAAATACAGATTATTGTGGACCTTGTCGACGATCTGCGGGCGGTTCAGCGCAAATCGCAACGATTTACGGACGGCGAGATCGGCCAGGATCGGGCTGCGCAGGTTAAAGTCGACGTGGTCGAAGGTAAAGCTGGGAATTTTGATCGTTGCCAAGCCCGCGACGGCGGCCAGCTGAGGCAGGTAATGCGGTGAAACGTCCGTCCACATGTCCAGATCGTGGGTACGCATCTGTTCCAGAACCGTATTCTTGTCTTGCACGGTCTTATAGATGACGCTGTCGAGCTTGGGTCGCCCTCGAAAATATCGATCGTTGGCGACCATGACGACCGAATCGCCGCGATTCCACGCTTGATATTTGAACGGCCCGATGCCGACCGGCAGCGAGTTGTATGGAATCTGATTGAGATTAGAGTAACTAGCGAGGAGGTGTTTCGGCAGAACCGACGGGTTCGCGCCGCCCGTGCTGAAAAACGTCACGGCAAATGACGAATAAGGCACCTTGAGGTGATAGACGACCGTGTATTTGTCGGGTTCGTCGATCTTCGTAATCTGCTCCCAGCCGTCGCGGCTAATCACGTTGTTCGCGGGATTGTTGACTTGATTGGTCGAGTAGACGACGTCGTCGGCATTGAAAGGCGCGCCGTCCGACCAGGTGACCCCGTGGCGCAGGTGCCACGTAATCGTCTTGCCGTCCGGACTGATGCCGCCGTTCTTCTGCGAAGGAATCTCGGTGATCAGCTCGGGTACCGTCGCGTCGCCATGAGCATCGGTCTTGATTAACCAAGCCATCGTCATTTGTGCGAGATACGTTTCGTAGACACTCGCGCCGAGCAGCGGATTAAGCCCTTTAATATCGGAGGCTGCGGCGAACCGCAACTCGTGCGGACGCGTGTACGGCCGGCGGGTGTTTCCGATGGATGATGTGCCCACGCGCGTGCACGCCGCAAGTAGCGCGGCGGCGGTGTAAAGTCCGATGAGACGCACAACGTTGGGCATCAGATGTCGACGTCCATCATGTTATCAAAGAACGTAAGCTGATTAGGATGAAAATTTTTCAAATCCGAATTCTCTACGAATAAATCCTCGCTGATGGCGGACACGATGGTGGGGGTCTGTTCGACGAGGCGTTCCTGAACGATGTCGTTATCTCGCTTTTGCCGAGCAAAATCGAAGGTGTGCAAAAAGTCATCCAGGGCAGCTTGGGCCACCGGGTCGCACCACCGTATATCGTTCTGCCCCTTGGGCGGAATCAGGTTACAGCTGTATTCCGTCGCCAAGCTTCCGGACGGGTCGGCATACCAGGCAAAGAACACGACGTCAAAGTTTCCGGTGAAGATTATGCCGCCGTCGGCATATGGGGCAAGCAGCAACGCGGGGCTGACGTTTTTACGCACTAGAGAAACGCCGATCTGCTTCCAGCCCGCGCGGATTAATTCAATCCGTTGATCGGTGTCGGGGCTTCCTGCGTTTGACACGACTACCAAATTGAGCCGCAAACCGTTTTTGCCTCGGACCCCGTCGGCGCCTCGTTTCCAGCCAGCTGCGTCCAGAAGCGCATTCGCCTTTGCCGCATTATACTCCGAAAAGCCAAGCCGCCGATCGTAGAATGGACTGGCCGGCGACACGACCGCGTCCTGTAAGATACCGATACCGTGAGCGATCTTCTCACGCTGTACGCGCCGGTCCCATGCTAGAAGCAAGGCACGCCGAACCGTGGCGTCTCGCACGACGGGATGCGTGATGTTGAAGTCGAGATGACCGTACGCATAGCTGGGTTGCCGAAGCACCGTTACTCCGGGAAGTGCCTGAACCCGAGGGAAGTATGCCGGCGCAGCTCCAGGCCACAGATCGGCGTCGCCTGTTTGCAATGCGCTCACGAGGGTGTCGCGATTCGGAATAATCCGATAGACGATGCGATCAAGCTTGGGGCGGCCGCGCCAATACAGGGGATTCGCGACCAGCTCGATGCGATCTCCCCGCTGCCAGCGCACGTACTTAAACGGTCCGATTCCGATAGGGAGTTGATTGTACGGGTCGGTGTTGATGTTTACAATGTGTTGAAGCAGATGCTTGGGAACAATCGCGGCCTGCGACGCGGCGAAGAAGGTGGCTATTGATGGCGAGTATGGCTCGCGCATATGATAAACGACAGTGTATTTGTCCGGCTCATCGATTGCGGTGATCCGGTCCCAGCCGTCGCGCGTCACGACGTTCGTATTCTTGTCGAGAATAAGGCGCGTCGAGAATACCACGTCGTCGGCAGTAAATGGAGCGCCGTCGGACCACTTAATACCTCGCCGCAAGTGATATATGAGCGTTTTGCCGTCCGGCGATACGCCGCCGTTAGAGAGCGACGGCACGATCGTCGCGAGCTCCGGAGCCGGTCGATTTTCGCGGTCAAACCGCACCAGAAACGCCATCGTCAACTCGGACATCCATGCGACCGTCACGTCGGAGGACAGCATAGGATTTAGTGTCGTCACGTCGCCGATGTCGACGATGCGCAATTCGTGTGGCCGTGTGTACGGGTGTCGCGTGTTGCGGCTCGATGACGTGCCGATTCTGGTACAGCCAGTCAGCAATACGAGCAACGTCGCAAGGGCAACGATACGGCGCATCATCAAATCGAATAATTCTGTGGGTCCCAGAACGACAAGATGACCGGTGACGGCGCGAATCCTTTTAGGTCTGAATTATACACGTATGGCTCGCGCCGGAAATACAAGATGATGGACGGGACGTCGAGCGCGAAGCGTTCCTGCTCTCGCCATGAGGCGGCTTTTCGTTTGGCGGGATCGACGGTTGCGAGGCCGTCGTCCATCGCTTTCGTCGCGATCGGGTCGTTCCAATACATAGCATTTTGGCCGTGGGGAGCGAAGTTTCTCGCCGAATAGATTGCGCTATCGTCAGGATCGGCGGCCGCAACCCAAGCGAAACCCGCAACATCGTAGTTGCCGCCCTGCAGCACGCCGTCGGTCGTATTGGCGAAGAACTGCGCGGTAGGCGCGTTTTTTACGGTGACGGCCGCGCCGACATCGTGCCAAGCACGTTGCACGAACGCCTCGATGGCACGGCCGGTAACGCTCTCGGTTTGGGTTCCATAGGTAAAAGCGAAGCGCTGCCCGTTCTTGACGCGAATACCGTCCCGTCCGACCTTCCAGCCGGCCGCATCGAGCGCTGCGCGGGCCTTCGCCGGATCGTACGTAAACTGCGCAACATGCGGATTGTAGAAGTCCGACAGGACGGGTGAAACCGGCGTGTTGGAAAGATCGCCGTTGCCGTGCGCTACCTTGTCCAAGATCGCCTTTCGGTCGATCGCCGTCTCGAGGGCACGCCGCACGCGGACATCAGCGAAAATCGGCCGATGCAGATTGAAGTCGATGTGGTCGAACTCGAACGTCGGCGATGCAATCGCGACGGTCCCGCCGATATTGCGCGCTTGCGGCCAGACGTTGTTCCCAAGGCGCGCTGCCATGTCGATCTCGTGAGTCCTGGTCTGCGCGACCAAGGTCGAGTCATCGGGGACGATCCGATAGATGACGGTTCTCAGCTTCGGCTTTCCGAGGAAATAGCGATCGAAGGCGCTCAGGACGACCTGCTGGCCGCGATCCCATCGCACGAACTTGAAGGGGCCGCTTCCGACCGGAGCCGACTGAAAGGGTGCCGTATTGAACGACCCTTTGCTATCGTTGACGGCCTGCAAAAGATGGGCCGGTAAGATCGGGACGTTGCCGTTGACGCCCCAGAGTTGCTGCAAGAACGGGGCATACACGCGTTTCATATGGATGACCGCGACGAGGGGATCGGAACAGTCGATGCTCGCGATGTCGCGATAACCCTCGTGCGTGATGTTGTTGTTCGCCGGATTGAGCGCAGCGTGCCAGCTAAAAGCGAGATCGCGGCACGTCAGCTGAACGCCGTCGTGGAAATAGATGTTCGGCCGCAGCTTGTACGTCAACGTCAGCCCGTCACGGCTGACGTCGCCGTTTTGAAACGTCGGAATTTCACGCAGCGCATCCGGCACCGGGCGCGCTTTGGCATCGTAACGCACGGCGTATGAAAACAGGTACGCCGACAGGTCTCCCGCCGAGGCACTCGTTGCGAGCATCGGATTCAGCGACTTAACGTCTTGATTCTGAGCATAGATAAATCGGCCGGGATGCGTCCAAGGATTGGTATGCCGCGCCGACTCGTTGCTCGTGCCGACTTTGGCACAGGCGGCTAACATCAGTGCCGCTAGGGCAACGCATACGATGCCGCCAGTACGGCGAACGAACTCAGCCACGCAACGTATCGGGATCGCCCCCCCGCGCCCGGTGAAACTCCTCGAACGCCAGCGGCGAAATCTCCGACGGTTTGATCTCGCTACGGCCACCCCAGAAGACGTTCGTGTAGCCGATGTCGATGCCGGCTTCGCGCAGGTGCGCGTCGATGGCCGCTTTGTGCTCCAGCAGCACGTCCTTGTCGAGGCCATGCGCGACCCCCATGATGTTGACGTTGCGGAATTCGGGGCCGCCCTCGCGCCAGTAGGCGTGCGTCATAATATGGTGGCGGCCGACCTCGCGGCCGGCATCGATCTCGCGGCCAGCCGGAACTTGCCAATGGAAAAGGGCGTTGTAGCGCGTCACGCGGCCGCTACCGGCGGTCGGCTTCACGTGTTCGAGAAACGTCGAAAAGCGGCCGATCACGCCACGCGCCGCCAGCGATTCGGCAACGCCATAAAACTCGTCCAGCGGCACGTCCGCTTCGCGTGCCCGCGCGCTCCACACATCACGCATCAGTTCGGCCGCTCCGAACTCGCGCTTGAGCGCGACTAAGACTTGCCACTCGAGCGCGGACAATTCGACGATGCGCGTATCGAGCACGTCGGCCAGCACGTCGGCGCGAGAACCGGGCTCGAGGCCGCGCCGCCGGATGTGTCCGACGCCGAGCGCGAAGAGCCGTTCCGCCGGCATCAGTCGATAGGCTTGCGCGCCGACGCGGTCGCGCAGAAACGCCGCGTGGGCATCGAGCGAATAGCCCTGCGGCACCTTGAGCGTCGTCCACAGACGGTACGCCGAACCCGGCGTCGCAGCATCGGCCGTCCGGATGACGACGTGGCCGGAAAAAGGATCGTCGTTCGACATATACGCGAACGCATCGTCGAGCCGCTCCGGCGGGATGCGCCACGCGACCAGGGCTCCGTGAGCGAGGTTCGTCGCCAGCAACGTCTGCCGCACGCGCCGGATCGTTCCCGCGTCGAGCATCGCGCGGACGCGTTCGATCACGACTGCGACCTCGACGCCCGACCGCTGCGCGATCGCCCCGAACGGGTCACGCAGAAAGCCGGCGATGCGATCTTCCGAGACTTTGAGAATCTCGGCGTTGACCGGATCGTCCACCGTGACGGGCGTCGCCAAAACGGTCATCGCCGCTCAGTACGCTGCACCGCCCGCGAAACCCTAACCCCGGTGCCGCTGCAGGGGCCGGCGCGTCGGATTCGGCGAGGCGGTCGGGATGGGCGTGGCCGGCGGCAACACGATCGGCGAGCCCGAAGGTACCGGCACGGGCGAAGTAGACGCCGTCGCCGGTGGAGCCGTGCCGGTCGGCTTCGGATTGGGCGTCGGATTGGTCGGCAGCGGCGCATCACCCAGCGGCGTCTCGTAGTTGGCACCGACGGCGAAGAGATATTGCTGTTCGGCCTGACGCAACGTGTAGACGGCCGTGACTTGATCGGTCAACGCCGTCGTCAATTGCACCTGCGCGTTGAGCAGCAACGGCAAGGTCGTCACGCCGGCACGGTACTGCGCCTGCGTCGACTGCACGTTGACGACCGCCGTGCGGTACTCTTGCTGGGTCTGCACGAGCGCCGCGCGCGAACTGACCAGATTGGTTAATGCCTGTTTGACGTTCAACTGGATGTTCAGCGCGCTGTTCTGCAGATTGGCGTTGGCGACGTCGAGCTGGGCCCGAGCGCTCGCGACGTTCGCCGCCGTGATGCCCTGATCGTAGATGGGAATCGCCAGCGACACGCCGATGCTCTGGGCATTCCGAAACGAGCCGCCGTACTGACCGCTCGAGTTGTCCGCCGCCGATGCGCTGGTCGCTAGCGACGGAAATAACCCCAGCTTCGCGCTCTTCAGACTGTACTGGTCCTGCAGCACCGTCTGCAGTGAAGAGTCGTAGTCGGGGCGCAGCGCGATCGCGCGACGGATCGCTTCGGCGTACGTCGGAATCGACACCGACGATACTTGGCTGTTCGTGAACACGGGAGCGTCGTCGACCGGCTGCACGCGGACGTTCGCGTCGAGCCCCATCGCGTTGGCGAAGGCGGCTTCCGCACTGAGCTCGGAACCCTGAGCCCGCACGACCGCGAGCCGAGCTTGCGCCGTCGGCAACTGCGCGGTCGCAATTTGCGCGCGGGCTTCGGTCCCGGCGCGGACTTGCGCGCGCACGAGGTCTTCTTGCACGACGTCCTGGCGCACGATTTCGAGATCGACCTGCGTCGTGCGCTGCGCGCCTAGGTACTGGTAGTAGGCTTGCGCCACGTTGAAGGCCACTTGCTGCAATTCGCGCCGGTACGTGTCGGCAGCCGCGGTCTCGCTGCGTTGAGCGGCATTGACGGCGGCAGCGATCCGGCCGCCGTCGTAGATCAGCTGGCGCAGGCTCAGGGCGAAGCCCGTCGAGGCGAAGTTGTCGATCGATCGGCCGTTGCCGATATTCGCTCCGACGTTTCCGGGAACTCCCGAGCCGGTCGTTACGAAGCTACTCGGCTGTTGATGGCTGCGCGAGTAGGACGCGCTTCCGGCGAGCGACGGCAGCAGTCCGGCGCGCTCCAACCGCACCGCCGCCGCTTGAATGCCAACGTCCGCGCGGGTGACCGCCAGCAGTGGCGAGCGCGCGAAACTGACCGCGATCGCCTGCTGCAAGGTCAGCGACTCGGGAATGTCGGGCGCCGGCGTGCCGGCGTTCACCCCGGGCACCGGCGTGCCGTACGCCGGATACGGCAAGGCGCTGGCCCGCGTTCCGAGCGGCGCGAGCGTCACGAGCGGATACGGCGTAGGCTGACCGGCGCCAAGGCGGCGTGCCCCCGGGCGTCCGAGCGGAATCGACAACGTCGTGCGCGCGGGCGCCGGCGTTCCCGGCGGCGCGGTCGCGGCGACGGCCACCCTTCCGGGCTCGGGGGTCGTCCCAAGGCCCACCGCGAGCATGGCAATGAGCGCGACGGCGGCCAGTCCGTTTCGCAGGCCCGGTCGGTTCCGCTGCGTCATCAATGCGACGCTTGCGAACCGGTGCCCGTGGGGGCCGTCCCGTTGACCGCGACGACGCTGCCGTCTTGCAGCGCATCGGGTCGCGTAGTGATCACCGGCGTGCCGGGATGGATCCCGGGACCGCGAACCTCGGCGAGCGTATCGGTCTGCAGACCGACCTCGACCGGCAGCATCTTCGCTTTTCCGTCGACGACCGTATAGACGTTCGAGCCCTGGTCGCTGGAGAACAGCGCAGTCCGTGGAACGACGATGGCATCGCGATGCTGTTCTTTCGCGATGACGAGCGTCACGAGCATACCTCCGCGCAAAACGTCACCGGGGTTGGGTTGCCGAATGCGCGCGCGGTACGACAGCGTACCCGTCGTCGGAACAGCATTGACGTCGGAGATCGTGCCGTGGAACGTCTTGCCCGGCACGCTCGCCGAGCGGAACGTGGCGGGCGTGCCCGCATGAACGTACGCGAGGTCTTCGTCGGGGACGTTGGCATTGACGTACACCGTCGATAGTTGCGAGACGCGCACGATCGGCGCGTTGGGGCCGGCAAAGGCGCCGGGGTCGAGCAAGCGCTGCGTCACGACGCCGTCGAAGGGGGCATAGATCGACGACTGCGCGATTTGCGTCTCCAGCAGTTTGACATTGGCCTGGGCTTGCTCGAGCGAGGCCTGATTTTGCTGGATCGTCGCTTGATCCACGCGCGTCTGACCCGTATTGCTGCGCGCGGTCTGCAGGGCGGCCTGCGCTGCCGGTAACGCCTGCCGGGCATTGTTGAGTTCTTGCTCAGCCGAGACGTAGCCCGCGCGGGCCTGTTCCAGAGCCGTTTGCGAGACGTAGCCCTGCCCGGCAAGTTGCGTATTGCTTTTGTACACCAGTTGCGCATTGGTGAGCGCCGCCTGTGCCGTGCGCACGCGGTTCTGGGCTTGCTGCAGGTTTTGCTCGGCTTGCGAGACCGCAGAGGTATACTGCTGCGATGCAATGGGCGCTTGCACCGACGAGCCGCTCACCTTCGCCTGGCTCTGTGCGACCGCGGCTTGATTGGCCGCCAGTTGCGCCTGTAGCTGCGAACTGTCGAGCTTCGCCAACAGCTGGCCCGCCGTTACGCGATCGCCTTCATTGACGTACACGGCGCTGACCGTCCCGGACTCCGGCGTACTCAACGTCGACTCTTGCAGCGGGGCGATCTGCCCGTCGAGCGAGAGGGTCGTGGCGATGGTTTGGCGGTGGGCGCGGCTAACGTCGACCGCAAGCGGCGGCGGACCACTGGGCGCCTTCTTGTGCCCCGCGCATCCCCCCATCGTGAGCGCCCCGCCGAGCACGACCAATGCCAGCGCTGGGAACGCTACTGCGCCCCGCGCGCGCCACAACTTCATACCGCTCCTCATAACACGTCCGACCGCCCGGGCCGTTTCCGGTCCTAGATACGCCGCGCGTTGCCGATTTGATTCACGCCGACGCCGAAATGCCGATGCCCTCGACTTCAGAGGGAGCGGTTCCGTCGGCGCGCCAACCTACGCGGCTATGCCGTCCAAGCTCGAGATTGGCCGCCGGTATCAGAGTCAGACTCGCGTCGAGGAATGGATGACGGCGGCCAAGGCCGGGAATCGCGGCGTCGACGTTCTCTCCACCCCAATGCTGCTGCAGTTGATCGAAGAAGCCGCGGTGCAGTGCTTGACACCGGTCCTGGGCAGCGATGATCTCTCCCTCGGAGCCTCCGTCGATCTCACGCATCTCGCGCCGACCCCTGTCGGCTTCATCGTGCGGACTGAAGTGGAGGTCATCTCCATCGACGGACCGAGGATCGATTTTGCGATCGCCGCGTTCGACGAACGGGAGAAGATTGCCGAAGGGACGCACGAGCGGTACGTGATGCAGCGCCCGGCTTTTCTGGCGACGCTCAACGAGAAGACGGAATGAGGAACGATTCCGCTGCGAATCATTCCTGAGTACGTTAATCAGTTTGGTGGCAGGCCCGAGGTCGCGCAAGTCCCGACCACGGCTTTGGCGCGTCCGCTCCAAGGAGAACCTGAAACATTGAGGGGGCATCGCGCGTTGGGAATATAATGGGCGTCTTCCCCCAAGGATAAGCCCGCGAGGACGGTTGCCGATAACCACCGTATCGCCTCTTTTGCGCGGTTTCGCGCCAAATTGGAACGGGTAACAACCTGGGCGAGTTTCATGGGGCAGGTGCCCTGCACTACTCAAAAACTTAAGCATTCTAGGAGGAAATAGTGAAGCGACTCGTTTCGCGAGTCTTCGCCATGCTGGCGACGATTGCGTTCGGGATCGTAGCTTTCGCCGTGACGGCCATGTCGCCGGCACACGCGCAAACGTCGGCCCCGGCTCCGAATTTCGGAAGCCCGCCGTCGGGCGAAATCCCGATCCTGTTCAACGATCAGCACGTCTACACGAAGCCCGACCGCCTGAAAAAGGGTCGTGTCCTGGCCGCATTGGTACGCGGGAAGACGATCCTTGTTCCGCTGCGCTCGATGTTCGAACAGATGGGTGCGACGGTCTCGTATAATGCGTCGACCAAGACGGTCGACGTTTCCAAACCCGGTGCCGACGTCCAGGTGACGGTCGGTAAACCCGAAGTCACCATCAACGGTGAGACCCGTCCGCTCGACGTGCCTCCGGAGATCTACCACGGCTCGTTACTCGTGCCCGTGCGCGTGATTTCCGAGGGCATGGGTGCCTACGTTCTGTGGGTTCCGGACCGCCGTCTCGTCGTCGTGCGCTACGTCAGCACGATCCCGCCGACGCCGGGTCCCGCTCCGCCGCCGCCGACCACGGTGCCGACGGCAGCTCCCACCGCCTCGCCGACCCCCACGCCGAAGGCAACTGCGGCCGCGCAGTTCTTCGTGGCCGGGGACGCGATGTTCGATCCGAAGGTCTACAACGAGTTCAGCCCCGGTAACACCGGCGGCGTGGACATCGCAGCCCGCGCCGGGGCGACCTTTAGCCTGGCGGACATCGGCTTCATGGCCGAAGGTAACTTCCGGCAGTTCCGTTACCCGCACCGCTCGTCGGCGCTGGCAGCCGCCGCCCCGGGTGGCGGGTTCGACTGCACCGGCCTCAACGCCCACATCGGTGAACCGGGTTGCGTCACGACCCTCGGACCCTTTAGCGGCTCCGCCTTCGTACCGTCCTTCGATGCCCGCGACTCGGACATCGACGGCCGCCTCGGCATCGGCATCGCGAATCCGAAGATCTTCCTCGCCGGTAGTTATCTTCAGCGCTACACCAACTACGGGTACCCGCGCATGAACGGCATCGGCGCCGGACTCGAGAAGATCTCGAACTTCGAACAACCGATCGACATCTACGGCAGCGTCTACTACTACCCGCAGATCAGCGGTGATTACACCGATATCTTGGGGAACGGTCAGAAGCTGCAGTACCGCCTGCTCCACTATCAGGCGGGCCTCACCATCTCGATTCCGCACGGTGGGGTATTCCTCGACTTCGGATATCTGGGCGACCACGGAACGGCCAAGCAGAACGCTCCGAGTCCCTTCTCCGAAAACAGCTTTTATGGCGGCCTCGGCCTCCACTTCTAGCTGAAGAGATTCTGATTTAGCGCCGGGCATCGTCGCTACGGGCCTCATGGGCTCAAGCCCACTTCGGCCCTAGGCTCCTCGCCCTGCACTAAATCAGGACTCTCAGCCTGAAAAGCGATGAGAACAAGAAGAAGCCCCTCGCTACGGCGGGGGGCTTCTTCTTGTTCCGGCTGGGACCGCGTGGTTAGCGCAGCGGGGTCGCGCTTGGTGTGGGAGAGGTCAACGGCGTGGGAGAGGGCGACGGCGTGGGAGAGGGCGACGGCGTTGGAAGGGCGGTGGACGGTACGGGGCTCGGGAGCGCGTGTTGCGGGAGGGGCGCCGGGGCGGTGAACTCGGAGGGGTAGCCCTTGCCGAAGACGGAGCCGTACGGAGGCGGCGTCGTGGTCAGGGCGACCGGCGGCAGCGGCGCGAGATGCTCGAGAGCCAGCGTCTTCTTCATCTGCCTGGCTTGGGGTGAGCGGCCGAAGTCGACGAACAGCCATTGTGCCGTCGCATGCGCGCGATCGCGCGATGGCGCAAAGAGCACTTTCGTGTACAGCCGCTGCAGCACGTATACGGCGCGCGGCAGTTGATCGTCGTGCGGATACTTTTTTTCCCAGTCGCGGATCGCGCGCTCGGTCATCTCCGCCGCGCTGAAGCTCGCCTTGAAATTATCGTGATTGACATCGTAACGGCGGCCGATATCGCGGATCGTGTTGTTGATGCCGATGATGCTCAGCTTGAGCGGACCGAAGTATTCGTCGCCCGGGGCGAGTTCTTTCAGCGTCGGCCGATGGAGCGCCGGTTGTTGACGGACGGCCACCTTCGAGGCCGGCTTGGCGGGCGCGGCCTTGGTCTTATCGTGTGGCGCGGGTGACGATAAGGTTGCGTTCGCCGCTAGAGAGGAGGCGGCGCCGCAGGCAAAAACAAGCCCAAAGATTCGCTTCACGATTAAAACCCCTTGAAGAAACGTGGAAGCGTCGTTGGGAATTGCTTTTCGTGCGCGAACGTCAAATACCCGTCGCCTGCGTGCAACTTTGCGCCGTCGACCGCGGCGCGTTTGAAGAGCGCTGGGACCATATGCTTGCCCAGGTATCGTCGGCGGCGGAGCACGGCGCACGCCTGATCGTGTTGCCAGAAGGCACCGTCCCGGGATACGTTCTCGGCACAGAGCCTATTTCGCCCGCACTGCTCGAGCACGCGGACGCTTCGCTGGCCGCGATCGCACGCCGCCACGGTGCGACGATCGTGTACGGAGGCGCGAAAATCGTCCAGCACCGTACTTTCAACGCTGCGATCGCGCTCGGGCCTGATGGCCGCGAACTGGGATTCGCCGCTAAGCAGTTCCTGTGGCACTTCGATCGGCTCTGGTACGCACCGGGTGAAACGCTAGAGCCCATCGACACGCCGGTCGGACGGCTGGGACTGCTGGTATGCGCCGACGGCCGCATACCTACGATCGCCGCAACGCTGGCCGAGCGCGGCGCCGAGATGCTGGTGATGCCGACCGCGTGGGTGACCAGCGGCCGCGATCCCGGCGCGCTTGAAAACATTCAGGCGGATCTGATGGTCAACGTCCGTGCTCGTGAGAACGGGATACCATTCGTCGCGTGCAACAAAGCGGGCGTCGAACTGAACGCGGTTGCGTACTGCGGCAAGAGCACGATCGTCGATGCGGCGGGCGAGACGCATGCTCGCGCCGGCGAACGCGATGAGGCGATGGTGCTCGCCGACGTGCGCATCGGGATCGACGAGCGCGTCGAGCGCCTGCAGCACGCGACGGAAACGCCGGTAGATTCCGATCCATCCCCCATTGGGGGCGCGGCCGATGGTGCTGCAACGCCCGAACGCCTCCGCATCGCTTTCACGCCGGAACGGGAGCGCGACGTGCTGGTCCGCTTCGCAAATTTCGCCCGGCAGGCCGACGCGGACATCCTTCTCGCCGTCGGCGAGGGCGAACACGCAAGCGCTGCCCCCGGAGTACCGATTGTTCGCGTTCCTCCCTCCAAGCGCGGCCGCGCGCGGCTCATCGAGGCCCGCGCACTTCAGATCGCGTTGGTCGACGACGTCGTCCTGCACGATCCCCGCGGGCTCGTCGCGCTGCGCGCCGGCGGCATCGATGTCATGCTCTGGCAAACGCTCGATCAACCGGAATGGCAGGTCCGCTTCGCGCGCACGCGAGCGGCGGAATTACGTGCCTATCTCGTCGTCTTCAGCATGAACGGCGCTCGCGCGTTCGCCGTCGATCCCGACGGTGCCGTCATCGCCGGAACCTTTGATGCCTATAAGCTCGCCTCGTTCACGTACGACCGCTCGCGCACGCAGGCGACGCTCGTCGCCCCGGCAACCGACGTTGCGCAAGGCTTGCGCGACGCCGAGCGCGTGCGCGACACGACCATGCCGAGCGGCTCAGTTGCGTCCCAACACCGTTACGCCGGCGGAGGACTCGCCGCACCGCTCGCCGATTCCAGCGAGCGATGACGAACTTCGATGCGCCCGGCGCGCGCGCCCTCGAGACCGCGCGCGTTCGTGGCGCGCAGTACGCCGACGTGCGCTTTGAAGAAGGACGTACGGAACGCGTCGAGGTGCGCAATGGCGACGTGGTCACGCTCGCCGATGAAACGAGCACGGGCTACGGTATCCGCGCCTTCTGCGACGGTGCATGGGGGTTCGCCTCGAGCCCCGACTTGACGGGCGCCGGCATCGATCTGACGGCGGCTCGTGCGGTCGCGATCGCCAAAGCCGGCGCCTCGGTAGCCGCGCGACGCTTCGCCCAGGCGCCGCTCGAGCGGTACGTCGACTCGTTCGAGACGCCGTGCGAAACGGACCCCGATACCGTGTCGCTCGGCGATCGCGTCGCGCTGCTGCTCGAAGCAGAGCGGTCTCTGCACGTCAAGCCGGAGATCGCCGTCGGACATGCCTGGATCGATCTGTGGCGCACCGACAAGACGTTCTACAGCACGACGGGCTCACGCATCGCGCAAGCGCTGCGTCAGAGCGGGAGCGGCCTTGCGGCCTTGGCCGTCGGCAACGGGGATGCGCAGCAGCGCACCCATCCGGGTGACGTCGGTCTCTATCAGTCAGGCGGCTGGGAGATCGTCGAACTCGCCGCCCTACGGGAAAACGCCGCCCGTATTGGAGAGGAGGCCGCGGCCTTGCTGACGGCGCCGCAGTGTCCGGCCGGTACGCTCGACGTCATTCTAGGAGCGTCGCAAGTCTCGCTACAAATCCATGAGTCGTGCGGACATGCCGCCGAACTCGATCGCATCATGGGCTGGGAAGCCAATTTCTCCGGCACCAGCTTTCTCGATCCGGCGCAACTCGGGACGTTGCGCTACGGTTCGGATGCCGTCACGATCGTCGTCGACAACCGCATGCCGCGCGGCCTGGCGACGGCCGGCTACGACGACGAGGGCGCGCGCAGCGTTGCCGCCGACATCGTGCGCGACGGCATCCTCGTCGGTTTCGAAACGTCGCGCGATACCGCTCGAACGATCGGCCGCGAGACGAGCGCCTGCGTGCGCGCGCAAAACTGGCAGCACATCCCGATGATTCGCATGTGCAACTTGAATCTGTTGCCGGGCAACCTGCCGTTCGAAGCGCTGTTCGAAGACGTCGATCATGGTATCTACATGGAATCGAATCGGTCGTGGTCGATCGACGACCATCGGCTCAACTTCCAATTCGGCTGTCAAGTCGGTTGGGAAATCGTCCGCGGCCGGCGCACCAAAATGGTCAAGAACCCAACCTATGCGGGCGTCACGCCGCAGTTTTGGCAAAGCTGCGATGCGATCGCCGACGAGCGCTCGTGGACGGCGTGGGGTACGCCGAATTGCGGCAAGGGAGAGCCGATGCAAACGGGCCGCACGGCGCAAGCCGCCGCGCCAGCGCGTTTTCGCAACGTCCAAGTCGGCGTCGGCTACAACTAACCATGGATGAGGCTGGGCGTGAAGATGTCGCGCAGCGCGTACTGGGCCTGGCCGGCGGCGCGTGTGAGGCCATCGTCGTGGACAGCGATGTCGGGCTCACGCGTTTCACGCACAATGCGATTCATCAAAATCTCGCTGAGCGCGACACGAGCGTACGGCTGCGCACGATCGTGGACGGGCGCACCGGCGTCGCGGCAACCAACGATCTCAGCGAGGCGGGGCTGCGCACAGTCGTCACGCGCGCGCAGGCGAGCGCCGGTCTTGCGCCCCGCAACCCGAATGCGCCGGCACTAGCCGAAAATCCGCGCGTCGCCGCGCCGCCGGGGGCCTTCGATGCGACGCTCGCGGCCGTCACGCCCGAGCAGCGCGCCGAGATCGCGGCCGACGTGTTTCGGGTCGCCGACGCCGGCGGCGTGTGGGCCGCAGGATACGTAACGACGGAACGCTCGGGCATCACCCTGGCCAATTCGCGTGGGACGCTGTCATCATACGACGCGACGACGTGCGGCCTCAACGTCAAAGTCAACGGCGCCGATGCGACCGGTTACGCCGAGTTCTTTGGTCGCGCGCTGGCGGGTCTCGACGGTGCCGCGGTCGCCACGGTCGCCGTCGACAAAGCGCGCGCAGGGGCCGCGCCGCAACCCGTTGAGGCCGGCGCGTGGACCGTCATTCTCGAGCCGCCGGCGTTCGGAGAACTGGCGTCGTATCTGCTCGACCACTTCTCGGCGCAGACCTACGATGAGGGATCGTCGTTTCTCTCCGACGGACTGGAACGGCGTTACGCCGGTGAGCGCGTGACGCTCGGCGACGACTTCGCGCATCCGTTGCACGCCGGCATGCCGTTCGATTATGAGGGCGTGCCGACGCGTCGGCTACCCTTGCTCGAAGGCGGCACGGCGAAGAACGTCGTGACCGACGCGACGTGGTCGAAGCGGCTCGCGCTGCCCGATACGGGCCACGCCGAGCCGGCTCCCAGTGCAGCGGGTCCGCAAGCCCGCCATGTCGTCGTGTCAGCCGGCGAGCAATCGCGCGAGGCGCTCATCGCCGGCACGAAACGCGGGCTCTTGATAAGCCGCTTCTGGTACATTCGCCCGGTCGACCGGCGCCGAACGATCGTAACCGGCATGACGCGCGACGGTACGTTTCTCATTGAAGACGGCAAGCTCGGCCACGGTGTGCGCAACATGCGTTTCAATCAAAGCATCCTGGAAGCGCTCGCGCGGGCCGAGTTCGCCGACACGCAGGCGCTCACGGCGGGTTACAGTTATTCGATCGTGGTGCCGGCCGTCAAGATGGAGGGCTTCCACTTCACGAGCGTCGCGGACTTCTGAACATCTCCTCTGCGCTACGGCGTGAAGGAATGCTGAAGCCTGACGTGGCCGCGCTTAGCGGGCGATCTTCAGAGCTGCGGCATGGCGCTCGGTCCTTGCCGGTTGCACGATTTCGAGCATGGCGTCGACGAGGGCGGAATCCCATTGCGTGCCCGAACCGGCGCGCAGTTCGTCAAGCGCCGCCGTCAGGGTCATCGCGGCGCGGTACGGGCGCCGGCTGATCATGGCGTGAAACGCGTCGGCCACGGCCACGATGCGCGCAAGGCGCGGAATGCGATCACCGACCTCGCCGTCGGGATAGCCGCGGCCGTCGATCCGCTCGTGATGCGCCCGCACAATCGGCGTCAGCTCGCCGAGCGACGGGATGCGTTCGAGCATTTGAGCGCCGACGCGGGAGTGGTCGCGCATCGTCTCCCACTCGTGCGGCTCGAGCGGTCCGGGCTTGAGGAGAATCTCGCTTGGCGTGGCCAGCTTACCAACGTCGTGCAGGATGCCGGCGAGAACGGCGATGCGTTGTCGTTCCGGCGGCAAACCGACCATCTTCGCAATGCGCCCGCACCACATGCCGACCGCGCGTGAATGCTCGCACGTTGCCGCGTCGCGCGCTTCGAGAGCCGCCAGCAACGCTGCCACGACTTCGTCTTTGCTGACGAGATTCGCAACGTCGACCAGCGGTGCGGCGTGCGCGCGGTCGAGCCGCAGACGCTTTTCGAGTTCACTCGAACGGACGGTCAGATAGGCGAGCACTTCGTCGCAGAACCCGTAGTCGCGCGCATAGCAACTCGCGATGGCCCCGCAGGCAATGGTGATGATGCGCGCGGCTTCGGCGTGGCCGTCGGATTGCGCTTCGCCGTCGAGCCAGACGGCGACCACGTCGCGGTCGCCGACTTCGATCTCTTGCGTGAAGCGGTCGAGGAACGCAGACGCAAAGGCGCTTATCGCCGGGTCGCCCGGTCGCTCGAGCGCCGGTGAGCCGACGATCCGCGACACGAGTTCAGCTCGGCGCACCTCGAGATAGGATGCCAGCCGGTTTCCGCGATCGCGCGAAATCGCTGCTGCACTCATGTGATGAACTCACTGCAAAACGTGAGGGAATTAGGCACGTTGTTCTCAGGTTATGCACAGCGTCCCTCCGGCGGGAGCCGACGGCGGCCTCGAGCGCACGAGCGCGAAGCCGGCAGAGAGGAGGCCGCCAAGAAAAATGGCACCGCCCAGCCACAGAAGGGCCGGGGACGGGATCGACGACACCGCCAGGGCCGGATACGTGCCGAGCGTCGCGCGCAGCCGTAAGCCGCCGATGGCCACGAAACGTCCGCTCGGAGCGGCCGCAATTCCGCCGGGCACCAGTGAGCCGTGCTCGTCGTCGACCGCAAACAACACGAGCGGGCCGCCGGCGAAGCCGCGCGCCTGGAGACCCGGTATGCTGCCCGCCGCAAAGTAGAACACTTTGAGGGCCCGGTGCCGCGCGGGGATGGCGAACGAGTCGGCCGGAACTTGCCGACCGCCGATCGGGACAAGCGTAGAAAAAAGCGCGACGGGAGACAGAAAGGCTGGGTTCGTCGGTTGCGTCACCGTAAGACGTTCGCCGGCGTCGTCCGTCGCTTCAACATACGCGGCGACGCGCGGAACAGCTTGCAGCGCCGTTGCGCCCACATAAGCGCGGCTCCCCGGAGTCAGCACAAGCGCTGCACCGTTTCGTCGGCGCACCGTTATGCCGACGTCGCCGCGCCCGATGTCGCCGGCATCGGCCGCCGGGAAAAATGCAGCGGCGCGCACCTCGGATACCACGGCGACCGAGCCCGGCGCGCGCTGCACGACATCGGAATCGGGGCCGAGCAGTCCGTCGATGAGCCCGGCGGCGCCGATGATGAACGCGCCGATGATCGGCAGCATGAGCCACCTGCCCACGTCGCCGTCGCGTCCCGTGCGAGCCCCGAGCGCATACGACGCGAGCAGTGCCATCAGGACGACGAGTGCAGCAGCGTACTCCCAGGCGTGAAAACCGCCCCAACGCGGCACGGCAACGTACGCGCCCACCAGCGCAACGACGGCACCAGCGGCGATGAGCGCCATCCGGCGGCTCATCGGGCGATGAGCGCCATCCGGCGGCTCATCGGGCGATGAGCGCTAGGCGGCGGCGGCTCATCAGCCTTGCGTCGGGCTCGTGGAGCGCAACAACGGATCCACGGCTTCGCGCATCTGCGCGAAGCTCAGTGCACCGTCGATGCCGCGCACGATTTTGCCGTCACGTCCGACGATGACCGTCGTCGGTAAGCCGATGGCGGCATACGAACCGCCGTACCGCTGTTCTTCGTCGACCAAAATCGGATACGTCAACTTCATCGCGCGCACGAAGCTCGCCACCGTCTTTGCCGATTCTCCTTGATCGATGCCCAGAACGACGAGACCGCGAGCGCGATCTTGACGGTAGAGCCGCTCGAGCGCCGGCGTTTCGCTGCGGCACGGCGGGCACCAGGTGGCCCACAGATTGACCAACACGACTCGCCCGCGATAGCGGCTCAAACTTCCGGAGCCGCCGCCGAGTGAAGCCACCGCATAACTTTGCGCCGGCGTGCCGGCCAACAGAGCGGGCCCCCCTCCGCCGCCTCCGATGACGCCGCCGTTGCCGCCGAAATAGCTGTTGACGCCGAGCGCGACCGCGACGAGCGCAACGGCAACCACGATCGTCACCAGAACGTTGCGCGAAAGGGGCACTACCAATCACCCATCCGCTCTTCATCGACCTCGCCCTCGAAGGCGACGGTGCCGGGCGCCAGCACCGCCGCGACCAGCGGGACGCCAGCGTGACGCAAGTGGACCGCCTGTTCGAGTGCACGGAGCGGCGAGCTTTCGTACAATTCGCAGTACCGCAGGAGGACGTCGGGCGCGCACAAGACGCGTTGGGGAGCGATGTTGTAGAACTCACGAAACGTCGCGAAGGCGCGCTCGAACGCCGCGCGCGTAAACCGGGCACCAACCCGCACTTCGCGTCGAACGTTTTCCATCGGTCCTCCGGGAAAGGCAGCTACGCTTCGCGTACCCCATTGCGCGATGACGGCACGCATGCTCGACGGGCGGGCGGTAGCGAACGAATTGCGCGCCGGTCTTGCCGCGCGCACCGCTGCATTACGAGCCGCGGGCGTGCTTCCCCGCCTGCTCGTCGTCATGGTCGGGCAAGACGAGTCCAGCCTTGCGTACGTGCGCGGCATGCGTACGCTTGGCGAACGCATCGGCGTGGACGTCGTCATCGATTGCCTGCCGCTGGGAAGCGACGACGCCGGGATTCGGGCGGCGCTGGAGCGGCACGGCGCCGACGCAGCGATCCACGGCATCATCCTGCAACAACCGCTACCGCCGGGCCGCTCGATTCGCGCGATCGCCGATGCGATACCGGTCGGCAAGGACGTCGACGGCACCAACCCATTCAATCAGGGCAGGCTCGCGTTCGCGACCGGCACTCGTTTCGTGCCCGCGACGCCGGCCGCCGTGATGCTGCTGCTCGAGCGTAGCGCGAAGTGGCCGCTGCGCGGCCGCGACGTGACCGTCGTGGGCCGCTCGAACGTCGTTGGGCTGCCCGTCAGTTTGCTCATCATGGCGCAGAACGCGACCGTCACCGTCACGCACAAGGAGACCGTCGACATTCGCGCTCATACGCGCCGCGCGGAGATCGTCGTCGTCGCCGCGGGTTCGCCGCGGCTCGTCGATGCCGAGTGGCTGCGTGACGGTGCCACGGTGATCGATGTCGGGACGACGATGGTGAACGGGAAGCTCCTGGGCGACGTGAACTTCGAAAGCGCTCGCACCGTTGCGGACGAGATCACGCCCGTCCCCGGCGGCGTTGGTCCCGTCACCAACGTCGCCCTGATGCGCAATGTGATCTCCGCCGCTGAAGCTGCGCTCGCGCATACGAGTCGCACCGTCAGTTTTTGAGCGCCGTGTCGGCCTCGAGGTAATGGTCGATCACGACGGCCCGCTCGACGTTTTTGGGATAGTTTCCGGCCGGATAGGCGCGCTCCCACGCTTTCGCCTCGACGTACAGGTACTCGAAATTTTCCCAGATCGACAGATCGCCGCCGCGCCGGATGATGGCCGTAAAATCATTGAGCATCTCCCATGCGGCGATCACGCGGCCGGAGTAGATATCAAGCAGTGGACCGCTCGGAATCAAACCGTGCTTCACGAGGTTACCGACCCAATCGTAGGAATTTGCCAGCCAAATCCACGCCGCGGTGCGATCGACCGACCCACCCGCCAGCTGCTTGCGGTACGCGGGATCATCGAGCAGCCGCGCCGCCTCCTTTCGCGCCGTTTCGGCCGAAGCGTTCGAGCCCAGGTTCTCGACCTGAGCGATGACGGTGAGCAGCCCCTGAAGCTGGTTGCTGGCGCGCAGGTGCCGCAGTTGGACGACCGCCGCAATCGCGGTGGCCGCGATGACGACAAACGTGCCGACCGCGGCGAGCGTGTTTAGGATATCCAACATTGCGCCCTTATCTCACGACAAAGCCGTCTTCACGTCGGGATCGCGCCAGCGATCGTGAAGGCGAGAGCCGTTCAGTTGGTACTGAAGTGTTTGCCGAAGTATTGCTCCTGTTTGGCGCGGAACGCCCCGCCCGACGCCGGTGCTGCCGGCTGCGATTGCGGCGCTTCGCGTTTACGTTCCAGCAGTGAGCGGAGCTGTGGTAAGAGCCGCCGCAGAAAGCCCAGTTCTACCGTCAGGCGCTGTTCGGTGCTCGAGAGTTCGAGGAGCCGTTGTTTCATCGAGTCGGCCACCTGCAGGGCATCGCCGATGAGGAACGATGCATCGATCGGGTCGCTCGGCAGCTCGATGTCGGCGTGCATGCCGGAGAACTCGATGAGCAATCGGAGATACTCGCGGAAAACGTCGCGAATCTCGCCGACGAGGGAGCGCGCCACCGCAACGTCATCGGGCTGGTCGGCAATATAGGAAACGTCAACGCTCAAGTACGGCTCGCGCCCCACCACCCGGTCGATCCGAAAACGTTTGCGTCCGACCGTGCTGATGTAGTACCGGCCACCCTCGAGTGAGGTGACTTCGCCGATTTCGGCCGTGGTGCCCACTTCGTAGGGCATCACGGCCGGATCGCCCGCTTCGTCACCGTCGCGAATCAGGCACACGCCGAAGCCCTCCCGCTGTTCCAGACATTCCGCGATCATCTGTTTGTAACGCGGCTCGAATACGTGCAAGTTGAGCACGGCACCCGGAAACAGGACGGTATTGAGCGGGAACAGACGCAGACGGTGCGCCACGGCCGAGGTATTCCGCTAGGCAGTCGAAGCTGCGCTCAAGCGCCCCTCACAAACGCGCCAATCGACGTTTGCGAAGAAGGACTCGATGTACTTCGAGCGTTCGGAGGGCTTGTAATCGAGCATGAAGGCGTGCTCCCACGCGTCCATCACGACGATCGGTTCGTAACCTGCGACGTTGCCGTCTTGATGCAGGGTGATCCAATGGTTGGAGATGCGGCCCGTCTTCGGATCTTGATACGCAATCGCCCAGCCGACGCCGCGCATGCCGCCGACGGCGGCGAAGTCTTTCTTCCAGGTCTCGAAGTCGCCGAAGCTGGCCGCCATTGCATCGTGCAGTTTACCGGAAGACGGCGTGCCGTTGGCGCTCTTGGTCATGTTGTCGAAATAGTATTCGTGCAGCACCATCCCGTTGTACTCGAAACCCAAACGCCGCGTCAGCTCCGCGAATGGGAGGTCGGTCGACACGGCTTGACCGCCGCTCACCTTGGCGCTGATCTGCTCGTTGAGCAGATTGGTATTCTTCACGTACCCCTCGTACAAGCCGAAGTGAACTTGTAAGGTTTGATCGGAGATGCCCTGGAGACCGGACAGATTCCACTTCTTCGGGGTATACGCGTACGGCGCGAGCGTAGCCATGAGACGATCCTCCTTCGGGATGGGTCCGTGTGCTTCGGCCTGCAAGAGGTTCCCCGCTCACGGAGACGACAAACGTTAGACGTGAGCGACACAGCGTACCTGCGGCGTCTGCACCGCGACCCCTCACCGTTGTTGCTCGAACTCGAGCAATTCGGCCACGCCGACGATATCCCGATCGTCGACCGCGAGACGGGCCGGCTGCTCTCGACCTTGGTTCATGCCATGCAGGCCAACCGCATACTCGAAATCGGCACCGCCTACGGCTATTCGACCCTCTGGATGGCGCTGGCGCTGCCCCAAGCGGGAAAGATTTGGACGATCGATCCCGACGCGGAGCGCACCGCGGTCGCGCGCTCGTTTCTCGAACGAGCCGGCCGCAGTGACGCCGTCGAGATCATCAATCAGCCGGCGCTCGAGGTCTTGCCGACGTTTCCCGTGCGCAATCTCGACATCGTGTTCATCGATGCGCTCAAGGAGGAGTACGAGGCGTATCTCGAGGTGACGTTGCCGCTGCTCAAGCGGTCCGGCCTCGTCATCGTCGACAATCTGCTGTGGAGCGGACGAGCCGCGGCCGATCCGGCATCCGCTGATTCGCCCTCGACGGTCGCGATTCGCGCGTTCAATCGCGTCTTCATCAATCACCCGCAGCTCGACGCAACGATCGTTCCGGTGGGGGACGGGGTGGGCGTCGGCGCCCACGTGTAAGACGGCATGCGGCGCGTCGTCGACGACTTTCGCGGCGTGATGCGCCGCTTTCCGACCGGGGTCACGATCGTCACGACCGTCTACGATGAGCGGCCCAAGGGGTTTACGGCGAGCGCCTTCACCAGCGTCTCGGCCGATCCGCCGATGGTGCTGGTCTGCGTCAATCGCCAGGCCCGCAGTCATCCGTTGATCTCGCAGGCGGGAAAGTTCTGCGTCAACGTTTTGCAACTCGAACAGCAGCGGCTCGCGCAAGACTTTGCCTTACACGGCCGCGAGGATCCCTTTACGGCCTTCACGCACCGGACGGTGAAAACCGGAGCGCCGGTGCTCGACGGCGCTCTCGCCTTCTTCGATTGCGAACTGGCCGACGAACATACCGCGGGCACGCACACGATCTTCATCGGCCGGGTGCTGGCCTGCGCCGGCACGAGCGGCGCGCCGCTCGGCTACTTCGACGGCGCTTATCGGGACTTCGGATGCCGGATCGCGTAGAGGGGCAAGGGACGTCGCCCGTCACGGTCGAGCAGTTCGAAGTCGGCGTGCTGGGCTGCGTTTGCACGATCGTGGCCGATGCCCAGGCGCGCGAGGCAATCGTCGTCGACGGCGGCGACGATGTCGACGAGATCGTGCGCCGCCTGGATGCGCGTGGCGTCCGCGCCACCCAGCTCGTGCACACGCACGCGCACGTCGACCACATCGGCGCGCTGGCCGAGTTGCGCGAGCGAACCGGCGGCCGCGGGCTCCTGCACCCCGCCGATCTCCCCCTCTACCGAACGCTCGCTGTGCAGGCGCGCTGGCTCGGACTACCGCTTCCGGCGGGAACCGTTGCGCCCGACGGCGACTTGCGTGAAGGCGACGTGGTCACTGCGGGCACAGCACTCCTGAACGTTCTGCATACGCCCGGACACACGCCGGGCAGTTGCTCCTTCGCGCTCCAATTCGGCTTGCGCACGATGCTGCTGACCGGCGACACGCTCTTTGCCGGCGCGGTCGGGCGCTGGGACATCGGCGGCACGTCGCTCGCCGACATCGTCACCAGCATTCGCGAGAAACTCCTGGGTTATCCGGATGACACGATCGTCGTCCCGGGCCACGGCCCCGCGACGACCATCGGGATCGAGCGCCGCGATAACCCGTACCTCCAGGGGTCTAACTGAAGAAGCGTTCGCGAAGACCTGAACCGGTCGCGCCGATCAATGCAGTTTGATGAGCACCTTGTCGTCGTCGCTTGCAGCCGGCACGGCTTCGGACGGCACGTCGGCGAGTTCGTCTTGCGACGTGCGACCGTTGCCGGGCAGCGTCGCGATACGAGCCGACGCATGGGCAACCTGCGCCAGCATCTCGTCGGTGATCGTTCCCGCAGCGCGCTTTTTCCGGAAATCGTCGATCGCCGCTTGGAGCGCCAGGCGCGACCGCTCCGGATAGTCTTTCTTCTTATCGGGATAGCCGTCGAGTTGCGCTTCGATGTCGGCGTCGGTGATCGCATACGCTTCGTCCAGCGTCTTGCCGAGCGCCAGGTCGACGACGATGCTGCACGTGGCGGTACCGAAACCACAGCCCGTCGTGAAGTATGACACGTCCTCGATCACGTCGCCCGGACCGACCTTGAGGTAGTACGTGTACATGTCGCCGCACGAATCGCTGAAATATTCGCCCGACGCCATCGGGCTTTCCATGGTGCGAAAGCCGCCGCGCTTTTCGACGAGCTCCTGAAATTTTGCAAAGTTCAACGAGAGTTCCTCATGGGTGCGCCGTGTTGGGCCCGGCTGCAATCTCGAACCGGCAGGCGCTGCCGCCGGTTGCGAGCGACTCGACTTGTTTGGCCTGCGGGGAGACCGTGTCGTGCAGCACCGTATGGATGATCGAGCAGACTTCGGGATGTTCGCCGACCGTTTTCGCATACGGACAGTTGTGCTCGCGCAACTCGATCGTTCCCGACGCCGTCTCGACGACGTCGGCTTCGACGCCGTTTTTCTGCAACAGCGCCGCCAACTCGATCGCACGGCCCTTCGAATCCGGCGCGGTCAACTTCGAGCGATATTTTTCGGCTTCGCGCGTCCCAATCTTCGCGATCACGGTTTCGAGCGCGCTGCTGCCGAATGACGATTTGACCTCGCGCAAGACGGCCCCGAGCATCCGATCGTAGCGCTGGGGAAACAGGGCTTCAGCGCCGTCGGTCAACGAGTACTCGAGGGTCGGCTTGGTTCGCCCCCGGCGAACGGAGCGTTCGGCGACGTACCCGTCGCGTTCCAACGTGACCAACTGCTGGCGCACGGCGTTGGCCGAAAGCCCAAACTCGCCGGCGAGATCGACCGCCGAAGCCGAGCGGCGGCGCCGCAACGCCGTCACGATCTTGCCCCGCGTCGTCTGAAAGAATCGGGCGTCGTGCATGCTGCAAGCGAGCGTACCACGAAACGCAAAGATAGTCCAGACTTTCCTTGACTTTCTTCTCACTGCACCGTACCATAGGTCTGATATGAACGAACGAGGACTGCGCTTTTCCGACTTGCGAGCGAACGTGGAGAGCAAGGAAATCCTCAAAGGCATCGATCTATTCGTCGAACCGGGCCGCGTGCACGCGCTCATGGGGCCCAACGGCAGCGGAAAATCGACGCTCGCGTTTGCCGCGGCCGGGCATCCGAACTACACGGTGACGGGCGGCACGATCTGCCTCGATGGGAGCAACCTCGGTGATCTGGCACCGGACAAGCGCGCCAAAGCGGGATTGTTTCTCTCCTTCCAGTATCCGGCCGCGATTCCGGGCGTGAGCGTGGCCAACTTCATCCGCACGGCGAGCCAAGCGGTGCATCCCGACGATCTGACCCCCGCCAAGTTCCGGGCCGCCATTTTCGAGAAGCTCGACGTGCTCGACATGGATGCCGCGCTGCTCGGCCGCTACGTCAACGACGGCTTCTCGGGCGGCGAAAAGAAACGGCTGGAGATGCTGCAGCTCGCGATGCTGGCGCCGAAATATGCCATCCTCGACGAGACCGATTCCGGCCTGGACGTGGACGCGCTGCGCGCGGTGGGCGACTCGGTCAACGACATGCGTAAGAGCGACGCCGGGCGCGACACCGGCTTCTTGATCATCACGCACTATCCGCGCATCCTGCAATACATCACCGCCGACGTCGTGCACATCATGCTCGACGGGCGCATCGTGAAGACCGGCGGACCGGAGTTGGCGCAGACGATCGAACGGGAAGGCTACGACCGCATTCGCGAGGAGGCGGCGGCGGGTGCCCTCTAGCGCCTTCGCGCAGTCACGCGCCGCCGTTGCGTTCAACGACGACGAGGCGACGCTCCAACGGACGATCGCGCTACTCGAGGAGAGTGATGACCACGGCGGCGCCGTCGATCCCGACGTACGGGAAACCGCGTTCGCCCGCTACCTCGCGTTGCCCGCACCGGGTGCGCGCGCCGGAAAAAACTGGCGCTATGACTATGCGGCGCTCGAGGTCGCGGGACTGTCATGGTCTTCGGGCCGTCAACCCGTCGCGGCATTACCGCAGCGGCCCGGAGCCAAGCGCCTCGACGACGATGCGTCGGCCGACAATCTCTCGACGGCTAATGCCGGCGGCCTCTTTCACGTCGGCGCAACGGTCCTTGAACCACGAGAGTTGCCGAGCCTCGATCCACGCGTAACGGTTCTTCCGCTGGCTGACGCTCGGCGCACGCACGGCGACGTCGTTGCCGGCGTCCTGCATCAACTCATCGATTTTCAAACCGATCGCTTTGCAGCGCTGGCAACCGCCTTTCAAAATTGCGGCGCCTTCGTCTTCGTGCCCGCCGGCGTGCAACTCGCCGAGCCGCTCGTTCTCGTCTTTGCGAGCGCTCCGGATCCCGCGGCCGTATTCCCGCAGATCGTCGTCGTTCTCGGCGACGGCGCGCGGGCGACGGTTATCGAGCGCCATATCGGCGAGAGCGAGTCGTTCATCTGCGGAACGGTCGAAGCGCACGTCGGCTCAGGCGCGCAACTGGATTACGTCGCCGTTCAGCAGGCCGGCGAAAGCGCCCGCGCCGTCGTGGCGCGGTCCGCCCGCTGCGAAGCACGCGCGACCATGCGTTGGCACCTCGCCGAACTGGGTGCCGGTTTAGCCCGCACGACGCTCGAGACGCGACTCGAAGGGGAAGGCGCGAACGCCGCAATCAACGCGCTCTTTTTCAACACCGGCATGCAGCACGTCGATCTAGCGACGACCGTGCGTCACGAGAGGGGCCACACGACCTCGGCGACCATCGTCCGCAGCGCGGCGAACGACCGGGGCCAAGGACGGTATCTGGGCAACATCATCATCCGGCCGCACGCGCACGGTAGCGACGCGTCGCTGCGCGATGATGCATTGTTGCTTTCCAAACGCGCGCACATCGATTCGATTCCCGCCCTCGAGATCGCCGCTAACGACGTCAAGGCCTTTCACGGCGCGACCGTCGGTTCGATCGACGACGAGCAACTGTTCTACGCGCAAAGCCGCGGCATCGGCCGGGGCGAAGCGGAGCGGATGATCGCGCTCGGCTTCTTCGAACCGGCGGTCGCCCACTTCCCGAGCGAAGCGCTGCGCAACGAAGTGCGCACGGCGCTCGACGCGAAGCTTGACGAGGCGACGGAGCGCGCGTGATCGCGACCGCCGACCTGCGCGCGCATCAGATCGCTCGCGATTTTCCGCTCCTGCGGCAGCCGACCTCACGCGGTAAGCGCCTTGCGTACCTGGACTCTGCGGCGACGTCGCAAAAGCCGCAGGCCGTCATCGATGCGCTGGTTCACTACTACACCCACGACAACGCCAACATCCACCGCGGGGTCTACGAACTTGCCGAGCGCGCCACCGATGCCTTCGAGGAGGCGCGCGCGAAGGTGGCCAGCTTCATCAACGCGGCCGAGCCCGCCGAAATCGTCTGGACGCGCAACACGACCGAAGCGATCAATCTCGTCAGCTTTACGTGGGGGCTCGCGAACCTGGGGCGCGGCGACGCGATCGTATGCTCCCAACTCGAGCACCACTCCAACCTCGTCCCCTGGCAGCTCCTGGCCGCCAAAACGGGTGCAGAATTACGTTTCATCGGCGTGGACGGTGACGGGCTTCACATGCTCGACGATCTCGACGCGAAGCTCCGCAACGTCAAGCTCGTGGCCCTCTCGCACGTCTCCAATACGCTTGGAACCATTGCGCCGCTGGACTCGATCGTTCCGCGCGCACATGCGGCCGGCGCGCTCGTGCTGGTCGACGGCGCCCAATCGGTTCCCCATTTCCCGGTCGACGTGCGCGCGCTCGACGTCGACTTCTTTGCAGCCAGCGGCCACAAGATGTGCGGTCCCACCGGGATTGGTTTCTTGTACGCGAAGCGCCGACTCTTGGAAACGATGCCGCCCTTTTTGACGGGCGGCGACATGATCCGCGAAGTCGGTTACGAGACTTCATCGTTCAATGAAATCCCGTGGAAGTTCGAGGCCGGCACGAGCAACGTGGCCGCCGCGATTGCACTGGGTGCGGCCGTCGACTATCTCGCATCGGTCGGCATGGACTGGGTCGCCGACCACGAGCGCCGCTTGACCGCGTACGCACTTCGGCGCCTGGCGGCGTTCGAGCCGCGGGGTCTGGTCATCTACGGACCGCCGCGCACGGTGGACCGTTCGGGCGTCATCTCGTTCAATTTCGCCGACATCCACGCCCACGATCTGGCCTCGATCCTCGACACTGAAGGCGTCTGCGTGCGCGCCGGCCACCACTGCACGATGCCGTTGATGGAAAAAATGGGCTGGCCCGCAACCGCCCGCGCCTCGTTCTATCTCTACAATACCGAAGAGGACGTGGACCAGCTCGCCTTCGCGCTGGAAAAGGCAGCGACCATCTTCCGGCTTTAATATGGACGATTTCTACAAAGAATATATCCTGGACCACTACCGCAATCCGCGCAACTTCGGCCAGTTGGAGTCGCCGGATGCGACGTTTGAAGATCTCAACCCGCTGTGCGGCGACCGGATTCGGTTCGATCTCTCCGTCGGACCCGACGGGCGCGTCAGCGACGTGCGGTTCTCGGGCAAGGGCTGCGCGATCAGTCAGGCCTCCGCCTCGATGCTCTCGGAATCGCTCAAAGGCGCGACGCTCGCCGAAGTGGCGCGCTTAGGACAAGACTCCGTGTTGGAAAACGTCGGCATCGGCATCAGTCCCGCGCGCATGAAGTGCGCGATGCTGGGGCTCAAGGTCGCCAAGAGCGCCGCCCTGGGGACATTGGCGCGCTGGCCCGACGAAGAGGGAGCCGAGCCGCAATCAACGTAGCGGCGTTCGCCGACGCGGCGTGGCGCATCGCCGGAGCGATCGTGCTGGACGCGTTCGCGTTCGCGCTGTGGAACGTCGGCACGCGCTCACCGGTGGCCGTCATCCATGCCGTGGCCGCGACATGCCGCCGCCCGCACGAACTCCTTACCGCAACGCTCGTCGTCCTCATCGGCTTCCTGTTCATCGCCGCTGCGATCGTACTCGTGCTGCCCGCTATCATCGACGTCGACACCGAGTTCATTCCAATCGAGCTCGGGACCCTTTTGATCGCTTTAGTCATCGAACAACTCATCGGCAACGACCTGCGCCGACTTGTGAAGGGAAGTAAAGCGTGAAAAGGTCCAGCTTTGCAGGGACTCGAGCGAACTGTTGCAGGCCTACGTCGAAACCGCGGTCGACGATTTGCTCGAACGAGCGCGCTATGAGCGTCGCGATCCCAATCAACCACGTGCGTATCGCGACGGGAACGATCGAGAGCGTCAGGTCTTCTAAAACCGTGGTCCGATTGCCGTACGTCGCCGCGCGTTCGTGGCATCGATCACGAATCGGCGATCTTACCCCTCTCAAAGCGTTGGCGCCGAGTCGACGGATATGAGAAGCTCATCACGGACATACGTCCACAGCCGACCGGTTTTAGATGCGCTTCCGGCATAAAGTGCGCATCGCGAGCTTCGAGGTCCGTAACGGAAAAGTCGTCCTCAAACCGGGTGCCGGAAACCGTTTCGCAATCTCGAACCACTAACATGAGGTAAGTGCGATGGCCGCTGAGTTGCAACGACGCCCGCTTAGCGTTGCGGAGTATCATCGGATGGCCCAGGCCGGAATCTTCCGGGAAGGCGAGCGCCTCGAATTGCTCCGAGGCGACATTGTAAAGGTGCCACCGATTGGGGATTACCACCGTGGAACCGTTAACCGGCTCACGCGCGTGCTATCCGCGAAGTTTGGAGACCGTGCGTGCGTGCAAGTGCAGAACCCGGTGGTCGTGAGCGACGATTCGGAACCTGAACCCGACATCGCGCTCTTAGCTTTGAACGAGGCGGCCTGGGGTGAACGCGCGCTCACCCTTCGGACGTTATCGCCCTGATCGAGGTTGTCGAGACTTCGCGCGAGGCGGACCTACGCGTCAAACTGGCGCTCTACGCCGAAAGCGGGATTGCGGAGTACTGGGTGGTCGACCTAGTGTCGCGCGTCATTCGCATGTTCCGGGATCCCGGGCCTGCGCACTATCGCACGAAGCTGCTGGCACGCTCGGGAGAACGCATCGAATTCGCGGCGTACCCGGGCGAATCGCTTGCCGTCGATGAGGTTCTGCCGCGGCCGCCGCCCCGATCTTGAGACCGATCGGCTTCACCCGGACCTTCTACTGACCGCTACGGAGTAACCACATGGCTAAGATTATCACCGCCTTTGCTTTGGGAGCAACTCTTCTCGTGTGCTCCGCCGGCGCCCGTGCTCAGACATCGGCGACACCGGTCCCCGATATGAAACCCGACCTGAGCGCCATGTCGTTTCTAATTGGCAGCTGGTCGTGCAATTCACACGTGCGCGGGTCCAGTCGCCCGAACACGACGACGTACGCCATGGATCTCGATGGTCGCTGGATCAAGAGCCACGATACCGCGCCGCCGTTCGACAAGTACCGCAGCCGCACGATCACGACCGACGCGTGGACAACCTACGATCCCATCGAGAAAAAGTGGGCCTCGAGTTCGGTCGATAACTTCGGGAACTATGGGACCGCCACGTCGCCGGGTTGGGACGGCAATCACCTAACATGGACAACGATCGTCACGCCCGACGGCTCGACCGGCAGCGATACCTTGACCAAGGACAGTGATACCAAGACGACCGACGTCGCCTCCGGCAAGGACAAGAACGGTAAGCCGACGCCAACCGTGACGACCACCTGCACGAAAAGCTAACATGGAAGAGGGGCGCTGTGAGCCGTCCGCGGCGGGCGCTCGCGGCGCGTCCCGGCGAGCGATGAAGTTGATGGCGCGCTGCGGGCTCGCTGCCGTTCCGGCACTGATGCTGCTGTTTGCACCGTTGCTCGCCAATCGCGACGAGCCGCGCATTGCCGGCCTTCCGTTGTTGCTCGCGTGGTGCATCCTGTGGGTCGTGCTCACGCCCGCATTTCTGTACGGCGCTGACCGGTTTCGGGAAAAGACGTGAGCGGTAGTACGCAAGCGTTACTGATCATAAGCGCAATCGTAGTGGGTACGATCGGCTTTGCGCTGCTGGCCGTGCGCCGCATCAAGATGGAACCTGCGGAATTCATCGTCGGCGGCCGATCCTTTGGAGCCCTGCTGCTGTGGATCTTGCTCGCCGGCGAGATTTATACCAGCTTTACGTTCCTCGGCGCAGCAGGCTGGGCGTATGGCAAAGGCGCCCCTGCATTTTATATCATCGCGTACGGGCCGATCGCCTACATCATCGGTTATTTTTATCTGCCTCTTGTGTGGCGGATTGGAAAAGAACGTGGCTTGATGACGTGGCCGGATTTCTTGGTCGATCGTTACGGTAGTAAGAGTCTGGGGACCGGGGTAGCGGCTTTGCAGTTTTTTCTCACCGTCCCATACGTCACGTTGCAGCTGACGGGATTGCAGATTCTCCTGACCATCGCGGGATACGGCCGATTCAACGCTACGCTCGCGGTGAGCGTCGCCTTCCTGTTGATGGCACTGTTCGTCTTTACTGCCGGTTTACGTGGCGCTGCATGGGCGAGCATTATCAAGGATTCGCTGGTTCTGGGTGCAGCCATGTTCGCCGGCATCTATTTGCCGATACGCTTCTTCGGATCGCCCGCCGCGATGTTCGAGCGGGTTTCCCAGACGCAGCCGCACTGGCTCACGATCCATGCCGGCAGCGCCCCCTACGGCGTGACTTGGTTCATCTCGACCGTGTTACTCACGAGCATCGGTTTCTTTATGGGGCCTTCCAACGCCCAGTCGATCTTTGCGGCACGGAGTGATAACACTGTGCGCCGGAACATGATTTTCATGCCCTTCTACGGATTGATGATAATGTTCGTGTTGCTTGCGGGTCTCACGGCGCTGGTGGTTGTCCCGGGCTTGAAAGGCACCGCCGCGGACCAGTCGTACCTGCTGCTGTTACAGCGCCATTTTCCCGCATGGGTCCTCGGTATCGTCGCCGGCGCGGGCTGTTTGGCCGCACTTCTTCCTGCGTCAGTCTTACTGCTGGGCGCGGCCAGCATCTTCGCTCGAAACGTCCTGGGCAATACGCGCTACGTACGGGTCCTCGTGCTCGTATGCGCCGTGCTCTCGCTGGCGCTTTGGATCGTCGCCAAAACCTCGCTCGTCGAGCTTCTTTTGTTCTACTTCAACGGCATTACCCAGCTGGCTCCGGGCGTCATGTTGGGACTGGCGTGGAGGCGCGTGAGCGGATGGGCCGTGGGCTCGGGTCTCGTGGTCGGCGAACTCGTCGCCGCGTATTCGCTGCACGCGAGCACGGGGCCGATGGGCATCAACTGGGGACTTGTCGCTCTCGGCTGTAACGTCGCCGTGCTTACCGCAGTCGCGTTGGTCTTCCCCCGGAGCGCGAAAGCGCCGGAGGGGTCGTTTCGTCCGGCGTTACATCCGACGGCGGAGGCCGGTGACGCCTAGCATCCGGTCTTTTTGAAGCGGTTCATTGCCTGTTTCGCATCGACCCGCACAAGACAGACGTACGGGTCGGCCGTACGGATGTCCGTGGTCACGAGAAGCGCCCTCTGCGAGAATGAGATCACGCCACAGCGCTTCCTGCCGATCGCCCCAAAACGATCGACGGACTCCGTCCCGGGATTATCGGGTTGGAGCTATCAGTGAGATGCAGCCTAACTCTGGACGTGCCCCTCGACGCAGACATCTTGCATGTCGAAGGCTTGCATCGTCACCCAGCGATAACGGCCGTGGTCGCGCACGAGCAGATAGACGTGGCGGTATTGGGCGCCGAGGGGCTGTGGAGGTATTGCGATGGCCCGGATGCGCGCGTAGCCGTCGGCTTCACCGAGTTGCTGCGATACGTGCGGAAGCGCGAGGCGTTGGTCGTTCCAGTAGGCGATCGCGCCGTCGCCGGACTGCACTGCCGCTCGTATCTCGCGCAACGACGGCGCGTCGGCCGAACCGAGCTTGTCGTTCGTCGACGTCAGGACGCTGCGAATGCCGGTGATCCGGGCGACGCGCGGACTGCAGTGTCCGTCGACGCGCACGGGATCGGCGATGCCGGGCGCATGCGGCGCGCACGCGGCGAGCAGCGATGCCACCGTCGCAACAGCCATACGTTGCGGACCAAACACCTGCAGTCGCCTCCGGTAATATCGTACGCTCGGACCGGTCACGGTTTGACGAGCGAGTGCTGTACGATGACGGCCGCGCCCGTATCGTTCTTACGCACGGTGTATTCACCGTAATACGGACCGCCCGCGGTCTGCAGATCGACCTCCACGGTCGCCGTGTCGCCGTTTCCGTGTGAATCGATTCGTCCGATGCGCGTACGCGCGTCGACGATCCCGGTTTCGGTGAGGGCAGCCCCCCCGCGGTCGCCGGGAGCCGCACCGAGCGCCGCATATGCGGCCGTTGAATCACCGCGTTTCACGGCCTCGAGATACTGGCGCACGACCGCCGCGGCCAGCGTACTGAAATCGCGCGAAACGTCGGCCGCCGTCGCGCTCGCAAGCGGCGTCGCCGATGCGCGCGCAGTCTCCCGAATGACCGGCGGAGGCGGCGGTACTTCCTCTGCAGCGCGCGTCGCAAGCGCTACCGCCGACGCCGTCGGCTGCGCCCTCGGCGGTTTCGTTGCAAGCGGCGTGGACAATGCCGCTACCGTCGGCGGTGCACTCGGCGTGGGCGCCGGCGACGCGGCACGTTTGGGCGTATGCGTCGCCACAGGAGTCGGACGGGGTGTCGTCATTTCGGGCGACGGCGCTGCCGCGGGCTGCAATGTGTCCGAAGGGCCGGGTACCGGGGTGACGCTTGGTAACGCGTCGGATTGCGGCGTTGCGGTTGCGAGCGCAACCGTCGTCGCGTTACCGCCATGACGGTTGCTGAGCAGCGACCATCCGGCGCCGATGACAAAACCGAGCACGATGACCCCGATTAAAATTGGAACGAGCGGCAGGCCGGTGTCGTTGGGAGGGCGTTGCGCCCGGCGGCGCGGTGGCGTGGAAGGCATCGGCGTGCGAGTTTCGCGCGAGGGACGCGCACGGCCTCGCCACGAACCCATGGCCGGTGATCCGGGTTCCCATTCCGATCGACGTCGGCACGATCGCCGCCACGGGCGGCAGCATTTTCGCGGCAGCAACGCCGCTGCGGGTCGAGCAATTGGTCGTGCTGGCCGTGCATGAGGCGCTGGGTGCTCGCGCGCCTTTCGACAAGCGCGAACGCAGCGTTCGTACCGCGCTCGACGGCCTCTACGCCGGCAAGTTCGTCCTCGATGTCGACGGCCGGATATGCCGCCGGGGCGACGACGTCATCCTGTGCGCCGGGACCGCGACGTTACGCTTCTTCTCGACCGAACCGCGCTTCCGCGTGCAATTGCGCTAAGCGATTACCTGCCGCGTTCGCGCGCGACCAGTTCACCATAAAGAGCGTTCGGCCACGCAAAATCGTCACGCGTGAACGCCTCGGGCCAGCTGGGATTGAACGACTCGTGCAGGCGGTGGTCGCCGACGTCGGAGGCGGCGATGTAGCCCATGACGCGTTTGATCTCTGCCGGATCGGTCGACGTCAGCGCCTGCATGATGAGCGAGAGCGGCCAAACGTAGTTGCGCGGCGTATGCGGACTGCCGACGCCGCTGGCGAACTTTCCGCGGAAGTAATACGGGTTACGGTTCGAGAGCACGAACCGCCGCGTATTCTGGTAGACGCGATCGTTTTGCGCCAGGTACCCGAAATACGGGATGGACAGCAGCGACGGGATGTTGGCGTCGTCCATGAAGTTGGCATGGCCGTAGCCGTCGACCTCATAGGCGTAGATCGTTCCGAAACCGCGAAAGGTGCCTTTCGCATGCTGTTCGATGCCGGTCTGCACTTCGTTGGCCAGGCCCCACGCGTGCGCGGCGTCCTTCCCGTTACGGTAGACCTGCTGTTCGATCGCGGAGAGCCGGCGCAGCACGACGACCGCGAACATGTTGTCGGGGATGTTGTACTGATAGCGCGCCGGATCGTCGGAGGGCCGAAAGCCCGTCCAGATCATTCCCGTGTAGCGCACCCAACTGCCCTTGCCGCCGTTGGCCAGGTCGGGGTGACGGTAGCGCGAGCGCTGGTCGTGATGCTGCTCGACCCGCAGCACCGCAAGCACGCGCTCGAACGCGCGGTTGACCTCGGGCGTGAAAATCGAGCGGTCCCCGGTCGCGCGATAATACTTGTCGGCGAACCAGATGGGATAGAGCAGCGAGTCGACTTCGAACTTCCGCTCGACGACCTTGTAGTCCGACGAGAACGCGTTCGCGTACGGGTCGATGAGAATGTACTTCGCCTCCCGGGCGACCACGCCGCGTAACGCCCGCGAAATGCGGTCGTCGCTGGCGGCCTGCCCGATGTACGGCTCCATCACGGCGCTTGCGTCGCGCAGCCACTCGGCTTCGATATCGCCCGTCGAGACGTACGTCGTGCCGTCACGCTCGGCGATCGCGTGGCGGTTCAGGGCCTCATCGAAGGCGGTAAGGTAGATTTTCTCGAGTTTGCCCGTGAGCACCGGCGTTTCGGCGGCTCGGGCCGCGGAGATACCGTTGAATACGAGCGCCGCGGCGAGAACCAGGACCACTGCACGCACGAAAAACATGACCGTCTCTCTAACATCGGCGGTTTCGCCCGTAACCCCTTGCGCCTAGCCTCGAAGCTGGCGAGGCCTACCCTGAAAGACTACTGGACCATAGGACGATGAAGCCCGTTCCGCTCGCCGCCGCGTTACTGGTCCTGGTCTTTGCTCGCGAGCTGGCCGCCGCTGCGCCTACCGAGGAGACCTACACCGTCTCGGGCAGCGACAACTTTTCGATCGGTTCCGGCGAGATTCGAAGCCGGATCTCGTACCGCGGCAGGCAAACGTTGAGCACCAGCCCGCACGGTGCCGGCACGCGCTTACGCGCCTACGTCACCTACACGCGTGACGATGCCGGCGCGCGCAGCGCCGCAACCGGCGAATATGTGACCGATCTCTCACCGTCGGGCGAAACGCTGGCCACCGCCGACCACGATCCAGATAACCTTACCGTTCTCGACCAGCCGTTCGCGGCGCAACTGGACCGGCAAACCTTGCACGACCTCGGGCACCTCCACGGCGCCCTGCCCTTCGACTTTCCCTCGCCGTTCACACGCTCGTCGCTGCACGGCTACCTTCAGCACATCGCCGGCACGAAAGTGGCGGGGCGAAACGCGGTCGGCGTCCGCTTTGAAGCCGCCGGACCGATGCATGGCTCCATTCCCGACCGGCCCGGCCTCACGTTGACGGGAACGATCGCCATGCGGGGCACCGCCTTCTACGACAGCGTTTCGGCGATATTGCTGGCGCTCGACACGACGGTCACGGTGTCGGGAAACGTGTCGAACCGCTCCAGAAAAGACCCCGTCAGGATCGTCTACAGCCGTACCATCCGCAGAGCCCCTCCCCGCTGAACTCGTTCCGCAGGCGAACCCGCCCGGTCGCAGAAAGCGCGCACCTCACCGACATCAGGAGTCTTCCGTGGTCACTCGAGCGAGGACCGCCGAGCGGAAGCCGGCGACGACTCCGCCGGGTCCGCCGCGGTCCGCGGAGCTGCCGTCGACCGAGCATTTCGAGCGCCTCGTCGACGATTACCAGCGCCGTCTGTACGGCTTCGCCCTGCGCATGACCGGCAATCGCGAAGATGCCGAGGAGATCGTCCAGGACGCATTCGTGCGCGCTTTTCGGGCGCTCGGGAAAATGGACGAAAAGCAACGCGCCGAGCTGCGCCTGCAACCCTGGCTCTATACGATCACGTTAAACGTGACGAGGAACCGATTGCGGTCGAAGCGACCGACGAACGTGGCGCTCGATGCGCTCGCCGACCCCGATGCGTTGCTCAACCACACGCAAGAGGGTCCCGAGCAACCCGAGCAGATCGTCGAACGTGGGACCGACATGGCGCTCGTCGAGCAAGCCTTGCTGCAACTGCCGATGCACTTGCGGGCGGCGGCGACGCTACGGTTCATCGAAGGCCGCAGTCATCCCGAGATTGCGGAGATTCTCAATCAGCCGATCGGGACGGTGAAATCGCACGTGCACCGAGCCGTGCGCATCCTTCGGCGAATCTTAGGTCCGCAGGTCGGACGGATCGCCAGTACCGGAGACACAGCAGATGCGGTGTAGTGACGTCGAAGCTCTGTGGGACGTGTTGCGCGAAGAAGCCGAGCCGCGCGACACGGCGGTAACGACGCACTTGCGAAGTTGCCGGACGTGCCAAGCGGTGTACGAGGAATTCGAAGGCGTCGCGTATTGCTTGACGTGCTTGCCCACCGCGGAACCGCCGCCGAACCTGGTTCCGCGCATTTTGGACCACATCCGCTCCCTGCGTAATCACTATCGCTCGACGGCCGCCGATTCATTGGCCCGCGTGGAGTCGCCGCTCGGGGAACTGCTCGTCGCTTGGCGCGAGGGCGGCATCACGTTCGTCGGCATCGCCCGCGGCGAGCGTGACGATGAGGCCCGCGAGCACATCGAACGCCGCCTACGTCGCCCGGTGCGCGCTTCCGAGCCACCCGCGTGGGTCCGCGGCACCGTGCAGCTTTTCTTTTCGACCTGGCAGGTCGACATGGGACGCATCGACATTTCCGACCTGAGCCCGTTCGAACAGGCGGCGCTGCACAAGGCCGCACAGATTCCGCCGGGAGAAGTCCGGTCATACGGTTGGATCGCGCGGGAAATCGGCCATCCCGGGGCGGCCCGCGCGGTCGGTCAAGCGATGGCGCGTAACCCGGTCGCCCTCTTCTTTCCGTGTCACCGGGTGGTGGACGCCAGCGGCGCCCTGCACAACTACGGGTACGGCGTCGAGCTCAAGGCCCGCATTTTACACATGGAAGGCTACCGCTCCAAGGCGTGAGCGCGGCGCGTGGCAGGAACCGTCCGGGTCTACGCGAAGCATGCAACCATAATACGTCCGCGGCCCCTTCACACAGAGACCAGCGAAGGTTAACAGACGGACAAAGGGAGGTGATCATCGTTAGTTCGCAAGGTAATCAACGAGTCAACCATACGATGATTGGAGGTGCGCGGACCTAACTCCGCGCGGCCCTAAGTCCGCCGGCTGCGAGCCGGCTTTTTTTTTGGAGGGCCGCATTCCCGCCGGATCATCGTTGCGGGCGACCTCATTGCCCATAGGCAACTTCGGTCCCCCGCGCCTCGATCCGACGAAAATGCGCCCCTCCAAAGGCTTGGTTAAAGATGGCGTGCATGGGTGGTTCGCGAAGCGGGCGGGCGATGGGTTCTAGTCCACAGGATACGATGACGGAGGATCCGCGCATTGCGGCGCTGCCCGACATTCATGGGCATGCCAAGGGCGAGCACAAACCGTTCGCCGAGGAGCGTCCGATTCCGTATACGGCCCGGATGCTGTTCCTCTGGTTTTTCCACGCGTGCCGGCGCGGCGCACCGCGCTTCATGATGGTCGCCGACCACGTCAACTACTTGACCTTTGAAGATCCGGCGGCGACGAATCTCGTCCGCCGCGCGCTCAAGCTGGCGCAGGCCGGCGATTTATACGGTGCCGCCGAGACCGCGGGCGTCGAACTGCAGCATGCGGCCGTCGTTTCGGAAGGGCTGCGCCGCGGCATGCGCTGTTCGATCGGAGCTGAGGTCGACAACGATCCGCGTAACCGGCCCGACGCCCAGAATATTGTCGAAGCGATGCGCCCGGACGGAATAATTCGGGCGGTCCACTTTTTGCCGATCACGCATCCGCAACACGGCGAAAATTGGATGTGGGCCTTCGGCATCGAAGAGTTCAAAGAACTCTTCGATGTAGTCGGGACCGAAGCGACGTGGGAACTGTATGTGACCACGTTGCTCGATGCCATCGAAAAACTTCCTGGCCACATCGTCGCCCACTTCTACGCGCCGGCCAAATTCGGTCACTGGCCCGATGAGGCGAAGCTCGAAGAATACGAGGATCGCCTTGTCGCCACATGCGCGGAGCGCGGGCTGGCCATCGAGATCAACGCCCGTCCGTTTTACCGCTACTTCGTCGACGACGAGGCGCAGCGCAACAAGTATCGCGCGGTCACGTTGCGCTTGATGCGCAAGGCCAAAGCCAAGGGCGTTGCCGTCGCCGTCGGCTCGGGCGCTCATAGCCCGAAGGACCAGGGCGGCGCGTTCGAAACGGTACTGGCTTTGCTCGACGAAGCCGAGATCAACGAGATCGCGTTTCCGATCGGCGGCCGGCTCGCGCACGTCGCGCTTCGCGCGACCGAGGAAGACGTTCGGCAGGTCAGCGGCTACGCCGTGGAGCCGCCGGTCCTCGAACCGATCGAGGTCGTGCGGGCGGCCGCCCAGGGCGCCGAAAGCGCTGCTGAGCCGGTGAGCGACGGCGTAACGGAGCGCCCACGCGCGCCGGCGCGACCGCGCCGGCGGGCGCGTGCCCCGCGTCAACCGGCCGCGTCCGGCCCCAGCGGCGCGCCGCTGGGGGGCGCCGCGGAGC